>JBPOJE010000092.1:0-33303 GCA_052033935.1 Armatimonadota bacterium
TCGACCTCAACGCTCCGGGCGGGCCGACCATTAGCGGGGCCATCTATGGCATGGATGGCAACGTCCAGGTGGGGCAGGCGGGTTTCGTGGACGGCACGGGGGGCGCCACGATCTGGTTCGGAACCCCAGAGAGTGCATTCTTCCTCGGCGGTCTGCTCCCAGACGACTACACCGAGACGTGGGCTCGCGCCGTTGACATTGACGAGTTCGGGACGATCCGGGTCGTTGGCTACGCCTACAACGAGAACTACTACCTCCCTGACGGGACGCACTACCCGCGCAACGAGGCGATGATGTGGGTTCTGGTGCCCGAGCCGTCGTCGCTCGCTGCGCTTGCTGCAGGTCTCGCCGGGCTGGCAGGAGTGCGGCCACGGAGGCGGAGATGATGGCCTTTTAAGAACGCCGCTGCCGTCGTGGTTCGGCCCGTTCGTTCCAGAGAACTCCGAATCCGAATCGCTCGCGGGGGCCGTGTGTGGGCTGACATTCCCGCCGCATACAGCTTTGGCCATGCGACGCCCACAAGGGGCTAGGCTACGTGGCGGCGGGGCAGGCGGCGCAGGCATGCAGTCAGGCGCGGCCCCCACCCTCTCCCCTGCCGTTGGCGATTAGCGGCCCAGAGGGCGGAACTTGAACGAGCGGATTATTACCTCCTGCTCCCTCTCAGGTTCCTGTCCTCCCATAAGCCAGAGGTTGATGTGGGCTTTCTCGCCGCCCGCCTCGGGTACCCCGCTTTGTGTGAAGCTCCATTTCCTGACACTTGCCGCGGATCCGGCTTTGCTCTCGAAGGCAACCCTGGCGGGCTGCCAGGTGAATGAATGCGACGAGGCAGGCGACGATGGCAGAGCAAAGCGGTGCCTGTGACCTGCTGCATTCCACGGCTGCACCACGAACTGCGCGTTTAAGGGACTGGATGCCTCTCCCCAGCGTGAGACCTCGATATCAATCTCCCGGTGAGCAAAGGCGGGTTCGTCGGACCAGGTGAAAAGCCCGAGCACTACGCGGGGATCGAGATCGCTGACCGGGCTATCGAGAACGAAGGTGTAGGTACCATACCCGAAGCTCTTTACCGAAACGACCTCCGAGCATAGCCAGCGGCCCTCTTCGCGCCTGATGCGCAGGTGAAGACGCCCAAGGGAGTCAACCCATACACTTCTGGCACTGTCGGAGAAGTAGTTTGGTCCAGGGCCGACGGGCTGGACACTGGTCTTGACCCTCCACTGAAGCCCCGAGAAGGTGATTGTTGGCTCGCTGGCGGCGCGGCTGCTCTCCGCCAAAGCCGGCGGCTGGCCATGCTGTGCCGGCTTGCTTTCCGCGGCGCTGTTCGTCTCCACTGCCGCGGCGGCGCATTGCCAGGAAGCGGCCACGAGCAGCAAGGCGCCAAGAAAGCCGGGGCCGGCCAGTGCTATGAATGCGCGACGGTGTACTGTCATCGGGTATCCCCTCCAGAAGAAGCTGGGAGCGGCAAAACGATCCGCTCCCGGCACTGACTTTCGCTCACTTGCAGCCGGTTCTGGCAACCGTCAGCACCGATCCCCCCACAGCTGGGAGCCAGACACTGTTACCCATGGCCTGTAGTGCAAAACCGAACTGAGCCGGGAACGGGCAGGCAGACGCCAAACCAATGAAGAAAAACCGCTTCATTTTATCACAATGAGGCTGCGAACGCTTGACAGACCGCCCTGATCGAGCGGAGCGCGTTTGCCCCGCCTTTTGTGAGCGTGGTATAATCAGCCGTCATTCGGCCCATCGGATGCGCGGTCCCGCGCGTCTGGCGGCACACCATACTCAGCATTCCCGGAGGTTCTTCGCGCTTGATCGACACCAGCGATTTCAGAAACGGCCTGCACATCATTCAGGACAACGACATCTTCACGATTGTCGAGTTCCAACACGTTAAGCCCGGCAAGGGCGGCGCATTCGTCAGAACCAAGCTCAAAAACCTGCGCACGGGGGCGACCGTGGACAAGACGTTCCGCGCGGGAGAGCGCATGGAACAGGCCATCGTCGAGAAGAAACCGATGCAGTACCTCTATGACCAGGGCGGCGAATACGTCTTGATGGACATGGAAACGTTCGATCAGGTTACCGTGCCCGGCTCGCTAATCGGCGATCAGGTCAAATACCTGAAGGAAAACAGCGAGGTTTCGGCGGTCTCGCACGATGGCGCTATCATCGGCGTTGACATGCCGTTCTTCGTCGAGCTGGAAGTGACCGAGACCGACCCTGGCGTGCGCGGAGATACGGCGTCCGGCGGATCGAAGCCAGCCACGCTCGAGACCGGCGCAGTGGTGCAGGTACCCTTCTTCATCAATATCGGCGACAAGATCAAGGTGGACATCCGCTCGGACAGCTACCTGGAGCGCGTCCGCTAGCATCCCATCGGATTCGGAGCAAAATGGCGACACAGCCCGGCGATACCGGAAACAGAGGAAGCAAGGCAGGCAGCGCGGCGATAGACCGGAACGCGCTGGATCTCGTGCTGACGGTCATCTGCGAGTGGGCGTTGAGGCTCGGCGCCCTTGTTCTGATTCTAGCGGTGCTCTATCTGGCCTACGGGCGTTTCTCCGGCCCAGGAGCGGGAGCAGCGATATCAGAGCCAGACAGAGCCCGCTTCTACGGGAACTACCTGCTTGCGCTCCGCCTGCTGATGTGGGGGATGGGCCTTGTGGCCACCGCCATCGCCTATCTCTACAAGGCTGAGCAGGCTGCTGGATACGCGCTCGCAATAGTGGGAGCGCTGGTCTATTTCGGGATACCATCCACCCCGGGGATTATCTCCCCGGTGAGTGATCCCGCGTTCGCCCGTGCCACCGCGGCCGCCGGAGTGAGGGCTGGCCTGATCTGCCTTGTGCCCGCCGCCCTTACGATTCTGTACGACGCGTCGTTCCGTATGAGAGAAGTCTGGACGGGCAGGCGCAGGTCAAAGACGGTGGCGGTGTCCTCGGACGCGATCGTGCTCGAGAAGTTGCCCGGCCCCCCGATGCACTGCTGGCAGACGCACTACTGCCGTCCCGCCGTGCGCGAGCTATGCCCGCGCTTCACCGAGAACACCCCCTGCTGGCGGCGCAAGGAAGGATGCTTCTGCGAAGAGCAGATTGCCCTGCGCGCCGCCGCGCTCAAAGAGGGCAGCCAGGGCGTGTATCAGAACGTCCGGAAGTCCCTGGACAACGGCCCGAGACGCCGCAACCTGTCGCCCGCCGAGAAGCGTCAGCGCTGCCGGGTGTGCCCCATATACGCCGAGCATCAGCGGTTCAAGTACAAGATACTCGTCCCCACGGTGTTCGTGCTCACGGGAGCGCTGATGTGGTTCAGCGCGGGCTGGCTGAAGGCTGGCGTGGATGTCTCTCTCAAGAAGCTGGACGCGCTGATGGCACAGTTCTCCTTCACGGCCGGCAAGGCCGCCGGAGGGGCAGCGCAGCACTCTCTGCCAGCCGGCCTAACGGAGGCTGTGGACAGCGGCATCGTGTTTGTTGCCCTCATGGCATTCCTGACCATTCTGGTGCTCACGTGGCTGCTCCGGCTCGTGGAGTATCTGATCTTCAAGGTACAGGTCTAGGTCTTGGACATCGTTCTTATCGAGAGACTCGTTCGGATGCTGCAGGGGTCGGAGGCCGAGGAGCTGACGGTCGCGACGGGAGAGCTTCAGGTGAGAATCCAGCGGGGACACTGCACGGATGGGCACGATGCGGAAGCGTCGACGGACTCTCCGGGCGTTGAGTCCACCTGCCAGGAGACCGAAGCGCCGGCGGACAACCTGACCAGTGTCAGCGCGGGGATGGTCGGGATATTCCATCCGCACGACGCCCTGGAAGCCGGTGCGCATCTGAAGCCCGGACAGGCCATTGGCGTCATCGAATCCATGAAGCAGAGCAACGAGGTCATCAGCCCCGAGGCGGGAGCAGTGCGTGAGATTCTGGCGGAAGACGGGTCTCCAGTCGAGTTCGGACAGGTACTTGTCACGATCACGACAAAGAAGGGGAGCGAGGGTCATGCCGCCAGTTAAGAAAGTGCTCATCGCCAACCGCGGCGAGATAGCCGTGCGCATCATCCGCGCCTGCAAGGAGATGAAGATCGCCACGGTCGCCGTCTATTCCACCGCGGACGCCGACAGCCTGCACGTTCAGATGGCGGACGAGTCTGTCTGCATTGGCCCTCCTGCCAGCAAAGACAGCTACCTGCACATGCCCAACATCATCAGCGCCGCCATCATCACCGGCGCCGATGCCGTGCATCCGGGCTACGGCTACTTTTCCGAGTCTCCGAGCTTCACCGAGGCCTGCGAGTCGTGCAACATCCAGTTTATAGGGCCTCCGGCCACCGCCATCGAGAAGATGGGCGACAAGGCCAAGGCGCGAGAGATTGTGACAGCCGCCCGGGTGCCGGTGATTCCCGGGGCGAAGGGCATAATCGCCAACGACCAGGACGCGCTGCGCACAGCCCAGAAGATCGGCTATCCCGTGCTGATCAAGGCGTCCGCAGGAGGCGGAGGGCGCGGAATCCGGCGCGTGGACCGGCCAGATGACCTGCTGACGGCTCTGAAGACCGCCATGGCCGAAGCGGAGGCGTCTTTCGGGATTGCGGACGTGTACGTCGAAAAGCTGATCGAGAACGCCCGGCACGTGGAAGTTCAGATTCTGGGCGACAAACACGGGCACTACGTGCACCTGGGCGAAAGGGAATGCTCGATTCAGAACAGCAGGCGGCAGAAGATGATCGAGGAGGCCCCCTGCCCCATCCTCGATGCCGACACGCGCAAGAAGATGGGGGCCGCCGCCGTACGCGCTGCCAGAGCCGTCGGGTACTGCAGCGCGGGCACGGTCGAGTTTCTGGTGGACGCGGACAAGAAGTTCTACTTCATGGAGATGAACACGCGTATTCAGGTGGAGCATCCGGTCACGGAGGCTGTGACCGGCTTGGACCTGGTGAAGCTCCAGCTTGCGATTGCGGCCGGCGAAAAGCTGCCCTGCACTCAGCGCGACATCAGCATCCACGGGCATGCTATCGAGTGCCGGATCACAGCGGAAGACCCCGAGCGCGCGTTCCAGCCATCAGTTGGCAAGATCAACCGGCTCGCGTGGCCGGGCGGTCCGGGAGTGCGCGTTGACTCGCACATGTATCAGGGCTATACGGTGCCGCCTTACTACGACCCGCTGCTGGGCAAGCTGATTGTGTGGGGGAAGGACCGGCAGGAAGCAATCGCGCGCATGCTGCGCTGCCTCGCGGAGATGCGCATCGAGGGCCTGAAAACCAACGCCGCTCTTCATTCCCGGATTCTTCTGGACCCGAACTACCAGAAGGGCGAGTTCAACACGGCCTTCGTGACTCGCAAGCTGGCGGACGCCGGGCGCGAAGCAGCATGACATCGTCCCGCAAGCAGATAATGCGCGCAGCGCGAGAGCTTGCGCTCAACCTTCTCTTCCAGATGGACGTTGCGCGGCTGAGTTTCGAGGACGCCGAGCGGGCCGCGTCGGAGCACGCGCAGGTGAACCCGGAGGCACTGAGTCTGGGCATCGAGTTTGCGGGCGAAACGTGGGCGCATGCCGCCGAGTTCGATGCCACGGCAACGGCGCTGGCGCCGGACTGGCCGAGCGAACGGCAGCCGAGCGTTGACCGCAACATTCTGCGCCTGGGGCTTTACGAACTGGAGTATCGCAGACAGACGCCGGTGGCGGTGGTGATTGACGAGTCGGTTGAGCTCGCAAAGCTGTACGGCACGGCTGAGTCGGCGAAGTTCATCAACGGCGTGCTTGACAGGGCGGCGAAAGCGCGCACATCAGAAGAGCAGGCAGAAGCGGACGATGGCGACACTGCTTGATGGATCAGCGACAGCGCGGGAGATAAGGGCGGAGATCGCCGCTCAGTGCCAGCACCTCGAACGGGAGACAGGGGTACGCCCCAGGCTGGACGTGATTCTGGTTGGCGAGGATCCGGCATCGGTGACGTACGTTCGCATGAAGCAGAAAGCGTGCGCCGCAGCGGGGATGGGCTCGGAGATTCACGCGCTTCCGCCAGACGCCTCGCAAACGCAAGTTCTGGATTTAGTCGCAAACCTTAACAACAATATACATGTCCACGGCGTTCTGGTTCAGCATCCGGTTCCGGCGCATCTGAACGAGCAGGAGATTCTGGACGCCGTACATCCGGCAAAGGATGTGGACGGAATCTCCAGCGAGAGCCTCGGGCGGCTGCTTACGGGGATTCGCGGGTTCCGGCCCTGCACACCGAAAGGGATCGTCCGGCTTCTCGACCGGTACGGGGTGCCACTGAAGGGGAAGACGGCGGTTGTCATCGGGCGAAGCATCATTCTCGGAAAACCGGCAGCGTTGCTGCTGATCGAGCGCCATGCGACAGTGACGATCTGCCACAGCCGCACGCAGAATCTGGATGAGATCTGCCGGTCAGCCGACATTCTGGTCGCCGCCATCGGCAAGGCGGAGTTCGTGAAGGGCGGCTGGGTGAAGCCGGGAGCGTGCGTAGTTGACGCGGGCTACAACCGCGTTGGGGGCAAGGAACACGACGTGGGCGACGTGGACTTCGCGGCGGCAAGCGAGCGGGCGGCGTGGATCACCCCCGTGCCCGGAGGCGTCGGGCCGATGACCATCGCCATGCTGATGGAGAACACAATCGAGGCGGCCAGGCTGGCGGCTGGCGTCCGAGACACTGCCTGAAGCGGCGCGCAGCCTCAGCCTGCCTTGAGGAGACAGTCCAGCATGGCAAGCTGCAGAGTGCGCTGAACGCTGCGGTTGACATTGGATAGCTCGAAGGAGACGTCGCTGTAATCATCCTGAAGCGCTCTCAGGGTCTTAACTCCATCGCTGTCAATATAGGGCACGCGCCTGAGATCGAGCGTCACCTCTTTGCACCCCCGCCTCAGGAGCAGAAGAAGCCTGAAGCGGAGCTTTACCGCACCCCACCTGTCAAACGGCCCCCGCAGCCGCACGGTCGGAGTGCGGGCGGCGGCATCGGTCTTCGTGGATTTCGGGTTCAGTACGCTCATACTCTCACGCCCCCGTCTCCCTGTTACGAGCGACGGCCTCCACTGTATTAGACGAGCCTTCCCCCGCAATTGGTGCCCGCCGGGTGACCCGTGGAACCAAACCGCCGGTTGCAGGCTCGAAAGAGTAAATACCCAGGCCGATGGAGGATGCAGCAGATGAACGAACCCGCCAGCGACAATCAGAGACGAAGCCGCCCCGCTTTCGGCATGGGAACGCTTTCAGCGCTGATTATCATCGCCCTTCTTTTCGGGTTTGAGGCGCTGCGGAACAGGCAGGCACCGACGCCAGCCGCCCCCACTGCCCGCATCGCCGCCGGACAGGAAGAAGGGCCAACTCCCGACGTGTCGTATATCCTCGATCACCGGCAGGAGCTCGGCCTACGCGAAAGTCAGCTGCAGCGCCTGAAGAAGATGTCGGATGCCGAACGCTCGGAGATCGCCCCCATCCAGAAAGAGATTGATGCCGTAACGAAGGACTTCGAGAAGTGGCTCTCAGAGCGAAGCGAGAAGGCCAGCCCCGGGGAGTCTATCGGAGAGGCCGGACCCGACCTCGGTGCCGCGCAAAGACGCGCCGCGGCGGTTCGCGAACGTTACTGGGACAAGGCGATGCAAGAACTGACGGCAGGGCAGAAAGACAAGGTCTCAGCGCTCAGGCGGACGGACTTGCAGAAGACCCTCGACCGCCTCGGGGGCTGAACGGGCAGACGGCTGCCCGTTCAGCAACATCGTGCCCGAATCAGGGTATCACGAGCGTCACGTCCTCGGCCTGGCGCACGAGAAGCACGGTAAGGTAGTCCTCCTCAACCTGCCGCATGCTGAGCACCCCGGCGGAAGACACATACGACCCCATGCGTACTTCGGCGGGCAGGTTCCGCTTCGCGATCAATTGCCCGCTCCCGGCGACTGAACCGTCCTGCAACCAGATATAATCCTCGCCCACTTGTGACACCCATCCAGAGACAGTCACGAGCAATCCCATGGCGTTGAGCCCGGCACCTTCGGGCATGCTGACACCCCTCTGCCCGGCGCCGGTCTGGGCATCATGGAAGAAATCCCCACCCGCGGCGGATCTGAGCGTCATGGTATGCGGCGCAACCGGAGTTGCCGCCTCCGACGCCAGGATGCTCGCCCCGCTGACGACCCGCTCACCTCCGTCGGTCGCCATCGTTCCGGCCACGACCACGCTGTCCCCCACAGCGCACGTCTCTGTTGAAACGCAGGCGATTCCGCTTGACCGGTCGGGAGCCTCGATGTAGATGCGCCCGTCCAGTTGGGCGGAGGTCGCGGTCACAGTGCCCATCGCGGAAAGGAACACTCCGTCCGGCTCGAGCTTGGCCTGAGCGGGAGTCTCGGCAGCCACGGTCACATGCGTAATACCGTCGCTCACCCCCACATCACTGACAAGATCGGCGCCGTTTGTCGCCCGGACATACCAGTAGTATCGTGTGCCCGGCTCCAGAGTGAGCGTGTCCACCGTACAGCTTTCAGCAGGCCCGGCCGCTGTCCACGGAACCACATAACCCTCGCCCGGGTCGGACGGTGAGGTCCCGATCGCATACTCGTAAGACGCGATGCCCGATTCAGGGTCCGTTGAGGACCAGGATGCATGAAGGCTCACGCCGCTGGCCGTGACGATGCCCTCGTCGGTGACAACCGGCGTGGACGGCGGAGTCGTGTCCGGAGGACACGGGGCGAGCAGGCGCGCCAGAAAGGCGTTCACGTCGTAAACCGCCGCCTGCGCGCCGGTAAGCACGGACGTGGCAGGGAAATCCGAAGAGATTGTGAGGCCGATAACATAGGCGCTCGGCGTGGCATCCACGGCCACCATCTTGGCCATTTCGCTCTGCAACCCACCCAGATATGTCGCATAGTCGAAGTCCGAACCTGCCGCGTTCACCCTGACCAGAAATGCGTCATCCGCGCCGCCGAGCGACGTGGACCATGCGCCGGAGGTCGCGGGGAAGTCGCTCGATCCTGTCTGCCCCACAACGTACGCGCGCTGGAGGGCGTCAACAGCAATGCCGTGCCCGACATCAGCGCCCGCCCCGCCAACGAAGGTCGAGTAGCGCACGCCACCAGCCGGGGAGAAGCATGTGACAAACCCGTCGGATGTGCCCCCGCCGAACACCGGAGCGAACGCGTCCGCTGTAACCGGGAACCCGCCTCCAGCAGTTGTGCCCGTCACGTACGCGCAGTTGCTGCCGTCAACGGCGATGGAGTGCACCGCGTCCTGCCCGGAGCCGCCAAGATAGGTGCTGAACACGATAGTTGCAAGATCACTCTTGAAACGCGTAACAAACCCGTCGAACGATCCCGCCGGTAACGACATGAATGCCTCGTGCACGGGGAAGTCGGTTGACTGCGTGAGTCCGCCGATGTACGCGCCGCCCGTGCTGTCCAGTTTGATGCACATGGCCCAGTCGGTGCCTGCCCCGCCGAAGTAGGTGCAGTAGAGTACGGCGGTGGCATCGCTGTTGAGACGCGCGACAAAGGCGTCAAACGAGCCGTTGAACGTGCCGTCCAGAGCGTCGGACGTGACAGGCAGGTCCACCGACGATGTCTGACCGCAGATCACCGCGCGCTCCTCGCTGTCCAGCGCAAGACCCAACACCCAGTCGTGCAGAGCTCCGCCGAAAAAAGATGAGTACACGAGCGTGTCGCCCTCCGGGCCGAGTTTGGCGACAAAGCCGTCAATGTGCCCCGCACCGTGATGCTCCGGACCAAGCACACCCGGTGTGGAAGGAAAGTCGTGAGACTCCGTATAGCCAGCGACATGCGCGTTCCCGGCTGAATCCGCAACAACGCACTTCGCGTAGTCGTCGTCAGCCCCGCCTAGGTACGTGAGGTAGATCAACTCGGCATCCGGCGAGAACTTTGCCACCCATGCGTCCGACATCGCGCTGTACGGGCGCGCGCTGGAACCCGGGAGGTCCGAAGAGGCAGAGTCGCCCGCCGCGTAGCAGTTGCCCTCATCATCCACAAAAACCGACTGCCCGCTGTCGTACTGGCTTCCGGAGATGAGAACGCTCCAGTTCAGATCGCTCGCCGGATCAATCACCAGTGGCAGCGATGGGTCATAGCCCTCCAGATTGAAGCCCACGATATCCCCGTTCAGCGTATAGCGGCCGGTCAGATCGCTTCGCTCCTCGCCCTTGAGCTGATACACCGCCGGGAGACACTCAGTGAACACTGTGTCCCCGGTCTGGATGGTGAGCCTTCCGTCCGCGCCGAGGGTGACGCTATCCGCCCCGGCGAACCGAAAGGCGATGCGTTCAACATCGGCGCCCGGCTCCGCCAGGATATCGTATTTCAGGTTGCCGCCGCTTCCGCGAAAGACGACGTCCACACCCGGCCACACATCACGGTAGCACACCCCTGCGTACGACGGAATATTCCTCTTCCAGTCGGCCTCATCCGTACCGACAAGGTAGTTC
The DNA here is from genome assembly GCA_052033935.1 of Armatimonadota bacterium. Taxonomy (GTDB): domain Bacteria; phylum Armatimonadota; class UBA5829; order DSUL01; family DSUL01; genus JAGVUD01. The sequence continues at coordinate 10,432 of JBPOJE010000092.1, forward strand.
ACGCGCGCCCTCAGCCGGTTCACGCCCTCCAGCCGCAGCGATGACGACGGAGCGACGAACTCGAGTGAGACAGAAACGCGCTCCTCCGGCGAGCCGATGGCATACTCCACGCTGCAGAGACCGAACAGAGCCGACCCCGAGGGGCCGCGCACGGCAAAGCACGCGGGCTCGGACTCCTGCCCTGCGTTCTGCACAAAGGTAACCGGGGTGCGCACAAGCCCACTCCGCGACGGCGCGGCGCTGCTCGACAGGTCGAGGCAGGACGCCGGACCCACACACAAAACGATGGCAATACAGCCGAAGAGCGCAAGAATCACTGCGCGGTTCACCATATAAAGCTCCTCCAGACACCGGCGACAGCCGGTGCATAGCAGTTGACAGTCCCTGTCCCACGCGAACGCTTCGCGGACCCGGGAGACTAGGCCAGCAGCCCACAGGGCGCGGCTACACGGAATACGCCAGAACAAGTATACAGCAGAAACGGCCACACGTTGCGCGCCCGAAACGCTGGCACATTCATCAATGCTCAGCGGACGTCAGCCGTCCGCTTCGCTTCCGTCCTCCGGCTCTGGCTCCGGCAGCAGCGCCTCCACCCTGCCAACACCGAGCCCGTCCAGCTCCGTTACAGTGAAGGTGATGCCCTGCCACTCGACCACATCCCCCAGCCGCGGCGGCCGCCCGAGCTCGGTGAGCACCAGCCCGCCGACCGTGTCCACATCGGGGCAATCCAGCGAAAGATCAAAATGATCCTCGAACTCGTCAGTACGAACCATGCCCTCCACCACCGCGCGCCGGGCATCAACCATGCGGATCGGAGGCTCCTCCTGATCGAACTCGTCCTGCACCTCGCCGAATATCTCCTCGAGCACATCTTCCAGAGACACCATTCCGGCGGTACCGCCGTACTCGTCAATGACCATCGCCACCTGCGACCTGTGCGCCCGGAACTCGGTCAGCAGCTTTTCGACCGGCATCTGCTCGGGCACGAACACGGCCTCTCTCATCGCGCGGGCGACCTGCGGTTTATCCGAGTGCCGCCGCAGCTCCTTGAGAAGCTCCTTCACGTGCAGCATTCCGACGATGTGGTCCAGCCCGTCATCACACACCGGATAGCGTGTGTGCCGCGAGTCAATCACCAACCGCAGCACTTCCTCGAATGGCGCATCGCGTTCGATTCCGATAACCCTAGTTCTGGGCACCATCACCTTGCGAACCTGAAGATCGCTGAAGTGGAGCAGATTGACCATGATCTCAGCCTCTTCCCCGCCGATTGCGCCCGTCTGCTGGCTCTGCTCCACGACGATCTCCAGTTCCTCAAGCGAATGGACGTTTCTCGCTTCGGACTCCACCGGGATTCGAAGGAGCCTGAGAAGCAGGTTCCCCAGCGAATTGAGCGCCCAGACCCCCGGATAGGTGAGTCCCTGTATCCAGAGCATGGGGTAGCTCACCCCCATGGCCGTCTTGACCGGATGAAACAGCGCGAGGGATTTCGGAATCATCTCTCCCAGCACGACGTGCAGGTAACTGAGCAGAAGAACAGCAATGGGCGCCGCGATGGCATGCGCGGCCGCCGTCTGCACCCAGCCTCGCCCAACGAGCAGCAGGCCCACCCAATCGGCAATCACATGTTCCCCGTACATCCCCAGCCCAACGCTTGCGGCGCTGATGCCGAGCTGCGCCGTCGCGATATAGGCATCCTGCCGCATCTGGTGCGACTGAACGTAGTGGACCAGGGCCGCCGCTTTGTGCCCGCGAAGCGCAAGAGACTCCATCCTTGCGCGAGGAGCGGCCAGAATGGCGAACTCGGCGGCCACGAAGATGGCGTTGAGAATGATGAGTGCCGTGATCACGGCAACGGGCACAAGCACCTCAGCCATCGGCAGCGCCTCCGGATTCTCCGTTCAGCAGGGTCAGCAGCAGAGTCTCCACTGTGTGACCACCAACCTCTTCGACCTCCATGCAGCAGCCTTCGACCTCCACCGTATCACCCGGCTCCGGAATCCTGCCCACGAGACCCATGAACAGGCCACCGATCGTGTCAGCCTCAAGATGCTCCAGGTTGAGGCCCAACTGCTCATTGACATCTGTAATAAGCATTCGTCCCGGAATGCGGAAAACGCCGTCCGGCAGAGCCGTCACGGATGGCAGAGAGCCCTTGTCGTACTCATCCGGGATGTCGCCGACAACCTCTTCGAGCAAGTCTTCGAGCGTTACGATGCCGGAGGTTCCGCCGTACTCGTCCACCACCACCGACATCTGAATGTGCCGGGCACGCATATCCGACAACAGCCGCCCCACGTAGATGTTCTCGAGCACGCGGGGGACTTCGCGAAGCACCTGCCGGATATCCGGAGCCCCAGACTCGGGCAGAGCAGCCGCAAGGAGATCCTTGACATGGATGACCCCCAGAACGTTGTCCAGGTTATCCTCGTACACAGGAATGCGCGTGTAGGCGGAATCCGCCGCGATGTCCATCAACTCATCCGGCGGAGTACTCACATCAACCGCGAAAACCCGTGTTCGCGGGACCATCACCTCCCGGACCCGGCGCGATGCGAGCCGGAACACGTTGTGGAGGCGCTCCCGTTCGGCCTCGTCGAGCATGCCGCCTTCGTGGCTCTCAGTGACAAGCAGGTCAATCTCATCGGCGCCGTGCACGTGTGTGCGAGAGCCGGCCGGAACCCGCATCAGCGCAAGCAGAAAGTTGGAGCTGCCATTCAGCAGCCAGATGAACGAGGAGAACAAGCCCATGGACCACCTGAGCGGAAGAACCGTCACCATTGCCACAATCGCGGGATACCGCATGGCCAGGCTCTTGGGGAAGAGTTCGCCGAATACCACCTGAAATGCCACAAGGCCAACCAGAATAATCGCGGCGGCAAGGGACTGCGCGGCGGCGGGCGGCATGGCTGCCCTGACCTCCAGAACTCCGGCAAGCCGCACTCCCAGCGTCGCCTGCCCGTAAGCGCCCAGCACCAGGCTCGCCAGCGTGATTCCGATCTGGCAGGCGGCAATGGCCGCGTCAAGGCGCGCCGGGCTGCTCACCAGCGGCCGGACCAAGGACGCAAGCTTGCTGCCCTTCGCCGCAAGCTCCTCGATGCGCGTCTGGCGTACTCCCACGAAAGCGAACTCAGCCGCCACATAGACGGCTGTGAGCGCGGTCAGCAGGACTATGAGAAACAGCGCGGTGATCATCGCCCGCGGTCCGCCCTGCACTGTGTGCGGAGGGCACACGCATGCTCTTCGCAGGGCTTGGGGTTCAATGCGGAAACTGTAGCGCCGTTAAGAACAGCTAGCGACACGTTGGCTGGGTTATCGGGGTCTGAGCTATCTTCTGGCATCTGCAGTCTGGGAAGCGGCCGATGGCAATGCCGCTACAGATCACTCCTCAGTCCTTGGCGAGTCTTGTTCGAAAAGCTCCTGCGCCCTTTGGCATGTGTTGTTGTCCATGGTGCCGCCGAATCAGACTCCCTCACAAACATGGATGCCTTCGGCGCTGGCGCGGGCGAATCCTGCATGAGGGCGTTTCCGGAAGGGCCAGGGCGATTGCCCGGCAGCGCGGCTAGTTGCTCTTGCCGCCGCCGGGGGCCGGAACGTCAGCGGGCAGGGTGATGTGAATCTCCGTTCCTTTGCCGACCTCGCTGTCGGCCCATATCCGCCCGCCGTGCGCCTCCACCGCCAGACGGCAGAATGTGAGACCCAGCCCCGACGACGGGCCGGTCTTGCGCTCGCTCCTCGACTGGGCGTATTTCTCGAAGATTCGTTTGAGATCGGACTTCGGGATTCCCCACCCTGTGTCCCTGACTATGACGTGCGCTCCGCCTTCCCCCGACGGCTCGGAAGTGACGCTCACTTCGCCATTGCGCGGAGTGAACTTGAGCGCGTTTCCGATGAGATTGACGAGGACGCGGCGCATCAGTTCGGGGTCCAGCCGGGCCCGGAGCCCGTTGCAGGAGTTCTTGAGCGTGATGCCCGACTCCGTCGCTATCGGCTGCGCGACCCGGCAGGCGCCATCGGCAAGCTCGCAGAGTTCGACTTCCTCCAGCTTGAGCGGCATTTCCCCAGCTTCCAGGCGCGACACGTCAAGGATCTGGTTGACCATATCGAGCAGGCGCTGACCGTCGGATACGGCGAAGTCCACCATCTCGGCCTGATCGGGGTCAAGATCGCCGAGCACACCCATCTGTAGCGTCTGAAGCGACGTGATAATTCCGGTGAGCGGCATCCGGAGGTCGTGAACGAGCATGTGAGTCAGGTCCTCGCGGAGCTTTGTTTCGCGCTGGAGATTGGAAAGGGCTTCTCTGATGCTCGCACGGTCGCGGCTGATGCGCTCGAAAGCGATGCCGATCAGCACGCCAAAGCCCAGACGAAGAATCTCGGTCTCGGTGTAAGAGGTGAGGCTATGCTTGTCGTTCGTGAAGTGGTACATCACGACGACCGCCAGTATTGCGACGGCCAGCCCCAAGCGGCCATAAACAACGGCCGCCGGCAGCAGAACAAGAACGTACAGCACAGATATGGGCGAAGACTGCCCGATCTGCAGATTCATCAGGTCCAGATAGCCGATTGCAGCCCAGAGAACAAAGAGCATGAGCAGCATACGCTGCTTCTCGTCCCTGAGCCACCGCAACGCGGGGCTTACTGGACGCTCGATGGCTGCCTTGTCTTTACTGTCTGACATTTGTTCTGCTAACCCATAGCCGCGCCGCCCGGCGCTGCATCTGGCGAGTGCTTTCTTGCTTTTCTACCCCCTTATGTATGACGACCGATTGCCGCTCGGGGTTCGCTCAAGGGACATTAAGGCACATCAGACGTAATGCCTCGTTCGGATTCCACCGATGGATCAGTCCGGCGAAACGGCCTCGACCCCCTGAATTTCTGGGACTTCGTTCCGCAGCACCCGCTCGATACCCATGCGAAGGGTCATCTGCGACATAGGGCAGCTTCCGCAGCGCCCCAGCATCTTGAGGTGGGCAACCCTGTCCTCGCCGATCTCGACGAGTTCCACGTTGCCACCATCGCGCTCAAGCGCGGGCCTCACCTTGTCGAGAGCAGCCTCAACCCTCTCAATCAGATCCTTCTTTTCCTGTTCACTCACTCCGTGGCACCTCAATTGCATAAAAAGCCAGCGCCCAACGCGAAAGAGACGGGAAACGGCTTGCGCTGGCACCGCGTTCTAACTCGTAACAGCATGGCCGATGGCGTCAAGGGCCGCAAGCCCGGCCGTCAACACAGGACACGGCCTGGCAGATGCGGCGCTGTTGCCCGCCAAAGTGTCTGGTCTGCGGCCATGCGACGCGGCGGCTAGAGGCGCAGAGCGGCCTACTGGCTGGACGGCAGCTTCAGGTCCACCCAGACCGGATAGTGGTCTGAGGGCGCGTCGGAGTGCCTCGCGGACGGGTTACGCAACACCCCGCAGGCGGTCATCGCCCGCTTCATCTCAGGCGAAAGAAACACATAGTCGAACTGGATCGGCGCGTACTTGTCGCTGTACCGTGACTTCTGGGTCCAGGTTGATCCGTCGGGAGCCTTTGCGGGAACAGGCTCCACCTTCCGCGCGCCTGAGCCGATGAGCCTTCGGATGGTGGCGACTGGCGGATCGTCGTTGCAGTCCGCGAGAAACGCGAAGCGCGCTTTACCGTCCTGTTTCAGACGCGCGTCCCAGATCTCCCGTATCTTGTTTGCCTCGGCCTGCCGCTGCCAGGTGGCCTTCTTGCCTCCCGAACGCGACTTGAGATGCGCGACATACACCAGAAACGGCTTTGCTCCTGGAGGACGGATGGTCACTTCGAGCAGGTCGCGAGAGAAGCGTCCAGGCTCATCAGCGTACGGAACGGTGAGGTCGAGGTGCCGGTACGACACCACCGGCCCCACCGGAAACCTGCTGAGCACGGCAACATCAATGCCCCGGGTATCATTGCCCTCAACGAGCACGACTTCGCGGTAACCCAGCGACGATAGGTAGCGATTATTGAACTCTTCGAGAAACCCGCGATTCTCCACCTCCTGCAGCCCGAGCACATCCGCATTCAACTCCGTGATGACATCGGCCAGCTTCTTGAGTTCCTCCTGGGGTTTCGTGAGCAGAGCGCCGTTCGCGTACCTGTCCACGTCATCCGCATAGGGATCGTCGTGAGCATCAAACAGGTTTTCGACGTTGTAGCTCGCGATGCGGACAGCCTTGTCGGCGGGCACGCAAGACGCGAGGCAGAGGACCAGCGCAAGGGCGATCAGACCGTGCGGAAGTATGCGGGATTTGAGAGTTTTCAAGAGCGTGTGATCCTTTATCGAAACAAGGCCGTGCTGCTTCGCTTCAGCCTTTCATGACTTCGATCTCGTAGCCATCCGGGTCATCAATGAAGTAGAAATGCCCGTTGACGGGGCCTTCCTCCGGCCAGAACTCGATTCCTTCCGGCTCCCAGCGCTTGCGAAAAGCGTCAAGGTCGGCGACGCTGAAGGCGAAGTGGAAGATATCCTCCGGGAAATCGAAATCCCCGAAATCGGGCGAATAACAGAGTTCGATCAGCGTCTCGTTCCCGGGGAGTTCGAGGAAACAGAGATGATTGCCCGCGGGAGAAGTGCTCCGGCGCTTCTCCACGAAGCCGAAAAGCTGCGTGTAGAAGCGAACGGACTTTTCGATATCCCGCACGCGAATGCGGCAATGAAGAAACTTCGGCTGAAACTCGGGCATGCGCGGTTATCCTCCTGACGCCAGGCCGCTGGCGGCTGACCTGCCGATGTTAGCAGAGGGAGGGGTCCGTCTGCAACAATTCGGATGGGTTTTGTCGCAACTGGTCTTGCGTGGAGGGGGCGGCGGAAGGTATTCTCATGGAGAGCACGACAGGACAGCAACATGCGGCAACATCAGGAGCGTACAACCAGATACCACGCCATCCGCGGGGTGCTGCTGCGCGTCATGGTTCTGAACCTTGTTGTGGCAGGCGCCAAGATAGCCGTGGGGATGGCCACCAGCACCCTCAGCATTCTCGCGGACGGGTTCCATTCGCTGCTAGACTCGGTCTCAAACGTCGTGGGCCTTGCCGGAATCACCGCTGCCGCAAGACCCGCCGACGAAGACCACCCGTACGGTCACCAGAAGATCGAGACGCTGACGTCCCTTGCGATCGGAGGGCTGGTTCTGTTCACAGCCATCGAGATCGGCCGCGAGGCCGTCCAGCGTATCATCCACCCCGGCCATCCACAGGCTACCGCTCTGAGCATCGCAGTTATGGCCGCGACCATGGCAGTCAACACTCTGGTCTCCACCTACGAAGCCAGGCAGGCCCGGCGTTACGCCAGCGACGTCCTTTCGGCGGATGCCATGCAGACGCGCAGCGACATCTTCGTTTCGGCGGGAGTTCTCGCGGCTCTGTTCTTCATCCACATGGGAGCGCCCGTCCTCGACCCGATCGTCGCTCTTGCCGTGACCGCGGCGATTCTCTACAGCGCGTGGACCATACTGCAGCGCGCAACGCATGTGCTGTCGGACAAGACGTCCCTTCCGGCGGAGCAGGTGGAGGCCGCGGCGCTCAGCGTAGCGGGAGTACAATCGGTCGAGAAGATACGCTCGCGCGGGCCCATGGAGCAACTCTCGGTGGATCTGCACATACGCGTGCCGCCGAACATCAGCATCACCGAAGCCCACCGCATTACCCACGAGGTCCGCCGCGCCGTGGAGGAGTCCACAGGGGCGCTTGACGTAATCATTCACACGGAACCAGGCCAGGCGGCGGGCGCCTGACGAGTATCCGGGAGCCCGGATTCGCGTGCCTGCCGGGGGCTGCGCTTTCTCAGGCTTCGCCTCCGGCTCGCGCTGCCAATTGCGAGACCGACTCGCTGGCGTCACCCCACAGCAGAACTGCTTTCTCGCTCTCGTACAGCGGATTCTCAACGCCCGAATAGCCCGGGCGGCTGTCGAGGTTGCAGACGACTACGCGCTTTGCCTCGTGCGCGAGCAGAATGGGCATGCCCGAGATCGGGCACCCCTCCACCGTCATCGCGGCCGGATTGACCACGTCGCACGCCCCTACAACCAGAACAGCATCCGTGCTGGCGAAATCGCCGTTGATGTCCGCCATATCGAAGATCTGCTCGTAGTCCAGGTCTGCTTCGGCGAGAAGCACATGCATGTGCCCGGGCATGCGGCCGGCCACCGGGTGTATCGCGAACTTCACCATCTTGCCCTGCCGCTCCAGAAGGCCCGCCAGTTCAACCACCTTGAACTGCGCCTTTGCGAGCGCCATCCCGTAGCCAGGCACAATGATGACGCTTTCGGCTTCTTTGAGAGCATCAGCCGCCGCCTGGAACGGGTCTTCAGGCTGGACGGCGACCGGCTTCGGCGCGGGCTGGGCTGGCTCCGCCCCGGAGGCCGCCGCCGGCGCGGTGAACCCGGCGAAGACTTTCAGCAGGTCGCGGTTCATGGCGCGGCACATCACAAGCGTCAACACCGAACCCGAGGCGGCGACCACGGCCCCGAACGCTATCAGCAGGCGGTTTTCGAGCGTCACGCCGCAGAACGCCGCCGCAAGCCCGGCCGTGGCGTTCAGGAACGATATGAGCACGGGCATGTCCGCACCGCCAACCCGAATCGAGAAGAGAATGCCCGCCGCGATGGCGACGATGATGATCCCGCCCGCAAAGTACGGGCTGGCCGACGCATCTCCGGTGAACAGGGCGATAGCCGCCGCCACAATCAGGGCCGCGCATAGCCACAGCCATCCGTTATGGAACCGCAGGGATACCAGCGCCGGCCGCAGCCTGCTGGCGAGCTTGCCACTTGCGATCATGCTCGCGCTGAACGTCGCCGCGCCGATGGCCAGGCCCAGAATGCCGGAGAAGCGAGTCACCGGGGTCAGCGAACCCACGCTGCGCGTGAGTTCCACGAAAGCGATGAGAAATGCTGCGACACCTCCGGCGCCGTGCTGAAACGCAATCATCGCCGGAATCTGGATCATGGTCACGCGAACGGCGACAATCCAGCCCAGAATCGTGCCGACGGCGACGACGAGCAGCACCAGCGACAGACCGGTCACGTTGTGCCGGCCCAGCACAAGCACGACAGCAACGGCCAGCGCCAGCGCCGCCACGAGATTGCCCATCCGCGCCCCGCGCGGCGACCGGAACATGGAGATACCGGCAATCAAGAGGACGATTGCCGCCAGATCAATCAACAAGGTCAGGTTTTGAGTCATTGGTGATGCTCGTCAGATCGGAAGAGCCTGAGCATCCGATCGGTTATGGCAAAGCCCCCCACGAGGTTGAACGTTGCGGTGACCAGGGCGAACACTCCGAGCAGCTTCTCAATGGCGGTCGTCTCAACGGTGAACAGCAGCAGCGCACCGATTACCGTTACCGCCGAGACCGCATTGGTCATTGACATCAGGGGCGTGTGGAGCAGCGGAGGAACCCGCGAAATGAGCACATAGCCAATGATGAACGAACAGACCAGAACGGCCAGCATTATGGCCAGATCATGCATTTCGCGACCTTTCTATGCGAGCCCCATTGCCTTCAATGTGCCCGCGTGGTGGATACCGCCCTCGCGTGTCACCAGTGAGCTTCGGACAATCTCGTCTTCGAAGTCCGGCTGCCCTATGCCCTGCTTGTACAGGTTCTCGACGTAGTTGCAGATATTCGTGGCGTAGAGCCAGCTTGCATCAACCGGAAGCTGCCCGGGTATGTTCTTGACTCCGCACAGGCAGACGCCCTCCCTGTAAGCGACCTTGCCCGCCTCGGTAATCGCGCAGTTTCCGCCCTGATCAATGGACACATCAATGATCACCGAGCCCGGCTTCATCTGCGCGACCATTTCTTCGGTCAGCAGAATCGGGGCGCGTTCTCCCGGAACGAGCGCGCTGAGGATGACGGCATCCATCTGGACAACAAGCGGCGCGATGAGGGCGCGCTCCTTATCGAGCCAGTCGGCGGGCAAGGACTGAGCGTATCCCCCCAGCCCGACGGCGAGATCGGACGGCACGTCAAAGCCGGCCACCTTTGCCCCGAGGCTCTCCGCCTCGCGCCGCGCGTCCTCGCGGATGTCCACCACTGAGACCTGACCTCCCAGGCGCTTTGCCGTCGCGATGGCCTGCAGGCCCACCACCCCTGCGCCGATGACGAGGAACTTCGAGGGCCGTATAGTGCCGATGGCGGTTCCGACCATAGGCACGAACTTCGGAAGATGGTCCGCCGCGATCAGCACGGACTTGTAGCCCGTGAGGGAACTCATCGAAGTCAGCGCGTCCATCTGCTGCGCGCGCGAGATGCGGGGAATCCCATCCATCGTGAAAGCGGTGATGTTCCTGTCGCGCAGCATCTCGACAATCGGCAGGCTCGCGGGAGCTGCCGGATGCAGGAACGTGATGAGCGTTGCCCCCGGCTTCAGGAGGGCAGCCTCGTGCTGCTGGAGTCCATCGTTGAACACAGGCTCCTTGACCTTGAGCACGATATCCGCCTCAGCGAAGATCTCAGCGGCTCCAGGCATTATCCGGGCCCCTGCCTCTTCGTAGTCCTGATCGGTCTTGAAGATGCCCGCGCCGGCACCCGCCTGCACGATAACATCGAATCCCTGCTGCCTGTATCTGCGCACCGTGTCCGGAATCGCCGCGACTCTTCTTTCCTCAGGCAGAATCTCTTTGGGTATGCCGATAACCATTTCTTGTTGTCCAGTCTGCAATTAAACGCTGAATCAACCGCGCTTGCTGCGTCAGCCATGTTACCGCGGGAGGCGCGAAGCGCCGGCGGAGTCCACCGGGCCGCGCACACGAAACTGACAGATCCGGCGACGAGGCCGCATCACACAACCGTCTGTGCAGCAAGCAAGGAAGTCATGCTCCAATCCCCTTTGCGCTTTGGCGCGGAAAACCCTCCCACCGCGCGGAAAATCGCGTGAGGTATCGGGCATCTTCAGGCGGCTGACAGTAGCGCTAGGATACCGGCGATCACCGGCCCATTGGCTTCCGGCATTTCCAGTTCCGCCAGTTCCGCCGCTGTCACCCATCGTACCTCATCGCATTCCACAGGCCGCGGCTCGCCCGAGACGGCCTCGCACACATACGGCTGAAGCACAACGCGGCGGGTTTCGTAGCCGTAGCGCACGGACATCATTTCGCGAATCGCCCGGACCGTGAGCCCTGTCTCCTCGCGCACCTCGCGCTCCGCGCAGCGGGCGTAGGACTCCAGCGGCTCACGCTTTCCGCCGGGAAACTCCCACAATCCGCCCAGAAAGGCGTCCTTGCGGCGGCGGCAGACTAGAATGCGGCCTTCGTTCAGAACGATTCCGAGCGCCACGTAGTCGGTGGGAAGCTCAGGGCGGGGTTTGTAGGGCGGAATGATCAAGTCCATCAGATATCCTCCTGAAACAGCGGCAGTTTCTGTTCCGTGAGCATCCGGGCGATGCGGCGCATGGGCGAAGGCAGAGGCAGTGACATAAGGCCGCCCGCGTCCGCAAGCATCCACTCGACGTCCGCGCGGGAAGGCTCACTATCGAGGCGGCACCGCACAACGCACAGGGTGATGTCCCATCGTGTCACGCGATGGCGGACGGTTCCTGCGTCCTCCCAGCCGCTTGCGCTGACCCCGAAGGCCTCGTCAAGGAACACTACCGCATCACTTTTGGGGCCGGCGTCTCCCGACTGAGTTCGCGGGAACTCCCACATTCCCTGCCAGCGGCCGTCGCGCGGACGCGACAGGAGCCACCGGCCATCCATACTGGCCGCCACGCAAAGCTCGCTTTTTGGCTCGGGTACCAGCCGCGCACGCACAGACCCGTGCCATTCGAACGACCCATCAGCGTAGGCGCGGCAGGATGACGAAAGGGGACACTCGCCGCAGGATGGGCTTCGGGGTACGCAGACCAGCGCGCCCAACTCCATCATTGCCTGGTTCACGACGCGCGGCTCGCCAGCCCGGGAGATGCCCGCCGATGCAAGCCGCACAGATGCTTCCGCGCCATCGCCGCCGTGCGGGATTCCCAAATAGCGCCCGAGAACCCGGCGCACGTTTGCATCCACCATAACTCCCGGCAGGTTAAACGCGACCGCCCGGATCGCACCCGCCGTGTATTCGCCGATGCCCGGCAGGGCAGAGAGAGCCCGCGCATCCTCCGGAAGCCTGCCTCCGTGCTTCGTCACGACCTCCCTGGCCGCCCTCAGCAGGTTCCGCGCCCGCGTATAGTAGCCGAGACCCGCCCAGAGCGAGAGCACCTCTTCTTCCGGCGCTTCGGCAAGCGACGCAACAGTGGGGAAACGCGCGATAAAGCGGCGATAGTACGGCACGCAGGCAGCGGATGTCGTCTGTTGGAGCATGACTTCGGCAACCCACACCCGGTACGGGTCGGACGACTCGCGCCAGGGCAGGTCACGGGCGGACAGACGAAACCACCCGGACAGAGCGGCTGCGGCGGCAGACCAGAGATTCTGTTGCGCGGGAGAGCAAGTCACGGCATATCATAGCGCATGCGCGGGCACAAAGGGAGACAGGAATTCCGTGAGCGGCGCATCATTCTCAGCGGTCTTGAGCTGGGGGTATTCGAATCCCTCATGGAAAGCAGCAAGACCGCGCGGGAGTTCGCCGCATCAAGAGACCTCGACCCGCGCGCAGCGGAGATTCTACTGGATGCGCTGGCATCTCTCGGGGTGTTGCGGAAAACGAACGGATGCTACAGCATCGCGTCAGCCTGCCGCCCGGCGCTCGACCCGGAGAGTCCGGAATGCATCGTGCCCGGGCTGATGCACACTCTGGGCATGTGGCGGCGATGGGCGGACCTGACGGAGGTAGTGCGAAGGGGACACCCGCTGCCCGGCGCCGCCCAGACGGCCAGCGCGTCCGTGTCACCCGAGCCTGCCAACTCGATTATCTCGCGCGCCGTCGGCTCGGCAGGCCAACGCGCAGGAAAGCGCAGTGCCGCAAGTTTCGCGATGCCGCCTCCGCTCGCGAACGCTTCAAAACTTCCCGTCTTGCTGTAGGCGCGGGGGCCTTTTGTGTCCATTCACACGTGTCCGAGTTCGCCTGACGCTCCGGACGCGCCCCTGTAGATCTGCCCGCCGATGATGATTCCCGCGCCGATGCCCGTCCCGAACGTGAGAAACACCAGGTTGTCCACCCCTCTGCCCGCGCCGAACTCGTGCTCCGCAAGCGCGCCCGCGCGGCCGTCGTGCTCGATGGCGAAGGGAAGCCCGAAGGCGTCCACCAGATCTTCCCGAACGGGGACACCATCCCAACCCGGCAGGTTCGGAGGGTTCAGAAGCACGCCCGCCCCCAGTCAGCCGGGCCGCCCACGCTGATCCCCCCTGCCACGGGCCGCCACTCGGGAGCGACGGCCTGCAGATTGCGCCACGCCTGCGCGGCGCGGCCAAGCCAGCCCAGATAGCCCTCCCCGGGCAACGTCGGGAACTCGACACGGCCGAAGATGCCGCCCGCGCTGTTTCCGGCAATCAGCGCTGTCTTGGTGCCGCCAATGTCAACACCGAGAAGCTGCCTGCCAGGTTCCATCAGTATCCGCGGTCCGCGTAGAGCTCTTCGGTCGCCCGAACGTCCTCCGGACCGCCGGGGAGGTTTACGCTTCGGTAAACAGCAGGCGCAATGCCCATCTCAGCCAGCGCCTGCACCGCCACGCAGTTGACCGCCCACATAATGGCCGCGGCGGCCATCCCCGAGGCGGGACAAACGCGGCGCTCGAAGCCGGGTATCTCGATCATCGCGTCTCCGGGCGGTGCATGATTGTCGAGGACGATGTCGGCGACCTCGTACAGCCGCTTGCCTGAAGGGTGCTCGCTCTCGAGAAGGTTCGAGTGCCCGACACTGGTGAGGGCGACAACGGTTGTCCCCTTGGCCTTGGCCTGCAGCGCCATCTCCACGGGATTCGGGGTCTTGCCCGACACGCTGCCGACAAAGACGATATCGCCTTCGCGCACGTTGCTGCGCGCGAGCGCAAGTGCAATCAGTTCGGCGAAATCCTTCGGGGCGGGTTTCGCCTCGCGGTCACGGTGGCGGCCGGGGTTGTTGACACCGAACGAAAACGACAGCGGCGACCAGGCAAGCAGCCCGCCAGCCCGACCCATCATTTCACTCGTGAGCATGTGGCCGGTGTCGTAAACGTGCAGCATGCCCTTCTTGCTGATCGTCTCCGCTGCCAGCCTGCCAATCCGCTCGATGCTGGCGGCCTCTTTGAGCCGGATCTCCTCCAGAACCCCGGAGAGGGCCTCGAAATACCTGTCAACGCCTGTCATCGTCAAACACCTTCTCTTCCTTCGTAACGCCACAGCGCGATCCGCGCGGCGCCCTCAGCAGGGGACACCTGCGTCCGCATAACATCCGCACGCGGAAACTCGGCGTGCACAGTTTCCGCGAGCACCGGCACAATGAGTTCGCCAGCCTCGAAGACTCCGCCGGCGAGCACGACCGGGAACTCATCGGCGGAGTCGAACAGCCCACGCGCCACAAACGCCGCATCGGAACCGAGCGACCATGCCGCCTCCTCGTAGATGCGCCTTGCGGCCTCGTCGCCTTCACGCGCCGCCTGCACCACCTCGGCGGCGAACCGGGCAATATGGTTTCGCGGAAGGCGGGCGATGGTGGTCGCATGAACGAACGCGTGGTCGCCGTCCTGAGCGAAGAAACTCTGGAGGCGGTCAGCCAGCGCGGTGTCCGCACCACGCCCGTCAATCGCCCGCAGAGCCGTCTTAATAGCCCGCACAGCGATATCGAACGCACTGCCCTCGTCGCCGAGCAGGCTCCCCCACCCGCCCACGCTCTTCGACGTTCCATCCGCCAGCACAGCGTGAAACGAAGAGCCCGTTCCCGCGATAATGACGACTCCCATCTCGCGCTCGATGCCCACCGCGGCAAAACCCGCCCGGCGCTCTCCGATCCAGTCGAACTCGGCGGCACCGAGCGCAGTGGACAGATAGTCCACAATCCCTTCGAAGCGCGGGGCGACGCACCCCGCCCGGACCACAGGTCCCTCGACTTGAGCAAGCGCGGACTGCACCGAGTCCTGCACGGATTGCACCACGATCTCGATGGGATTGTGGAATGAGTTGGACGGGCCGCCCATTCCTTCGGCAACGCGGCAGCCAAGGCTGTCAATGATTACCGAAGCTGTTTTGGTGCCGCCGCCGTCAATCCCCAGAAAGAGATGCTCACTCCCGTTCATCATCTACTACCCCTTCGGAAGGATTTCGAGAAGCGTCAGCGAGTTCGTGGGCACGGATATCTGCTCGACAAGGCGGCCGGAGCCGCCGAGCGGGACAGTCGAGACGCACTCGAGTTCGGCGCGGTCCTTGTTGTGGAAGGCGTTGGAGTGCTCTTTGTCCACAACCCAGCGCTTCAGGGTACCATTGCGCAGCCTGCGGTCAAGATTCGTAAAGGCGAGCGCCAGCTTTCGTTCGACGCCGTGGCGCTCGGCGTAGTTGAGCACAAGCACCGTGGTGCGCCCGGTGTGCGGATCGGTGGAAGCAACGATGGCAACTTCCGGATCGCTGAAGGAGGTCTTGATCTGCTTCGGGGCCATCATCGAAAACAGCTTCGCGGCGTTGTAGACTGCTTTCGGGCGGTTGGGACCCATCAGCATTCCCCATCCGCCGCGGAACGAGTCATCCCCGTCCTTAGCGAAGAAGAAGCAGGGCTTCGCGATCTTGGCCGGAATCATTGCGCGTAGAATCGAGTTGGCGGCCCAGCACGCCCCGAGTTCGTGATCCTGCGGCCAGTCCGGCCACCAGGCATAGTTCCATTCCGTGATCATGAACTCGCGCACCCCGCGCGCGGCCTTCGGGTAGTCCTTCATACACCGGCGCGTGACCTCGGCCTCCTCGCGGATAATCTCCGGCGGGTGGAAGTACTCGTGCCACGAGATGAAGTCCAGCGGGGCATCCGTCTTTTCGCAGTGCTCCAGCAGCCCGCGCATGAACTCTTCGCCGTGCGTCGCGTAGTTGCGCTCGAGCGACTGGTTCCAGGGACCACTCGCGTTGCACGGGCCGCCGATGAGGGCTTTCGGGTCGGCGCGCCGGACGCCGCGCCAGGTGGCGTCGTAGAGCTTCAGGTACTCGGTCAGGCGGTCTTCGCCCTCCTTGACCGCCAGCCAGCCCGAGTTGGACTCGTTCCAGACCTCCCAGTAAGGAACCCTTCTTCCCGTCTCGATGCAGTGCCGGGCGGCCTGATAGCAGAGTTCCTCCCATTCGCCGTAGCTTGCCGGGCGCGCATGCCGGTCCTGGTTCGCGAATGCTTCAAGAGCCTCGGGCATATACGACACGCAGGCGATGAACGTGCAGCCGATCTTCTTCATGAAGTCGAGCCTGCAGTCGAGTCCCGTCCAGTCGTAAACGACCTTCCCCGACTGGTCGCGCTTCACGGCGTCCGTGAAGATGTTGTCCATCCGGAACCACTCGATTTTGATTTCGCGGAAGCGCGCCGCCGTATCGTCGTTGTAGTCCGGCATCCCCCACCCCTGCGACATCCCCGCGAAGGCGCGCTTGAAATCGCCCGATGTCCTGGAGCAGTCTATGGCCACCTTCGAATGCACGTTAACACGCGCGAAGTCGAGCAGCACGAGCCGGGCCTCGCTGAGCCGCTGCCCGGCGTTCTCGTCGCCGAGATTCCGGAACGCGCGCACCGCGACACGCACAACCGCGCCTGGCTTCGCCGAGCGGGTGAGGAGCGCAAGGCCCGCGTGGTCGTTGTCGTAGCGCATCTGCAGCGCGCCGTCCACATAGATCTCGCCGCCTGCGTCGCTGTTGATGCGCATCCCGACAGGCTGCCCCGCCACGGAAACGCCACCGATCTGAGCTGGCAGAACTACGCTTGCCTTAAGCCATGCGCCTTCACCCCGCGCCTTGAACGCCTCTCCCGGCTTGACCGCGCTCCAGCCGTCACCGCCCCTGCGAACCTCGGCGATCTTCATCGCCCCGTTTTCGTGATAGAGCCAGTCCGTCCACTCAAGGCCAGGTGATTCGGGGGTCTGGGCGACCACCCCGCCAGCGCACAGCAGAATAGCCTGACAGATAAAAAAAAGCCGGGAATACATACGAGAATCTGCCTCCAGTGTTGCCTGCCTGGCATTATGACCGCGCGGCCGCTCGAATACCACCTATGCGGACTCATCCTTGCCCTGGCGCGCCATCAGATTTACCAGCCCTTCGCGCGGCGGGCGCCCTTCGAAGAGAATCGCGTGAGTTTCGGCAGCGATGGGCATTTCCACGCCGGTGCGCGTTGCGAGAGAGACGGTGGCGCGGGTTGTGGGCACTCCCTCGGCCACCTGCCCGAGGTCCCGCAGGATATCCTGAAGGCTCCGGCCCTGCCCGAGCGCCAGGCCTACTCTGAGATTGCGGCTGAGGTGGCTGGATGCCGTCGCGAACAGATCCCCCACCCCGGACAGCCCCGAAAACGTGGATGCCCGCGCGCCGAGCGCGGTTCCCAGCCGCGTCATCTCTGCAAGCCCACGCGTGAGGAGCGCCGCCTTGGAATTGTCGCCGAATCCCATCCCCTCCGAAATGCCCGCCGCAATCGCCAGCACGTTCTTGAGCGCACCCGCCATCTCCACCCCCACGATGTCGTCACTGCTGTAAACGCGCAAAGCGGGGCAGGCAAGAGCACGCCGGCAGATATCGAGGACAGCGGGAAAACGCGAGGCCACGACCGTGGCTGTCGGAACGCCCGCGGCAAGCTCGACGGCTAGGTTCGGCCCGGAGAGCGCGGCAATCGCGCCCGCGCAACCCGGGATGTTATCGGCAAGCACCTCACTCAGGCGGCAGCCCGTGTGACTCTCGAGCCCCTTGGCGGCATTCAGCAGGGGCACGCACCCGCGAAGCGCCGAAGCAAGCCTGCGGCTGACCTCGTCCACGGCGTCCGACGGGACGGCAAGCACAACGAGTTCGGCGCGTGAGACAGCTTCGCCGAGATCGGCGCTGACACGCAGAGAATTGGGGAAGCGATACCCCGGCAGGTAGCGCGTGTTCTCACGCTGAGAGTCGAGTACCGCAGCCTTGCCCGGATCGCGATCCCACAACCACGCATCGCAGCCATTCGACGCAACGAGCCGCGCGAGGGCCGTCCCCCAGCTTCCCGCCCCGATGACGGCAACCTTCACAGCGGCAGATCTCCCTTACTCATTCAAAGGCCTCCAGAAGTTCGCCAGCGCCCATCCGGCGAGAGCAGCAACAAAAGAGAAGTTCGCAGATCCGCTGCCGAGCCCCCATCCCGTGCGCTCCAGCGCCAGCCCCCCCTCGGGCAGCGCGGAGTATATCACAATGAAGCGGGTGGCAAAGTGGGCGGCAAGGAGTGCCAGAACCGTCACGCTCCCGCCGCGCCAGCCGCCAATCCAGGCAACAACGAAAAACGAGGCGGTGATAGCGGGACCGAACATCATGCACAGAATCAGCCCCAGCCCGGCGCTGACTAACTGCGCGTCCACGCTCTCGACAATCTGATACAGCGAGAGCACGAAACAGACGCCCAGCGCCGCAATGTTAGCCGCCACCCCGGACGCGCCCGGCCAGCGGTGAGCAGCCGCCATCGCGGCGGCGACAAGCGGGAGAGCTACCGCCAGAAACCACTCGAGGCGCACCCCCAGTGGCTCGATGAAAAGGAACGGCATTTCCCCGGCCTCAGCCGCCGGCGACAGCGGAGGCCCGGTGCGGGGAAAGACCACTCCGCACCACTCGCAGGCGTTGTCGGTCTTGGAGACCATGCCGCACGACCGGCAGGTGACCGGCATATCAGGGAACCTCCACTGACGCAGCTATGTCCTTCATCAGCGGAAGCGCCCGGCTCCAGCGCTCCTCGGGCGTCACTGCCAGGACGCTCCACACGCGGGAGGAGGCGAGCATTGTGTAGCGGAAGCCGCGGACCGGCACCCCCGCCTCGACACCGTGAAACGCGCTCACGAGGCTTTGCAGCGGAAGCGCCCCGGAAACCTCTCCGGCTTCGGCGTGGTACTCGCTGATTCCCGGCGGGGGCTGGGCGCAGAGATCGGCGTGGAGCTTCTTGAGAGCAGGCATGCCGACAACTTCGCCGGTTTCGTCCGCCTCCGGAGCAGGCCTCAGGAGGGAACTGCCCGCTATTTCGAGACGAACGTCTCCCGGACCAACAAGCAGAACCCGGAACTCGGGTTTCCGGCTGACGACCGACAGGCGCCAGGTGTTCGGGCGGGTCACCCGAAACGGCCCCCCATCGAGCTTCGTGCCCCAGGAACGCCGGGACGTCCCCGCAACATCCTGCCTGCTGAGCCATGTGTATCCCGCCGCCTGGCCCGCGACAGCAACCGCGCCCAGGAAGGCGATCGTCCGCAGCGCGGCCCTACGCCTCACGGCTTCACCGGCGCCCTGTCGCAAGCGGCCCGCCGGACCCGGCCCACGTCAGTCCACCTGCTGAAGCTCGCGCCGCAGAAGCGTATTGACAAGCCCCGGGTTGGCGCGCCCGTCGGTATGCTTCATAACCTGCCCCACAAGAAACCCGAGCGACCTCTCCTTCCCCCCTCTGAAGTCGGCGGCGATCCTCTCGTTCTCGGAGATGACGCGCCGGACGACCTCGAGCAGTTCGCCCTCATCCGAGATCTGCGTCTGCCCGCTCGCTTCGACGATCTCCCGCGCGCTTTTCCCTGTCTTGAACATCTCCTCAAAGACGGACTTGGCGATTTTGCCGCTGATGGTGCCGTCCTCCATAAGCCGGATCATCGCGGCGAGAGACTCCGGTGTGACCCCAACGCCCGCGACATCGGCCCCCGACTGATTGAGCAGCCGCAGGAAATCACCCAGCACCCACGTTGCCACCTTCGCCCAATCGCCGTGAAGCTCCGCCGCCTGCTCGAAGAAGCCGGCAAGCGCCATGTCCTGCGTCAGAGTTACCGCATCGGCATCCGAAAGCCCGCGCTCGCGGAAGCGCAGCTTCTTCTGTGACGGAAGCTCGGGCAGACCCTTGCGCACAGCCTCGATATACGATTCCTCAAACGTGAACGGCAGCAGATCGGGGTCGGGGAAGTAGCGGTACTCCTGCTCCATCTCCTTGCCACGCATGGCGGCGGTGACGCCGTTCTCGTCATCCCACCGGCGGGTTTCGTGAACGACCTTTCCACCGGAGCTGATCGTCTCGATATGGCGCTGAACCTCGTACTCGATGCCGCGGAGGACCGCGCGGAACGAGTTCAGGTTCTTGAGTTCGGTGCGCGTGCCGTAACCTGCCGACCCCACCGGGCGGACCGAGATGTTCGGCTCACAGCGCAGCGACCCTTCCTCCATCTTCCCATCGCAGACTCCCAGGCAGGTGAGAATCGCGCGAAGCTGAACGAGATACTCGCGGGCTTCGGCAGCAGTGTTGATCTGGTCGAATCCGGGGCGCGGGTCGTGCTCGGTGACGATCTCCATCAGCGCAACGCTGCTGCGGTTGTAATCAACCTCGCTGGTTGAGGGCGACACATGCATCAGCTTGCCCGTATCTTCTTCTAAATGTACCTGACGAATGCCAATGCGCTTCATACCACCCTCTGGCGTCTCGATTTGAATCCAACCATGTGTGCCGATGGGGGTATCACTATGTTGTGTTACTTGATAAGCCTTGGCGAGGTCAGGATAAAAGTAATTCTTACGGTGGAAGAACGTAGTTTGATTGATATGACAGTTGAGGGCTAAGGCGGCCTTGAGCACGAACTCGACGGCTTTTCTGTTGGCGACCGGGAGCGATCCCGGCAATCCGAGGCACACCGGGCAGCAGCGGGTGTTAGGCTCGCCGCCGAACTCGGCGCTGCACGCGCAGAACATCTTGCTCTCCGTCAGAAGCTCGGCATGGACCTCCATGCCGATAACAGCCTCATAAGGCCCAGCCTGCGCCGTTGTCTTTGTGTCTAAAGTCATCAGTGCGATTCTCCGCAAGGCCGCATGTCCGGCCGCGCCAGGTGATAGTCCGTGGACTGCTCGAAGGTGTATGCCGCGCGGAACAGGGTTTCCTCCCCGAGCGCCGGCCCCAGAAGCTGCATTCCGATGGGCAGCCCGTTCGAGAACCCGCACGGCACCGACATGCCGGGGATTCCGGCCAGGTTCACGGGGATGGTGCAAACGTCGGACAGCTTCATCTGAAATGGATCGGACGAGCGCTCGCCGATGCGAAACGCGGTTGTGGGAGCTGTCGGCGTGATGAGCAAGTCGCAGGACTCGAACGCGGCGTCGAAGTCGCGCCTCAGAAGCGTCCGCACCTGCTGGGCCTTGAGATAGTAAGCATCATAGTAACCGGCGGACAGCGCGTAGGTGCCGATCATGATCCGCTGCTTGACCTCCGCGCCGAACCCCTCCGCGCGCGTCTGCTCGAACAGGGCGACATGGTCGCACTGCTTTTCCGTGCGATGACCGTAGCGCACGCCGTCGAAGCGGGCGAGGCTCGAGCTTGCCTCGGCGGGCGCGATGATATAATAAACCGGCAGGGCATACTCGACGTTGGGCATCGAAATGTCCTTGACGCGCGCGCCCTTCTGTTCGAGGAGGCGGATGGCCGCCCAGACGGCCGAAGCGACGTCCTCCTCGACCCCCTGCCCGAAGAACTCCTTCGGCACGCCGATGGTCATCCCCGACACGTCGTTCACCAGAGACTTCATGTAGTCCGGGGCGGGTTCGGGCCAGCTTGTGGAATCGAGCGGGTCGTGCGCGGCAATCAGGTTCATCACGAGCGCAGCGTCCCGGACATCGCGGGTGAGCGGGCCAATCTGGTCGAGGCTCGATGCGTACGCGACCAGTCCATAGCGTGAGACGCGCCCGTATGTGGGCTTCAGTCCCACAAGACCGCAGAAGGCCGCGGGCTGACGGATGGAGCCGCCCGTATCCGACCCGAGAGCCCAGAAAGCCGCTCCCGCAGCGACAGCCGCGGCCGAGCCGCCGCTCGAACCTCCCGGCACCCGCGAGAGATCCCACGGGTTGCTCGTAACTTTGAAGGCCGAGTTCTCTGTGGACGACCCCATGGCGAACTCGTCCAGATTCGTCTTGCCGAGGATCACTCCGCCAGCATCGAGAATAGCGTTGACGGCCGTGGCGTTGTAAGGAGGCTTCCAGCCCGCGAGCATCTTCGATCCGCAGGTATTCGGCACACCGATCAGACACATATTGTCCTTTATGGCGCCGGGGACACCGGCAAGCGGATTCGCGAAGGCTGACCGGTTCCCATCGTAGCGCGCGGCCGCCCCAAGAGCCTCGTCATCAAGAACCGCGAGAAATGCGTTCAGCCGCGGCTCGATGGCGCGGATACGCTCCAGCAGGGCCTGCGTGAGGGCCGCGGACGACACCTTGCCCGAGCGAAGCGCTTCGCTCGCCTGCCACGCAGTTGGAATGCTATCGAGGTCGAAACTCAAGTGCCGCCTCTACTTTCCGTCCGCCGTGTCAACAACACGCGGGACTATGAAGGCACAGCCGCTTGCTTCGGGCGCGCCCGCAAGAACCGCCTCACGCGGCAAGCCCGGGCGGACTTCGTCTTCGCGATAGACGTTGACCACAGGCAGGACGCGGTCTGTCGGCTCGACATCAGCCGTGTCCAGCTCCTGGAGCCGCGAAAAATGCTCGATGATTTCGTTCAGATGACCGGTAAGACGCTGCTTCTCCTCTTTGGCAAGAGCAAGCCGCGCGAGGACCGCGACATTTGAAACCTCTTCGACAGAGAGTTTCAAGACTGCACCTCCTTGTACGCTCGTCTGACCCTTCTCCGGGCGGACGGCGGCGCGACATTTTAGGCAAATGCGCAAGCGATGGTCAAGGCCGCGAATTGCCTCCCGAGTAAACGTACTGAAAACGAGTCGCTGCCTCGGAAAGGAATCGTACCGAGAAGCCGAACTGCTCCGGCAAACACAGGAGTATTCGGTTGGATCAACACGGTAAGGCAGAACTCATCAGAGCACTTCGAAGGGAGTAT
>JBPOJE010000013.1:0-64848 GCA_052033935.1 Armatimonadota bacterium
CAAATGTAACCCAAGTTCGAGGTGCCAGTCGGGGCACCCGGTAGAAGGGCGCTCTGAGTCGGGCTCACAGCCTGGTCGGTCGAGATCGTAACCTGGAGGTTACTACCAGCGTTGCCCACGTTCCACGCGCCAAGACCGTTCTCAAAGTCCTCGGTCCAGGTAAACGTAGCTGCGCTGGTGGACATCGCCGACACGAGCATCAGCGCCGCAGCGATTGCCAGAAAACGTTTCATCTTCTCTATTTCTCCTTCCGATGTCCGCTCCAGGACATGCCCCGGAGCAACAACAGATATGTTACTGAGCGCGGCACACACCGCGCGGCCGGCTATGAGGGTGAGAACCCGCCGACACTCCTGTTGCTGAACTTCCCGCCCGTCACGAAGACTGCCCGGGAGCGTTGACAGCAGACACAGCGCTTTTGACAGCGCTGGGGTACATTATACCAGTTGCGCCCTCCCGGTCAACCCCCTCAGGCATGCTATTTCGAAAAAAAGCCAGATTGCGGTCCTCAGCGGTGTTATCTAAAACGGCGCGCTGAACTCCACCCCGTCGAACCAGGCATCGCCAACGAACGTGCCCGCCCCATAGCCGAGCGACACGCAGTCCGCCGTGCCCCTACTCTTCGCCGCGCCTGGCGGCGCGCTCGACGTCGCGCTCGTGGATGGCCTCCCGCTTGTCGTACTGCTTCTTGCCCCGAGCGATGCCGACTTCCATTTTTGCCCATCCGCGCGCGAAATAGACCTTGAGCGGTACCAGAGTCAGCCCTTTCTCCTGCGTCTTCTGGCGCAGGCGCAGGATGTCGCGCTTCGCCACGAGCAGCTTGCGTGGCCTGCGCTCTTCCATGGCCCACCGGTTGGCTTGCTCGTACGGCTTGATGTACATGTTCCGCACCCACAGCTCGCCGTCTTGCACCTCGCAGTACGCGTCCTGCAGGCTGGCGTTTCCCTGGCGCAGACTCTTGACCTCCGACCCGGCGAGCGCGATTCCCGCCTCGAACGAGTCGTCAATATGGTAATCGTGCCGCGCGCGGCGGTTTTCTATTGTGGGGGTGCCAATCTTAGCGGGCATGCTCGTCCTTCAGGGCCTTGCGCAGTATCTTCTCCGCCGCTTCTTTGTCATCCGGCGCAAGCCGTCCTTCCAGAATCTCTTCCACGAGCATCGCCTTGTACCTGCCCACCTCCGGCCCGGCGGGAATGCCCGCGATGGCCATGATCTCCAGTCCGTCGAGCGGGCTTTCGGCGCCGGCGTAGTCGGCCTCGCTTCGCACCAGTTCCACCCGCTCGCGCACGGTCTCGGGGTCGAGCATGTTGAACTCCGGGTTGCAGGCGGCGCGGTCGGCATGGGAAATGGTGAAAAGATCGTCCAGGTTATCACCAAAATCCCTGATAAGACGCCGCACGGCGGAGTCGCGCCACTGTCCGGTGTACTCCCCGATGCGCATGTGCAGCCCAACGAGCTGGCAGACCTTTTCGATCTGTGCGTTCGGGAACTTCAGCCGGTGCAGAATACGGAGGGTCATCTCGGCGCCCCCGGCCTGGTGGCCGTAGAAGTGCACGCATCCGTCCTCGCCCACGCTCTTTGTGGAGGGCTTGCCGATGTCGTGAAACAGCACCGCCAGCCGCACGTTAGGGCCGGCATCGGGCGGCAGGCTCTCCAGCGCCTTCAGCGTGTGCCCCCACACGTCGTAGATGTGAAACTCGTTCTGCTGGACGCCGTGCATGGCCGCCAACTCGGGAGCAAAGATGCCCAGCAGCCCGGTCTGGCGCAGAAGCTCCAGCCCGCAGGATGCGCGCGGGAGCATCAGGGTCTTGATGAACTCGTCCCGGATGCGCTCGCTGGAGATGATGGTCAGGCGCGGGGCACAGGCGAGTATGGCCCGGTAGGTCTCGGGCTCGATCTGAAAACCGAGCTTCGCCGCGAAGCGCACGGCGCGCAGCAGCCGCAGCGGGTCGTCGTGGAACGTGGCCTCGGGGTCGAGCGGCGTGCGGATGAGCCGGGCTGCCATGTCCGCGCGCGCCTTGCCCGTAAGGTCGAGCTGCTCGCCGGTGTGCAGATTCTCGAGCAGCGTGTTGACGGTGAAATCGCGGCGGATGACGTCTTCTTCCAGCGTCGCGGGCTCGACGGCGGGTTTGCGGCTATCGGGGCTGTACGACTCGCGGCGGGCGGTGGCGAACTCGACCGACACCCCCCGCACGCTCACCATGGCGGTGCCGAAGCGCGGATAGACGACCGGCGCGTGGCCGGTGACGCCTTTACCGTGCAGGAATTCGGCGGCCTGGAGCGCGTCGGCCAGGCAGACGATGTCCACGTCCTCGTCCGGCGTCAGGCCGAGCGTGCGGTCGCGCAGCAATCCGCCGACGAGGAACAGCTTCCCGTCGAACAGGCTTTCGCGGGTGGCGGTGCGGATGGTCTGGATGGCGGAATCGAGCATTGGCCTGCGTGTGGCGCGCTAAGTCCGGATGCGCTCGACGGCGCTGGTGATGGTTTTCTCGAGCTCGGCCTGGCGCATGGTGATGGTGAGGTCGCTGCGGGTGCGCTCGAGCACCCCGCGGACCATGTCGGTGGTGCGCCGCAGGCCGTTGGTGATGGCGTCCGGATAGTCGAAGGTGACGAGCGCGTAATAGACGTCGTCCATGATGTCCAGAATCTCTTCGGCACGCGTGAGGTCGCCCTTGCGCATCACGTCCAGAATGTGCCGCCGCGTCTCGCCGACCGCTTCGCCCAGCGCGTTCAGGAACGGCGCGGGCTCAATGCCCAGTTCTTCGGGCGTCTTGAGTTCGCAGCCGCACACGATTGCCATGGTCAGCTCGCTCTCGGCGTACTCTTTCTGCGCGTCCTGAGTATAGCCTGCGAAGTAGATGTCGGGGTGGCCCTTCAGCAGATCCTTCACCGCCTTCACGCGCGTGCGGGCCTCGGCCATCAGCGACTCGGCTTCGTCCCACTGGGAGCGGTGGATTGCGCGGATAGAGTTGGCGGAGTGACGGATGGCCTCGCGCGAGAG
This sequence comes from Armatimonadota bacterium, assembly GCA_052033935.1. GTDB lineage: Bacteria > Armatimonadota > UBA5829 > DSUL01 > DSUL01 > JAGVUD01. Next base: position 3,002 of record JBPOJE010000013.1, read on the forward strand.
GCGCAGGGCCTCTTCCCGGGCGCGGTTTTTTTCGTCGAGCAGTCCCCGGATGTTGTCTGAAATGGTCTTGAGATCGTTCATGGCTTCTCCTGAGTGGCGCTGGGAGCATCATGCAACTTCGGTGGTAGGGTGTCAAACGCCGGCGTGCTGGCGCCGTCGGGGGGTGTGAGTCCGCTAACTATGCGCGCAATTCGCGGCACTCCGCAACAAGCGCCCTGTCCGCCGATAATAGGTTACACTCTCTGGAAGATGACCACGGCAAAGGAAACTGATTCGAAGATGAAGCATGCGCTGGTGACGGGCGGGGCGGGTTTTCTGGGGTCGCATCTCGGCGATCTTCTGCTGGCGAACGGCTGGCGTGTGACGGCGATGGACAATCTCATCACCGGAGACACAGCCAACATCGCCCACAACGTGGGCAACCCGAACTTCCGCTTTGTGCAGTACGATGTGACGAACTACTTGTTTCTGCCGGAGAAGGTGGACCTGGTTTTTCACTTCGCTTCACCGGCCAGCCCGATTGACTACCTGCAGCTTCCGATCCAGACGCTGAAGGTCGGCTCGCTCGGGACGCACAAGGCGCTCGGGCTGGCGAAGGCCCACGGCGCGGCGTTTCTGCTCGCGTCCACGTCCGAGGTGTACGGCGATCCGCTGATTCACCCGCAGACCGAGGACTACTGGGGCAATGTGAACCCGGTGGGACCCCGGGGGGTGTACGACGAGGCGAAGCGTTTCGCGGAAGCGATGACCATGGCGTATCATCGCTACCACGGCGTGGACACGAAGATTGTGCGCATCTTCAACACCTACGGCCCGCGCATGCGCCTCAACGACGGGCGCGTGGTGCCGGCGTTCATCAGCCAGGCGCTGCGCGGCGAGCCGATGACGGTGTTTGGTGACGGATCCCAGACCCGCAGCTTCTGCTACGTGAGCGACCTGGTGGAGGGCATCTACCGGCTGTCGCAATCCGGCGAGCACGACCCGGTCAACATCGGCAACCCGCGCGAGATGACGGTGCTGCAGTTCGCCGAGCTTATCAAGCGCCTGACCGCCTCCGGCAGCGAGATCGAGTTCCGGGAGCTTCCCGTGGACGACCCGAAAGTCCGCCAGCCGGACATCTCCCGCGCTCGCCGCATCCTTGGCTGGGAGCCGCAGGTTCCGGTCGAAGAGGGTCTGAAGGCGACGATCGAGTACTTCCGGCCGAGGGTGTGAGGGCCGGGGAGGCCGCATGACGTGTCAGGCAGGTCAGGCCGAACCACGAAGACTTGACTTCGTGCGGCGGGCCGCGCGATAGTTATCCGCCATGGCTGACTGCTCCGAATTTCGCGGCGCTCTGATTGAAGCGCTGCAAACCCTGCACATCCGGCTCGATTCCCAAGCCATCGAGCGCATGGAGCGCTTCGCCGCGCTGTTGCTCGACGCGAACCATCGCATGAACCTCACCAGCATCACCGATGCCAGCGGCGTCGCGGTCAAGCATTTCGCCGATTCGCTCAGCGTCATCAAAGCCGGCATTCCCATGGGCGCAAGGCTGATTGACGTCGGCGCGGGCGGAGGGTTCCCGGGGCTTCCGCTCGCCATCGCGCGGCCGGATCTGGAGGTCGTGCTGCTCGATTCGACCCAAAAGAAGAGCAGCTTCCTGAGCGAAGCCTGCAAAGCGCTGGGGCTGTCCCGGTGCCGGGCGGTTGCCGCCCGCGCCGAGCAGCTTGCGCACGGCGAGCAGTATCGCGAGTCGTTCGACATCGCCGTCTGGCGCGGCCTGGGGCCTCTGGCGCGGAGCGCTGAGGTATGCCTGCCGTACGTGCGCATCGGCGGAAGGGGAATCGCCATGAAAGGCCCGAAGCTGGACGAGGAGCTTGCGGAGGCGCGCGCATTGCTGGGGCAGCTCGGAGGGTCGGCCTCTCGCGTGTTCGAAATCCCGCTGCCGGGCGGGCTCAGTCACCGCCTGCTGGTAATACGGAAGACAAAGGCGTCACCGGCGCATTTCCCGCGCCCGTGGCGAAAAATCCGGAAGCGCTGAGCCTAGCCGTCGGTCAGCCAGTCTAACTCTTCCTTCGAAAGCTGGTCGAGCTTTGCCGCCAGGCGCTCCCGCTCTTCACGCTGCCGCACCGACAGATCCCGGCGCATCTTCGCCTGAATCCATCGCGCCTTGTCCTCGCGTGTGCGGCACACGAGCCGCGGAACCGGCGCGGGCCTGCCATCCTCCAGATGCACCATCGTCAGGTAGCAGGAGTTCGTGTGGCGAACCCGGCCCGTGGGGATGTCCTCCGCGAACACGTCTATTTCAATCTCCAGCGACGTCCTGCCCACGTAGCACACGCGCGCAATCAGATTGACAAGCTCGCCCGCGAGAATCGGCTCGTGGAAGTCAACGCGGTCCACCGCCGCGGTCACGCACAATCCGCGGCTGAAGCGGGACGCGCAGACGTACGCGATCGAGTCCACAAGCTTCAGCATTTCCCCGCCGTGAACCGATCCGTGGGCGTTCGCTGCCCCGGGCAGCATCAGTTGCGATACCCGCACCTCCGTCTCGTCAACGTAGCGGAACTCGGGTGTGTTCTCGTTGCTCATAGGCCCAGCAACCTCCGCGTCTCTTTCTCCAGCAGTCCCTGCGCCTCTTGCAGATACGCCCCGTCTATTTCGAACCCGGCGAACGGGACCCCGAGCCGAGCCGCCGCAACAGCGGAGTGCCCCAGCCCCAGAAACGGGTCCATCGCCAGGCGGATGCGCTCGACGCCGTGCAGGCGCATGCACATCTCGGGGAGTTTCACGGGAAACGTCGCCGGGTGCGGACGCTCGCCGTCCCGGCTCTGTATGGTAGCGTACGGGATGAACCAGGTGTTGCCTCGGCACCGGACGTCCCTGCCGCCCGTTTTCCAGCGCCCGACATTGCTCTTATCCTGATACGGCACGCCCACGGCGAGGCGGTCGAGCGGAACGTCGCCGCTCTTTGTGAGGTGAAAGATATACTCGTGGCAGTCGTTGAGGAACCGTTCGCTGCGGATGGGCTTGTAGTGCCCCACCGAGACACCGCCACTGATGCCGGGGTAGCCTCCCGTATCGCACTTTTCGATGGCGATGGACTTGATCCAGTGTATGACGTTCTGCAGCACGAAGCGCCCGGTCATCACGTCCAGCACCTGAAAAGGCACCAGTGGGTCTTTCGGCTTGCCGCCAATGTTCAGGAAGAGAGAGCCTTTGTCCGAGAGCGCGCGCTTTGTTTCGTCGGCCCACTCGCCCAGCCAGCGCAGGTAGTCCTTGCGCGAAAGGGTGTCATCGTAGCGGCTGTATTCGATCCCGAGGTTATACGGAGGCGAGGTCACGACGACATCCACGCTGCTGTCAGCGATGCGGCTACGCATGCCGGAGATGCAGTCTTCATTGAAGAGATCCGTCGGCGTCAGTCGTGGCACAGCGCTAGTCATCTCCGGCCGAAAGGAAAGCGTCCACGCTCACCCCGCATTGTCCGATGATAGCCCTCAGCGTCCCCCTGGGAATGTCACCCGTGTGGCGAAGAACGGTCGTGCGTCGCCGCGATTCCTGGTTGACCAGATCTCATGGCTCCCGCGGACCTGCCTGCCGAGCACAAAGCCAAGCGCCTTGAGCCTGCTGGCCACCTGCCTGTATGTGAGCGAAGGAAGGTCGGGCACGCGTCGGTGCTCTAGGCGGCCTCGACGCCCACGGCAATCCTCGTCACCTGCGGGCCGCCGGTAGAATCCAGCGCGGCCTGGAGCGCCTCCGGCAAGGGATCGTTGTGCTCGATGTAACTCGATATCAGCTTCCTGGCAACATCCTGAGCGATCTCCATCGTCTCCGCGACAGTCCGCCCTTGCGCCAGCAGGCCCTGAAGCTCGTCGCTTGTCGCCAGATAGCCCCCTTCCTCCAGAGGCTCCGATCTTTATCTCGATGAGTATCTCAGACACGGCCACTTCTACATCTCCCTGCGCCATTCAAGCGACTGAACCAGCGTCGCCTGGTCGGCATAGTCGAGATCGCCGCCGACAGGCATCCCGTGCGCGATGCGGCTCACCTTCAGGCCCAGCGGCTTCAGAATCGCCGCAAGATACATCGCCGTAGCATCGCCCTCGATAGTCGGGTTGGTGGCGACGATGATCTCCTGAAAACCGTCCTCAGCGATACGCTTCTGAAGCTCGCGGATTCGAAGCATCTCCGGGCCCACACCGTCCATTGGTGAGATCACGCCCTGCAGCACATGGTACAGCCCCTTGTACTCGTTGGTGCGCTCGAAGGCGACCAGATCTCTTGCCTCCGCCACCACGCATAGCAAGCTGCGGTCACGCCGCGCGTCACGGCAGATCTCGCAGGTGTCCTGGTCGCTGTAGTTGTAGCATATGCTGCACGCCCGCACGTGTTCCTTGGCATCCAGAATGGCCTGCGCCAGCGACTCGACCTCTTCGAGTGTCAGCCGCAGTATATGGAAAGCCAGCCGCTGCGCGGATTTCGGCCCCACGCCGGGAAGCTTCTCGAGCTCCCCGACGAGTTTCGATAGCGGCCGGGTGAAGTAGGAAGGCATGGGCTATGTCAGGGAAGTCCGGGGATGTTCAGGCCTTCTGGAAGCCCCAGCCCGCCCGTCAGGTCCTGAAGCCGCTCTTCGCGCACGGTCTGCGCCTGTTCGAGAGCCTCCCGCACTGCCGTGACGACCAGGTCCTGGAGCATCTCGATGTCTTGCGGGTCCACGACCTCGGGATCAATCACGATATCGAGCAGCTCGCCCTTGCCCGTCACCACGGCCTTTACCATTCCGCCGCCGGAAGTGGCTTCAATGCGCTCCTGCGCGAGCTGTTCTTCAATTATCTTCGCGTCCTCGGCCATCTTCTGCGCCTGCTTGAGGATGTTGCCGAAACCGCCCATGCCGCCCATGCCGCCGAGATTCTTCATTAGTACTCCTGGTATGTCACACGCCGGCGTGGGCCGCCAGAGCGCGTGCGTGCTCTAGTTGAAGGGGTCCTGATCATCCAGCACCTCGCCACCGAATGTCCGAAGCACCTCCTGCAGAATGTCGCCGCTCTGCGCCTCCTTGGCCTCTGCATTCCCGGCGCCGTCCGGCTGTCCTGTTGCCGCTTCGGACCCTGCCTCGGCAGGCGGCTCTTTTTCGCCGGAGACAGAGCGGATGCGCACGGTGATGCCCGCGACCCGCTTGAATGCTTCCTCGACCGCCTTGCGGCTGCTCTCCTGCTCGGCCCGCTGAACGTGAAAACCGTACTGTGCCGGGTAGGCGACGGTTACGAGGCCATCGCTGTACGCCGCCGGCAGGCCGTCCTTGAGTATAGCACACAGGGATGTGTTGGCGCGGTTCTGCCGAAGGTCCTGGATGACCTTCGGCCACGCCCGCCTGACCATGTCAAGATCGGGTGGGCCGCTCGCCACCGGAAGATGCTCCGCCCCGGTCCCGGCGGCGGGGGCTGCGGCCTGCTCTGGAGCAGGCCGCGCGGCGGGCCTGTCAGCAGTCGCCGCACCTGCTCGCGGGCGGGCGGGCGCCGGCGTAGCCACCTCTGGCGCGCGCTGAGCCGGAGCGGCAGGCTCCGCAAGCTCCGCGACTGCCGTAAGCACCGCCACCTCGATCGCCAGGTCCGACCGGTCCCAGTTACGAAGGTTCGACTGGGCCTCCACAAGGCTGTAGATCAGCCGGATCAGCCGGTCCGTGCCCAGGCTCGCAAGCTCATCCTGAAGCGGCTTCCCGGAAACAGCGTCTTGCAGACGCTCCCGCGCATACTCGACCAGCGCCGAAAGAAGCCGCGACGGGTCAGCCCCCGAGTCCCATATCTGCCGCACTTCCTTTAGAAGGCGTTCGGAATCGCGGGCGAGGATCGCCTGGAAGATGCTGGCCGTCACTTCTTGCGAGACCGCCCCCAGCACGCTGCGGGCGTCGTCGGCAGTAATGCTTTCTCCCGAGAACGCTATCACCTGCTCGAGCAAGCTCAGTCCGTCGCGCCAGCTCCCCTGAGCGTGCGCGGCAATAATCTGACCCGCCTCGTCGCTCAGATTCACCCCCTCCTGCTCGCACACCCAGCGAATCCGGTCGCGGATTTCGGGAAGCGTGCCGCGGCGGAAGTCGAACTGCTGGCACCTGCTTCGGATAGTGATGGGTATCTTGGACGGCTCGGTGGTGGCGAGCACGAAGATGGCATGAGGAGGCGGCTCTTCGAGCGTCTTCAGAAAGGCGTCCTTCGCATGATCCGAAAGCTGGTGCGCCTCGTCGAGTATGACGACCCTGTAGCGCGCCTCCATGGGCTGGAAGCGTACGCCCTCGCAGATGGCCTCCATCTCGGCGACGCCCCTGTTGCTGGCCGCGTCCACCTCGGCGACATCCACCGCCGATCCCGCGGTGATGGCGAGGCAGGCTGCGCACTTGTTGCAGGGGTCCGGCGTGGGGCCGCCTTCGCAGTTGACGGCCTTCGCGAGAAGACGGGCGACGGTGGTCTTGCCCGTGCCGCGCGACCCGGTAAAGAGGTAGGCCTGCCCGATGGACCCGCGCTCCAGCGCATTGCGCAGCGTGCGGGTGACATGCTCCTGGCCGATGACGTCGTCAAATGTCTGGGAACGGTACTTCCGGTACAGTGCGATGTAAGACATTGGTTCTCAAAACGCCGCGCGGCGGGTATGTCTTGCGCGCCCGCATTGGTCACGGGCGCGAGCAGTCCGGCGCTGCGGCAGCCTGATTATACAGCAAATCGCGTACGGGAGAGGCCTGAAGAGGGGAAATGGGATCGCGCACCCGGCTTCGATAAGCTTTCCCGGCAGCCGTCCACGCGGCAAGGCTCCGGCCAGAACACTCAAGTGGCACACGCCGGACCTGCTTACCGCTGCTTCCTTCCGGATCTGACGGGGTTCACAGGCCGCACGTTGTACTGGGCCCGGCCTTCAACGTCCGCAGCGTGGATGCTTGCCAGAATCCCAGACCTCGGCACGGGGATTCAGCCTCGCGTAAAGCGGGTTTCGAGTTCAGGGCACCGCTGGTTCCCCGCCTAGCACGATCCCACCAACATTGTCGCGGAAAGGGCAGGGTTTTGGCAACACCGGGCCGGGTTCGCCCCTAACAGCGGCCTGCGACTGGTACTATTACCAGTTTTCGGCATGAATTTGCTCCGGAATGCAGTTCTGGCACGGCTTTTGCAACTCTCATGGCTGTGGCCGACCGGGTGCGCGAGAATCTGTCGGCCTTGGGCCTGTTGACCAGGAAATCTGAGGTGAAACGATCTTTTTTCACTAAAGATGACGTCAATGCCCGGTTTGGCACGATTCTTGCACCTCACATGTTGTGAGGCACGAAGACCGTCGAATGGCCCTCAAGGGGGATTCCGGCTCCGATGGGCAGGGGGCGGCTTCAACAATCTTCTATCGAGTGCAGATCAAGCTTCCACTTCACGAAAGGGGAGAACCGCTTCGCGAGAGTTGAACTTTGGCGGCCTGGAAGGCAGCACGGGTTCACTTAAAGCGAAAGGAGGAAAAAAGGACAATGAGAAAAGTACTTTTCGTAGTTAGCGCCGTTTGCCTTCTGGCTTCGGCAGTCGCGATGACCGCGTCGGCGTCCGAGGACTCATGGATTATCTACTTTGAGCCGGGACGCGGCGACAGTGAGACGGGCGTTCTGGGCAATGGCGGAATTGCGCAGGCTGAGTGCAGCACGGTTGCTGGCGTCCTTGACGACCCGACTGTCAAAGATGTGAGGGACGGTCTTCCGAGCCCGAGCGTGATGGCCAACGCTGCCTTTGCTCAGTGGTGGCGCCCGTTTTCTGGTGATAACACTACTTACGGCATGTGGATTCGTGACTCCCGCCAGCCGCTCAACAGCGTGCCGAATCTGGTGAAGACATGGGAGAATCTGGTTGTCTGGGCTGCCAATGGCACGATGGACAATTATACGTCCGAGACGATAACGCTCTACATCAACGCCAAGGGCGTTCCGAACAGCATTGGCGGCCAGTCGGTTGCCTACAAGCTGATTATGACCTATGCCCCTGAGGGCTACACGGGCCAGAGAGAGTGGGTCCTCCCGGACTCCCCGGGTGCTGACAACACAAAGAAGACGAGGTGGTTCAGCATCGAACTGCCGAGTGCCGGTGCCATCATGGCCAACGGTACTACCCCGATCAGTGGTACTGGCAACATCGCTGCCACACAGAACGGTGGTTACCGCTTCTCGCTGGTGACCCCGGAGCCGGGCAGCATGATGGTGCTGGCCAGCGGTCTGGTCGGACTCGTTGGATTGGTGAGCCGCCGCCGCAGCGCGTAACGGTGCAGCCAGACCCTTCGGTCTGAACTGAATCGAATGTTCAAGCCGCCCCGAGCAATCGGGGCGGCTTTTTCGTGCCTGTCCGGAGACCCAATCGCTGAACCCGCGCAGGCGTTGGGACTGCAAATGTCGAACTCCTCCCACGGGACGGTTTTTCCCCCGCCCCCCGATCACTTTGCATAAGGAGGCAGTATGCGGCTTACAGCCTGGGGCGGAGTTGATGAGATCGGCGGAAACAAGTTCCTGATCGAGTCCGGCGGCGCACACGTCTTCCTCGATTTCGGTATGAGCTACGACCAGGAGGGGCGCTTCTTTGAGCCTCCCTTCCTGTCGGCGGCCAATCGCGAAGACCTTCTCAAGACCGGGGCGCTTCCACCCCTGCAGGGCTGTTATCGCGGCGCAGGTCTGCATACCGAATACGACCCCGTTCAGGGCCCGACGGGTGTGGCGGGGGATGAGGAGCCGAGAGCCCTGGACGCGATGGTCCTTTCGCATGCGCATATGGACCACTACGGATACGCCGGACTTCTGCGGCCGGACATACCCATTCTCGCGACGCCGCTCACCTGCCGGCTCATCAGCATGCGCGAAGACATCAGCGAGGGCTTCACGACCGCCGGAGTCTCGGCCAGCCTCGCGATGTGCGAGCCGGGAGAGCTGCTGGAGGTGGGCGACCTGTGCCTGACCCCGTTCCTGGTTGACCACTCGGTGCCCGGCGCCGCTGCGTGGATCATCGAAGACGGACGGGTGCGCGTGGGCTACACGGGCGACTTGAGGATGCACGGACCTGCGGAAGCACGCGCGCAGACGGCCGGTTTTCTGGAGGCCCTCGCGCGGAACCCGGTGGACTATCTCCTCTGCGAGGGCACTCGCCTGCGGCCACCGGCGAGCGAAGACGAGAAGGAGGTCGAGTATCACGGACTCAGTGGCGAGGACGACGTGGCGGGGAAGGTGCGCGAGATTATCGAGCGCGAGCCCGGGCTTGTGCTGTACGATGGCTCGCCGGCGGACATGGGCCGCATGAGAATCGTCTGTCGCGCCGCTATCGAGGCGGGCCGCAAGGTCGCCGTGGATGCGAAGCTGGCGTATCTCCTCCTCTATGTCAACAGAGATCAGCCGCTGATGGACGGGTGCGACGACATTGCCCGGCAGGCGTATATACTGCTGGGACGCCGCAAGGTCAACTCCAACACCACAACCGCAAGAACCACCGGACGCGACGGGGTTTTCCTCGAAACATACGATGAAGGCCGCCAGGGACACGAGAGGACGCTCTTGGCGGCGCAGCGCATCCGGCGCGGGAATCTGAAGGGCAACACGGCCGATGAACTTGCCTCCGCCATTCAGATCCCAGACGATCGGTTCATCTGGGGACCCAAGCGCGAGGAGGTTCTTGCGAATCCGGGCGAATGGTTCATGTACACGTCGAATGGGCCGCTCACCTGCCTGCATTTCGTGACAACTCCGGGCTGTATGCGCGGGACGTATGTGTACGGCAAGGCCGAGCCGTTCAACGAGGAGATGGAGTTCTCGTTTGAGCGCCTGAGGCACTGGATAGAGCTTGCTGGTCTGAAGCTCGAATACGCCCACACGAGCGGGCATATGCGGGCGGAACACCTGAAGGAATTCCTGCGGGATGCGGGCGCGCACAGGGTGATACCCATCCACACGGAAGCCCCGGAACTCTTTTCGGAGCTTCACCCGGACGTGTGGCGGATTGCGGCTGGCAAAGAGGTTACCCTCTCCGCGGCAGGATGAAAGAAGAAGAGAAACAGCAGAATATGAAACTTGAGGATTATGGCCGTTTCGAAGAGGGCGGCCGCGTTTTTCGCATCACAAGGCCGGACACCCCCGCGCCGTGGATCAACTACATTGGCAATGGCCGCCTGATGGGGCTGGTATCGAACGCCGGCGGCGGCTACTCCTACTGGGTGTGTCCGCGCGATTCCCGGATCACCCGCCACCGCTACAACAGTCTGCCCTGGGACCGCCCGGGACGGTATCTGTACATCCGGAACGAGCGCGGCGAGTACTGGTCGCCCACTTGGCAGCCGATTCCGATGGATCTCGATGACTACTCCTGCCGCCACGCGCTGGGCTGGACCGAGATCGCATCGTCTCATGACGGCATGCGGGCATCGCTCCTGCACTTCATCCCGCGCGCAGACGACGTCGAAGTGTGGCGGGTACGGATCGAGAATCTGGGGAACGCCTCGCGCGATCTCAGCCTCACGGCGTATGTCGAGTTCGTGCTCGGGCATGCCCTGGTTGACCTGATCAACCAGCCGAATGACCAGCATTTCAATCGCACTCACTGGGACGCCGAACGCCAGATTCTCTTTGCGACTAAGGACTACTGGGTGCGGCACCGCGCGGCGTCGGTCGCGCAGCCGAATCAGGGATGGGACAAGGAGGTCTTCTTCGCGTCCAGCCTTCCCGTGCATTCGTTCGACTCGCACAAGGAGACGTTCATCGGGCGGTGGCGCTCGGAGGGCAACCCCCACGGGGTGGAGTCCGGGAAGCTGGCTGACACGCTCATTACAGCCGGAGATGCCTGCGGTGCCTTGCAGATGCCGCTTCATCTCGGCGCGGGCGAGACCGCCGATTTCGCCATACTGCTGGGCGTCACCGGGCGGGACGAACGCGAGCAGGCGGCGGCGCTCGTCGAGAAGTGCCGCTCGGCCGCCAACCTCGATGCCGCGCTGGCGGACATCGAGCAGTGGTGGGACTGGTATCTCTCGGCGCTCGAGGTGCAGACGTCCGACGAGCCCACGAACATAATGCTCAACTACTGGTCAAAGAAGCAGACCTGGACTACGTACACCGCGGCGCGCAGCGCAGGATACTATCATGGCGGGCTGTTGTTCGGAAGCGGGGTGCGGGACAGCGCGCAGGACCTTCTGGGGCCGCTCATCGCCGACGCGTCCATGGCCGAGACGAAGATCCTCGGCATACTCACGCACCAGTTCGCAGACGGCAGTACGCTTCACAACTGGTTCCCGCTCACCGGCGAAGGCGAGAAGACCGGCCACTCGGACACTCCGCTGTGGATACCGCTCGCCATCACGAGCTTCATCAAGGAGACCGGTGACCTCGGCTATCTCTCCAGACGCGTCGCATGGCAGGACGGCGGCGAGGACACCGTGCTCGAGCACCTCAAGCGCTCGCTCGACTACACGCTCAGCCAGCTATCTCCGCGCAGCCTCCCGCTGTTCGGCCCGGGCGACTGGAACGACACGCTCGATTACGTCGGGCGCAAGGGGATCGGCGAGAGCACGTGGGTGGCGCAGTTCCTCTGCTACGCGCTGAGCGAAACCGCTGATCTGCTCTCCCGCGCAGGATACGCCGGGGAGGCAGCGGGATATCGCGCCTGGTTCAACCGGGTGGCCGAGGCTATCAACACGCTCTGCTGGGATGGAGCGTGGTATCTGCGGGGCTACAGGGACGACGGGGACGTCATTGGGTCCGCCCGGAACACTGAGGGGCGGATATTCCTGAACGCGCAGAGCTGGGCGGTTATCAGCGGCGTCGCGGATGGCGAACGCGCCGCGCTGTGCATGCAGAGCGCCTACGATATGCTCGAGACGGGGCGCGGGCCGCAGATTCTCGCGCCCGCCTACCGGACGATTGACCCGGGAGTGGGCCTGGCGACACGGTGTGTTCCGGGAAAGAAAGAGAATGGCGCGATCTTCAATCATCCGGTGAGCTGGGCGATCATGGCGGAAGCCATGCTCGGCAACGGCGGGCGCGCGTTCGAGTACTACTCCCGCACGAACCCGATCAACCAGGCGAGCGACCCCGACATCTACCAGATGGAGCCGTACGTTTACAGTGAATACGTCACAAGCCCCGAGCATCCAACGTACGGGCAGGCGTCTCATTCGTGGTTGACGGGCTCGGGGGTCTGGATGTACCGCGCGATGCTGGACTGGATTCTGGGGGTGCGGCCGGACTATGACGGGCTGGTCGTTGCCCCGTCTCTGCCGCCGGAATGGAAGCAGGCGCGGGTGCGCAGAAGGTTCCGGGGCGGTGTCTATGACATCACCATCCGCGACAACGGTGCGGCGGAGGGAACGGGGCGACTCACCGTGGAAGGGCAGCCGCACCAGGGACCCCTACCGGCAGTTCGTCCGGGCGAGACTGTCCGGGTGGAGTGCAGCATCGGCTGAAACGGGCAGGGGGGAGACAAACAATGCCTTTGACTCGCCGCGGTTTCTTGACGGGCGTGGCCGGGGCCGCCGCGCTCGCGGCTGCACCCGGCCTCGGCTACGCGAAGACGGTCAGACCGAACTTCGTCTTCATCCTCATTGACGATCTGCGATGGAACGCGCTGGGGTGCACCGGGCATCCGTTCGCGAAGACCCCGAACATAGACCGCATCGGGCGCGAAGGCGCGATCTTCCAGAACGCGTTCTGCACGACGCCGCTCTGCTCCCCCAGCCGCGGGAGCTTCCTGACTGGGCAGTTCGTGCATACGCACGGAGTCAAGACGAACAAGGCGTCCCCCGCGCTCGATGCCCTCAGCCACAGCTTGAAGACGTTTCCGCAGGAGCTTCAGAAGGCCGGCTACGAGACTGCCTACGTGGGGAAGTGGCACATGGGTGACGACGACAACCCGAGGCCCGGATTCGATCACTGGGTGAGCTTCCGGGGGCAGGGCGTTTACGTGAATCCCACGCTGAACGTCAACGGTAAACGCGAAGCGCAGCAGGGTTACATGACCGACATTCTCTCAGCGCGCGCTGTAAAGGGCCGCACACCCGGCCGTTTGCGCTGTATCTTGCGCACAAAGCGGTCCACGGCCCCTTTGGAGCCGACGGAGCGGCATAGCGGTCTCTATGCCCGGGACCTAGTCAAATGGCGCCCGAACGCTGGCGATTCGCTTGCGGGCAAGCCTGTCCTGCAGCAGCGTGGGCCGAAGCCTAAGTCCGGCAAGAGGCGCACCGGCACACCCGATGAGACGATAAAGAATCAACTCCGGTGCATGAACTCTGTGGACGAAGGGGTGGGCGAGATTTTAAGGGCGCTGGAAGAGCGGAAGCTGCTGGGCAATACGCTGGTGATCTTCACCAGCGACAACGGCTTCTTCTGGGGAGACCACGGACTCGGCGATAAGCGCTACGCGTACGAGGAGTCCATCCGCATCCCGCTTCTGATGCGCTGCCCGGCGTTGATACGGTCCGGGCTGACGCCGCGGCAGATGGCCCTGAACATAGACGTCACCCCGACGATACTCTCGGCCGCGGGGGTGACCGTCCCGGCGCGCGTGCAGGGGCAATCGCTGCTGCCGATTCTCGCCGGAAAGATGCAGGGCTGGCGAACGGACTTTCTGTGCGAGTACTTCCGGGAGGAGAACTACCCCTACCATCCGACCTGGTTCGCCGTGCGGAGCGAATCCGCGAAGTACATCCACTATCCCGATGTCGAGAACGCAGACGAGTTCTACGACCTGCGCGCCGTCCTTACGAGCTGAACAACCTCTGCGGCAAGCCAGCGCATGCAGAACGGGTGCGCGGCTACCGGTGGCGGATGGAGCAGCTCTTGCTTGCGACCGGCAGAGATGGGCTGCCCGGCGGCCTGCAAAAGAAGGAGAGCGCCGGACCGCGGGAGAACATACCGGCAACCAGGGGTGTTGTGCATCAGAAAGCACGGAGGATGGCACAATGGTGAAAGTCTATATCTCAGGACCGATAACGGCGCTGTCGGAGGACGAGATCCGCGCAAACGTCGAGCGGGCGGATGCGGCCGGACGCGCTCTTGCCGCCGCTGGGTACAACCCGTTCATCCCGCACAAGCAGACTCAGGGGTGGCACGCGACGACCAGCTTCACGCGCGAGCAGTACCTTGCGCTGGACTTTGACTGGCTCCAACTCTGCCAGGCGATCTACATGCTCCCCGGCTGGGAGGAGTCGCTCGGAGCGCTCGCCGAGTACGAGGAAGCACTGAGGCTGGGCATTCCCGTGGTCCGAAGCATTGATGAACTGAAAGCCCTGTTCCCCGGGGAGGGGACCCTTGCCCCGGTTCGGCGATCGGCGTTGTGCCGGGATCCGCAGATCATCTGCGAGTATTAGGAAGGAGGCAGGCCCTGATGCTTTTCCCAAAATCCAAAATGCGCCTGGCTGACACATGCGACGGGCGTGAGAACAACTCGGGTTATCTCGAACTGAATGTCGCGGCGGTGGACATTGAGGGGGCGGGCAAGATCACCATCAACCTTGATGACCTGGAAGACCTGCGAGGGCAGCGGGCGGCGGAGTCGGAGTCTCTGAAAAAGGCGCGCAGGCTGCTGGGAGGCGACTGAAGACTCATGCCGGCCCCTTCCGGCCGGACGCCGCTTCCCTGCGAAGCTCGCCGTACAGCGCGAACAGCTCGCGGAACATGCGCAGGATCACGCGAAGGTTCGCGCCCGACTGCTCGCCCGCCACGCGCGGGAAGTGCCCGACGCCCACCTCGCGGATGACCGTCCCCCGCTTCTTCATCCGGATCAGCATCTCCGCGCTGATGAGCGCCCCGTTGCTCTTGAGGGGAAGCGGCTTCACCTGATCCGCACGTATCAGTTTGAACGCACAGTCTATGTCGCGTACCTTCAGCCCGAACAGGATGCGAATGAGCCCCTTGTACAGACGGGCGTTCAGAGACCTGTGCCACGGGTCCTTGCGATCCATCCGGTAGCCGATAACCGCCGTGGTCTGCGCGTCCATCTTGTCGAGCAGTGTGCGAAGCTCGCGCACGTCGAACTGCCGGTCACCGTCGGTGAAGAATATCCAGCTATGCCGCGATGCGCCGATGCCCGACTTCAGCGCGCCGCCGTAGCCCCGGTTGACTTCGTGGGAGACGACGCGCACTTGCGGATGCGCCGCCGCCAGAGACTCGGCGATCTCTTTCGTCCGGTCCCTACTCCCGTCATCCACAACGATGATCTCGAACTCCTCCACGACCTCCGGCAGGAAATCGAGCGCGCTCGATACCATCGCCTCGACGTTGGCCTCCTCGTTGTGGGCGGGGAAGAAGTACGACAGGTCCCGGATCCGTGCTGCGTTCGTGCTGTGTGTGTTGTCCATGCTTTGCGGTCTTGAGGGGCGCAGCGCTCTTTCGGTGCCTGCGTGCTCACAGTCCAGTTATGGCCGAAGCCCGCTGGCGGCTATAGGCCGCCGCACCGAAGGTGTGCCCTTTGTGTGCGGTTTCATGCATAATACCACAAGCCCTGCCCGCCGCGGGGCGGCAGGGAAGGGTTGCAGGCAGCAGGACAGAACCGGACGGGCGTCCTGTGCCGCTCGCGCGAGAAGCATGTGTCGCAACTGACAAACGCACAAAAGGCAAAACTGGTGCTCGGCCTGCTCATCAGCGTCGTATTCGTAGCGTGGGCGGCACGGGGACTGAGGCTCGATGAGGTGCTCCGCGCCCTCAAGAGCGGTAACTACATCTGGCTTCTGCCCGCAACGTGCGCCTACTTTCTGCCCGTTCTATTGCGGACATGGCGTTGGCAATCATTGCTGAGGCCCATCCTACTCGTCCCCATCCGCCGCCTGATGCCCGTCATCGTCATCGGCTATATGGGCAACAACGTGCTGCCCGCGCGCGCTGGCGAGGTGCTGCGGGCCTACGTGCTGAAAAAGAACGAGAACGTCTCCATCACGGCGTCTCTCGCGACCATCGTGCTCGAGCGCGTGTTCGATGCTATCGCGATGTTGCTGTTCCTGCTCGTCTCGCTTTCGTTTTTCGCGATGAACGCGCGCAATATGTGGATCACGACCGGTCTGGCGGTGTTCTGCCTGCTGGTGCTCGGGCTGTTCTGGCTCGCGGCGACGAGGCACAGCTTGCTGATGAACATCTACGGCTGGGTATCATGCAGGTTCCTTCGAGAGAGGGTCCGCGGTACCGTCCACGGGCTGGCAGCGCGCTTTCACGAAGGCTTGCAGTCGCTGCGCAGTCCGTTTGCCATGCTGGGTCTGCTGCTGATGTCCGCCGGCATCTGGCTCGCCGAGGCGCTGGTGTACCTTGCGGTGGCGCAGGTGTTCCCGGGCCTTCGGGCATCGTATCCCCAGCTTGTCTTCATGGTGGCAATCACCGCCTTGGCCACCACGCTTCCTTCGACTCCCGGCTATGTGGGCACATTCGACGTTCCGGGCATAGCCGTGCTGGTCCGGTTCGGCGTCCCGAGGAGCTTGGCGGCGAGCTTCACCGTCGTGCTGCATCTCGTTCTCTGGCTGCCCATCACTGTGGCTGGCTGGTTGTTCATGGTGGCGTTGAGCATTCGCTGGCCGGACGCCGCCGGGGCAATGCCGGGCGAGGCGGCCGTCGAGCCCGCTTTGGCTCCCGTGGACAGCGCGCAGTGAATTCCGCCGGTGTGGCAGTCATCGGCGCGGGAGTCACTGGCCTCACCGCCGCCTACCGTCTGGCGAAACAGGGCAGGCAGGTCACCGTGTTCGAGGCGGCGCGGGAGGTGGGCGGTCTTGCGTCCGGATTTCGCGTCGGCGGCTGGGACTGGCCGCTGGAGCGGTTCTACCACCATCTGTTCGCCTCCGACAGCCACATGCGCGGACTCGTGGACGAGATCGGCTTCGGCTCGCGCCTGTTCTTCCGCCGTCCCGTTACCGCGCAGTGGTGGGAGGGCAAAACGTATCCTCTCGACTCCCCCACCGCTGTTCTCCGGTTTCCGGGGGCACCGCTGGCAGATCGCGTACGGTTCGGCGCGGCGGTGGCGTATCTTCGCTTCCTGTGCCGCGACTGGCGGAAGCTGGAGAAGTCCACGGCGGCAGGCTGGTGCCGCCGTGCGATGGGCGAACGCGCGTATCAAGCCCTCATGCGCCCTCTTCTGGAGGGCAAGTTCGGCGAGCATTACGAGGAAGTGAACACGGCGTGGCTCTGGGCGCGCTTCCGGGCGCGTACTACCCAGCTTGGTTATTTCGAAGGCGGGTTTCAGGCCTTCGCTGATGCTCTTGCAGCGGCGGTCCGCCGGGAGGGAGCGCGCATACTCACCGGGCAGGTCATCGGGCGGGTGCGTCAAAACCCTGACGGCCGCTGGAGTATCGCCACAGCGTCAGGCGTCCAGACGTTCGATGCGGTTCTCTCGACGACCTCACCCGCCATGCTTACGAAGATAGCGCCGGAGATCCCCGCGAGCTATCTCGACAGTGTGCGCAAGCTCAGGTCGCTCGGGGCAATCGTGCTCACGATTGCGCTCGACCGTCCGCTGATCCCCCAGGTGTACTGGCTCAACATGCCAAAGCCGCGCTTCCCGTTCCTTGCGCTCGTCGAGCACACGAACTTCATCGAGCCTCATCACTACGGCGGTGCGCACATCGTGTACTGCGGCGACTACATCCCAGTGGAGCACGAATACTTCCAACTCTCGGAGTACGAGATTCTGGAGCGGTTTCTCCCCGCGTTCAGGGACGTGAACCCGCAGTTCTCGCGGGAATGGGTGAAGGGCTGGTGGATGCACTGCGATCCCTACGCGCAGCCGGTGGTGTCGCTCAACCATTCGAAGAGTATTCTGCCCATCGCATCGCCGCTCGCCGGCTTCTACTGGGCGAGCATGAGCCAGGTGTATCCGTGGGACCGCGGGACGAATTACGCAGTGGAAATCGGCGATATGGCCGCCGCTGAGATCACGTGCACACGGCCGCCTGTCGGCTGACCTGCAACTACGTACGCCACAAGTTTGGCTTTACCCCTTCCCTTTCGGCAAAAGAGGTAGTATAATTGGTTCACTGGCGGAGCGATGGGAAACAGCGCCCGCCGGGAGGTTATACTGGCTATGCGAAAAGGCTTCACATTAATTGAACTTCTGGTGGTTATCGCTATTATCGCGATCTTGGCAGCCATTCTGTTCCCGGTTTTTGCCCAGGCGCGGGAGCGCGGCCGGATGGCCTCCTGCCTCTCCCACGGCAAGCAGCTCGCCACCGCGACGCTGATGTACATTGACGACAACAATGGACGCTGTCCGTCGCAACTCCCGGCGGAACTGATCGGCACGAAGCTGGGGGTATATCAGGGCAAGACCTTCGGCGCCCAGCTCTGGTCGTACCGCATCCATCCGGGCTTCACGCAGTACGTCAAGGACGACAAGATATGGATCTGCCCCACACGCGGCGGAAATGGCTTCTACGGCAAGCGGTACGCGTTCGGGTATCTTCAGACCTGGATTCCCTTCGCGCATGTGAGCCTGCCCGGAACAGACGGCGGTTGGTACAACTCGACCACCAGGACGCCCTACACAATCGCGGAGCTTGACGGCAAGGACGGACGGCCGCTGACGAACAGGGTCGCCTGGTTCTGCATGGTGCTGAACATGCCCGACTCGTTTATGCCTGGCATGCAACTGCCGTTCATGCCGCACAGGGAAGGCTCGGTCTACATCTACATGGACGGGCACGCGCAGTTCAAGAAGACCGCCGAGAACAGCGTCGCGCCCGTGGACTACTACACCGGCCAGTAACCGGCTAGCCGCCGGTAAAGTAGTCGTAGATCAGCTTCGAGGTGCGTGAAATCGCTTCGTCCGCCCGCGCCCGGTTTGCGAAGTCAGCGGTGAACACCGCGATCACGTAAGGCGGTCCCTCACGGGGCACGATCAGCCCGCTGTCGTGGCTGACATCGTCCAGCCCGCCCGGTTTGCTGGCGATGCGGGCGGTCTTCGGCAGGTCGCGGGGCAGCTTCTCGATGTGCTGCTGGCGCTCCAGAATGTCTAGGCACTCGCGGCAGGACTCCGGGTGCAGGGGGGCAAAGTCCCCGCAGTGCAGCATTTCGTACACCCGCACAATTTCCTGCGCCGTGATGAAGTTGTCGCGGCCCTTCTTGCGAGCCTCCAGATCGAAAAGACGCCGCTGGAGCTTCGTCTCGGTGAGAGAATGCCGGGCCAGAAAAGCCTCGATGTAGCCCAGCCCGATCCGGTCAATCAGCATATTCGTCGCGGTGTTATCGCTTACGACGATCATCAGACGAGCGAGATCCCGCAGCGTGACCCGCAGGCCGGCACGCATCTCCTGAAGCACTCCGGACCCGCCCACCACGTCGGACGCCTGCATCACCGCCTCGTCGCCGAGGTCTAGCTGCCCTTCGTCCCTTGCGGCGAACAGAGCGGCCAGAAGGGGAACCTTGATGACACTCGCAGCGGCGAATACCTCGTCCGGGGCGACAAGAACCTCCTCGCCCGATTCGAGATTTCTGGTGGCGAGCGAGTATCTTCCCCCCGCCGCGGACTTCTGACGCCTCACCGCGGCGAGGAGCCTGCTTCTTCGTTTGCTGGTCACTGTGGAGTTGATGCCTTTCAGATGTTTTGACGCGGCCCGTCTTCCCGTCCCGGCCGGACGGGCCTGTTGCCCAGAGCGTACGCAAGCGAGTCTTCGGCGAACTGGCGCCATTTGCTGTCTGGCCACTTTGCCAGGAACATTCTCAGTTCCTTGACCGCCGCTTCGGTATCTTTGAGACGGCTCTGGTAAATCTCCGCCACCCGTAACACGGCCATCTCAGCCTCGGTCGTGCCGGGCCTTTCTGATGCAAGCCACTTCAGAACAGCTATCGCGCCCAAGTGGTCACTCTCTCGGTCCCGCAGACAACCCATTCGGAACAGAAAGCGGGTGTCGCTGAGTTCGTGCGGGCATGTGTCCCACATCTCCTCGAAGCGCTGCAGCGCAAGATCCACCCGCCCCTCCTTCAGATAGAGCAGAACGGCCTTCTCGTAGTAGGGGACGGCGTCTGCCATTTCTACCATCATCATGTAGGTCCGGCCGAGCTCGGCGTAGGCAAACGGGTCGTCCGGGGCCACGCGCTTCAACTCCTCGAAGTCCCGCGCCACCTCCTGCAGCGTCCCGAAGCGTATGCTCTCTTGGAAATCGTTCAGCAGGTACTCTTTGCGCGCCTGCTGGCCCAGCGGGCTGATCTGCGCAAAGCCCATTCCGAAGATGAATCCGCCCAGATGAGCCCAGTAGCCGACCATCGGGAGGTTCTCGCTCGCCATCGCCCTCGTGTACGACATGCTGTACAGCGACATGTATCCCATCGCCACCTGCACCATCAGCCAGGCAAGCAGCACGATGGGCGCCGGCATCCGAAACTGCCCGAACGCGAAGCTCTCGCGGAAGAAACGGATCGCGAAAACGCCGAGCACCCCGGCGATAGAGCCCGATGCTCCAAGCACGGGAATCTGCCTGGCCTCCGGCGGCATAAACCCCCACACCATCGCAAGATGAAGCACAGACGCCGCAAAGCCGCTCGCAATGTAAAACAGCAGGAACTCCACCGTCCCCATCGCTTCTTCCACACGCCTTCCGAAAAGCCACAGGAAGAACATGTTCCCGACAAGATGCAGGGGGTGCGTGTGCAGAAAGGTGGACGTGAACATCTGGAGCAGCCCGCTTCGGTCTGGGACCAGCCCCAGCTCGCTGCCAACGTCATCGGCGGAACTGCCGCGCAGCGCAAGCCACAGCGCCACATTCATAAGGATGAGCGTATAGGTGCCGTAGGGTATGTCTCTCCTCTTGAGTACTTTCTGGAGATTCATCTTGATATCCGCCTGCACGTCCTGATCCTTGCGAGCATCTCACATTATACTCCAGCGCCCCTCAAAAGACAGACGCTGGGACCCGGCGAAGCTCTGGACGGCCGCGCATTCCGTAGCGTATATTCCAGCATATGAGCAAGGGTTCCTTCGCAAGCGCGGCCGGTGTCACGGTCGTGGGCATTTTCGTCAGCCGCATTCTCGGCCTCGTGCGCGAAGGCGTCATCGCGGCACAGTTTGGTCAAGGCCAGATCGCCAGCATATACAAGATGGCCTTCCGGCCGGCCGACCTTCTCTACTACATTGTGGCAGGCGGCGCGCTCTACAGCGCGTTCATTCCCGTCTTCACCGAGTATCTGCGCACCGATCGCGAGGGAGAGGCCTGGAAGGTCTTCAGCGTCGTCACATCGGTGATGGGGATGCTTGTCCTGGTTCTGATACTCATCGGCGAGATTTTCACCCGCCAGCTCGTCCCTCTCGTGGCGTGGGGGTTCGACTCCGGCGATCTCGACATGATGGCGTCGCTGACGCGCATTCTGCTCCCCGCCCAGTTCTTCTTCTTGATCGGCGGACTCACCATGGGAACCCTTCAGGTCCGCGGGGTCTTCGCCATCCCAGCGATGGGGCCGCCCATCTACAACCTGGGCATCATTGCGGGCGGGGTCTTCCTTGCCCGTCCGTTCGGAATCGCTGGCCTCTGCATCGGCGCACTTGCCGGAGCGTTCGTCGGAAACTTCCTGCTGCAGGTGCTCTACTCGGTGCGCATCGGCATTCCATACCGCTTCTCGCTCGACCTGAAGCACCCCGGGGTGCGCAAGGTATTTGCGCTTATGCTGCCCGTGCTGCTCGGGCTATCGCTGCCTCAGTTGGATGTTGTCATCAACAGCGCGTTCGCCACGTTGCTGAATGACCCCGGAGCGGTGGCCGCGCTCGACAACGGCAACCGGCTTATGCAGGTGCCGCTCGGGATATTCGGGCAGGCGGCCGGCATCGCCGCACTCCCCACACTCTCCGCCCTCTTCACCCAGCGAAACTGGAAGGAGTATCGCGAGACGGTGAGCTTCGGGGTACGCAGCGTGTTCTTCGCAACCATTCCTGCCTCGGTCTTCATGATTATTGCCGCAAGGCCGATCATCGCGCTCATCCTGCAGGCCGGGAGCTTTGGCCCGGATGATACGGCGCGGGCGGCCATCGCGCTGGTTTACTACTGCCTCGGCGTTTTCGCCTGGGGAGGGCAGGCCATCGTCGCCCGCGCGTTCTATGCTATGCAAGACACCGTCACGCCCATCGTCATCGGCACGATCATGACCTTTCTCTTCGTCCCGCTCAACTGGCTGCTGATGAAGCCGCTCGGGCATGGCGGACTGGCGCTGGCCACCTCGGTGATGGCGATTCTGCACATGCTTGTGCTATCGAAGGTGCTGGCATCACGAGTGGAGGGAATCGGCGCCTGGCGCATCATCTCTTCCACGCTGCGCATCTGCGCCGCGTCCGGGCTGGCGGCCATTCCCGCGGCAGCACTTATCTGGTATTTCGGCGGCGCGTCCATCGCCGGACCCGTCCTCTCGGTCAAGAAGGCCGCTCTCTTGCAGCTTCTGCCGTCGTTTGCGTCGTACCTGATTGCTTATGTTGGGCTGTGCAGGCTGCTTAAGGTCGAGGAGTTGGCACCGTTCGCGTCCCTGTTGCGAAAGCGGTTCACCCGCGGCGCGATGTCCGGAGAATGAACGCGCGCCGGCCAGTGACGCTTGCCCACTCATGGAAAAGGCCCCCGCTGCTTGAGGCGGGGGCCTGATGTCTGAAATCTGGCGCTGCCGGGACTATGGCCAGACAGAGATAATCCCGTCCTCGGCGTCTCCGGTGTGAATCACGGGCTCGCCGTTCTCGCAGGCCGCGATGCCCTTCACGATCACGAAGTTGTACGGTCCGGGCGATTCGCCGTACACCTTGATCTTCGGATCGAACACCTGAACGCCGAACATGTCGTTCGCGTCCTTGATGTAGAAGTACGTCATCCAGTCGCCGTCGTCCACGACCCAGCCTGTCGTGGTGACGCTGAGTCCGCTCGTGGAGGGCGGCCCGGCGAGCGACTTGTGCGTGGCAAACAGGGGGGCGGTGAACGGATGGTTGTGCGCCAGAACGTTCGGGTTCAACGGCATCAGAATCTTCTCGCACCCGTTAACGGTGGCGATCTTGCCGGTCAGGCTCACCAGGTCGCCCTTCGAGACCGAGTTGATCAGCGCGCCGCCGTTGGAGTACACCTCGGGCATGGCGCACCGGATTCCTCCGGTGAAGTCCTGGCCCTGAACGTGGAACCAACCTTCGCCGACCAGGTCAACGACACCCGCGGGTAGGCTCACCCAGGCCCCGTCCTCCAGGTTTCGGGCGGCCTGAATGGTGGGCAACGCTTCGACCTCGAGCCCGCCGGGAAGCGTGCCAATCTCGATATCATCCCAGAAAGTGAACTCCTGGCTCACCGCCAGCCCGCCGATCTGGACGCGGTTGAAAGCGACGGGCCCTTCGGCTGTGTAGCGCGGAGCCGTGGCAATCACTGCGTCGTCCACCAGAAACTCGAAGCGGTCGGCATACACATTCGTCTGAATGCTGTGCCAGCCCGCCGTCGTGAGGCTTCGGGCAACACCCGTATCCGTCCACTCTCCGTAGTAGTCATTGAGCGAAAAATCGGCGTTCTTGCGGGTCAGGAACTTCCAGTTGTTCGTGTCGGTACACTGCGCGCCGATGGCGTTGTAGGCATCGCCGCCATAGCGGTGGTAGATGCCGAACTTGGCCCAGTCCTTCTGGTTGTTCCAGCGGAAGTTCGGGTCCGAATCTATCGGCTCGCCGCGGTTCTCGACCCACATGTGAATCGCCCGGTAGAGCGGCGCCGTCGTGCCCCGGATCTGGTAAGTGTCACCCGGCTGGACGCCCGCGGCGTAGGGCAACTGCGGATTCGGGTCACCAACCTGCGGGCGAACGTGCAACCTCTGATTCGAATTCCAGCCCGAGTTGTAGCCGTAGGGCGGCCCCTGGCAGGCGAAGCCGGGCTTGCCGTAGTACGTGGGCGAATAGACATCCCACCGCTTGCCCGCGGCCGCGCCCGACGTCATCTCGATGTAGGGCCCCAGCGGACAGGAAACACCGCTTCCGCTCGGGCTTGCGGTCTGGCAGTCCGGGTAACCGCCATGAAAGTAGTTGTTGCTGTCCTCGATGAACGGGTCGGACAGCATGCAGGTCTTCGCGCCCGCGTTGGGAATGAGCTGGCCGCCATCGCCTGACGCTGTGACCGTGCCGCTGGTAATAAAGAAATCGCCGTCTTCGCAGGGCCTCTGGACGTTGACCAGACGCTCTTTCGCGGGGTCCAGCCAGACCCATGCCTTGACGTAGAAGTTCTCGTAAAGGTCCTGCCCGAAGTCGTGCATCGCGCAGTTCATCGAGAATGTTTCGTGCTGATAAGCCGACTGGCTGCCGGTGTGTGCCCGTACGGGGTTGTACAGGTTGGGGTCATTGTCATCCACGCGGCGCTGGTACATCACGTCGTTGGTGTTCCCCTCCCCGGGATGGGTGGGGGTCTTCTGCCACTCGGCCCCGTCAATGGACCTCACCTTATCAATGACTGGCAACTCGAAGCTAGTATGGTACAGGACAGCGCTGCTGGCTGCTCCTGCGACAAGAACCAGCGCGAGAAGCGCCAGCGTGGGCATGGTTGCCCGATGTATAGCGGTTTTGACAGATGCGCTCATATCTGCAGGTTCCTCCTTGGATACGGCAGGAACGCGTGACCCACCCTTGCATTCACCCACGCGAAACCTGCCCCCAGTATCGCACACACCGCCCGGAGTGTAAAGGTAATGCGAAGGAAATGTGCCGTTTTCGGTACGAACGCCCTCCGGACGCGATGCCGCGCTCTTAGAAAGCGATTATGTCCGCGTCATTTGAAGCCGTCCTGGAACACCGCGGAGTGCGTGGTGGATACGGCGCAGGCCAGCAAGATGCCGGCAACAGCCCGGATCGCCTAGTCCTCGTCCTCCGGCAGACGCCCGCGCTTCTCCCGTTTCATCTGCGTGCATTCAAGGCTCGCGCGGTTCAGCAGGTCGTCAATGGTGGCGGCGTGGTGAACGTCCTGCCGCTCCCGTGTGCGCTGACCGCCCGCAATTCCGAAGTTTATGCTAATCCCCCCGGTGACCCCCTCGATCCGGATATCGGCTATGCGCCTGCATGCCTCCCGGGCCAGCGCGGCGGCCTCGTCCCTCGGCCGGGTGCTTCCAATCACGAACTCGTCGCCGCCCATCCTGCACAGCACGTCCCGGCTCTCGTCCGTTACCTCGGCGAACACCCCGGTCACGGCTTTCAGCACCCGGTCGCCCGTGACATGCCCGTACTTCTTGTTGAACCGTCGGAACAGGTCAATATCGAAGAAGACGATGCAGATCTCCTCGCCCTTGGCCATCCTGTCACCAGCCCAGTCTCGCAGCGCGTCCGACCAGTGTAGCCCTGTCAGCGGATCGTACGCCCTGCCGAGCAGCGGCAGCACGTCGCGGTGCGTCAGTATCCCGGCCAGCGCCCCGTTTTCGACAACAAGCAGGCGCGTGACGCCTTCCTTCGCCATCACCTCCGCCGCCTTGTGGACCGGCAGGCCCGGCTCGACGCTCACGAAGTCCCGCTGCATCGCGCCGCTCACGGGCTCGTCCGTGTCGCGCCCCAGCACGTCCAGGCACCGCAGCAGCCCCACGGGCGCGCCGCCATCCACGACCGGCAATGCGCCGATCGCGTTGCTTTTCAGCAGGGCGATTGCTGTTCTGATCGTGCTGTCCGGGTTGATGGTGATGGCCTCGGCGGGCATCACCTCCCGCACGGTCTTCATTTGGGGAAGGGGTCCTTTCCTGATGTCCCGGGCTCTTCGCTGCGCGGCGGCCTGCCCGCCGCCAGCGCAGCGCCCTTGCGGCATACGTCAGTGGCATACTGCCCGGCGGGACTGCAGGGGGCAGGACTGTCAGCCCATCTCGGAGAGCATCGCCCGCACGTCCTCGTTCAGGAAGCGGAAGGCGCTGTTCATTTTCTCCTCCAGCGGAGGCAGAGCGGCGAACGGCTCGTGGTGCTGCACGTCCAACTCGATGAACAGCTTCGTCAGGTCGCCGAAGAAGGGCTCGATCTTGAGGTCGTGCGCGCCGTTGTTGTGGATGACCACCCTCAGCCCGCAGCCCACACGGCCCGTCCCGAGTATGTCGAGCACGGGCCTGAAACTCGCAAAGGCCGAGTTCTCGATGATCTGCGACGCCGTCGGGCCCTCCACCGGAAGGAACGCGGTCAGCTTGACGCCGAACGTCAGATACTGCTTGATCTTCAGGTTCTGGCTCACGATGTCGAACAGATCCAGGGCCTTCTCTTTGGCGGGCTCGAAGTGGAAGATGTTGTTCTCGTTCACCTGCAGCCGCCCGGGGTTCGGAATCTGACCGCCCTGCACGATGCAGTCGCCATCGGGATTCGCCATCCGCACCCCGTCTGGCAGGTGCTGAAGCGACTGGTAGGGGTGGTGCTCGGTGACGGTGGCATAGAGCCGGTTCAGCTCACTTGGCTGGAACTGCCGGGTCGGGAAGAGCACGCCGGCAGTCATTCGCTGGCAGTTGAGAAGGTCGGTGTTCATATGGTTGTGGGCCTCCGGTGCGGCCGATCAGGCCGCCGCTAAAGACAAACGGATTCTACCATGTTTGGGGGTCAACCTGATGCCCCGCGCCGCCGCGCCGCGCGAATCGGCCTGACAGGCCGGACTCCGTCATCTGCAGTCTGGTTTCAGGGCCGCTGCGCCCAGTAGTCCCTCACAAACTGCGCCTGGGCGTCCGTTTCGGGCTCTCCCACAAGCTCCAGCGCGTCTTCCGCCGAGCCGGTCTCGAACGCCAGAAAGGCCGCCGCCACCGTCCGGCAGCGTCCGATTCCCGCGTAGCAGTGGACGTACACAGCCATTCCCGCGTCGTGCCACGACTGCAGCATCATCCGCAGCTCGTGCATCTGCTCAAAGCTCGGCGTCGAGAAGTCCTCGAGTTCGGAGATGACATGTTGCATCCCCGCCTTTCTGATCTCCTCGCAGATTCGCGGCGACGGACGCTGTAGCGAAAGGACGGCCCCGATTCCGCGTCCTTTCAGCTCGCGGACATCCTGCGCCCAGCGCAGAAGTGAGCCCGTCGCCACTTCACCCGACACAGCCCATCGGAAATCCACAGGAAGCTTTCCCCTACTCGTACCTTAGGGCCGTAATCGGGTCCACCATCGCTGCCCGCGCTGCCGGATAGATGCCGAAGATGACCCCCACGCCGCACGCCACGCCCAGCGCAAGCGCGATCGCCTGCGTGTTCACAATCGTCTTCCAGCCCGCATACTCCGAAATCGCCCTCGCGCTTCCCACCCCGAGCGCCACCCCCATCAGGCCGCCCAGCAGCGTGATCACCAGCGCTTCCAACAGAAACTGCTTCGTGATGTCCATCCGCGTCGCGCCGACACAGCGCCGGATTCCGATCTCCCGCGTTCGCTGCGTCACCGTCGCGAGCATGATGTTCATAATGCCGATGCCGCCCACAAGAAGCGATATTCCCGCAATGGCGCCCATGACGATGTTGAACACCCGCTGGGTCTCCTGGCTCTGGCGGATCAGTTCCGAGGGTACCTCTATCGTATAGTCGTCAATGCCCCGATGCCTGCGCTTGAGGACCGATCCGACGATCTCAGCCGTCGGAACGCTTGCTGCCTCTGAGCCGGTTTGGATGATCACCGAGGAGATCGGGCTGTCATCCAGCTTCTCTCGCGTCCGAAGCGCCCGGAACAGCCGGTACACCCCCGCCATGGTGGATGGCGTCGGCTGCTCGGAATAGACGCGGTAATTGCGGATGGAGACGCTGAGTGGAATATAGATGTCGAAGTTCTGGTCGGGCACGTCCACCACCATCTTGCCCGGAACGGTCTTAGGCGCAAGCACCCCCACGACCGTGAAGGGGTCTCCGGACAGCACGATGGTCTTGTTGACCGGGTTCTCAAACCCGAACAGCCTGCGCTTTACCCCCGACCCGAGAACGCACACCCGCTCACTCTCGTCAACGTCCTCATCCGAAAGGAACCGGCCCGCCGCCATGGTCGAGCGGCTCGCATCGAGGAACGGCGCCGTGGTTCCCAGGATCTTCGCCGCCACGGGCGGGCCCTTCACCAGAAGCTCGCCCATCACCTGCCGCACGGGAACAACGCTCTGGGCGTATTTCGCCACGCTCTTGATTGCCTGAACGTCGCCGTAGTTGAGCCCGTACGGCGACACCTCCTGTGCCTTCTCGAGCGCCTGTCCGGTCAGCGTCTTACGCTCGACCCGCACCACGTCCACGCCCAGCAGCTTGAGCTGATCGAGCGCTTCCTGACGCCCCCCCTCGCCGATGGAGACCATCGCAATGACCGCCGCCACCCCGAAGATGACGCCGAGCATCGTAAGAAACGACCGCAGCTTGTGTGCAAGCAGCTCCGCGATGCCGCCGGTAATGGAATCCCATACGCTCACGGGTTACTTCTTCGTGTCTTTCTCAGGCGCTGGGATGGGCAGAGAGGCGCTCTCCTTCTCTTTCGGCTCCTCCGCTTCTTCATCGCCGTGACGCGTGGGGTCGCGCAGGGCGACGACATCGCCCGCCGCCAGCCCCTTCTTGACCTCAACATACGTCGCGTTGCGCTTGCCGGTTACGACCAGGTGCGGCCGGAACTCCGAGGACTTCTTCACGTACACCATCTGCTTGCCGTTCTTCTCGAACACCGCCTCGATGGGAACGCGGATGCATTTCAGCGCAACATCGTTGATGATCTCGGCGTTTGCGGTCATCCCCGGACGAAGCGGCGTCGCTCCGGATTGGATCACCTGCACCGTCACCTCGAAGTTGCGCCGCCCCGGAGTGCCCGAACTCTGCCACGGCATAGACTCGGATGCGAGTGTCGCAATGTCTTTCACCACCCCACTGAACTTCTGGCCGGGCAGCGCGTCGAGCGTGAGCCGCACTTTCTGGCCCACCCGGACCGCCGAGATGTCCGCTTCCCCGACCTGCACCGTTACTTCCATGCTGGAAAGGTCCGGAATCTCCAGAATCACCATCCGCGAGCGGACGCTGTCGCCTTCTTTCACCTTCCGCTCTGAGTCGCCCATCCACACCTTGTTCAGCACCACCAGCCCGCTGCCGCGTGACGTGATTCTTGCCTTCGAAAGGTCGCTCTGAGCCTGCTTCAGGCGCTCGGATGCCATCATCGCCTGGAATTCGACATTCCGAACGTCCGCCTGCTTCTGGTTCTCTTTGCTCTCGATGTCCTTTTTCTTAAGAAGCAGAGCCTTCTCGCCCTTTGTGATCGCGAACTCCTGCTTGCGCACCGCAATCTGAGCGGTCTCGACATTCGACTGCGGCACAAGGCGGTCTTTGGCCAGCCGCTCCTGCTTCGCCAGGTCCGCCTGCAGCCGCTTCAGTTCTTCCTTGTCGTAGTTGAGCTGTGCCTCGGCCTGCTCGTAGTCGGTCTTGTTCGACTCCTTCAGGATCTCCATCTCGAGTTTGGCCTTCTCAACCTGCGACATGGCGTTTGAGTTAGCCAGCGTCTCGGTGCGGACTTTGTCCTTCAGCGGGGTGTCGTCCACCTGCACAAGCAGGTCGCCCGGCTTCACCGTCACGCCTTCCTGTATCAGGTAGATGACCTTGCCCTCGATCTCGGAGTTCACGGCGATGCTGCGCTCGGCCTTGACGTTGCCCAGCTCCTTGACGCTGATGACAAGATCGCCGCGCTCCGCCTTTGCCGTCGGGACAAAAACCTCTTTTCGATCTTCCTGAAACCACTTCGTCCAGACAGCCGGGAGGGTCTTCCAGGCATACCAGACGATTCCGATCAGAATGGCTGCTCGCAAGGCGCTCCAGACGTATCTTCGCATCAGGAACCCATCTCCGTGGCGATATCACGGCCGGTCGAACGCTTCAGCGCGACCAGCGAAAGGTAATAATCTATCTGCGCGCCCAGCAGAGAGGCCCGCGTTGAGGTCAGGTCTCTCTGGGCTTCCAGCACGTCGCGGTTCACGACGAGCCCTTCATCGACCATCCTCTGGGCAAGGTGCAGGCGATCCTCGGAGATCTTCTGGTTCGCGCGGAGGATGTCTATGGACGCCTCGGCGGCTTCCAGCGCCCGCACCGCGCGCAACACCTCGTCCTTGATCTGTTGCTTCAGATAGTCGAACTCGACCTCCATCTGCCCGAGCTCGCGAGACGCCTGCTCGCGCCGCTCGCGCTGGCTTACGCTGCCCAGCGGATACGAGTACGTGAGCCCGGCAGTCCAGTTCGAGTCCGAGAGTGATCCGCCCCCGCCTAACACGCCCACGCCCTCGTTGACGTACGACCCGAACAGGTCAACCCCCGGCCGCTGGTCATCACGGGCCACCGAAAGCTCCAGCTTCTGGCGGTCTATCCCGATCTGGGCGACCGAGATATCGCGCCGGCTTTCCAGGGCTTCCTGCACCAGCTTGTCCGCTTCGAGTTTCACAGGATCAACAGCCGCCGTGTCGGTCAGTTCGGTGTTCTGCCCGACCTTGAGCCCCATCCGGAGCAGAAGCGTATCCAGCGAGTCGCGATACTGCCGCTTCTGGCTGACAAGCGAATCCTCGCTTTGAGCAAGCTGGTTCTGTGCGCGCGAGACTTCTATCTCCGCGACCAGGCCCTCCGCCAGCTTCTTCTGGGCGCTTGTCACCGAGTCGCGCGCCATCTCAACGTCATACTCCCGCACCTTTATCATCTCGGCGTTCTGCACCGCGCGAAAGTACGACTGAATCGTGTTCTCCACCGTGTTCTGGCGGTCGAGATAGGCCCGGTGCTCCTGCGAGGCGAGAGAGTACTCCAGCCCAGTTATCTGGACATTGCGCTGCCCGAGCAGGCCGCGGCCCTTGAACAGGGGACGCCGGTATTCGATCTGCAGCGATGAAGCAAGGTTTGATGTTGACAGGGGAACGATGCTTGCGCTGATCTGGCCGCCGCCGAGGCGGTCTATGGTGATCTCGGCGCCAGCGCTCGCCGCCGTGTTGTTGTCGCCACTGGTTGCGCCGAACTGCGTGACCCCGGCGCGAATGGTGGCGTCGGTCAGGTCTTTGCCGGAAACAAGGCTGCTCCGGGCATTCAAAAGGCTGACCTGCGTCTGCTTGAGGCCCGGGTTGTTGTCCAGCGCAAGCGAGATCGCCTGCTTAAGGGAGAGCTTCGGGGGGACTGCCGCGTCATCGGCAGCAAACGCCAGGCGCGCGAAAGCGAGCGGCAGGCAGGCGGACAGAACAAGGACACCCCGGCGCCAGCGGCGTTCACCAGGCAGGAACGCCTTCAGCCCACCGCCGCCGGGCAACCGGGCAATCCCCGCTCCATCCGGCAAGGACGGCAAACTGGCGGTATTCACATGCGAATATCGAGACTCCCGCATCCAGACTGGTATCCTATCAGGCTGCGCGCTGTGCAGTCAAACAGCCTTCGACCCCGAAAAAAGGCGGCCAGGAGCTAGGGCGAAGTGCGGCCATCGGCGAACCGCACGATAATCCCGTCGCCGTCGAATGGATACCAGAAGTGCCGCACTGCGGGAAGCTGGCGGTTGCCCGTCTCCTCCAGGCCCCGATCGCCGCCGGGGCCAACGCTCCAGACCGCCCAGCGTATGGGAGGTTCCTCCTTGCGCATCTCTCCGCGGTCGAATGCGTAGATATCTCCGGCGAACTCGTAATACAGCACCGGATCATCCTTGCATTCGGGGTAATCGCGCGGAATCCACATGGTGAAATGCCCCTTGTGCGAGGCGGAGTATCCCCAGTTGATCGCAACGTACTTGTAAGGGCGGCCGGGCTGGTTGTCTGCGCTTCTAGTCCGGTTGAACGGGTCATTGAAGTTAGACGCGCCAAGGTAGTGAAGCTTAACCAGCTCGTGCGGAATTTCGTAGTAGTCATACTTTGCGCTGCCCGAGCAGACGGACCGTACGGGGGGCAGACCCCGCCAGTCATCCGTGTACATCTCGATAGCGATGCTGATCTGCCGCAGGTCGGAATGCACGCGCGTAACCCTCGCCCGCACTCTCGACTGCGCCAGCATCGGGAAGAGCATGGCTGCCAGAATGCCGATGATGGCGATCACTACGAGCAGTTCGATGAGAGTGAACGCCCGGCGGCGGCCAATTTGTGAGAAGGATGTCACGGAGTAACCAGTTCGATATCCTCCGGCCCGGCGGCAACGAGCTCCGCGCCGTCCCCGGAACCCACCGCAACTCCTGTGACAACGACGGCGGCGCCCTGCTGCGGGACAGCGCCGCCGCTGACCCGCACGGCAACTGTGCCCGCCGCGCCGGTGAGAGTGAAGCCGCCCTCGCCGTCACCCGCGCCCGCAACGCCCGCGGCGCGCACCAGCAGTCCCTGAACGTTCAGCCCGCTTTCGCCTCGAACTACTCCGCTGTTGACGAAGAGCGGGCGAGGCGCCGCCCCGCCGGCTGACCGGGTCACATAGCTTGCGGAGATCGCTTTGCCGCCATCTTCTTCGACAATGACGCCCGCGACAGAGACGATGTCACCCGGCGAAACCGCGCGGCTGCTGATCACTCTCACCCCGCCCGCGCGTCCCTCGTCCTGTATGAAGAAGAACCCGTCGAAAACCCTCGAAACAACCTTCCCAACAAGCGCGACGCCCTCTCCGGCGTCTCTCGCCGCTGCCTCGCGGCACGCATCGAGCGCAACCGAGATATCCGCCGCCTTCTTGACCCACACCCGATAGCCGTCGGTGTAAGGGGAAACCTGGTCGTCCTCCTGATCGAAGATGCCGACAACGTTGAGCCTGCCCTGCGGCTGCGGGTTCGCGCCGAAGTCGCCCATTGCCGACAGCAGCATTCCCACCGAACCCGTGGCGTCGCCGATGGTCATCAGGCTGTTAGTGCTCCACGATCCTGCCGTGACTTCAACCCCGTGAAGCATCACATAGCGGCCCTGATACCTCTCGCCGCCGCCCGCGCGCGTCTCGTCGAAGTAGTTGCAATGCGAGACCGACGGGATGATCTGCGGGTCGGGCAGGCCGGAGTGCCCCAGGATATCAACATGCCACACGAGATTCGGGGCTCCGCTGTGCCCGCGATTGTTGATGACGACCTTGCCCCGGCCCATGTCGGCGAGGAGTCCGGTGATGCGCAGGCGGTCGCCCGCGCTGAAGTCAATGTAATCTGTTTCGCGCAAGGAGGCCCAGAGCGCGTCACCGTAGAAAAACTTGCCCGTCCAGGCCTGCAAGCCGCCGCGGTCGCTCGTGTCATCCTGCAGAAAGACCGTGTACTGCTGGGCGGGGTTCAGGATCTCATCAAACCCCGCCAGTGCGACCCCCTCAACGGTGATCCTGTTCGCCGGGTCGGTCTCGTCGGCCCACACCTTTGGATGGGTCCCGTAGCCGTCGGAGTTGACTGCCTGGTAATCCCACATCGAATCCGCGCTAGCCGATGCCGCGCAGGCCACCAGGGCAACCACAGAAAGAAGAAGCCAGATACCGTTTTTCACGTTGTCACTCCTGTTCCCGGAACGCTGCCACCCCACGTAGCAATGGTAACACGCTCCTGTAACTGTGACCAGGGGGCTGCCGGGGACCAGCTTGGTTTAGCCGCCCTCGATCTGCGTGCCTAAGCCTCCACGCGGCCCCCGAGAATCCCCGCCAGGAACCCCTCGGCGGCGGCGTAGAAACGGAGCCTGTTCTCA
The DNA here is from genome assembly GCA_052033935.1 of Armatimonadota bacterium. Taxonomy (GTDB): domain Bacteria; phylum Armatimonadota; class UBA5829; order DSUL01; family DSUL01; genus JAGVUD01. The sequence continues at coordinate 36,479 of JBPOJE010000013.1, forward strand.
GGGCGCGCAAATCCATGCCCCTCATCTTCAAACAACAGATACTCCACGGAGATTCCCCGCGAACGCAGCGCCTCCACCATCTGGTCGGCCTCCGCCCGCGGCACGCGCGGGTCGTTGGCGCCCTGCGCAATCATCAGCGGGCTTCTGATCTGGTCAACCCGGAACAGCGGCGAGCGGCTGCGCATGAACTCCTCCTCGGTGTCCGCGTTGCCCACCCGCAAGTTGATCTGCTCGCGCATGGGCTCCCAGTACGGCGGGATGGAGTGGTACCAGGACACCAAATTGCTGATGCCGACCCCGGCCACCCCCGCCGCGAAAACATCCGGCGTGAACGTCATCCCGACCAGCGCCGCATAGCCGCCGTACGACCATCCGAAGATCGCGACCTTCTCCGGGTCCGCTATCCCGTCCTCTACCATCCGGTTGACGGCGTCAATCAGATCGTCGTGCATCCGCCCGCCCCATTCCCTGTTGGCCGCGTTCACGAACTGCTTGCCGAACCCCGTGGAACCCCGGTAGTTCACCTGCAGCACTGCGTAGCCCCTGTTCGCCAGCCACTGCGCCTCGGGGTCGAGCCCCCACTCGTCGCGCGCCCACGGTCCCCCGTGGACGTTCAGCACGAGCGGCAGATTCCTCGGCTGTCGCCCTTCCGGCAGCGTGAGATAGCATGCCATGCGCAGTCCGTCCCTTGCGGTGATCTCCACAGGGCGCATCGGCGCGAGATGAGCCTCCTCCAGCGCGCTGTTCTGACTGAAGAGATAGCTCCCGGCGCCGGACTGGCAGTCCCACAGGAAGTACTTCACCGGATCAACGTCCGATGAGAACGCCAGAATCCACCATCGGTCGGACAGGTCGCGCGAAACGACATCCATCTCCCCCGCGTGAATCCGTGCCGCGGCGCGGAAGCGTTGCTCGAATTCCGGGTCCAGAAACGTCCACTCCTGCCGCGCCTTCGTGAACGATATGGCCTGAAGGTGGCGGCGGGTGGGGTGGACGATGCGGTCGCCATCGAAGTCCACGTCCTCGCGGCCCGCAAGCGGGGTCTGCTGGCCCGTCTCGAAGTCCAGCTTCAGTACGCGCGATGTGTTCGTATCGAGCGAGCTTGAGATGTAAAGGCCGCCCAGGTCCGGCGTCACGCCGAACGCGTACACTTCCTCCCCGAACGGAGCGTGGACCAGGGTCTCCCACTCGCCAGTCTCCGGGTGATACCGGCGCAGGTCGGTGCCGCCGTCCGTCGCCTGAGCGGTGCCCGCCCGGATGTTCAGATGCCAGTCCGCGTCGTAGCCAAGCATGTTGCCCGGATTGGGCACGGTCAACTCCATCTCACCGGTGTCAATGCACACGCGGTACACGTCATGAAGCTGCGGGTTCTCTTTGTTGAGGCCGATCAGAATTTCGTTCGGATGCTCCGGCGCGGCGGTGACAGGCTGAGCGTGGACGCCCTCGAACGGAGTGAGGTCGCGTACCGCGCCGGTCTTGAGGCTGACAGCGTACACATGCCAGTTCTCGTCGCCGTCCTTGTCCTGAACGGTGCAGAGATGCTCGCCATCGTAGGCCCAGAAGAAGTGGTGGATTCCCCGGTGCGTGTCGTGCGTTACCGGCCGGTCGTCCCCGCCCTCGCGCGAGCGCACCCAGACGTTCAGGACTCCGTCGAGCGGAGCAATGTAAGCGATACTGCTGCCGTCCGGCGACAGGCGCACGGACATGCGCTCGGGGTTGCCGAAAAGAACTTCGCGCGGAATCAGCGGCGGCTGGGGCATTTGTTGGCTCTCCTTGTTGGATTTCAGGATCGGGTCCGGAATGACGGCGATTGTTACTCTCCCATCACCTTTACGACGACGCGCTTTCGGCGCTGGCCGTCGAACTCCGCGTAGAAGATCGTCTGCCAGGGGCCGAGGTCGAGCCGCCCGCCGGTTATGGGGATTATGACCTGATGATGCACGAGGAGGTTTTTGAGATGCGCATCGCCGTTGTCCTCACCCGTTCTGTGATGGCGATAGTCGCCCTTCGGCGCAAGGCGCTCCAGAAACTCCATCGCGTCTTCCAGAATGCCGGGTTCGTTGTCGTTGACCCACACGCCGGCGGTGATGTGCATGGCCGACACGAGCATCATGCCCTCCTGGATGCCCGATTCGTGAAGGATGCGCTCGCAGCCGGATGTGATATTGATGAACTCCCTTCGCTTCGTGGTCTGGAAAAAGAGGTATTCGGTATGGCTTTTCATGGTATCCTCCCGAGAGGTACAGCGGTCTTTTGTTCGACAGGGAGGGCTGTTTCCCCTGTCGGGATACGCTCGGAGACGGTGATTGAGGTGGCCCGGGGCGGTTTTTTTGCAGATATCGCAAGTTTTTTTGTAGTTTGTGCAGGTAATTCTACCAGTACCTGAACAATACAATGCGGGGTAGTGGAATGCGCTGTGGCTGGCATTCCTCGCGGATGTCCGGACGGACAGGATGTCTGTTCGGAGTGAAGCGAAATACCCTCGTGTTCGGCGCTGGTTCAACCGGCGCAGTGGATCTGACGCAATTCAGGATGAAAAGGCAGGTCTAATGGAAATGGGGCAAACCCTTCGGTACAACAGGGCGTCCAACGCCGCCTCTCGGCCGAAACAGGAGCCGGACCGCAGGCACTCCCTGCAAGTGGAGGAGATGTGGGACAGGTTCAAGACGTGGGGCGACAAACAGGCGCGCGATGAGCTGATAAGGCGCTACGCGTATCTCGTGAAGATCACGGCCGGACGGGTCGTGACCAGCCTCCCCCCGAACGTTGACAGAGACGACCTGATTAGCGCGGGCGTCATCGGACTGGTCAAGGCCATTGACCAGTTCGACCGCGAACGGAAGGTCAAGTTCGAGACATACGCCATCGCTCTCATACGCGGGGGCATCTTCGAGATGCTGCGGGAGGAGGACTGGGTTCCGCGGTCCGTGCGGGAGCGCGTGAAGCTTCTTGAGAGGACATTGCTCAGCCTCGAGGGTACGCTCGGTAGGCCCGCAACGGAAGAGGAGATCTCCCGGGAGCTGGGCATGGACATTGACTCCCTGCACTCCGTGCTCACCGATGCCGGGCGCGCGGTGCTGCTGTCGCTCGATGATATCGTGCTGACGAGCGAGGGGAGCGAGACGATCAGGCTGGGAGACATCGTCCAGGACCACCGGGCGGACACGGAGGCCGAGGTCGAAATCAACGCGATGAAGACCAGGCTCGGGGAGTGCATTGACCGCCTTCCCAAGCGTGAGAAACTTGTCATCTCGCTGTATTACTACGATGGCCTGACGTTCAAGGAGATCGGGAAGATTCTTGGGGTGTCGGAGTCGCGGGTTTACCAGCTTCGCACACAGGCGATTGTCCGGCTGCGCGGCTATCTGCAGCGGGACGTCGAACTGCTGCAGGTCTAGAGAGGCTGGCGGACGAGCGCAAGGAACCGCGCCGGGCCATATAACGTATAGATTCTGAATGGCTGCTTCGCGGCAACTCACTGCGGGGCACTTGCCAAACAGCACGGGCGATTGCCATAAGGGCAGGACTCGATTCAGCCGAAATAGAATTGATGCTTTCCGGAGACCGATAACCGGATGAACGCCCGCCGAAGGCGGGGAATCAGGGAGGGAAGGCAAGAGCTTAATGACCGGAGTACAACCACCAGGATGCACAGAGAGGAGTTAACAGGTATGCGAACATCTCCTTGGAGATACGCAGCCGGGCTGATCTTGATTGCCGCGCTTGCGGCTTCTTTGGGATGTGGGCGCCGTTCCGTTGGCACCGTCAACGGCAACAAGATCTCTCAGGACAGCTTCTACAAGAGGCTGCAGAGGTTCCCGATCGCCCCGCAGGTGAGCTTCCCGCCGCCCATTCAGCAGCAGGCCGCCGCCACGGTGTTGCAGCAGATGATCAGCGAGCAGCTTATGCTCGACCTCGCGAAGAAGGAAGGCGTGCTGCCCACCCAGGACCAGCTCGACCAGCGCAAGCGCGAGCTGAACGGCTCACTCACCGACGACGGGCGCGACCTGACCGCACTCCTCAATCAGAGCGGGATGTCACACCAGGAGCTCGACGAGAGACTCAAGCCCGACCTCGCGCAGATGAATGTGCTCGCTAAGTACATCAAGGTGACGGATGATGAGGTCAAGAAGGCCTATCAGGAGGCCACGAACTTGCCGAACGACCAGAAGTTCCGTTCCATCTTCTTCGTGCCGGAGTCGGTGCATCTGCTGGGCATCCTGAACAAGGACAAAGACAAGGTCGTCAAGGCTCAGAAGCAGCTTGCCAACGGCATCTCCTTCGGCGTCGTCGCGGAGCAGTTCAGCGAGGACGTGACAACGAAGCGCAAGCGCGGAGAAATCGGCTGGATTCCGAAGCCCGACCAGGCCCGCCCGGCCATTCAGGGCGTCCCGCCGGAGATCTACGAGAAGGCTTTCAGCCTGAAGACCGGTCAGACGAGCGAGCCTTTCCAGGCCGGTGGACAGTGGGTTCTGCTTCGCGTCGAAGACAAGCGCGCGGCGAAGATGAAGTCCTACGACCACGTCAAGGGCGTCATCCGCGACAGGATTCTTCAGGGCAAGGCCGCAACCAACGATAAGGTCAAGAAAGTCTTCAGCGACTTCCAGAAGGATGCGAAGATTGACGTGACGATTCCGGCCTATAAGGAGCTATTCAAGCAGATCGCCGCGCAGCTTGCGCCAAAGCCGGGAGCCGCCACCACAACTCCCAGCGCGCCGAAGCCCGGCAACTAGCCCGAGCTTCAGGCAATCGGCGCAGAGCCGTTACAGACAGCAGTAGAGCCCCGGGGACCACTTCCCCGGGGCTCTGTTCATTTCCGCCCGCAAGCCAGCGGCGTCAGTGCCTGCCGCGTCCGGTCCAGACAGAGTCTCCCCGCGCCGCCGCCCAACCGGTGTTGATGCGCGGGTCGTACTTCCAGAGCCGCGTCACCGCCCAGTCCCACGCCTCCGGCTCGCTTTCGCACTCCAGCCGGATCACAGGAAACAGCTTCGCGGGACGTTCCCGGGGAAGCCCGAGTATCGTCAGGAAGTCGTCCGTCTGGCTGAACTCCAGATCCTGCCCCGTTGTGAGCAGAGTCGCCCTCTTCACGCGGGTCTTCAGCCCCGGCATCCTCAGCGACGCGTTGCCGTCCCAGAACCTGATGATAAGGTACAGCCGATTGCCGCGCGCCGTCTGCCAGCCTCTCGTGACAAACTCCGTGACATCGCCGCGCCCCACGCCGTAAACGGCCTCGCCGTGCAGGCGCATCCACTCGCCGATGTCGCCCATCCGCTCGACGAACTCCGGCGGAAGCGTTCCGTCCGGGGCTGGCCCCACGTTCAGGAGCAGGTTGCCGCCCTTCACCGCCGACTCGATGAGGAACGTCAACAGCAGGTCGGACGGACGCCACCATTCTCCGTTGGTGTACCCCCAGAGACGCTGCGTCGTGACCTGGCACGACTCCCACAGCCGTTCCTCAGCGACGATCCTGTGCTCCGGTGTCCCGAAATCCCCGAGATCGGCGTTCAGCCCGGCATCCTCCACCGCCGCCGCGTCGCCCTCATCCCCGGACTCCGGCTTTCCGAGCCGGTTGTTGATGAGGATTTCGGGCTGCAGCGAGCGCATCATCTCGATCAGCTCGCGGCTCTTCCACTCCTGCTGCGTTCGCGGCCAGGCGCCGTCGAACCAGAACACATCAATCGGGCTGTAACCGGTCAGCAGTTCGCGAACCTGCCCGTGAACGTACTCGCGGAACTCCTCCCAGCCTTCAGGGCAGGTCTGGGGTCCCTCCCAGAACGCAGGCACGCGGGCATCCATGAACGAGTAGTAGAGCCCGATGCGCAGACCCTCCGCGTGGAACGCCTCGATGAACTCGCGCACGAAGTCGCGCTTCGGCGCCTGGGCAGCGCTGGTATAGTCGGTCAGCTTCGAGTCCCATAGGCAGTAGCCGTCGTGGTGGCGGGTGGTCAGTACGGCGTACTTCATGCCCGCATCTTTTGCTACCCGCGCCCATTCGCGTGGGTCACAGCGATCGGGATTCCAGCGGCAGGCGGCGTCTTCGTACTCCGCCTGGTCCAGACGCTCGCGCAGAAGCACCTGCTCGCCGCGTCCGATTGCGGCGTACGGACCCCAGTGAATGAAGAGCCCGAAGCGCGATTCAGGGAACCAGCGCCAGTGGGCGGGAATGCTGTCCATGTTCAACTGACCCCTTCCGGTATCTGTATCTGATTGACTTCGCCCCTCGGCCCGGGCCAGAAGGGCGCGGTGGGCGTCCACATTCCCGGAACGCTCTGCCTGCTCGTGAACACCTCGAAGTCGAGATAGCTGCCGAACGCCTCCCACACAGCGTCCGCGGCGTCGCCGCTCTCGTCTCGCCGCTGAAGAAAGCCGCGGTTCGCGGCAATCAGACCCGTGCTATCATCCGCGGGCTTTTACTCCGTTTGAGCCGCATTCGTTTCGCGGAGGTGCTCCACCGTTTTACCGGCGTTGTCCTTCGCTATGCGCTGCACGGCGACCTCAGGGCAGGACTCAAAGAACCTGCAACTGAAGCAGTCCTTCCAGATCTTCCGCGGAAAAGCAGAGCGGGCCACGCGCTCGAAGCCCAGCCGCTCGAAAAACACAGGCTTGGCGGTAAGCGCGAACACGCGGCGGATGCCCAGTTGTCCGGCCTCTTCCACGCACGCCTCCACAAGCTGGCGGCCGAGTCCCATCCCCTGCGCCTCTGGGGCGACAACCAGCGACCGGACCTCGGCTAGGTCTTCGCCCATTACCTTCAGCGACGAGCACCCAAGCACCGCGCCACCATCCGATGCCACAAAGAAATCGCGCACGTTCTCGTACAGCTCGTCGAGAGAGCGCGGCAACACATCCCCCACGTCGGCGCGGGAGTTGACGAGGCGCGCGATTGCCGTAATATCCGCCGTTCGTGCTTTACGAATCTGCATCCTGCGCCTGTTCTTCCGCTGCCAGCCTTTCGACGTGCCGGACAAGTTCGTCAACCATTGCGTCCGCGGAAACCCTGCCTAGCGCCTTGCCTTTCGCGAAGATGAGCCCGACGCCCGCCCCGCCCGCAAGGCCCACGTCCGCCGTCCTCGCTTCGCCCGGGCCGTTCACGACGCACCCCATAACCGCCACGCGAAGCGGCCTGCTCGTTTCGATGTGTGCCACGCGCGCCCTGACCGCCTCCGCCGCTGCCTGTAGGTCAATCTCGCAGCGCCCGCAGGACGGGCACGCCACAATCGTGATTCCCCCCTCGCGAAGCTCCATGCACTTCAGGAGTTCGCTGCCCACGCGTATCTCCTCCACCGGGTCCGCCGTGAGCGAAACGCGGATCGTGTCGCCCATTCCCATCGCCAGCATCGCCCCGATGCCCGCCGCCGACCGGATCGTGCCCTCGAACAGCAGCCCGGCCTCGGTGATTCCCAGATGAAACGGATAGTCCACAATCCCGGCCATGCGCCGGTAGGCCTCGATTGTCGCCGGCACATCGAACGACTTGAGCGAGATCACGATGTCGTGGAACCCCTCGTCTTCCAGAACCCGCACCTCGTCGAGTGCGCTTCTTACGAGCGCTTCCGGGCAGGGCGGCCCGTACTTCGACACATCGAGCGAGCCGGCATTCGCGCCCACCCGGATGGGGATCTTCCTCTCGCCCGCGGCGCGGACGGCCTCGCGGATCTTCTCGGGGTCGCGGATATTGCCGGGGTTGAGGCGCAGCTTGTCTATGCCGGCTTCAATGGATTCGAGCGCAAGGGTGTGGCTGAAGTGGATGTCGGCAACGAGCGGCACGCTCACCTGCGCGCGGATCTCGGCGAGCGCGGCTGCGTCTTTGTGGTGCGGGACGGCAACGCGCACGATGTCCGCCCCCGCCGCCGCAAGCTCGTTGATCTGCCGGACGGTCGCGTCTATGTCCTGCGTATGAGTGGTGCACATGGACTGGAGAGAGACGGGCGAATCGCTGCCGATCCCCACTCCGCCCACATTCACCATCCGGGTCTTGCGGCGGGTCATCGTTTTGTGCAGCCTGATGCGGTCATGGGCGCGCCGCTAACGGGCCATCGGCAACAGCGACGTGATATCCTTCGCGATTACGAGCACGATGATGACAGCGAGCACGGCCAGCCCGAACGTCAGCGCGGCGTTCTGCGCCCGCGTGCTCAGCTTCCGCCCCCGCCCCGCCTCAACCAGAAGCAGAAGGATATGCCCGCCATCCAGCACCGGAATCGGTAGCAGATTCAGCACCGCGAAGTTCAGGCTCAGTCCGGCCGTCAGAATCACCAGGTGCGCAATACCGCTCTCGGCCGCCTGGTGCGTGGCGTTGATGATCGCTATCGGCCCGCCGGCCTCCTTCGCGATGCGCTTCGAGAACACGACCGACAGGAGCTGCTTCACCAGGTTGTAGCTCAGGATCGTGCCCTTCTCGATGGACTCGGCGAATCCGACCCGCTTCAGGCTGGGGCTCGGGTTGAAGCCCAGCTTGCCGACGGTGAGGGGCTTGCCCCCGCCTTTCGGATCGGGGATCTCCGTCGGACGGGGCGTTCCGTAGAGGGTGACCGAGCTCTTCTCGCGCGTGACGACCACCGGGACCCGCTTGCCGGGGTTCGCCTCGATGGCCTTCATCATCTCCTCGCCCGTGCGTATTGGTTTCCCCGCGATGGAGACGATCTGGTCACCGACTTTCAGGCCCATCTCGGCTGCGGGCGTGCCGGCAATGACGTTGCTGACTTCGGCTTTCGGGCCGCCGAGCGGCAGCCCTACCGTCATGCCGAGCGAGCAGAACAGAACGTAGGCGAACAAGAAGCTCGCCAGCGGGCCCGCGAAGATGACGAGCATCCTCTTCCAGACCGACTGTGCGTTGAACCCGTCCGGCGGGCTCTCCTCGCCCGGATCCATTCCGGCGATCCGCACGAACCCGCCCGCTGGGATAGGCCGGAGGTTGTACTCCGTTCCCCCACGAGTGAGAAGGGTCAGCTTCTTTGTGCCGAAGCCGACCGCAAACTCCTCCACCCGCATCCCGGTCGCCTTGGCGGCGAGACAGTGTCCCAGCTCGTGGGCTACGACGAGGGCTATTATGACAGCGATTACGCTCAGTACTGGTATCAAGGGCTATTGAACTCCCTGCTTCCCGGCTCGGGACAAACACCGCTGCCCCGGCTCCACCGCCCACGGCTACAGTTTACCACTGCCGGAATACTTCCGCAGAGCGGCGTGGGTCAAAGCGCGCGCATGCGCCGCACGCACGCCGCGGCTCGCTCGCGCGCCCACCTGTCACTTTCAACAACGGTGTCAAGACCGGGGTTCGCGCGGACTTCCGCGCTGTCCATAACTTCGGCCACAACATCCGCTATCTTAAGGAATCCTATCTCACCCGCCAGAAACGCTTCCACTGCGATGTCGTCCGCCGCGCACATAATCGCGGGCATCGTGCCTCCCGCAGTGGCCGCCTGCCTTGCCAGATGCAGGCAGGGGAACCTGTCCTCGTCCGGTGCCCGAAACTCCAGCGGCCCGCAGGTGAGCAAATCCAGCTTCGGCAACCCCGTATCGGGGCGCTCGGGGTAGAGTAGCGCATACTGAATGGGCAGCCGCATGTCCGGCAGCCCGAGTTGCGCCTTGACACTGCCATCGCCGAACCGAACAAGCGAGTGGACAATGCTCTTCGGGTGAATCACCACCTCTACCCGGGCAGCCTCGACGCCGAACAGGGCTTCGGCTTCGAGAATCTCGAGACCCTTGTTCATCAGTGTCGCTGAGTCCACGGTGATCTTGCGGCCCATCTTCCAGGTGGGATGGTCGAGCGCCCTCTCGGGGGTTATGGCAGCCATCTCTTCGAGCGTGGCGTTCGCGAACGGCCCCCCGGACGCGGTGAGGATGATGCGGTCAATGCCCCCTTCGGGTTCACCGGCGAGACACTGGAAGATCGCGGACTGCTCGCTGTCAACCGGCAGCATCATCGCGCCTCCGGCCTTCAGAGCCTCCCGCACGATCTGCCCCGCCGCGACCAGCACCTCTTTGCTGGCAATGCCGATGTTCTTGCCCGTGCGCGCGGCGGCAAGCGTGGGCGCAAGCCCTGCGAAACCCTGCACCGCCACCACGACCGTGTGAACAGCTTCAGCGGATGCCGCCTCCGCAAGGCCCTGATCTCCCCACAGAACCCGCGCGCTGCTGTCCGTCAGCCGCGCTTCCAGCTCCCGCGCGCCCTGTTCTGTCCCCGCAACCACCACTTTCGGGAGAAACTCCCGCGCCTGCTGGGCCAGAAGCGCGATATTCGACCCGCCGGAGAGACTGTGGATACGAGCGCGGCCATCGAGACGCCGGACGACATCCAGCACCTGTGTGCCGACAGACCCCGTGCTCCCCAGCACGCTGATGGCGCGGGGCGCCCCGGCGTCCCACGGGCGGTGCTTCCCGAGAGAGGGCGAGGTGGACTTCACTTCTGGCCTGGCGGGGTGGGAACGCCGCCGAACTTGCGCACGCGGCCCTGGTGGTCCGCAATCGCCTTCAGGAAGTCAGCCTCTCCGAAATCAGGCCACAGCACCGGAGTAACGTGAATCTCGGAGTAAGCGATCTGCCACAGCAGAAAGTTGGAGACGCGCATCTCGGCCGCCGTGCGAATTAGCAGGTCGGGGTCGGGCAGGTCAGGCTGATACAGGAACTGTGAGACCAGTTCCTCGTCTATCGCCTCCGGAGAAAGCTCGCCGGAGGCGGCCCGCCGGGCGATATTTTGCACCGCATCCGTGATCTCCGCGCGGCCCCCGTAGTTCACCGCAAGCGTCAGGATGATGCCGGGGTTGTTCTTCGTGATCTCGACGTCGGTAAGCAGCGCCTCGCGGACGAAATCGGGGAGGCCCTCCATGCGCCCGCTCACGCGCAGCTGGACGCCCTCATCGGTGAGCCTGCGAAGTTCTCTGTGAGCCGCCGTGGCGATGAGGCGCATGATGCCCGCCACCTCGTCCTTCGGGCGGCGCCAGTTCTCGGCCGAAAAAGTATAGAGCGTCAGCGCGCGTACGCCAGCTTCCGCCGCCACGCGGACGATGCGGGAAACGGTCCGGTAGCCCCGGCGGTGCCCCTCCAGCCGGGGCAGCCCGCGCTGCTGGGCCCACCTTCCATTGCCGTCCATAATGATGGCGACGTGCCCGGGAATCCTGTCCGGATCCACTCCGGCGCTCGTCAGCTTTCTGCGCTGGTTGTCGGGCAAGCGGCTCTCCTCGCATGCGGGCGCCGCCGGGGGCGCCTGACATTTTGGGTCAAGAGCGGCAGGCGCTCAGACCTCCAGCAGCTCGGCTTCTTTGTGTTTCTGAAGCCGGTCTATCTCCTCGATGTATTTGTCCGTGAGCTTCTGCACCTGATCCTGCGTGCGGCGCGAGTCGTCCTCGGATATCTCCGACGCCTTCTCCTGATGCTTCAGTTTTTCATTCACGTCGCGGCGGATGTTCCGGATGGCCACCCGGTGATCTTCAGCCTTTTTGTGAAGCTGCTTGATCATCTCCCTGCGCCGCTCTTCGGTTAGGTAAGGGATGTTGAGACGCACGACATTGCCGTCGTTCGCCGGTGTGATCCCCAGATCGGAGGCCATAATCGCCTTTTCGATCATCGCGATGGTCTGTTTGTCCCACGGCGCGATTACAATCTGCCTGGGCTCGGGCACGCTTACCGCGCCAAGCTGGTTGATCGGCATCGGGGTGCCATGGTAGTCCACCATAATATGATCGAGCAGCGCCGGGTTGCCCCGGCCCGTCCGCAGCGTCTGGAAATCCTCCTGCGCCACTTCCACAGTGCTCTTCATCCGGTACTCAGCGTCTTTCAGAATTTCAGCGGTCAAGGTACGCTCCTTCCAACATAAGTGCCTATGTCATCCCGAAGAACCGCGTCCCGGATGTTTCCGGGCTGCGTGATGTTGAATACAACAATCGGCAGGTTGTTCTCTTGGCAAAGCGTAAACGCCGTAAGGTCCATAATGCGGAGGCCACGGGTAATGGCCTCCATATAGTCTATGCGCTCGAACTTCGCGGCGTTGGGGTTCTTGCGCGGGTCGCAGTCGTACACGCCGTCCACGTTGGTTCCCTTCAGCACCGCCTCGGCGCCTATCTCCACAGCGCGCAGCGCGGCGGCGGTGTCGGTAGTAAAGTACGGGTTGCCCGTTCCCGCCGCCAGAATCACCACCCGCCCTTTTTCGAGGTGGCGGATGGCGCGCCTACGGATGTACGGCTCGGCGACCTGCGCCATGTTGATCGCGGTCTGAACCCGGGTGTCCACTCCATGCTGTTCCAGGACACCCTGAAGGGCCAGCGCGTTCACGACCGTCGCCAGCATCCCCATGTAGTCGCCGGACGCGCGGTCAAAGCCGGCGCTGGCGGCCTGCTCGCCGCGGATGATGTTTCCACCACCCACGACGATAGCCACATCCACGCCGTTCTCGCGCAGGGCTTTGATCTCCTTCGCGATGCCCCCCAGGAAGTCGAAGTCCAGGCCGCTCTGCTGGCAGCCCGAAAACGACTCCCCCGAGAGCTTCAACAGCACTCGTTTCCACCGGCGCTGTCCGGTCACCTAGGAGGCAGCCTCCTCCGCGCCGGGCTGAGCTTCGGCCTCGCCCACCGACCAGCGGATGAAGCGTTTCACTTCGATCTTCTCGCCGATCTTGCCGACAACCTCGGTGACAAGCTGCTTGATGGTCTGGCCTTCATCCTGAATGAACGGCTGGTCCATCAGCACTTTCTCGGCGAAGAACTGCTTCTCGAGCCGTCCCTCGACGATCTTCTCCAGCGCGGCGGCGGGCTTGCCCTGCTCCTCGGCCCACGCCTTGTGCACGGCGCGCTCCCGCTCGATCTCCTGCGCCGGAACCTCCTCGCGGCACAGATACACGGGGCGCGTCCAAGCGATGTGCATCGCGAGCTTGTGCGCTAGGTCCTTGAAGTCGTCGTTCTTTGCGACAAACGGCGTCTCACACCCGAGTTCGAGCATCACGGCGATCTGTCCGCCGGTGTGAACGTAGGTCTCGATGATACCTTCCGACGCCTGCCGGTCCTGCCGCTTGGCGGCCACGGCCTGTCCCTTCTGCCGAAGGAGGTCGGTCGCCTTGTCGAAGTCGCCGCCGGTCTCCTCCAGGGCCCGCTTGCAGTCCATCATTCCCGCTCCGGTGGACTCGCGGAGTGCTTTCACGGTTGCAGCATCAATTGCCAAGTCTGAATCTCCGATTCCTTTGTAAACCTGAAGCAGCCGTCACGCGCAGGCTGCTCCGTTATGGTGTTTCAGTCGAATGCGAAATGCGTCCGGCGCTATTCGGCCGCGGCTTCCGGCGCGTCAGCGGAAGGTTCCTCCGGCGCGGCTTCGGCCTTGGGCTTGCGGGCCCGCGGCTTCTTCTCGGGAACCGCCGCTTCGGCGGCGGCAGGATCCGGCTCAACGGCAGGAGCGGCCGCTTCTTCGGCTGCCGGCTCGGCCTTCACGGCTTCGGCCTTGGGGGAGGCCTCTTCGGGCTTCTCCGCGGCCGCAGGCTCACCGGTAAACTCCGCAACCTCCTCGGCGGTCGCTTCGGTGGGCTCGGCTTCCTCTTCCAGTGGCTCCACGTCCTCGCCCTGCCACTCGATCTGCTTGACCTCGACAACGGCTTCACTCATCTTCTGGCACATCAGCTTGATGGCGCGGATGGCGTCGTCGTTGCCCGGAATCACCCAGTCCACCTCATCGGGATCACAGTTCGTGTCCACGATCGCGACGACCGGGATCTCGAGCTTGCGGGCTTCAGCAAGCGCGATGCGCTCTTTCTTGAGGTCCACAATGAAGATAGCCCCGGGAAGCTCGGGCATGTCTTTGATGCCGCCGAGATACCGCTCCAGGCGCTCCTTCTCCTCGCGCAGCAGGCTGGCTTCTTTCTTGGTGAGCTTGTCGAAGCCGCCCTCGGCGTCCAGCGTCGTCAGTTCGTTCAGCCGGGCAATGCGGTCCTTGATGGTGCGGTAGTTTGTGAGCATGCCGCCGAGCCAGCGCTGGTTCACCCAGTACTGGCGGCACTTGCGGGCGGCTTCCTCCACCGCGTCCTGCGCCTGCTTCTTGGTGCCGACGAACAGGATGGGCTTGTCTTCGGTGGCGACCTGCTGTATGAACGAGCGGGCTTCCTCGAAGAGCTTCAGCGTCTGGTGGAGATCAATAATGTAGATACCGTTGCGTCCCCCGTAGATGTAGCGCTTCATCTTGGGGTTCCAGCGGTTCGTGCGGTGACCGAAGTGAACTCCTGCTTCGAGGAGCTCCTTCATTGTGATACTCGCCAAGTTTTTCCTCCGATTTGGTTCCTGGCCGCGCGGGCGCAAAGCCTGGGCGGCGGCGTTGTTCCGCTTCGTCCCGGTCAGCGCCGGACTCCCCGGGAGGGCAGGCCGGACCCGCCGACAGGTCAGCAGGACTGAGTAATAGGCCGCGGCCCCGAAAGGCCGCAATCCAGCAAAGGACTTTAACACAAACACAGCCCGCCGCGCAAGGTATCAGGGGTGTCCGGCATGGGCGACAGGTCTGGCCCGGAGGCGGCTTTCGATGTCCGGCATCTCTGGTGCCGGACTGTTTGTCCGCAGGAGCTCTGCTCCCCATCCCGTCCGGCGAGCTAATCGCTGCAGTGATGGATTGCACATCCTCGATGGGGGTGAGATTCCTCACCCCCCAGACCTTCATTCGTCCCGCCATGCCACACAGGGGACACAGGTCCCGGGAGAACGCCCCAAGCGTGAGGCATCTCACGCTCGTTCGGCCAGAACGCCTCACCGTGTCATCCTGAGCGGGGGCCCGTTCTTACGGGCCCAAGTCGTAGGATCTCGAACCTCTCGCGGCCCGCGCCAGGAGTGCCAGAGCGTGGCATCAGGCATGACGCGTGGTGTATCATGTGATGGGAACCACGTCAAAACAGACGTCCGCAGTGCGCTCGGAGAACGGTATGATCGTAACAGTCAATCGGAACCCTCTTATACGCGACGGCGTTCGGAAGCTCGTTGACGCTCATCGCAATCGTCAGGAGCAGTCAACGCGCCTTGCCATCTGGTATGATACATCCAGCCTGACCAATGTGCGGCTGTTTGAGGTTATCGAGGACTGGCCTGTAGATGCCGAGGATCCCATCACGGAGGCCGTTTTTGGGCCAACTGTCGGGCTTCCCCTTCCGAGCGGTGGCGCGCTGTTTTTGGCCTTGACCAGCCCGGCGGGGGCCACGTTGGCCGTCGAGCAGTCTGTGCCTGTCATCCAGGATATCCGGGACGCTTTCGGTGATGGCAACGCCGAGGTCATTCATGAAGACGGTACTCAGGAAATGATGGAACTCGTTGCACAACTCGCCGTCGGCCGTCGCTGACCACAACCAGGCGGCGGCATATCGCCGTCAGGCCGAGGCCGACATCAGGGCCGCTGAGTTTCTGCTTCAGCAGTACTCCCCGGCGATTGCCCAGGCGCTGTCGTGCGCACAGCATGCGGGTGAGAAGATTCTCAAAGCCCTTTTCGCCGCTCTTGGAATCGAAGTGCACCACGATCATCGCACACGAAATCTCCTGGGCGTCATCGAGCACTCTCCGCAGCTTTCCATGGGCGCTCCTGAGGCAGAGCGTGTGCAGGCGGCATTGTCACGGTTGCCGCGGACAATTCTCGCAACTTCGGACCAGCTACTTCCGAGCCGAGTTCGGGCTACCCCAAACTCCGAGTATCCGTGGCAAGCAAACTCCGCTGCCTGGCTGGCGCCGTGCGATCCCACCGTTCTTCCCCCGGATGCCGTAACGAGGATCTGCGACGCGATACGGCGGATGGTGGATGAGCTTGGCTTGGAGGTCGCTGTGCTTGGTCTTCAGCCCCGGTCGCCGTAGTGGTCTTGTGGTCTGGCGGAGGTGGAAACTGCACCCGCCTGCCGATTGCGATAGAGATTGCGATTTCCTGCTTGACCCAATGCCGCCCGTCTGATAGTATTGGATGTCCTCGGCCGCTGCAGAGCAAGTTCTCTGCGTCGTATAGGCCTTGGAGAGAAAGGTAGCAGATATGAAAACGCTGTGCAGGACATGCCTCCTACCCTCGATTGCGTACGGGGGGTAGACTAGCCCTCGTCCTCATTCTCCTCATCTTGGCCGTCGCACCGGCAGCAGCAGCCTCTGTGTTGGCGTCAGCCAGTGCCGAGACGGTCGTGATCAAGAGCGGCAACGCCGCCATCGGCGAGCGGGATCCGCTGATCACGGTTGTTGGCAAGGAAGTCGTTATCGGTCCAGACCCCTTCACGGCGTTCGCCGCTGATCAGCCCCTGGAGCATGCGTTGGTGATAAACGCCGTGGACATCCCGGCGAAGACGCCCACGGGTGTTACCTTCATGGGCGTTGCCAGCTATACGCCAGACGCCACTCCTCCTTCCACGCCGATTGTCGCCGACGACGGCGCGGCCACCTCAGACACGACGCAGATTCACGCCTCCTGGTCCTCCTCCGATCCTGAATCCGGCATCACTGAGTATCAGTATGCCATCGGCACGTCGGCCACCGATCCGGGCAGCGGGTATGTGGTTGACTGGAAGTCGGCCGGAACTGCGACGGAGGCGACCGAATCCGGCCTGAGTCTGGAGAGCGGGCAGACGTACTATTGGTACGTCAAGGCGAAGAACGGCGTCGGGCTGTGGAGCGAAGTCGGGGTCAGCGATGGGATCAAGGTGGCAGAACAGGTCGTCTCGACTCCCGGTGCCGCCAAGCTACTGGCTGACGGGACAGCCGTCGGCATGCACGGCGCCCGCGTGACGGCGACAGCGGCTGAGATCCCTGGCAGGATGTACGTCGAGGACGCGCTGCGAAGCTCGGGTATTGCAGTGGCCTCTTCCGTGACGGCCGACGAAGGCGACATCGTGACCGTCGCGGGCGTTATATCAACAAACGCCGATGGCGAGCGGATTATCTCCGGTGCCACGGTGATTGTGACCGGACACGAGACGCCGCTTGCGCCCGTCATGACCAATCTCCGCTGCGCCGCAAGTGGGCCGTGGTTCTACCAGACGGCATCTGGTCTGACGGTTATGGGTCAGCGGGGCGTCACCGACCCGCCTGGAGACGAGATGAACACCATCGGCCTGCTGTTGCAGGTTCACGGGGTGGTGATGGACATGGACGGTTCGTTCGTGTTTCTGAACGACGGAGCCTGGCCGGACCGCACTGGGGTCCGCATCCTGCGCGCCAACCTGCCGCCGGAGCTGAAGGTCGGCGACTATGTCCGCCTCACGGGCATCTCGTCCATGCGCAAGACCAGCATGGCCTATCAGCTCGTCATACGACCCCGCAGGGCGTCGGATGTGGTGGTCGTCGTGCCCGCGAGTGAGGGGCTGCTGCAAAACAGCCTCTGGCGCACGCTTCTGAACCTGTAGGCTGCCAGGCGGCGCTGCAGCAAGACCATTCCGGGGCCGGAGAGTACCTTTCCGGCCCCGGCCTTTTCCGGGGACGTTTTTCCCGCCGGGGTCACTCTCGATGGGGGGTGAGATTCCTCACCCCCCAGACTTTCTCCGGGGACATTCGTCCCGACAGGTCGGACAGGGGACACACCTCCCGGGAGAACGCTCCAAGCGTGAGGCAACTCACGCCCGATCAGAGGCGCGGAATCCGGATTTCCGCGTTTCCCTGTCTTTCCGCGCCTCCGCGATTCCCTCCGGGGCCCCAAGTCTGCTATTCTGGGCGCAGTTCTCTGATTGCAGGAAAGCAGACCATGACCAATCGCGAATCAGCACTCGCCATCCTTCGATATCAGCCGTACGGCCGGCTGCCCGTCGTCCATTTCGGGTTCTGGGGCGAGACGCTCTGGAAGTGGCACGGCGAAGGCCACGTCACCGAAGACGAGGTGAAGGGCTACTGGGACGGAAGCGCGGGTGAGGCTTCCATCATCGGGAAGCTCGGGTTCGACTTCGGATGGGGCGTCTCCGCCGGTCCGCACACCGGGCTGATGCCTGCGTTCGAGACGAAGGTCGTCGAAGAGCACGGCGACGGCTCGCAGGTGGTCATGAACGCGGACGGGGTGCTCATTCTGCAGCGCGACGGGGCCACCTCCATCCCCCGGGAGATTGACCACACCCTCAAAGACCGCGCTTCGTGGGAGGAGCACTTCAAGCCGCGCCTGCAGTTCAGCGCCGAACGCGTCAACATCGAGGGGCTGCGGCGCTTCTGCGACAACCCCGATCGCGACTATCCCGCCGCCCTCTACTGCGGCAGCCTGTACGGGCAGATCCGCAACTGGCTGGGGATGGAAGGTCTCTGCTATCTTCAGGCCGACGACGAGGAGCTGTACACTGAGATCATTGATACGGTCGGCGAGCTCTGCTATCAGGGCGTCAAGACCATCATCGAGTCAGGCCTGCGTTTCGACTACGCGCACATGTGGGAGGACATCTGCTTCCGCAGCGGCCCGCTGGTGTCGCCCGCGGTGTTCCGCGAAAAGGTCGGCCCGCACTACAAGCGCATCACCGGTCTGGTGAACAGCGCGGGGATGGACATCGTTTCGCTCGACTGCGACGGCTGCATTGACGCGCTCATGCCCGTATGGCTCGACAACGGCGTCAACACCATGTTCCCGATCGAGGTCGGCGTCTGGAACGCGAGCATCGCCCCCTGGCGCGAGCAGTACGGCCGGGCCCTGCGCGGCGTCGGCGGAATGAACAAGAACGTGTTCGCCGAGGACTTCGCCGCCGTGGACGCTGAGATCGAGCGCCTGAAGCCGCTGGTGGATCTGGGCGGTTTCATCCCGTGCCCCGACCACCGCATCCCGCCGACGGCCGTCTGGGACAACGTCCGCTACTACTGCGACCGCATGCGCAAGGAGTTCAACGGCTAGTAGCTGTCCGGCTCGATGGCGGCAACGCGGGGGCTGTGGCGCCCGTTCTCGAACTCGGTTGCCAGCCAGACGCGAACGATCTCGAGCGCAAGCTCTTCCGAAATCTGCCGTTCTCCGAGCGAGAGCACGTTCGCGTTGTTGTGCTGGCGCGAAAGCTCGGCTGTCTTGATGCTCCAGCAGAGCGCGCAGCGCACGCCCCGCACCTTGTTCGCGACCATCGCCTCGCCGTTGCCCGAGCCGCCGAGCACGATGCCCCGCTCGTACTCCCCACTCGCGACCGCCTGGGCCGCCGGGCGGATGAACGTGGGGTAGTCCACCGATTCCGCGCTGTGGGTGCCGAAATCGCGCACATCGTGCCCCATGCCGGTCAGCATCTCTTTGATCTTCTCTTTGTAGGCAAAGCCCGCGTGGTCCGACGCTATGGCTATCTTCACTGTCTTACTCCAGTCCCGCAGGCTCCGGTCTTTCGCGGCGCTCGGCTGCGTCTCATCGTGCCGGAGTCCCTGGCATTCTATATAGCTGCAGCGGGCTAACCTCCGCAAAAGTTGCGTGCATGCAATTGCGTGATCATGCGGCCGAAGATATGCTGGTCACAGGCTGGGCGGCACACCACAATGAAGGATCTACTCGAGAAACTCCGCGACGAAGGCATCAAACGGGGGGCGAGCTTTGTCGAAGCGCGCGCGAACGAGCGCGCCGGGAACAACATCGTTCTGCAGGACGGCCGCGCGGACAAGCTGTACCAGCGCAGCATGCTCGGAACAGGCGTGCGCGTGATTCTGGACGGCTGCTGGGGTTTCGCGAGCTGCACGGGCGCTTCGCTCGATGAAGGACTCGCCGCGCTCGATGCGGCGCTTGCGGGTGCCAGGGCAACCCGCGCGGCACGCGATGAAGAAGCCGTGGTAGCCACCGTTCCGGCCGCCGTTGACGAGCGCGCGAGCGCGTTCGAGACCGATCCCCGCTCCGTTCCTGTGGCGCGAAAGATGGAGCTTCTGGAGAAGCTGGATCAGGCCGGGTTCGCAAAGGGGCATGGCAAGCTCGTCAACCGCATTCTGTCCTACAGCGACAGCTTCCAGCGGGAGACGACGGTCAACAGCTTCGGCTCGGCCATCGTCAGCGAGTACACCCGCACAAGCGCCGCCTGCACGTTCGTTGCTCAGGATGGCGATGTGCGGCAGGAGGCGTACGTCCGCAAGGCGTCGCAGGAGGGGTTCGAGCTTCTGGAGAGGCTGGACCCGGCGGACTTCACCGAAGAAGCCGCATCGCGCGCTTTGGGGCTGCTCACGGCGCGCAGAGCGCCCTCGGGCACGTTCCCGGTCATATTCCACCCGTCCATCACCGGCCTGCTGACGCACGAGGCGCTCGGCCACAACGCCGAGGCCGACCATGTCGTAGCGGGAACCTCGATCCTTGCGGGCAAGATGGGTAAGGCGGTCGCGAGCGAGCTTCTGACCATTGTGGACGACGCCACCGTGCCCGGCTCGTGGGGGAGCTACTTCTACGATTCCGAGGGCACTCCCGGCCAGCGCCGTGTCATCATCGAGAACGGCCGTCTCGCCGGGCTGATGCACAGCCTCGAGACGGCGGCCCGCGCCGGCGCTGTTCCCAATGGCAGCGGACGGGCGCAGGGGTACACCAGCAGGCCCATCGTGCGTATGAGCAACACCTTCATCACGCCGGGTGCGTCCTCGCTTCAAGAGATGCTCAAGGGCATTGATCTGGGCGTCTATCTGAACGGCGGTCATTGGGGCTACGTCTTCTGCGAGCGTGGACAGTTCACCTGCCACGCGGGCGGAGGATGGATGATCCGCAACGGGGAGCTTACCGAGCCGATCCGGGACGTTTCGGTGGCGGGAATGACGCTTGAGACTCTCGCGAACATTGATGCCGTCGGGAGCGATTTTGAGCTGACCATGCCCGGAATGTGCGGCAAGCGCGGCCAGAGCATGCCCGTCAACGCGGGCGGGCCGCACGTTCGCGTCAGAGAGATGGTGGTTGGAGGGCAGCAGGAAGCATGACGGCGGAGAAGATGCTAGCGGCCGCGCAGGCGGCGTGTGAGGCGGCCGTCAGGGCCGGGGCGGACATGGCCGAGGTGCGTATGGCCGAAGGGCGCGGCACGAGCGTTCGCGTGGAGCGCTCCGCCGTGGACGCGACCGAGTCGCGCAGCACCCGAGGGGCGTCTATTCGCGCGTTTTCGCGTGGCGGGCTGGGGTCGGCCTCGCTCGACGGGTTGGACGTGGACCGCCTCGTGGCGGCGGCAAAGCAGGCCGCCGAGATGGCGCGCT
This sequence comes from Armatimonadota bacterium, assembly GCA_052033935.1. Lineage (GTDB taxonomy): Bacteria > Armatimonadota > UBA5829 > DSUL01 > DSUL01 > JAGVUD01. The sequence continues at coordinate 57,544 of JBPOJE010000013.1, forward strand.
CGGCGGCTTCGGACAGGGATTTCAAGACGCTGCCCGGCCCTTCGCCCTGCCCCGAAGTGCCCGGACTCTACGATCCGCGCATCGAAGACGTGGGTGTGGACGCGCTCGCCGGCATCATCATGGAGAGCGTGCAGGCGGCAAAAGATGTTGCGCCAGATGCGCTGTGCATGGGCTCGGCGGATGCGTACTGCGGCGTCTCGGCGCTTGCGAACAGCTTGGGCGTGGCGCTTACGGCCCGCGGCTCGCGCATTTCGGCCTGGGTGCAGCCTGTCATCCGCCGCGGCGACGATGTGGGGTCGTTCCACGAGTGGGACGCGGCGTGCCGCATGGCCGACTTCGATCACCGCCAGATGGGCGCCACCGCCGCCGAAACCGCCGTGCGCCTGCTCGGCTCGGGCAAGGTCGAGAGCGGCGTGATGCCTGTTGTGCTGGGGCCGCTTGCGGCCAGCTCTGTCTTCCACGCGCTCGCTGCGTCGGCGGGGGCCGAGAGTCATCAGCGCGGGCGTTCGTGGCTTCAGGGCAGGCTGGGGCAGAAGATCGCCTCGGACGTGGTCACGATTCACGACGACCCGCTGATTCCCGCCGGGCTCGGGTCGCGGCCGTACGACTCCGAGGGCGTGCCGGGCCGCCGCATGGCGATTATCGAAAACGGCGTGCTGGTGAACCTGCTGCACAACTCGTACACGGCGAACAAGGCGGGGGTTGGCTACACCGGCCATGCGCGGGGAGGCGGCATCGGCCCGGCGAATGTCGTGCCGGCTCTCGGAACGATTCCCGCTTGCGACATCATCGCTCAGGTGGACCGGGGCCTCTTCATCAACATGGGCAGCCTGGCGCCGGACGGAACCACCGGAGAGGTGTCGGCGAGCGTGGACTTTGGTTTCCTTATCGAGAATGGCGAGATAGCGCGCGGGGTGCAGAGCACGATGATCGGCATGAACGGCCTCGATATGCTGGGGAACATTGACGCGATCAGCTCGGATGCGCGCGTCGAGCCGGGCTTGCTTATGCCGTCAATCCGGATTCGTGGGGTGCGGGTGGCCAGCGGCTCCGCTTGACCGCGGGCGGCAGACTGCTCTGACGCCTATTGACTGACGGCGGCGGGAGGCGTACCATGCCCTCCGGAGGCCGCCTCGATGTGAGACTGTGCGGCCAGGGAGGGATATCTGCAATGGCTACCGGACTTGCTGGGCTGCTGGCCTTCCTCGGGATAGGCGGGGTTCTTGTTGCTGCCGCTCTGCTCTGGGGCGTCGGCATCTACAACCGCCTTGTTACGCTCCGCAACCAGGTCGAAAACGCGTGGGGACAGATAGACGTCCAGCTTCGCAGGCGCTTCGACCTGATCCCCAATCTCGTTGAGACGGTCAAGGGCTACGCAGTGCACGAAAAGGAGGTCTTCACGAAGGTCACGGAGGCGCGCGCGAAGATGGCGTCCGCTCAGGGGGTGGAAGACACCGCCGCCGCGGACAACATGCTCACCAGCGTTCTCAAGAGCCTGTTCGCTGTTGCCGAGAACTACCCGGATCTGAAAGCCAACCAGAACTTCCTGTCGCTGCAGACCGAACTCTCGTCCACGGAAGGGCAGCTTGCCCGCGCGCGCGAAATCTACAACGACGCGGTGATGAGCTTCAACACGCTTATTCAGGTCTTCCCCGCAAGCCTGGTTGCGTCGCTCGGCGGCTTCAAGCCGAAGACGTACTATCCGGTGGACGAAGAAGCCCGCGAGCCGGTGAAGGTGAGCTTCGCCTGATTCTGGGTCGGCGCTTGTGCAGTCGCAGGCCGCCGAGACCCGCGAGCCTCAAACGCAGCGGCGGGCGCCGGGAAACCGGCGCCCGCCTTCACATCGGACCGTTTTCCTGAAGTCAATATCAGCGCTTGCGCAGGCGTAGGCCGCCGAGGCCCACGAGCCCAGTCAGCAGCGCAACGAACGAACCCGGCTCGGGAACGAGGTTCTCTGGCACGTAGATGTCGTGATTGACCACCTCCCCGTCCGAGAACATGATCGCCGAGGGGACAAGCACGGGGGCGTAGTCCGATTCGGTCTCGCTGAAGCCCCAGACCTCCTGAGTGCCGGCCGGGCCGAACGGCAGTGGGCCTTGTCCGGACATGGGTTGGTAAGTGCCCAAGTCGAAGACATTGCCGCCCGCCCACGTCCAGGACGTGATTCCGAGGTCTGTCGAGTAGTTGCCCAACTCCCAGTAGTAGTAGTACGTGGGGTACGTCTGGTCGGGCGGCTGAACCAGGGAGTCGTAGTAGTAAAGGTACCCCGGGCCGGTGCTTGGTGTTACTCCGGGTGCAGGATACGCGACCTCCCAGTCGGCCACGGAGGCCGTGGGGGCCAGAACCATGGCCGCTATCGCAGCCAGACAGAGCATTTTCAGAAACTTCATATCAGAACCTCTCTTCTGCTTAATTGGCGCCGCACTTCAGGAGTGCGGTGCTCGTGAAACAGCTTGTGTGCCTCGCGCGCCTGCCGCGCGGCAACGCTGCGCCGTGCTGACACGCAGGCGGCGCTATCGGGAATTTACCACGTCAGGCCCTTCAGGTCAAGGTTGTGCCCGCAAAACTGGTATTCCTGACAACAGGGGTGTATCCCGCCCGGCAGTGTGCTACAATCCGTGCTGGAGCTATGACTGACACCCACGGCAAGCACCGCCCGCTGGAGACATTCGAGAACCAGTTTCCCGGGCGCGACTATACCATCGAGATATCCTGTCCCGAGTTCACGAGCGTCTGCCCCAAAACAGGGCTGCCGGACTTCGGGACGATTCATATCACCTACTGCCCGGATGTTTTGTGCATCGAGCTGAAGAGCCTGAAGTACTACCTGCTGGACTTCCGCAACCAGGGCGTGTTCTACGAGCACCTTACGAACACGATCCTCGATGATATCGTCGAGGCGTGCGCGCCGCGGTGGTGCGAGGTGCGGGGCGAGTTCACGCCCCGCGGTGGGATCCGCACCACGGTGACGGCAAGACGGGGAGCCGTGCCGAAGCCGTGAACAAGGGCCGCACGCCGTTCATTATCCTGATGCTGGCGCCAGCGGTCACGCTCTACTTCGTGTTCGTGCTCTATCCGATGGTGCAGGCGTTCCACCTCTCCACCTACGCGTGGAGCGGCCTGTCCTCCAGCAAGACGTTCATCGGCCTGGCGAACTATGTCCAGTTGTTCACCGAGCAACCGCCCGAGTTCCTGACCTATCTTGGGCACAATGCCACCTTCCTGCTCATCAGCGCGCTGGTCATGATCCCGCTTGCGCTGTTCTTCGCGGTGGTTCTGGCGGGACGCACTCCCGGAGCAGGGTTTCTGCGGGCGGTCTATCTGTTCCCCAACGTTATCTCCGTCGTTGCCGTCGCCAGCCTCTGGTATTTCATCTACGATGGCGACTACGGGCTGCTGAACGCGGGGCTGAGGCTCATACACGCGCCGGTTGTCGAGAAGGGCTGGCTGGGCGACTCGTCCACCGCTTTCTACGCCATCATCGCCACCAACATCTGGGCCACGCTCGGGTTCTACATCCTGCTGTTCACGGCGGGTATCCAGAACATCCCCCCCAGCTTCACCGAGGCCGCCGATCTCGACGGCGCGAGCAGCCTTCAGATCTTCTGGCATGTGACGCTTCCGCTCGTGTGGGAGGTGTTCAAGCTCGGCGTTCTGTATCTGGTCATCCACTCCATCAACCTGTTCGGGCTGGTGTATGTGATGAACCTGAACCAGAAGAACAGCGACACGGACGTCGTGCTGACCTACCTGTACCGCAAGGCGTTTCAGGAAAGCGATTTCGGGTATGCGGCCGCCATCGCCAGCGTGGGGTTCGTGATCGTGCTCGGCGCGGTGCTGCTGTCGCTGAAAGTCCTGAAGCGCGAAGCCGTCGAGTACTGACAAGGTCGCGATCTGCCCCGGTTCCCGCCGTTTTGCCCGGCTGCGGGCCGGTGTTGCCCAATCGGCGCGCAAGGACGTATAATGGGGCGCCGGGACATCTGTCGGGGTGTGGCGCAGCTTGGTAGCGCGTCCGCTTTGGGAGCGGAAGGCCGCCGGTTCAAATCCGGCCACCCCGAAAGTGCACCTCTTACGCGGGTCCGTACAACAAAAAAAGCGGGCGACCGGGCTCGAACCGGCGACATCCAGCTTGGAAGGCTAGCGCTCTACCAACTGAGCTACACCCGCTTGTGCGCAAGAGATTATACCACAGCGGCGCTTCTGTCTCAAGCGCGGTGCCCGCACGGCATCAGGGATTCAAGTAATGACCGCGGCAAAGCAGATGTTCACGATGACCGTCAAGGAGATGCGCGAGGGGCTCCAGGAGTCCCGGACGGTTATCGTCCCGATAGGAATCACCGAGCAGCACGGAAACCACCTGCCGCTCAGCGTTGACATCCACAACGCCGTCGAGATCGCCTCCCGCGCCGCCAGCCAGTGCGGCTGCTTCGTCGCACCCGCCGTGCATTATGCCTTCAGCGGCGGCATGCTGCCCGGCACCATCAACCTGAGCCCGCAGGTCTATTCGCTGATGCTTATGGACATCTGCCGCAGCCTGACCGTGCAGGGCTTCCGCAACATCATCCTGCTGCTTGGCCACGGCGGCTCCGAGAACACCAGGGCCACTCACGACGCAGCCGAGATGTTCCAGCGCCTGAGCCCCGATCTGTCCGGAATCAGCGTTTCGGTCGTCCCGTTCTGGGAGCTCTCGCACACCTACATGCGCTCGATGGACGAAGGCGACTTCCACGCGGCGCGCTGCGAGACGTCCTTGATGCTCTACTGGCATCCCGAGCTTGTGAAGATGGACGAGGCGGCGCTCGACCCGCCCGATGTGGTCAAAGACCTGCGCGAAGATCCCGACGGATATCTCGTCAAGACCAAAGCCCTGGATCATCCGTTTGTCGAGGCGAAGCTGACCCAGCGCGCCGACGTGCAGGTCGGGATCATGGGCGCGCTCGACGGCATCAGCCCCGAGCTTGGCCGTCAGGTCGCCGAAGAGGCGTCCGGAGCGCTGGCCGAGTTCGTCCGGCAGCTCGAAGCCGCCAACCCCTGATGCGAGGCCGTCCTGCATCCCGTCCGGTCCCCGCGATTCGCGTATGTGCGCTATACTGCGCCGCCGGGATCGGACTGCACCGGAGGATGGCGGTTCCTTTGACGAAGGGACCCTCATCCATATAGAATGAGCACAGATCCGGAGCCCTGCCTCCGGGCGCGCCCCCGTAGCTCAGGGGATAGAGCAACTGCCTTCTAAGCAGTGGGCCACAGGTTCGAATCCTGTCGGGGGCGAATCCTTCTGAAGGCGAGGTGTTGACAGGCGCCCCTCGCTCACAGGCGCAGGATGTCGCTTGCCTCCCTCACCCGAACCAGCGGGAACAGGTCCTCCCCGGATTTGTGGCACGAACTGATGCCGGTGACGGTGGCGAACTCATCCACGGCTGGCAGCGTGAGGCCAGCGGCCCACACTCGGACGCCGTCGTGTCCGTCAGCATCCTGCACCGCGGAGCCATCCCAGATCGTGAAGAACTGCCCGCCCGGGTCAACGAACGTCACCTTGCCAGAAACCTTCACGAGCAGGCCGATGTTGTTGAGGCCCGTGCCGCCTGTTACCCCCTGCTGGCCCGTGCCGTTCGTGGCTGAGTAGTTCGCTGATGCGGCGCCTCCGAACGAGCGTGACGTCATACCGAGCGCAGGCAGCCCCTGGCCCTCCGAGATGCACATGTAGGAGGGAGTGATCATTCGCTCGCCGTCCGCGGTCGTACCCACCACGCCCGCAACAGTGACCGTCTGACCCACGTTCAGCCCATGGCCGGACCACTCGACCCGGATGCCGCAGGCGCGGTCCGGCTGCTCAACATAGAACGCATCCGGCCAAGCAGCGGTCACGATGACATCCGGCAGCGTTGCCTGCGCGCCATCCTTGCTGCCGCGAGCTTCGGGGATGCTGGTGGCTGGTGGAATGTGCTGCACCTCGTAGGCGCCCATGTCCACGTGCGCGCCACTGATGCGCGGGTTGCCGTCCAGGTCCACCGTCAGCCACGGTGGTACCCCGGCGTCATCGCCTGCGTCAACGCACGGGGAGTTGAGAAAGAGGCGCAGGTTCCCCGCTGTCCTGTCAGAAAACAGCGGATCCGCACTGACTCCTCACTCCCCGCGGTCAGGCCGTCGTAGTTCGTCCCGTCCGGGTTGAAGACGCAGTTGTTCCTCAGGACAGGAGTGCCACCCGACCCGTAGATGCCTGTGGCGTTGTAGGCCACGATGTTGTTCGTGATCGAGGGAGACGAAGAGTAGGTGCAGTAAATGCCATAGTCGCCGTTGCGGACGGTGAAGCCGTCCAGCACCGTCGTGGCCGATGCCACGTTAAAGGCTGCGACCACCCTTCTGCTCCCGCCGTCCAGGATCGTGACGTTGGTGTTCCAGTCCCGCTGGCCACGCGTGGTTTCCCCCCCGGCGAACCCGCCGTACAGCCCCACGCCGTCCTTCAGGGCTATGTTCTCCGCGTACGGATGCGCCGCATCCCCCGCTACCCAGATCTCGTCGCCCGCCTCAGCCGCGGCAATCGCCGCATTCACGGTGTGGCAGGCATTGGCCTACGTCGAGCCAGGCCCATCAGTGGCCGAGTCCCACTTGACGCGGATGACGGCAGCCGGTGCGGATGTCGCTAGAACAACAAGACATACGCAGGCTAACAACGCAAAACGAGAGTGAAAACGGTGCATGTCGAAACCTCCAGGCAGACACGAGCCGGACTTACTGCTTCTATTGTAAAGCATTATCCGATGGAGGTCAACAGGTGCGGCTGCCGACTATTACGTCGTCCTGAACTTGATTCAGGACCCACCTGCGCCGGCCTCCTAGATGTCGGATCAAGCCCGGCAGGCGTGGCGCGGAAATCCGGATTCCGGGCCTCCGTTGCTTCCGCGTCTCCGCGATTCTGCCCCCCCTTGCTACCCGAAACACCAATATCCCGGCACTCTCGGTGCCTCGTGGACGGGGCGCCCGGCGCCGCTTTCCGGATTCAGCGTTTCACCCCTCTTCATCCGTTCAGCGATTCAGCTTGACACCAGCCGGACAATGTGCAATACTTAGCTGTCCGCACCGTTTCAGCGTTGAGGTGCGGAGCCGCACAGGGAGGAACAACGAATGAAGAAGCTGCTGTGTGCGTGTGTGTTGCTTGTGCTCGTACTGCCTGTTCAGGGCGCCTATGTGGTCCGCGTCTCGGACCTGCAGTATTCCCCTACGCCGCCCAACCCCATTAAGGTGGCGGGCCGTGTCACGTCCGCATTGCCCCTGAAGCTGAACGACGGCAGCGGCGAGATCACGGTC
>JBPOJE010000124.1:0-13906 GCA_052033935.1 Armatimonadota bacterium
AGCTTCGGTCACTGCGCTTGAAGTCCTTGATGTGCACCTTCTCGATGCGGTCGTCCAGCGTGCGAATCCAGTCCTCCGGCCATCCGAAGTCAATGACGTTCGCAACGTCGAAGTACGCCCGCACCCAGGGTGACTTGAACTCGTCTATATAGCGCGCGAATTCGAGCGGGCTCAGGAGGAACTTGTTCCAGACCTCCTCGATGTTGATCTTGACGCCCAGTTCCTTCGCCAATGGGAGTACCGATTTGATCCGCTTCTGCGAGCGCTTGTACGCGTCCGCATAGCGGGTCTCCTTGTTCACGATCGCGGGCACGAGAAGCAGCCCGTCTGCCCCGACGGCCTTCGCGCCTTTCAGGCCCGCCTTCAGTTCGGCGATGCCCTGCTCGGCAAGCTTCTCATCGGCGGTCGAGAGCGGGGCGTTCCACCCGCCGAAGATGATCGAGTGCGCGGGGATGCCCGACGCCTGCACCGCCTTGTTGATGTCCTCGATCTCCTGGGGGGTCGTCACCGGCGGTATCTCCAGCCCGTCCCAGCCGCAGTCCCGCGCGATCTTGAACTTCTCGGTGGTGTTGGCCCCACCCTGGATCATGTTCAGGATGACCGCTTTCCTGATCCCTTTTGCCTTTGGTTTCGTAGCAGCTTCAGCCATCTTCGTCATTCGTCCCAGCGGGGATGCCATAAGCCCGGCGGTCACACCGGCGGACAGCCCCGTCCTTGTCGCTTTTCGCAAGAATTCTCTTCTGTCCAAACTGCCTCTTCCTTCCGTTACAAACTAGACCTTCGGCAGCTTCCACGGGGCGCGGTAGTTCGCCCGCGCCAGCCGCTTCGCGTTCTTGCTGCCGATCACTTCGCCCTTCTCCGAATCCCAGCCGACTTTCTCACCCGAGAACAGTGCGACATGCGCCAGCGTCAGCGCGATTCCGAGCGGCTCGTGGTAGTCGAAGTTGCAAGTCGGCTGTCTGCGCGTCTTGATGCCGTCCAGGAACTCGCGCTGATGTCCGGGCGAAGGTGGAATCGTCTTGACCTGAGGCTTGAACTCCTCCTCGCTGATCCCTTCCAGATACAGCGCGTGCGAGCCGTAGTCCGCCGCTAGCGTGCCGTTCGTGCCGTGGAATATGACCGACAGCCGCCGCCCCTTGTCGGGCGGGCCCGCGAACCCGAAGTTGTACCCGTTGCACATCGTGTGCACGAAGGTCATGCTGAAGTCGTCGTACTCGTAGAGAACGTCCACCGTGTCCGGAATGTCGCTCTTATCCTCCAGCGCGAACCTTCCGCCTGTGGCACTCACTGACTTCGGATCGCCCGGGTCCATCGCCCAGATCGCCAGGTCCATGATGTGAGGCCCCAGTTCGTTGATCCAACTGTGCACGCAGTCCTTGAAGTAGCGGTGTCCGATGTTCACCATGTCCGGGTTGTACGACCGCTTCTTGAGAGGCCCCAGCCACATGTCCCAATCCATGCCCTCCGGCACGGGGCCTTCGATGGTCTTGATGGGCCCGGGAGCCTCGTTCAGCGTCACGTTGGTGCGGACGTTCATAATCTTGCCGAGCGCGCCCGAGCGGACGATCTCGACGGCGCGGCGGAAGTTCTCGCCCGCATGAATCTGCGTGCCAACCTGCGTGATGCGCTTGTTCACCCGGGCAGCCTTTGCCATTGCCCGTATCTCGTCTGGGTACAGACCGACGGGCTTCTCGCAATAAACGTCCTTACCCGCCTGCAGCGCGGCGATGCCCATCAGCGGATGCCAGTGCGGCGGGGTCGCCAGCACGACCGCGTCCACCTTCGCCTTATCGAGGAGGTCGCGGAAGTCGTGATACTTCTCGGCCCTTCCTCCCGCGCTCTGCGCGCCCTTCTCGAGGTTCTCGGCGAAAACGTCACAGACCGCCGTGATCTCGACGTCCGGGTAGGCGAGAAAGTCGCCCATTAGCCCCAGTGCTCTGCCGCCTGTTCCAATGAAGCCCAGGCGTATGCGTTCGCTCGGCGGCGCGGTAGAAGTCTGTGCCCGAAGCCTCTTCGGGGCCATGCCTGCGCCAACTGCCGCTGCAGCGGCGACGGCGGACGAGCCCTTCAGAAAGGTGCGGCGGCTCAAATTGCGTGTCTCAGGATCTGACATATCGGTGTTCCTCCCGGTTTGTACCCTGCCTCTTATATGGCCGGGGCAAGAATTCCTGCACCTGCATCGCTTTGCCTGACGCTCTTATTCGTGTGTGCAACTTCCTGGCGGAAAAGTTACGCAACAAAGGCGTGTTTCATGTTGACCCCGGAACGGCTTGAGGTTAGAATGAATGAGTCCGGCGGGGCAATGGGCCTCGAGTCTGCCGGCGTACGAAGCTGTATGAGGAGAGTATGCGGGCCCTATGGGAAAGTTTTTGGTTGGGGCCGGCTGTGTGCTGATTGTCGCGGGCGGTGTTGTGATGCTTCTGGAGACGGCTACGGGGTGGCGCGGCCTGCCGGGAGACATCACGCTGCGGCGGGGGAACTTTGTAATGTACTTCCCCATCGCAACGAGCGTCGTCATCAGCATTGTGCTGAGCGTCCTGCTGTATCTCCTCTTCGGCTATCGGCGCTAGTGGCGGCTCAGTATGCGGACAAGTGATGTTGAATATGACCTGCCGGTTGAACTGATCGCTCAGGACCCTCTGCCGGATCGTGCGGCGTCCAGGCTCCTGGTGCTTGATTGGTCTTCGGGGCAGGTAAAACACGATCTGTTCCGGAACATCGCCCGGTACTTCCGGCCGGGAGACGTGCTTGTTATCAACAACAGCCGTGTCTCGTCGTTCCGGCTGAGGGGCATGCGTCCCAGTGGCGCGGCGGTGGAAGCTCTCTTCCTTGAGTGCATCCACGGAGTCACATACCGGGCATTGATGAAACCCGGACGGCGTCTGCACACAGGTGACCGAATCGAGTTCGGCGGGGATTTGACCGGAACGATTGTGGGCCGGGAGGAGGATGGGGCGCGGCTTGTTGAGTTGAGCGCGGACGAAGGCGACCTGATGTCCGCGATTGCCAGGGAGGCGGAAGCCCCGCTCCCGCCTTACATCAGAAAACCGTTACAAGCGAAGGAACGCTATCAGACCGTGTATTCAGCGGTGGACGGGTCGTCCGCTGCGCCGACCGCGGGTCTGCATTTCACCGCGGACAAGCTCCGCGAGGTAGAGGCCGCAGGGGCACGGATTGCCCGCATCACCCTGCATGTCGGCGCAAGCACGTTCCGCCCGGTGCGGGCGGAGAGCCTGGAGGAACACAGGCTGGCGGGCGAGCGCTTCACGATCAGCGCGGAGGCGGCTGATACGATCAACCAGGCTGCGGGACGGATTTTCGCGGTCGGGACGACATCAACCAGAGCATTGGAAGCTGCGGCTGAGTCACCAGGGAAGGTGACGCCCATGGAAGGGCAGACAGACCTGTTCATCCGTCCGGGACACGAGTTCCGCATAGTGAACGGTCTGGTGACAAATTTCCATATGCCGAGATCAACGCTGTTCGTGCTCGTCGCTGCTTTCGCGGGTCGTGAGAAACTGCTGAGGGCCTACTCAGAGGCCGTGCGCGAGCGCTACAGGTTCCTGAGTCTCGGCGACGCAATGCTGGTCGTCTGACACCGGGTGGCCGGCGTTGCGTGAGCGAGCGCGAGAGGTTTTTTTGACGATGCGGTTATCGGAGTGGCAGAAACGCGTAGAAGAGCTCGAAAGGAGCTTGCGGGATGGGGCAAGGCAGACGAAGCCGGAGACGCCGGCTCCCGCGGCGGCAGACCAGCCGAAGGGGGCAGTTCCGGCGAATGGCGGCGGCGTCGCAACAGCGAAAACGCCCGCACCGGCGGCACGGACGTCTGTTCCCGCCAAACCTTCCGGCGGCGCGGTGCGGCCCGCCGCGGCCCCGGCTGTGTCGGCTCGCCCGGCGGGGGCCGCCGTGCCTGCCGCCATCCCCGCCGCGAGGTCCACGGCCGTTCCTAAGACGGCTCAGGCGAAGTCCGCGGCTCCAGCAAAATCTGCTGCTCCTGCTGCTCCTGCGGCTCCCCCCGCTCCCTCCGCCAGCAAACAGCCGTTCCCGGCCGGGGCATCCGCTCCGGTTGCTGTCGCGCCCGCCCCTCCGCAGGCCGCTGAGGAAAGAGCCGCCGAAGCCGGACAGTCTTCAAAGGCAGGGGTGCGGCAGCAGAGTTTGCAGATCCCTGAGTTTGAAGAGTTCGTCTCATTCCTCAAAGACGCGTCCGAGGCGAAAACGAAGGCGCAGCCCGGCTCGAAGGCCGAAATCGCGCCTGCAGCGCCAGAGAAGCCTGCGGCCCCTGTAGCCGTGGCTCCTGTGGAGGCTTCCGCCCCTGCGCCGGCCGCCGCCCCGTCCCCGTCTGCAAAGCCGCAGGCCCCGGCATCGCGCCAGAAAGGGCGGACTGCGGCGAAGGGATCCCGGATTGCGGCGCGCCGTACCGCGCCGCCCGCCGAGGTTGTTGCCCGCGAAGTCGCGCAGAACTCCTACAAGCGCAAATTTGAAGAGACGCGGGACGACCTCGTGCAGCGCCTTCTCGATCCGACGCTCAGCCTCGAGGAGACCTCCCGACTGCTGAACGTATGCCCGACGACTGTGAGGCGCTACACGAACCGTGGCATACTGCCCTGCTTCCGGACCGCAGGGAATCAGCGCAGGTTTCGTCTTTCCGATGTGATCACCTTCATGCGCGGCAGTGCTTCGGGGGACGCCGGCGAGGAGCCGCAAGAGGGAACCGCTCCAGACGAAAACAGTTAGGAACGGCGGCGAAGCGTTTGCGGATTGCCGTTTTTTCCGAGAGCTTTCGGCCGGTCGTCAATGGCGTATCGGTATCCATCGGCACGCTTGGGGGCGAGCTTGAGCGCCTTGGGCATAAGGTCTGCACGTACGCGCCCCGGTATCCCGGATACGAGGACGAAAGCCCGAACGTGTTCCGGTTCCCCAGTATACGGCCGCGCTCCATGCCCGATTATCCCGTTGCGTACCGGCCGGGGGTGGGGCAGTTTCGCGCGTTTCGCGAGAAGGGCTTCGACCTGGTCCATACGCACACGCCGTTCGTGATGGGGCTGACGGGGCTGCGATGGGCGGGCAAGCTTGGCATTCCCTTGGTCTCCACAAACCACACGCTGTACACCGAATATGTGCATTACGTGAAGTGGGCGCCCGAGGTCCTGGGCCGGGTGGCAGTGCTCCGGTGGATGCGCTACTACTACAACCGCTGCGCGGCGGTCATCGTGCCGAGCGCGGCGACGGGGCAGCGGCTTGCCGGGTACGGGGTTCGCACGCCGTGGACCGCCATTCCGACGGGTATCCGGCGGCTGGGCTCTGAGACCGGTGGCCTGGACGTGCGCGAGCGGTTTGGGATACCCCCGGACGGCAGGCTTTTGGTCTTCGTCGGCCGCATCGCGCGGGAGAAGAACCTGGAGATGCTGCTCAGGGCCTTCCAGCGTGTGCGGGCGGCGGAAGGGCGCGCGCGGCTCATGATCGTTGGCGGTGGTCCGCATCTGGAAGCCATCAAGGCCGAGGTCGGACGCCTGAGCCTCTCCCCCGCGACGGTTTTCACCGGCGCGCTGACGCACGGCGAGATTGCGGATATCCTGCGCGAGGCAGATCTGTTTGTCTTTGCCTCGGTGACCGAGACGCAGGGCCTTGCCATAGGCGAGGCGGCCTCCATGGGGGTGCCTGCCGTTGCCGTGCGGGCGGGCGGAGTGCCCGAGTTCGTGAGAGACGGGGAGACGGGGTATCTTGTCAGGGGTGACCCTGCCGAATTCGCTGGCAGGGTGATCGAGCTGCTGCGGGACGAGGACAGGCGCGGGCGGTTCTCGGACGCGGCGCGGGCGTTTGCCGCGACGATGACGGTGGAATCCATGGCCCGCCGCGTGCTCGAAGTCTATGATGCGGCGATGAAAGCGGGTAAATGATCGAACGAATTCTGAAACCGATTATGGCCTGGACGACGGGCACAATCGCGGTGATGGGCTATCCTGGTATCGTGCTGATGATGGCGATCGAGAGCGCGTGCATCCCCCTGCCGAGCGAGGTGATCATGCCGTTCGGGGGATACCTGGTTTACGCCTATCCCGATAAGTTCTCCCTCATCGGCATGGGCGTCGCCGGGGCCGTTGGGTGCGTCGTGGGGTCGCTGGTAGCTTACTGGATCGGCTATTACGGCGGCCGTCCGCTGGTGCAGCGCTACGGGCGCTACGTGCTCCTGCGCAAGCGCGAACTAGACGCGGCCGACCGGTTCTTCGAGCGCTGGGGCGACTGGGCGATTTTCATCAGCCGCCTTCTTCCGGTCATTCGCACGTTCATCAGCCTTCCGGCTGGCATCTCGCGGATGAATGTCTGGCGCTTTACTCTTTTCACGTTCGTGGGCAGCCTGCCCTGGTGCTGGGCGCTGGCATTCGCCGGATACAAACTCGGAGAGCACTGGGCCGACCTGAAGAAGTACTTCCACCAGGCGGACGCGTTCATCGGGGTGCTGATTCTTCTTGGCATCACGCTGTTTGTCTGGCATCATTTCAGGCCCGAGCCGCAGACAGAGGGGGAATCATGAGGAGTCTCGTCCGCCGCAACGAGTTCGGCATTTTTATCGCGCTGCTGGTCATGATCGCCGTCGTCGCCGCGCTCAACCCGGGTGCGTTCTTCCAGACGTACTCTATCAACCTGTGGATATTCTCGTTCTCGCTCATCGGCCTGCTTGCCATCGGGGAGACGTTCGTCATTCTCACCGGCGGCATAGACCTTGCCCCGGGGTCGCTTATCGCGCTGACTGGCGTCACTGTAGCGATGCTCACGAATGCGTTCGGGGGCATGAACCCGTGGCTCGCTATCGGTCTGAGCACGGCGATCACGCTGGTTGTCGGCGTTGTCCTCGGCCTCTACCACTCGTTCTATATCAACCGTCTGGGGGTGCCTCCGTTCATTATCACGCTGGGGACGCTCATCATCGCGCGGGGCGTTGCTGAACTGATGACGCACGGCAGCACGGTGACGGGAATGCCGCGCCAGTTCACCGCCATCGGGTCGAGCGGTTCGGGGTCGGTGCCGGGCCTTCCGTTTCTGCCGATCGCTGGCGTGGTGTTCGGGGTGGTTGCCGTGGCAGCGCACTACATTTCGGTTCGGACGTCACTCGGGCGGCACATTTACGCCGTCGGCGGCAACCTGCAAGCTGCTCATCTTTCGGGCGTCAATGTCGCGGGGGTGCGGGCGTTCTGTTACGCAGCGAGCGGGCTGCTGGCTGCAGTGGTGGGCGTCATATACGCCTCGAATGTCAACAGTGGCGACCCGAAGGCGGGGTTCTCTTACGAGATGACGGCCATTGCCGCCGTGGTGATCGGCGGCACGAGCCTGGCCGGCGGCGTGGGAACGATCGTCGGCACGGTGCTCGGGGCGGCCATTATGGGGCTGCTGCCGCTGGGGCTCACGTTCATCGGGGTGGAATCGTGGTGGCAGTCCATCACGACGGGCGTGGTCGTGGTGCTTGCGGTGACGCTCGACAGCCTCCGCCGCATCCGCCGCGAGCGCCAGCACCGCTGATCGCCGGGCCTCCCTCTACCGCACCGCGCCGCCATGAGCCGCGCCAACCGGTTGGATGCCGGATCAGCCCGGTATGACGTGCTATCACGTCGTCCTGAACTGGATTCGGGACCCACCCGTGCCGACCGTCTGGCTGCCGGATCGAGTCCGGCATGACGTTGCGCACGGTTGCGATTGCGCGCAGGAAACAGGACGCTCCGGCGGGAAAGATGCTTTTTGATCCACACTACACTACGAGGGGTTCTTTTCTATGAAGCTGTTGAGAATTGCCGTTGGGCTCACAATGCTCGCTGTGCTCTGCGCAGGATGCGCGTCTGACAAAGACGCCTCCGCCCCGCCGGACGCCTCCGAACGGGTCCTGGTCGCGGGTCTGGGCAAGGCCGTCCATCCGTTCTGGGAGCAGGTGGAACTTGGCATGAAGAACGCCGCCAAAGACGCGAACGCCGACATCGAGTTCTTCGTGCCATCCAAGGAAGACGCCCAGAAGCAGGCAGAGAAGATCAAGAGCTGGGTCGCGCTCGGCAAGCAGGGTGTCCTGTTTGCGGCATCCGATCCTGAGACGGTCGGGGCGGCAGTGAAGGACGCAATCGCACGTGACATCATCTGCGTTGCCATGGACACCGATGCGCCGGACAGCGGCCGCGTCGCGTACGTCGGCACCGACAACTTCGCCGCCGGGAAGATCGCTGGCGAGGAGATGGGCAAGCTTCTGGGCGGCAAGGGCAAGGTCGCCATCGCGACGGGGTCGGTGACGGCATCGAACTCGCTGGAGAGGATCAAGGGCTTCACGGAAGCGCTCAAAGAAAAGTACCCGGGCATCACGGTGCTGCCCGAGGTGCTCGTTGACAACGAAGACCGCGCTGTGGCCGTCCAGAAGGCAAAGGCGAAGCTGGCGGCGGTGCCGGACCTGGCGGGATTCTTCGGCGTGTATGCGCTCAACGGTCCCTGCTGCGCCAATGCCGTGAAGTCCGCCGGAAAGACGGGCAAGGTGCGCGTCGTCTGCTTCGACAACTTGGCCGAGCACATGAACATGCTGAAGGCGAAAGAGATTGACGTTGCCATCGGCCAGCGTCCCTATCTTATGGGCCTGAAGGGCACGGAACTCATCAGCGCCATCGTCCGGGACGGCAAAGACAAGGCCCTCCAGGAGATGGGGGCGAAGGACGGGATGATTGACACGGGCGTTGACGTGATCACGCCTGCCGGTGTCGAGGAGTATCGCGCGAAGCTCAAGGAACTCTGCATCCCGGTCACCGGGTGGTAGATACCGCCCGAGGCCGCCGGCCCGGCGTGGTCAGCAGGAGGCTGCCTTGCGCCTGAAAAAACTGGAGATACGCGGTTTCAAGACGTTCGCCGACCCAACGGAGCTCGAATTCACCCCGGGCATCACCGCGGTTGTGGGGCCGAACGGTTCGGGCAAAAGCAACATCTCTGACGCTATCGCTTGGGTGATGGGCGAATCGAACGTGCGCCACCTTCGGGCCACTCGCACGGAGGACGTCATTTTCAGCGGCAGCGCGAAGCGCAAGCCGGTGGGGCTGGCGGAGGTCACGCTTACCGTGGATAACTCCGCCGGCCTTCTTCCCGTCGGCTTCGAGGAAGTCACCATCACCCGCCGGGCGTACCGTTCCGGCAACAGCGAATACCTCATAAACAAGGTCCCCTGCAGGCTGCGGGACATCTACGAGTTGTTCCTCGATTCCGGGGTGGGGCGCGGAGCCTACTCCATGGTCACCCAGGGCGAGATTGACCGCCTGCTCACGGGCAAGCCCGAGGACCGCCGGGAGTTTCTCGAAGAAGCGGCGGGCGTCAAGAAATACCGGCACCGCCGCCTGGAGGCGTACCGCAAGCTCGAGAACACGAAGAATAACCTCACGCATGTGGACGGAATCATGCGGGAGCTTCAGGACCAGATGGAGCCGCTTGCCGAGCAGGCCGAAAACGCCATTCGCTACAGGCAGCTCACAGAGCGTTTGCGCGAGATCGAGGTGGGGCTGCTTGTGCAGCGCGTGCAGCGCCTGGACGCCGGCCTCAAGGAGTGGAAGCACACCGAGGTTTCGACGGCCGGGCAACTGGCGGAGGCCGATCGGGAGATTGTCCGCCTTGCCGGGCGCGAGCAGGGGGCGGCGGGGCTGCTGCGCAAGGCGCAGGAGGTTCTGGAAGCCGCGCACGGGCAGTATTCGCGGACGCAGAGCGCCGCCGAGCGGCTGAAGTTGGACCTTGCGCTCGCCGAGGCCCGGAAGAAGTCCGCAGATGAGGGCGAGCAGCGCCTGAATGAGGAGATCATCCGACTGGAGATGCGCCTTGCCAGCCTCCGGGAGCAGTCTTCGGGGTTGGACGGAGAGGCGGAGGATGCGTCCGGGCGCAGGGCCGAACTCGAAGAGCAGGTGTCGGCGCTTCAGGCGGATGCGGCGCGGCTGAGCGCTGAAGTCACCGAGCGGCAGGCGAAGCTTGCGCAGCAGGAGGCAGACGCGCGCGAACTGGCAGAGGACAAGGCGGCGCAGAAGAGCCGCCTGGAGAGCGCAGGCGTCCGCCGGGCCGAACTGGATCGCCTGATCGAGGCCTCGCGGGAGCGGATTGCAGCCCTCGCAGCCCGCCGCGCGGAGCGCGCCGCCGAACAGGAGGCCGCTTCGAAGGGTGCCGCCGCGCAGGAAGCGCTCGTTTCGTCGCTCGGCGATCAGATTGACGGGTTGCGCAAGGGTCTGGCGGACACCGAGGACAATCTGGAGAGCGCGCTGGCGGCGAAGGACGAGGCCGGACGGGCGCTGGTGGACCGCGGCAGCCGCATCAAGATGCTGAAGGAGATGGAAGCCGCCCGCGAAGGCTACTTTGCGGGCGTCCGTGCCGTTCTTGCGGCGGCGAAATCGGGCCATCTGCCCGATTCGTATGCGACGGTGGCCGACATCTTGCGGGTTCCGGCCGATTACGAGCAGGCTGTGGAGGCCGCTCTCGGCAGCGCGCTGCAGGACATCGTTGCTCCCGGGTTCGAAGAAGCGCGCTTGGCCATCGAGTATCTCAAGAAGGGGTCGCTCGGGCGCGCGACGTTTCTGCCGATGGACCGGCTCGGCCGCCCGGATGTGTTCACGAAAGAACGTTGCCGGGGCGCGCGCGGGATTCTGGGCTCGGCGTACGATCTGGTCGGGTTCGATGATTACTACGAGCCCGCCGCGCGGATGCTGCTCGGGCGTGTTCTGATTGCCGAAGACCTCCCGAGCGGCGCGGAGGCGGCGCGCAGGCTGAATGGCTGGGGCAAGATCGTCACGCTCGACGGCGAACTGCTTGTCCCCAGCGGCGCGATCACCGGCGGCAGCCGTCTCAGGAAGGGCGCCGGACTGATCGAGCGCAAGCGCGATATTGCCGATCTGACGGCGGGACTGGATAAACTCACCGGGGAGCAGGAACTCGCGGCGGCGGCGGTTCAGCAGATCAAGGGCGCGCTCGGCGAGGCGAACCAGAAGCTGAAGTCGCTTCTGTCCGAGGCGGAGGATGCCAGGGTAGCGCTGGCGCGGCTGATCGGCGCAAGGGACAGCGCGGCGGCCACCATCCGCGAGATGGAGGAGAGCGAACGCGACGCGGCGGCGCGGCTCGAGTCGGCGAAGGCCCAGCAGGCGGAACTGGAGGTGGAAGCAGCGGCGCTCGAAGAGATGCTGACCGGTTCGAGCAACGCGGGCGGGCAGATTGACAGGCTGTTAGAGCGGCAGCGGCGCGACGTGGTGCAGCTTCAGGCCCGGCGCGACGGGACCGCCGCGCAGCTTGCGGAGGCATCAGCCGGCCTCTCCGCAATCGTGGAGCGCGAGAACGCCGTGCGCCAGCGTGAAGCGATGCTGAGGGAAGAGACAGCGCGCGCGACCTCGTCGCTTGCCGGGCGGCGCAGGGATCTGGAGCAGCTTCTCGACCCAACGGACAAGGATGAACTCTCTCTCGATGACCTGGGCGCGAATGCCGCGCGGGCGGCGGAAGAGTTCGCGGAAGCGCGCAAGCTGCTCGAACAGCGCCAGGCGGAGGCGCAGTCCGCCTCCAGCGCCCACGATCGGCTTGCCGAGGAACTCACCGAGCTTCGGGAGACGCGCGAGCTTCTCAACGATGAGCTTCACAAGGCGCAGATTGCGCTCACCCGCTGCGAGTCCGAGTTCGCGCAGTCCATCGAGCGTCTCTGGGACGATTATGAGATTACGCGCGAAGACGCCCTGACCTGGCCGGAATCGCTCGTCGTGAAGCACGGCACCGCCACCGAGGTCGCCCGCCTGCGCAAGGAGATTCGCGCTATGGGCGACGTCAACACGGGCGCTGTGGCCGAGTTCGAGCGCGTGCGGGAGCGATGGGAGTTTCTGGCATCGCAGCGCACCGATCTGGAAGAAGCGCGCGACTCGCTTCTGCAGGCGATCCGGGAGATAGACGACAGCACGCGCGACCTGTTCATGGACACGTTCTGGCAGGTGAGTCGGCACTTCGAGGAGATGTTCACGACGCTGTTCGGCGGCGGGTTGGCGCGGCTGGAGCTTACGAAGCCGGATGACCTGCTGGAGACCGGGGTCGAGGTCATCGTGCAGCCGCCGGGCAAGAAGCTGCAGAACATGGAACTGCTGTCCGGGGGCGAGAAGGCCCTGACGGCGCAGGCGTTGCTGTTCGCTCTGATGCGGGTCAAGCCGAGCCCGTTCTGCGTGATGGACGAGGTGGATGCGCCGCTCGATGACGCGAACGTGGGGCGGTTCGCGGCGCTGGTGAAGCAGTTTGCCGAGGACTCGCAGTTCATCGTCATCACGCACAACAGGGCGACGATGGAGGCGGCGGACGTGCTCTATGGAGTCACGATGAGCGAGCCGGGGATTTCGAGCGTCGTCAGCGCGGAACTGACGGACGAGTGACGCCCGGTTCTTGCGCATTTTCTGCGACTGACATGTTCTGACAGTGTCCGGGTGTATAATCCCACAAAGCCATGATCGAGACTAGCCATAGACCAGTTGACGAATTCGCAAATCGGATCATTCAATGGGACGCGCTTGAGGTCCGCGCCAACTTGCCCGCGCGGGCGGTAAACCTCGTTGTGACTTCGCCGACGTATGCCGATCAGCGGGCGCACACCTACGGCGGGGTCGCCCAGGGGGAATACGTGGAGTGGTTCCTGCCCTTTGCTGATGAGCTCCAGCGTGCGTTGACGGAAGATGGGGCTTCATCCTCAGGTGCAGCGGGGCGGCTTTCGCTTCACAGGAATCGTAGTACGCTGGCATGAAATGAAAAAGAAACGAAAAGTGACATTCGCGCACCGGCTTGTTGAACTCATATCCGAGCCGCAGTTCATCAAATTTGAGCACATGTTGAGCGAGCCGAACATCTTCAAGATTGTTGGAAGAACCCACTATGAGAGGTGGCATTCCTGCTTCTGGGGGTGCAAACGGATCGCACCTGCTTTCCGACTATGTACTGATTCGTATACTGTTCCTACTTGTGGACGACAAGTGCCGCAAGGCGAAGACTCACGAAGCGCAGACTCTATGGACTTATCTCCCGACCATTGATTTCTCGGAAATTGAGGTCACGCCCAACGAAAACACATCCACCGAGACAAGCGTATCGGGCGTAGGGCGGTTCGACGTCTTTCTCACAGCCAAATTCGCCGATGGGGTCGAGCACCACGGAAGGCTGAACGTAATCATTGAGATGAAGATTGATTCCCAACCCAATGGAGAACAATCGCAGAAATACGCGGAGGCTTTTCCGGAAGCATCCCGATGATCTCAACATCTTGATATACCTCACCCCGAGACTCCTTGAGACTTCAAAGGCTACCATTGGCGATGACAGATGGTACTGTCTAGACTATCAGTTACTCAACGACAGATTGCTCCTTCCGCTGCTCGATCACCCAACTCTGAACGACAAGGTCAAACCCTTTATCGTGCAGTATGTCAAGAATCTGAGAAACAGATACAGGGGGATTAAGATGGCTATTACAAATGAAGAGAAACGAATGGCGGTGGCACTTTACGAGAAGTACAACGATGTTTTCGATGCGATTTACGATGCTTTGGTCTCGACGGGGACAATTGACCATAGCACTTCTGATGTTTACCCCGTTAGCGGACGAGAATCAGGAAGAATTGCAGTCCAGGTTAATGGCAGGGTATTCTCGAACGGAACCCTAAAGGAATTGATCCAGGATGTTCTAAAGTATGTGGTGGATAATGACCTCCTGTCGGGATTACCGCTGCCGTGGGGAACAAGCCGCCAGCGTTACATCGCGGCTGCTCTCGAGTAGTAATGCGTCCCTATATCGGTGCTCGAAGCACAACTCTCCATCGGTACTCATACTCATCTGCAAACGGACAGACCGCAGGGAGTGGTCAAAAGCCTCTGGGAATGGTTGGGCCTGAATGCAGATGCCACCAAAACA
>JBPOJE010000031.1:0-23572 GCA_052033935.1 Armatimonadota bacterium
TCGAGGTGTTCTACAACCGGGAGCGGCTACACTCGAGCCTGGGGTATGTGTCCCCAGCGGAATACGAACGGCAGCTTGCCGTCAAAGAGGCGGCTTAGCGTGTCCACCAAAACAGGGGAGGTCCAGAGCTCGCGGCCTTATGTTGCGAGATTACGCAACGACGTACTGGGCCGGAAGACGCCGGCCAGGCCTCAGGACACCTCTACAGGTCTCCCAGACGAAGTGGCTCGCTCATCCACGCAGGCCCGTGCGTAAACGCCGCCTCGTAGCGCTTGTAACGCCGGAACACGGCTTTTCCATAGTTTGGCCCGATGTCCGGGTCGTGGCTGCGCATCTCCACCTCGTAGTCGCCCGGCGGGACGGACAGATTGCCCGGTGAACCCACGCTGAAGCTAATCGAGTAGGTCCGCCCGTCTTGGCCCTTGAGAGTCAGCGTAGAGGAGCCGCGGTCGTGGGTGACGTGCACAAGCGGCCATTCCTGCTCCCACGGACGCTCGGTGAACATCCCGCTCGGAGACGGGGCATCGGGCAGCGGGCCGGAGGGGGTTGCGCCCCCCGTGACCGGCTCGGCTGGCGCGGGCGGAGGCGGTATCATCACGGTGGTCACGCCCGGCCTGAGCCTCTGAACAGCCCCGGGCCTGGTGGCAAACAGGAGCGCGACAACCGCCAGCGCGACGGCGGCCAGCACAAGCAGCGGCCCAACAGGCAGGATCGGCTGGTTTTTTGGAGGCGCTGAGAGAACCTGCCTTACGAAGCGGAACCGGCTTGAGCCGACCTGGAGGATATCGCCGCTGCGCAGGAAACGCGAACCCGCGCGCTCGCCGTTGATGAACGTTCCGGCGGGGCTGCCGAGGTCCTGCAGTATGTATGCGCTGCCCTCGCGGACGATCCTGCAGTGGCGGGGCGCGACGGCGGCATCGTCGGAGAGCACCAGGCCGCACGAGCGGTCGCTGCCGATGACAAGCGGCAGGGTCTGAAGCGGCGTCCTGCCCTCTCTCGGCGGCGCGCCGATTCGCTCGATCATATCCCCGGCCGCTTCTGTTCTTCGAGTCACCGTCATTGGCGTCCCCCTGCATATTATACGCCAGGCGCCGCGCATACCCGACAGGAAATCAGGTGTTTTTGCCGGGTTTGATGCTACAGCAATGGCGCCCAACGCCCGGCCAGCCGGTCGCCGGACTCCCGGAATTGCCGAAGCCCCTCCGGGTACTGGTAGTGTCGGGAATTGAGGCGGTGGGCCAACGAGAAGGCGAAGGAGGATGCCATTTCCGAGGAATCGAAAGAAACAGGAACAGGGGCGTGTGCTCTGCGCCACGGGTTCGGCGGCGCTTCTAGCCCTTCAGGCCATGCCGGCGAATGGCGCGCGTCACCGCCTCACACCAGTCGGTAAGTGAGCGAACCTCGGCTTCTGTGAACTGGTGCTCCACTACGCACTTGAGTTCTCGCCCTGCCGGCCTGAACAGTCCCGTCGCCTTAGCCTGTGCAGCGAGGCCCTCAATGGTCTGATCTGGTACCGCAGTCTTTCTCGCCACGCCGCCGACAGCGTACAATACCGTGCGGAAGGTCTGCCCGTAAACAGAGTCAGGGATGTAGCTGCAGCACACCGCAACGTGCGTTCCGCCCAGGTCCACGTTCACCGATAGGCCTTTGGTCCCCCAGTGAATGGGCATGGAGTTAGCCTCGGCCACGTCGAGAATTCTCCCGAAAACGGCCTTGCCATTGTCATCGAGGGAGGCAAGGAACGTATCGTGGTCCAACAAACGCCCTGTTGCGGAAGTCACCACGGGTGGCTTGTCGCCTTCACGGCCAACGACGATTTCCTGGGACAGTAGCCGAGTCCCGCTACGTGCTTGAAAGAAGGCGAACTCAACGCACGTCACTCTGAGCCCCTTGGAGCGGAGGAAGGAAGCCGTTTGCCTTATCTCCGGGGTCACGCGCTGACCGATAATCACAATGCGCTGGTCTTTGTTGAACGCAACGGCTTCGTCTGGCCCCAGATCAAAGGACTGGCGGTGATGTTCGGCCAAACTGAGGGACTCATCGCTCTGATATGAACGAAGGATGCCTTCAAGTTGCTCCGTGCTGAGCCTCGCAACGAAGGACGCATATTCGAGCCCCTGCGCGATCGTTTCACGAGGAGTCCGGTCCCGCTTCAGTTCCACCACGACCACATCCCCGTCCCGGTCCACACCGAGCAGGTCGATGAACCCACCAAGGTTGGTTGTCACCTGCCGCCCAATAGTGAGGATATGCTCGTCTTCTACGATGCCATCAGGGTTGGATTCGAGCCACTCCTCAAGCACGGCTTCCTCGTGCTCAACCTGAAAGGGCGTGTGAAGGTACTCGTTGAACTTGCCGTCACCATCAACTTCGAAAACTCTCATGCTGTCCTCCGGGTGACCCCAGACCTCTCAAAGGCGTACAGCAAAAGCGGCAGTGAGACGAACGCACTGTCGCACAGGTCTTTCGCCAGCGGTCGAACTCGCCGCCCGACTCCGTCGCTCCCATGATACGCCCCGGCGACCGGCTGCGCAAGGTTGGACCGATATCCCAGCCTGCTTCGGCGCGTTCGTTCCAGAGAACTCCGCATCCGAAGCACAGAACGGAACGGCCGCGCGCCTGTCAGCGCCCGGGCGCGGGCAACTCAGCGCTGAAAGATCTTCTCCAGGCTTGTATGGTCCAACCGAACCATAGCCGGGCGCCCGTGCGGGCAGACGTAGGGGTTGTCGCACTGCATGAGCTGCTCGATGAGCGTGCGCATCTCGGGCTCGGTGAGGCGGTCGCCTGCTTTGACCGCAGCCTTGCATGCGGCCGAGGTCACGACGGCCTCGCGCGGGGCGAGCATCTTCTTCTCGACCGTCAGATCCACCACGTCCTCGATCATGTCCCGCAGCGCCGGTTCCAGCCTGTCCTGCCGGATGCCCGCTGGCACCCCGCGGATGAGCACTGTCTCCGGCCCGAACGGCTCAATCAGGAAACCCAGCTCCTGAAACTCCTTGAGGCGCTGCATCACAATGTGCGCCTCACGGCGGCTGATCTCGAGAGTGATCGGCACGGCAAGCATCTGCACCGGATTCTCGGTGGCACGGCGGCGGAAGCGCTCGTAGAGCACCCGCTCGTGTGCCACGTGCTGATCAATAATCGCCATCCCCTCGCGAGTCTCTAGGACGATGTACGTGTTCGCGATCTGTCCCAGAATGCGTATCTCCGACGGATCGATCCGCTGGTCGGCGATATGCCTCGACTCGGGAGCCTCGTCCCCAGGCGTTGAAGCCGCGGCCGGAGCGTAGATCTGATGCGCGCCCGGCGGGATGCCCTGCGGACCGGCGCGAAACGGTATCGCCGTCGGCCCCGGCTCGAACGCAAACGTCCCCGTCCGCGCACCTTCTCCTGCGGGCGGCGCTGGGGAGACTCTCGGCACCAGCCCCTGTGACACCAGCGCATCGCGCAACGTATGGAACACCATCGAGTGCATCTCGCGCTCGCGCACGAAGCGCACCTCAGCCTTGCGCGGGTGCACGTTGACATCCACCAGGTCCGGCGGCAGGTCAATCAGGAGCACCACAATCGGAAACCGTCCGTGCGGCAGCAGGCCTGAGTAAGCCTCGTCCACCGCGTGCGAAATGGCCCGGCTGCCCACCGGACGCCCGTTGACGAAGAAGAACTGCCGGGTGCGGTTGGGCCGCGTGCGCGCAGGGGGCGCGAGAAACGCCTTCAGGCTCACCACCGATTGCGCCTGCACGGGTATCAGCTCCCGCGCGATCTGCCGCCCGAACACGCTCACGAGCGCGGTCAGGTCGTCTCCGCCCGGATGCACGAAGCTCTCCTGCGTGGCGTGGCGCACGGTGAACGCGATCTCTGGACGCGCCAGCGCCAGCCGCTGCACAAAGTCGAGCGAGCGGCCCAGCTCCGTCTGGGCGCTTTTCATGAACTTCAGCCGTGCGGGTACGTTCTCGAACAGCCGCGCCACCCGCACCGTCGTTCCGTCCGGCGCGGCCGCGGCCGACTTCTCCGCCACCACGCCGCCCCGGATCAGTATCCGCGCGCCCTCGTTTGCGCAAGGCTTCTTGCTCGTGATCTCGAACTCCGAAACCGACGCGATGCTCGGCAGCGCTTCTCCCCGGAAGCCGTACGTCGCGATTGCCGCCAGGTCTTCGGAGGTGCGAATCTTCGATGTGGCGTGGCGCTGAACGGCAACATCAAGCTCTTCGGCGGTCATGCCCGCGCCGTCGTCGGTGATCTCGATGAGATGCCGTCCGCCATCTTCGAGCGTAATGGCGATGCGCGTCGCGCCCGCGTCTATCGCGTTCTCGACAAGCTCCTTGACAACCGAAGCCGGCCGCTCGATGACCTCGCCCGCCGCGATCTGGCTGGCGATCTCGGGCGGGAGGACGAAGATTCCGCCGCTCTCAGCCATAAGTCTCCTGCGCCTCCTTCTGAAGCTGCCAGAGCGCGGTCATCGCCTCGACGGGCGTCATGGTGGTGAGGTCCATTTCCTTCAGCTTCTCGGCGATCTCCGGCGCGGCGGCCTCGAACAGCGTCATCTGCTGCCGCGCCAGGCTCTCTGCGGACGGCCGCGCGGAAGCAATGTCCTGGCTTTCCAGATCCTTCAGCACCTGTTCGGCGCGCTCGATGACCCCGTCCGGAAGCCCCGCAAGCCGCGCGACCTGGATGCCGTAGCTCCTGTCCGTGCCGCCCGGCATAATCTTGTGCAGCCACACAATGCGGCCCGGCTCCTCGCGTACCGCCACGCGATAGTTCTTCACGCCATCATGCAGCGATTCGAGTTCGTTCAGGTGGTGGTAGTGCGTCGCAAAGAGCGTGCGTGCGCGAATCTTCAGAATATGCTCCGCCACCGCCCACGCGATGGAAAGCCCGTCGTACGTGCTCGTGCCGCGCCCGATCTCGTCGAGCAGGATCAGGCTCCTGGCGGTCGCGTTGTTCAGGATGTTCGCGGTCTCGTTCATCTCAACCATGAACGTGCTCTGCCCGCTCGCGAGTTCGTCGCGCGCGCCGATGCGCGTAAAGATGCGGTCCACGATGCCGATCTTCGCGCGGTCCGCCGGCACAAAGCTCCCGACCTGCGCCAGCAGCACGATGAGCGCCACCTGTCGCAGGTAGGTGGACTTCCCGGCCATGTTCGGGCCGGTGATGATGAGCAGGCAGTCATCGCGCGAGTTCAGAACCACGTCGTTCGGGATGAACACCGCCGCCCCGAGCGACCGCTCCACGACCGGATGCCGCCCGGCCTGAATGAGGATCTCGTCCGAGTCGTCCACCTCCGGGCACACCCAGCGCGAGGAGTGCGCGGCCTCGGCGAGGCTCGCGAGGCAGTCCACCTCCGCCACCGCTTGTGCCATCGCCAGAAGCTCCGCCGAGCGGGACGCGACTTCGCCCCGAAGCGCCGCGAAAAGCTCCTGCTCCAGAGCTACCGCCCGCTCCGTCGCGCCCAGCACCCGCGACTCGTGCTCTTTCAGTTCGGGCGTGATATAGCGCTCGGTGTGCGTTGTCGTCTGCTTGCGGATGTAGTCCGCCGGAACCGCCTCGCTCGCCGCCTTGGAGACCTCCAAGTAGTATCCAAAGACCGAGTTGTAGCCCACCTTCAGCGACTTGATGCCCGTCCGCTCGCGCTCGCGGGTCTCGATCTGGGCAATCCAGGCTTTCCCCCCCTTCGCCGCGTCGCGCAGTTCGTCGAGCTCCGCGCTGAAGCCCGCCCGGATGACCCCTCCGTCGCGCAGATGCGGGGGCGGCTCGGGGTTCAGCGCGGCGTCAATCGAGGTCTGCACATCGTCCGGAAACGCGCACGCCGCGCCCAGCGACTTGAGCATGGCGCACTCAACCGGCGCAAGCAGCGCCTGAAGCTCCTTCAGCCTGTCGAGCGAGCGCGCGAGGGCTATCAGGTCGCGCGGGCCCGCGACGCCCGACGACGCGCGTGAAACAATCCGCGCGATGTCCTGTATGCCCGAAAGCACGTCCCGCAGGTCGCCCCGCAGCAAAATGTCCTCGACCAGCGCCGCAACCGCCGACTGGCGCTCGCGGATTGCCGCAAGATCGAGCAACGGCTGGTCGAGCCAGCGTTTCAGGAGCCGGGCTCCCATCGGTGTGCGCGTGCGGTCGAGCTCACGGACAAGGCTCGCAGCCCGGTCCTCGCTCTGTGACTCGAACAGTTCCAGATTGCGGCGCGCCGACGCGTCTAGGAGCATGAATCCGTCGGTCGTGTAGCTCGCCAGCGACTTCAGATGTGCGAGAGCCGAGGCGTTGTTCGCCTCGAGATACCGCAGCAGAAGCGCCGCCGCTTCCTGCGCCACCTCCAGATCCTCGCACCCGAACCCGCGCAGCGACGAGACCTGAAAATGCTTCAGCAGCCGTTCGCGCGCTCCTATCTGAAATGCGCCCTCGCGCGGTACCGGAGTGACAAGACCGCATCCGGCGTCCGTCAGCAGGCTGCCGAGGTCCGATTCGATCTCGGGGATCAGGCACTCGGCCGGGCGCAGGCGCTCGACTTCGGCCAGTGCCGATCTGAGATGTCCCTCCCCGCGAAACTCCGTCACGAGAAACTCGCCCGTCGAGATGTCCGCCACCGCCAGCCCGCTTGTTTCCTTCGCGGTGCAGATGGCCGTGAGGAAGTTGTTCGAGGCCTGCTGAAGCAGATGGTCTTCGAGCACGGTGCCCGCCGAAACGACCCGCGTCACCTCGCGCCGCACGATGCCCTTCGCCTTCTTCGGGTCCTCCACCTGATCGCAGACCGCCACCCTCAGCCCCGCTGCCAGGAGCCGCGCTATGTAGCGGTCCACCGAATGGTAGGGCACGCCGCACATGGGGGTTTTGTCCTGATCGCGGCTGGTCAGCACGATGTCGAGGATCGGGGCGGCCTTCTCCGCGTCCTCGCCGAACATCTCGTAGAAGTCGCCCAGCCGGAACATCACGAGCACATCCGGGTACTGCTCCTTGACGGCGGCATACTGCCGCTGCATGGGGGTGAGCCTCGCCGGTGTGACATCGGCAGGCATATCGAACAGGGCGAGCTTTTTGTCAGAAGAAGGCATGGGCGCTGAGAGGATTATACCGGCCCGAAAGAGCAAAAGGCAAAGAGACGCGGCAGCGCGAACTATCCTGTGCAGGCGTTCGCCAACAGCGCGGCGCGAACAACGGATATGGAGTCCCGAATGGCCAACGAACTGTTTGACATCACCGGAGCCGACGCTCCGGAAAACGCTCTCTGGCTTGACAGCCTGGATCTGACGAACACGCTTCAGCAATGGGGCTGGGCGCATGGACTGCAGTCGGTGGAAGGCAAGCCGATGACGATGGCGGGCACGGTGTATGCCCGCGGAATCGGCACGCACGCCGCAAGCGAGCTGCTGGTGCGACTGAAGGGCGGCGCGGCGCGCTTCGTGGCGGATGTCGGTATTGACGACGAGACCAACGGCCGGGGCGCGGTTGTCTTCCAGGTGTGGGTGGACGACGAAAAGAAGGCGGACTCCGGCCCGATTCGCGCCCGCGAGAAGCCACGCCGCATTGACGTGGACCTCTCCGGAGCGCAGGAGATGACGCTGATCGTGCTGGGCGCCGAGGCATCCAACGACATGTGCCACGCCGACTGGGGCGGGGCTCTTCTGATGCTGAGCGACCCCGCCATTCAGCCTGAGACCGCCATCTTCCCCGACGAGCCCGCGCCCGAGATCGCCTCCGGCGACGGGCCGGAGCCCGCCATCCATGGCCCGCGCGTCACGGGGGCGACTCCGGGTCACGATTTCCTGTTCCTTATTCCGGCGACCGGCGACGGCCCGCTGAAGTTCTCGGTCGAAGGGCTCCCGGCGGGCCTGTCGCTCGATGCGGACACGGGCATCATCTCGGGCATCATCGAGCGGGCCGGGGAGTACGTTGCGGAAGTCTCGGTGCAAGGGCCGCGCGGCCGGGCGTCGCGGCAGTTCACGATCATTGCCGGGCAGCGCAAGCTTGCGCGAACGCCACCGCTCGGGTGGAACTCGTGGAACGTGTGGGCAAGCTCGGTTGACGATGCGAAGGTCCGCTCCGCCGCTGACGCCATGGTATCGAGCGGACTGGCAGCGAAGGGGTATCAGTTCATCAACATTGACGACTGTTGGGAAGCCGGACGCGCGCCGGACGGGGAGATTCTGCCCAACGAGAAGTTCCCGGACATGAAGGCGCTCTCCGACTACGTGCACTCACTGGGACTCAGGCTCGGCATCTACTCGTCGCCGGGACCGCTCACCTGCGGCGGGCACACGGGCAGCTATCAGCACGAGCATCAGGACGCGAAGACGTGGGCGAAGTGGGGCATTGACTACGTGAAGCACGACTGGTGCTCGTACGGCCAGATCGCCAAAGACGGCAGCCGCGAAGAGCTGATGAAGCCGTACATCATCATGCGCGACGCGCTGGACAAATGCGGCCGCGATATCACCTACAGCCTCTGCCAGTACGGCATGGGCAGCGTATGGGAGTGGGGCGCGCAGGTGGGCGCGAACTGCTGGCGCACCACCGGAGACATCAGCGACACCTGGCACAGCATGGAGGAGATCGGCTTCAGCCAGGACGGGCACGAGAAGTTCGCCGGACCCGGGCACTGGAATGACCCGGACATGATGGTGGTCGGCAACCTGGGCTGGGGACCGGATCTGCACCCGACGCGCCTGACGAAGAACGAGCAGGTCACGCACATGACGCTCTGGACGCTCATCTGCTCGCCGATACTGCTGGGATGCGACCTCGCCGATATGGACCAGTTCACCGTGGACCTGCTGACGAACACCGAGGTGCTCGACGTGCATCAAGACCCGCTCGGCAGACCGGCCGGGCGCGTTTGGAAGCAGGATGCGCTGGAAGTGTGGGCGCGTCCGCTATGGGACGGGACAATCGCCGCCGGCCTCTTCAACCGCGGGCGGCGGGGGACAGAGGTCCCGGCACTCTGGGATGCGCTCGGGATATCTGGCCCTCAGCCCGTGCGCGACCTGTGGCTGCGGCGCGACCTCGGTGAGCACACGGACGTCTTTCGGGCGCATGTTCCGAGGCACGGGGCGGTTTTCGTGAGGATCGGGCACGGTAGCGGCAGGTTGCATACCTGAACGCCAGGTCATGCGCGGGTGCGCTGCCGTAAACCACCCCGTCTGGCCGCTCCATAAGGAATGGTTCTAAGCGGGCTTCAGGGCCGGCTCGTGAACGTGTAGCTGCCGGAGCCGATGCGATACAACGCCGCGCCGGGCTCAGTCCCGTCCGGCGTCACGCCTGACGCTTGCGCGGCGGGCTTGCCGCTCTCCAGAACCCCAGCCACATCGCCAGTGGGAACACGAACCACTGCCGTTGCGCCGGGCGGGATGGTGACGCGAAGTGTCGCTACGCCGCCCTCGTGCTTCCAGTCCACGGCGATACGCCCTCGTGCGCTTTCGTAGCTTCCACGCGCCCACGAAAGCCCACAATCTGTATCAGGACGTATAAGTATCTTGCTGAAAGCGATGCTGTCTTCCGCCTGGTCTATGCCGAGGACGCTCCGGTAGAACCACTCCTCGGCGTGCCCGAGCATAAAGTGATTCTGCGACCAGCCCCACGCCGGACCGTCCCAGGCTTCCGTGAGCGCCGTTGCCCCGAGCGCAAGCTGATGCCCGTAGCTCGGGTAGTCCGTCTGTTGCATCATCTTCAGCACGACGTCCGATCGCCCCGCCTGCGCAAGAGACTGCAGCACGTACGTGTGCCCCACATCCCCCGCTGTTGTGTGATATCCGCGATCGGTGACGTCCTTCACCAGGTTCGCGGCGACAGCCTCAACGCGGCCGGCATCCACAACGCCCGTGTACAGGGCCATCCCGTTCGCGGTCTGGCTGCCCGTGGCGTACTGGTTTGTCTCAGAGTTGAAGAAGCGCGCATTGAACGCCTTTTTTACATCTTCGGCCTGCTGGCGGAAACCTTCCGCCTCAACATCCCTGCCCAGAAGGCTGGCAATCTTCGCCATCGAAAGAAGGTCGCAGTGGAACGTAGCAGTCGCTGTGACCCCCATCGGCGTATGATGCGGGCCGGGCGGGTTCGGGCCGACGTCCGCCCAATCTCCCAGCCCGTGCTCCAGGATGCCGCCCTTCAGCTTGCGCGTCAGATACGACACGTAGCGGCGCATGCCCGGATAGTTCTCTTCGAGCGTTCGCCTGTCGCCCGTAAACTGATAGTGCTGCCACAGTGCGATGATATACGCGCTGCCCCACTCCGGGGAGTCGCGGAAGCCCCCCTGAAACACCGTGTACTCCGGCGCGATGTCGGGAACAAGGCCGTTTGCAAGCTGGGCCTCGCGCATGTCGGCGGCGATCTTGGCGTAGAGCGCCGAGAGGCCATAGTTGTAGAGCAGGGACGGCCCGCAGAGGTGCGCCTGTTCGAGCCAGCCCAGCTTCTCGCGGTGCGGGCAGTCGGTCAGCACGCTCTTCATGTTGCTGACCATCGCCCACCGGATAAGATCGTGAATGCGGTTCACGAGCGGGTCGGAGCATTCGAACACGCCCACCTCGCGGACGTCCGGATACAGCACCTCGCTCTGGATGTCCTCGATTTCCGCCTGACCCGGCGCCGCCTTTCCGGCGGGGGCCGCGCCCTCCACCTGCACCCAGCGGTAGCCGTAGTAGGTGAAGCGCGGCCGCCAGTCTTCGGCGCCGCTTCCCTTGAGAGTGTACTGCCAGTAGCAGGGACCGCCCGACTGGCCCTGATCAACGCGGCCATCTCTCAGCTTCTCGCCGGGGATCAGGCGCACGGCCTGCCCGCCCTTGCCCCGCACGCGCAGGCGCGGCCATCCCGAGGCGTTCTGCCCGAAGTCTGCGACCCAGGCGTCCCCGGCCTGCTTCCACGAGACGGGCTTCAGCGTCTTTCGCACGGTGATCGGCTCCATCGGGCGCGAACGAAGCGCGCCTCCCGGCCCTTCGGCAACAACCGCCGGTCTCCAGCCTTTGCCCGCCGGGAAGTTAGGGCGATCCCAGCCCTGCTCTTCGAGCCGCGCGTCCCAGTCCTCGCCGCCGTACACGCTCGAAAGCGTCATCGGGCCGGGCGCGGTGCGCCAGCTCTCGCCAGTTGAGATCGTCTCACATCTGCCGCCGGCGTATTCGATGTGCGCCTGCAGAATCAGCTTCGGCGGTCCGAACGAGCCCGTGAACTTCGTGTAGCGCTCGCCCGGAACGTGGTACATTCCGTTTCCGAGCAGTACGCCAAACGCGTTCGCGCCCTTTCGCACAAGCGGCGTGATGTCATACGTTGAGTAGAGGCAGGTCTCCCGGTAGTTCGTCCATCCGGGCTCGATCTCGCGATTGCCCACCTTCCGCCCGTTCATCCTCAGTTCGTAGTGCCCCAGCCCGCACACGAATACCGTCGCCCGCTCGACCTTGCCGGACACGGTGAATTCCTTGCGAAAGAGCGGCAGGCGCGGCTGCCCCGCGGGGGCGATAATCCATTTCGCATTCCAGTCCGGCGGCGAGGAAGGCCCCTGCACCCAGTGCGCCGGCTTGCTCCATGCGCCCGGTCGGTCTTTGCCATCCCACACGCGCACTCTCCACCACGTCCGCTGCCCGCACTTCAGAGGCTTGCCGCGGTATTCGACACCCACGGCATCGGCCGCTGACGCCTTGCCAGAATCCCACAGATCGGCCTTTCCGCTTTCGAGGCGCGCCAGGGTGCTCGCAACCTGCACCTGGCATGCGGATTGACGGACGCCCCGCTCGGCCGATTCGAGCTGCCACCCAAGCCGCGGATTCGCGCGGTCAATGCCCGCCGGGTTCGAGAGGAACTCACAGTGCAGGCCGCTTACGCCAACAGCAGACGACGCGACAGGCGCGCATGCGACAAGCGCCAGTGTGAATACGGGGAGAAACCGGGAGAAATTCAAACTACTTTGCCCTTTCGAAAGACGTTTTAGCGAGATAGTCCGCCATCACATAGAAATGGTTGAAATGGTCCTGCGTCGTCATCCCCGAGAAGCCCCGCACATGGAACTCGCCGAGGTCGCAGGAGTAGAGAAGCCGCATTCCGAGGCGGTTCGTCGAGTCGCGCGGCATGCGAAACGCGCCCAGATGGTCAATCAGGTAGGAAGCCGTCAGCGTCGTCGTGTTGCCGCGGTGTTGCTCCTCCGGCGGGAACAGGTGCGTGTACCACATCCGCTTCTCGCGCCGCGCCGCTGCCTGCGCGAACTCGAGGAACGGCCGCATATGATCTTCGTTCAGCTTCGGCGGGCGGCTGTTGCGGTCGAGCACCTGGCAGTAGAGCGAATCGGCGAGAACAACGTCCGTGACCTGCCCGAACGCGTGCGGGTCTTGCAGGATGCGCCAGATGGCGGCGTAACCGCCGCTGAACGACGCGAGGCAGATACGGCCGAGTTTCACGTCCCTGCTCTTGCCGCCTATCGCCCGCGCGGTCTCCTTCAAGAGCGACTGAAACCGGACCGGGTTTTCGAACTCGGTGTCGCACGCCTTCAGGCTGATGCTGACGAGCGCCGCGTTGCGCCGGGACTGGTGGAAATTCTGCTCCGAGCACCGCGCCGCGCCGTGAAAGAACACGACCAGATCAACGGGCTTCCGGGCGCTGACTCTCAGATAGTCCGGCACGAAGAGCTGCCCGATGGAGAGCTGCGCCCGGCGCCCGGGCACGTCAATTCGCTCCGGCGCGACCGGACCCTCGGCGGCGGCGAGAGGCCGCCACACGGCGGAGACAAGCACAAAAGCAAACCAGCGGCGGGCAGGTATCATAACTGCACACCCTCTTCGCCACTCAGGTCGCGTTTTCATTCGCCGGATGCGCGGCCGCCGGACGCAGGACCTCGTGGAGCGTCTGGACGATCTCGTCCCGGCAGCGGCCGGCCGGTGCCGTGCGCCGTCGAGCGAGAACCCCGACGACCAGATCTATGGATAGCGAGTTTCTCGATACGGGCGCCTTCATAGCGATCATGGCCGCCCGCGATCCCAATCACCCCTCGGCGAAGGGGCTGTACAGCCAGCTCGTCAAGCGCCGGGCTCTTCTCGTTGTCACCAATCACGTCATTGACGAGACCTGCACATGGCTGCTGCGCGACCGTACTACCGGCCACGCTGGGGCGGCGGCTTTTGGCCGCTTCATCAGGGCCAACTCTCAGCCGATGGATGCGGCGGATTCAGCCAGCGGCAAAGCAATGAGGGTTGTGTATAGCTCTCCGGCTGACGAGCAGCGTGCGTGGGAGTTATTTGAGACCTATGACACGGCGGGCTTCTCGTTCACGGACTGCGTCAGCTTTGCCGTGATGGAACGTCTTGGCATCAGCCGTGTCTTCACCTACGATGCGCATTTCGACATGCTAGGCTTCGTGTGAGTAACGGGATGACCGGCCGCGACCTTTCAGGGCTCACTGTCACGGAGCTCATATCTCTCGCGGACGATGACGAGGTCTGGACGTCTGTGTGCGAACTGCAGGCGCGGGGAACGGAGGAGGTGTTCGCCGCAGCCCAGATTGCCGACCCGCGGCTGTATCCCCACCTCGTTTCATTGCGTGGCACGTATCCGGAGGAGAACCTAGAGGAAGCAATTGAGAGCTGCCGGCCCCCGGGATCGCAGGCGTGAGCAAGCACCCGCGAGCGTCTGCAGTTTGATGAGCGCCGGCGCCCCGCAGCAGCGCACAGCATCCTGAGTCTTTCAGAACCGCATTCAGGTGCCAGGCAGGAATCCCGCCCGCTTGGACGAACTCCAAACAGGTATTCCATCTTCAAGCGAAAGGGCAGACCAATGAGCGACATCCGAGTAACCGTCTGGGGCGAGTTCCGGCACGAGAAGGACTCCTCCCACGAATCCTCCCGTGTGTATCCCGACGGGATGCACACCGTCATCGCGAAGAACCTGAACGCCATGCCTGGCATCACGGCGCGAACCGCCACGCTGGACGAGCCGGAGCACGGGCTGACCGACCAGGTGCTTGCCGAGACCGACGTCATGACCTGGTGGGGGCACATGGCGCACGGCGACGTGGACGACCGCATCGTCGAGAAGGTCGTGAAGCGCGTGTGGGAGGGGATGGGCATCATCTTCCTGCACTCCGCGCACTTCTCCAAGCCGTTCAAGCGCCTGATGGGCACGGGCTGCGACCTGAAGTGGCGCGAAGCAGACGAGAAGGCCCGCATGTGGGTTGTTGAGCCGGGACACCCGATTGCCGCGGGGCTGGGTAACTGCTTCGAACTCGACAAAGAAGAGATGTACGGCGAGCACTTCGACATCCCAAAGCCGGATGCGCTGGTGTTCATCACCTGGTTCGAGGGCGGCGAGGTGTTCCGCAGCGGCTGCTGCTGGGTGCGGCAGAGGGGCCGCATTTTCTACTTCCAGCCCGGGCACGAGACATACCCGACTTACTACGATCCGACGATCATGAAGGTGATCAGAAACGCCGTCTGCTGGACCGCCCCGCGGCCGTGCGCGGACGTTCAGTATGGCAACTTCCAGCCGCTTGAGGAGATCAAGAAGAAGTAGGTGTGGGGACGAGCGTGACATCTGAGGGGACAACGGAGTGCCGGCGGACCGTCCCTTGAGTGACGATTGGGAGGGTCTCGTGGTGGTGTCCCGTTACGTCCACCCGCTCGACGCACGGATGCTTGCGGATCTCGACAAGATGCGCCTTGAGGAGGCCGGTATCCAGGCAGTAGTGCTGGACAGCGTTATCTCAACACTTCTACCGTACGAGACCATCGCGTTTGGCGGTGTAAAGGTCGCCGTCAAACCCGAGGATAGCGCAGCCGCGCGCCAGGTGCTTGAGTTGCCAGCGGAGAAGCAGGAGGGGTGCCCCCGTGTGCGTCCGTCGCGCCGCGTGTTCGTCTGGCTGATCTGGACTGGATTTGTTGCCCAGATAGCTATCGCCTTAGCCGTCGCGTGGACCGGTGGATGGAAGGATGTCGCGGACGCGCTGGCGATGGCCGCTGGCGTCGCCATCATCACACTGCTACTCATCCGAAAGGCCCGCCAGATAGAGAAACAAAAGGAAAAGACCAGATGACCGAAACAACTAGACCAGCTCTGATTCCCTGTCCACGGAAGCTCGAGTTGCTCGAAGGAGCCCTGCAGCTTCCCGACGGACTCGAAGGAGCTTTGCAGTCAGTCCGGCTCGTGCAGGACGGCGCGCTCGGCACGGAAGGCTATCGCATCCGGGCCGGCGATGAACTGCTCATCGAAGCATGCTCCGGCGCCGGGGCCTTCTACGCCGCCCAGACGCTGCGCCAGCTTCTTCAGCCGGACGGAAGCATCCCCCACTGCGTCATCGAGGACCGGCCCGCATTCCCGTACAGGGGCTATATGCTCGATCAGGGCCGCAACTTTATGTCGCTCGACTTCCTGAAGCGCCAGATTGACATCGCCTCGCGCTACAAGCTGAACGTCTTTCACTTCCACCCCACGGAGTACCCCGGCTGGCGGGTGGAGACCAGGGCGTTTCCGCAGCTCAAGTCCGAGCAGTATTACACGCAGGACGAGATGCGCGAACTCGTGCGCTTTGCGGAAGAGCGTTTCGTTACCGTGATCCCCGAGATCGAGATGCCCGGGCACTGCACAGAGTTCCTGAACCTGATGCCGCATCTCAAGTGCACGAACGACACGATGTGCATGGGCAACGAGGAGCTTTACCATACTCTGGAAGCGATTCTGATGGAGGTGGCTGAGATCTTCCCGTCGCCGTACATCCACATCGGAACTGACGAGTGCCACGGCGGCGAGGACTGCCCGAAGTGCCAGGCGAAGATTGCCCAGATCGAAGCCTCGCCCGGAGGCCCGAAGACGCTGATGGCGTACTTCATCACGCGCATCAACGAGATGGTGAAGAAGCTCGGGCGCACGACCATGGTCTGGAACGACCAGCTCGACAACGGCCTGCCGAACGATCTGGTGGTGTTTGCGTGGCGAAGCGACTCGGACCCGGCGGGCATCGCGAGCCAGGGCTTCAAGGTCGTGAATTGCCACGCGTCGGCGGTCTATTTCGACCATGGCCAGACGCCGGACTATCTGCCGAAGATCTACGCCTGGACGCCCGCCGAAGCAGAGGGCGCCCCGATGATCCTGGGCGGCGAGGGCGAAGCCTGGCACGATCCGCCAGCCGAGGAAGAGACGATTGTCGCCGACCTCGGCTTCTATCCGCGCCTGATTACCCTCGCCGAGCGCGTTTGGACGGGGCCGGAAGGCCGGAACGCCCCGTTCGAGCAGTTCTCGGAGCGGCTTCTAGAACACAAGGCGCGATACTTCTCGGGGCTGCCGTTCCCGTATCCGCACGAGACATGGCACGCGCGCTACACGGGCTGGACAGTTCCGCGCGGAGTGTACTCGAAGCCAGACAGGACCGACACCCTGCGAGACTAGAGCCTCTCGCTGATTCAATCTTCAATCTCGCCGGGTGTCCTCACCCGGCGAGATGCTCAGAGCTTCTCGTTCAGGCCGGCAAGGTAGGCGCACACAGACCGCTCCGCAACGCGGCACGGCGTGACTCCGCCAAGCTGGTTGTTGAAGAGAATCGAAAACGCAAGCGGTTGCCTGGCGGCGGTCGTCACATAGCCCGAGAGGGTGGACACATACCCGATGTAGCCCGTCTTGGCCGTGACGTTCTTCTCCGTAGGGGAGCCCTTCATCCGGCCCTGCAGAGTGCCGTCCACGCCCGCAACAGGCAGTGAGTTCTTCCAGGCCGGGCCGTTCTTGCTCTTGTACATGTATTCGAGCAGGCGCACAAAGTTCTCCGCCGTCACCATGTCCAGGCGCGAAAGCCCCGAGCCGTCCGCCATGTTGACGCCGTCCATGTCCAGCCCCGCGTCTTTCAGAAACGCATAGGCCGCCTGCCGCCCTGCCCAAACAGAGCCGTTCCCTTCACTCTCCGCGCCCAGTGTGCGAAGCAGGCACTCGGCAATCAGGTTGTCGCTCGGTTTGTTGAGCTTCACGATGATCTCGCTCATCGGCGCGGACTGGTGGCTGGCAAGCTCAACAGCCCCTGCCTGTGCTGCTCCCTTGCGCGCGCGGCCTTCGACCGTGATGCCCGCAGACTGAAGGAGGCCGCGCAACACCCAGGCGGCGTGCTCCGCCGGATCCACCACGGCGACCGTGCCTGCCTGCCGGGCCTCGTTCGCGCCCGCAGGGATCGTTCCCGACACGATGATGCTCCACCCGGGATACTCGCGCTCACGCGAAATGGAGAATTTGTCAGAAGGCGATCCGGTGACCACCCTGTTGACGACTCTCAGCGTGGGGCTCGAAGGCTCGAGCGTGACGCGCGCGGGTGCGCCGGGGGCAGCGCCGGGCCGCACCATAATCCGCGCGACGTTCCAGTCCAGGTTCAGCCCGCCCGCGGGAGTTGCATAGTAGTCGTCCAGATAGTCCCACGACCATCCCCAGCCGTAGGGCGAGCGGTCGAACACGCCCGTGTCGCCCACAACCGCGCCCGTCACCCGCTTGAGCCCCCGGTTCCTTGCCTCTTCCACCATCGCGGAGAGCGCCTTCGTCTCCAGGATCGGGTCGCCCGAACCGGCCAGGAACAGATCGCCCTGAACCGTCCCCGAAGCGTCGGGCATTTGGGAAGCAAGCAGGCGGGTCTTATAGCGGTAGTCCGGACCAAGACGCTCAATTGCCGATGCGGACGTGAGCAGCTTCATGTTCGAAGCGGTGTTCAGCAGCTTGTTTGGATTGCGCGAATAGACCGTCCGGCCGGTGTCGAGCGTGCGCACAACGCACCCGTGCATGCCGTGCGCGAACACCTCCTGGTCGAAAATGGCATTAAGGGCGCTCTCGACTTCGGACGGCTGGGCCAGCGCCACGGACGCGGCCAAGACAAGCGGAAGGGCCGCCACAAAGCGGCGGGTGTTTCTCAGCATGGATTTCAGATACTGCCTCTCTATTAGCGGGTATGCGGCGCTACTGGTCCGGCGGGCCGGTCAGCAGATGCGCCTGCTCGTCCAGGTGCGGGCCGTCGGCGTACTCCACATGCCGCCCTCCCTGCGGCGCGGTGTGCGGAAGCGACTCATCTTTCGGGCGCAGAGCCTCCAGCGCGTGCACCGCATGCGGATAGCTGGGGTCGAGCGCAAGCGCCCGCGAGTAGCAGACCTTCGCCTCCTCGATGTTCCCGGCCGCCTGGTAGGCCTGCCCCAGGTTGAAATGCCCCTGAGCGCTCGGCGCCACCTCCAGCCCGCGTTGGAACACCTCGATGGCGTCCTGGCACCTGCCCGACATGCAACAGGCCGCGCCAAGCAGGGTCAGAAACTCGCCGTCATCCCAGCCATCTGACATCACCGCTTCAAGAAGCGACCACGCACGCATGGCGTCTCCTGCCTTCAGAGCCGCCTTCGCCTCTGAAACCACCTGGCTTAGATCTTCCACCTCGAACCTCCTCTTGCGGCAGCCCGGATGGGGCCGGCCGCTACGTTTTTTCGAGCTCGAAAGCCCTGTGCAGCACCCGCACAGCCTCCTGCACTTTGTCCTGCTCAACAAGACAAGTGATGCGGATTTCGCTGGTTGTGATGCACAGGATATTGATTCCCGCGTCCGCGAGCGCCGAGAACATTCTGTCCGCGTAGCCGGGGTGGCTGCGGATTCCCGTGCCGACGATCGAGACCTTCGCCACGTTCTGGTCCGCGCTCACGTCACCCGATCCGATGGCCGCCGCGACATCTTTCACGGCGGTCAGAGCAGTCTTCAGGTCTTCGTCGCCCACTGTGAACGAAAGATCCGTCACACCACTGCGCGAGACGTTCTGGACGATGACGTCCACATTAATGTTCCTCGCCGCAAGCGGGTTGAAAACCTTCGCCGCGATCCCCGGGCGATCGGGAAGATCCGCTACCGTGATGCGATTCGTCTTCAGGTCATGTGCGATCCCGCGAACCGGATTGCGGATCTCCATCTTCTCATCTTCGTGTTTGATCAACGTACCGGGCGCCTCCTTCTGGCTGTGCGCGATAAGGATTTCCAACCCGTAGAGCTCCCCGAGTTCCACGGCTCTCGAATGCATGACTTTGGCACCCTGCCCGGCGAGCTCCAGCATCTCCTCGTAGGAGATCGTGTTCAGCTTCCGGGCTTCGGGCACAATTCGCGGGTCGGCGGTATAGACCCCCTCGACGTCTGTGTATATCTCACACCGGTCCGCCTGCAACGCTTTGGCGACGGCGACTGCGGTCGTGTCCGACCCCCCTCGTCCGAGCGTCGTGATGTCGGCCCAACTCGCGCCCTCGGTGATACCCTGAAACCCCGCTATGACGAGCACGTTGCCCTTGTCGAGCTCGTTATGCATCCGCGTCGAGTCAATCTTCGCGATGCGCGCCTTGCGGTGCGCGGTCTCAGTGATGATCCCTGCCTGTCCCCCGGTCAGGGAGACGGCAGGGCAGTTGAGAGCGTGAAGGGCCATCGTCAACAGAGCGCTCGAAGCCTGCTCGCCCGTTGCGAGCAGCTTGTCCATTTCGCGCCCGTTAGGCTCGTCCGTGATCTCGCGCGCCAGGGCAATTAGCCCATCGGTCGTCTTCCCCATGGCGGAAACGACCACCGCGACGTCCGCTTCCTTCTTTGTCTTCGCCACCCTCCGCGCGACAGCGCACAGATGCTGCGCATCGGCGACCGATGAACCACCGTATTTCTGAACTACAAGCATATGGTTTACACTCAGCCGGGTCCCTTACGCCTGCGCCGCTCGCAATGGCCGGGCCCGCGAGCGCTATTCTAGCACAGGGCCGCGAGGTGTACCAAGACGCCTGCGGCGAAAACTCCGGAATGATGGAGTGCGGATTGCGATGGGGGTGAATTCTATGGGCGCGCGAGATGCCTCACGCCCGGCCTTTTACGCGGGACATTTGTCCGGTGCGCCTACAGCCCCAGAAACGCTCCCAGAATGCGCTCGGCCTCTTCGATTTCGCTGATCTTCACGTGCTCGCGGCTCGTGTGTGCCAGCGCGGCGTCGCCCGGCCCGAAGACGATGGCCGGAATGCCCGCCGCTGCGTACTCCGCCGCGTCCGTGGCGTACGCCGCGAACGTTAACGGACGGCCCGAAGCGGACAGCAACCGCTGGAGCAGGATGTTGTCCGGCGGGGTATGAAGCGGCGGACCCGCGACAAGCGGAGCCGAAACCGTCACGTCCGGCCCGCAGCACTCCGCGAGCTCGGTCATCAGGCTCTCCTGCGTGTCGCCGGGAAGGCTCCGGACGTCCGCCTGTGCCCGCGCGCTGTCGGGAATGATGTTCGGTGCCTGCCCTCCGGAGATCGTCGTGACGGCAACCGTCCGCGGCCCGAGGTCCGGATCCCGCCGCGCGCGCCATCCCTCCGCCTTTGCCCGGATCGCAAGCACGGCCCGGGCGAGCGGGTAGATCGCGTTGCTCCCGAGATCGGGGGTGGACGAATGGCTGCTCACGCCGCTCGCCGACACCACGAAGCGCATAACCCCCTTGTGACGGTTCAGGACGTGCAGCCCGGTCGGCTCCCCGGCAATGGCGAAGGCGGCCTGCAAATGCCGCGCGGCGGCCTTCGACCCCAGGAACCCGGCCTCCTCGTCGCAGACGGCAGCGAGTGTCAGATTGAAATCGCACCTGCCCGCGTCCGCCGCCCGAAGCATCGCCCCAGCGAACAGCGCCAGGCTGGCTTTGGTGTCGCAGCTTCCCCGGCCGTGGATGATGCCATCCGCCTCGCGCGGGTCGAACGCCTCACCCTCGAAATCGTCGGCGGGAACGGTGTCCGTGTGCGCCGACAGGATCACCGTCTGCGGGCGGCCGAAGTCCAGCCGGGCGTACAGGTTCGGGCACCCATCCGCCACATCCACCATCTCGGAGGTGATCCCGGCCACGGCCAGCGCGTCCCGCACCCGCTCGCAGACCAGCGCCTCGCCGGATACGCCTTCAACCGGCCGGATAGACGGGCTTACGCTCGGAATCGCAATCAGATCCTTCAGCAGATCCATAATGTTTTGCATCACTGCGTCTCCTGCCTCCCCGTCGCCTCCATAACGCTCGACACGCCGACGCTGTTCAGCAGATGCAGCATCCCCGCCACCAGCCCGTCCGCCGGGTCGAGCATAAGTTTGTACAATACCTGCTCGTGTTTACTTAGACTTCTCTTGACAGGACGGAGCACCTTCCCGACCAGGAAGCTGTACACCTGAACGCTCAGCGCCCCTGCCAGAATATGCTCCAGCGCCTGCAGCCCCGTGTAGATTCCGCCGACAGCGGAGACCGGGAATCCCGCCGCGCTCGCTCTTGCCACCTCCGGTCCGTGCGCCGTTATGCCCGCCGCGCCATCGAGCCCGGACAGTGGCCCGCCGGGAGGGCGCACCACGACCTCCGCGCCGCCCATCGCCGCCAGCACGTGCCGCACACCCTCGGGAGCCGGGGCTTCGCCCGTTTTCTTCAGGGGCTCAAACGTGATCTCAATGGCGTCGATACCGGAGACCCGAAGCACCGCCGCCGTATGTCGCCACGCGTCAAGGCATGCGTCATCCTCGCCCGCGGGCATCGGTCCGGCAAGAGACGCCGCGGCGAACGCCCCGAATTCATCTGCGAGGGACACCGCCTCACACACAACCTGAGCATACTCCGAAATAGCGTCCGGGAACAGCCTCCCGTCCCAGCGCAGCATCGGGCGCGCGCGCAGCGAATCGCCCGGCGCGTAGCGGCTGATGGGTGGACGCGCACTTCTGCGCAGATGATCCAGATCGCACCGCCCCGAAGCGTCCTCGACCGCTGCGGTCTTGAGGACAACGCCGCCCCAACCGGCCTCGAAAGCCTTTTCGACCTGATTGGAGCATACCGTCAGGTCGCCGGACGCAACCATGAACGGATTGGCGAGTGAACGCGCGCCGTACCGTCCCCGCAGGTCAAGTCCGAACTGCTCGCTGATGAGGCCGGGCAGATCAGGCGGAAGGGGCTCCCGCGCGAAGCGTCGCCAGAGCCGCTCCAGGCGCTCCCGCTGGCGCAGGGTCAGTTTCAGTTCGCGGGGCAGTGGCATCGCGCCTCCGGCTCAGGTTTCGGTTTTTTGACGGGCGCGGAGGCCGAAGCAGACAGAAACTGCCACCTCGATATCCTCTCCTGATTGCTGTGAATATCCATCACCCTTCGCTCAGAGTCTGCTCAAGAACACGCACCCAGTTGTCCCGGAAGACGCGCCTGATGTCGCTATCCTTCCACCCGCGCTCACGGAGCGCCCCAGCAATGCGCGGAAGCGCCGAGGCGTCTGGCACCTGTTTGGGCATCGGGCAGCCATCGAAGTCCGAGCCGATTCCCACATGCTCCACGCCCGCGACGGCGGCAAAGTGCTCCATGTGCCGCGCAATCAGGCCGAGCGCCGCGGCGGTGCTGTCCGACCCGTCCGGGTTCAGGTCGGGGAAGTTCAGCGAAACACCGGCGATACCACCCGTATCGCGGATTACGCGGAGCTGCTCGTCCGTCAGGTTGCGTGCCGCCGGGCAGATCGCATGTGCGCAGGAATGCGTCGCGACGACTGGCCCGGCATACTCCTTTGCCACGTCCATAAAACCCCGGTAGTTCAGATGCGAGACATCCACCAGAATGCCGAGACGGCGGCACTGGCGGACAAGCTCCTTTCCCGCTGCGGTCAGGCCGGTGCCGATGTCGGGACTGGCAGGGTAGCGCAAGGGCACGCCCTCGGCAAACACGTTCCGCCTTGCCCACACCAGGCCGATCGAACGCAGGCCCTTAGCGTGCCACGCTTCGAGGTCTGACACATCCTCCGCAAGCGGCTCCGCGCCCTCGAAGTGCAGGAGGCACGCAAGATGATCCCCATCGAGCGCCGCCCGCACGTCTCCGGGTACCAGCGCTTTCGTCAGACGCCCGCCGGAGATTCGCTCCAGGCGCTCCAGAATCGCCGCCTGCTCGTCCGCCACCTGCGCCGCCCACTCGTGGGAAACCGGCGGAGACAGCTCTTTGGCGGACCTGTCCACATCCGGCGGCGCTGGCTCTTTCGGGGGGCGCGGCACAAATACCCCGAACAGTCCCCCGCGCATTCCGCCCGCGAGCGCGCGGGGCAGGTCGAGGTGTCCTTCGCCGCCGCCCTCGACAAACGCGCTTTCGCCGCCCGGCCCCGCGCGCCACACGCGCAGAAGCGCATCGTTGTGCCCGTCGAAGATGCTGAAGGCGACCTGCTCTGTCATGCGCCCGCGGCTCCCTCTGCGCTGCCCAATCCGAAGACGCTCCGTGCGTTGCCGTTCATCATCTCCGGCACGAGCGCAAGCACGTCGTCCACGCTCAGTCAGCCCTAGTTCACTATCTCAGACAGCGCCAGCATCGGATCCCTGCGCACCACCCTGGCGTGACCCACCACCTGTTTCACCGCAACGTAATCGCCTCCGAACGTCAGCAGTTTGCTGGATGCCCTGCCTGACTGTAACACCATTGCCCTGTCTCCTGAAGCGTTCTACAGAAGCCCTTTAGGACGTCGGCTTGGGCTTTCCTGCCTCGAGGACGAGAAACTAGTGT
Organism: Armatimonadota bacterium; assembly: GCA_052033935.1. GTDB lineage: Bacteria > Armatimonadota > UBA5829 > DSUL01 > DSUL01 > JAGVUD01. The sequence goes on from JBPOJE010000031.1 coordinate 23,426, forward strand.
ACTGCACGTGACGGTTCTTTACAGATAGCGTGCCCTGCGCGGGCTACTTTGGCGAGTATGGTGGCGGCATCCTTCTTCCATAGGAAGACCTTGGGGTCTTCATTGTGAGCTTCGAGGAAACGACAGATCGCCTCCTCCAGTTCGCGG
>JBPOJE010000034.1:0-55351 GCA_052033935.1 Armatimonadota bacterium
GCGTCCGTCATCGTCTCCCGCTGACTTGCGCCGCCATGGTAAGTATACGTCACGCCGGCCGTAAGTCCCTCGTACGAGATCGGGTTCGGCAGCGCCCCGGGCAGGTAGTAAACCGCGATCAGGCGGCGCAGGTCGTCATACTCGTAGAGCGTGAACTTCCCGTTGCCGTCCTTCTTCCACAAAAGGCCGCCAGCATCATCGTAGCCGAACTCCTCATCGCCCACGATCTCGCCCGGATACTGTATCTTCGTCACCCGGTTCGCGGAAACGCGAGCGCATAGGGTCACTCCACCCACAGTTTGATCTGGCACTTGTCAAGCCACCTTTCGCAACTTAGCTTGAACACGTCACGGCTGCCCTGCTCTGAGTCTGTTGCAGTCCATTCCATGCAAGCCGGCCGACAGCCCGGCATGCTGGCCGCCAGCTTGTGCTTGCCTAGACGGAAGTGAAGCAGATTCCCGCGCTCCTTTAAGCGTACACGCCGACAGTCAACAGTCAGGGGGCATCGCGGCAGTCCCCTTGCACCGAAAGCGCCACGGACACGGGATAGACGATGTCCTTGTAAACCGGAATGAGTGCGCCAAACAGGAAGGCTATGACGACGATCACAATGCTTCCACACGTGGGCGTGCCAGGAATGGCCGTGTTCAGTAACGTAAACCAACGTGATCTGGCCATCAGAAGTGGATGAGTCTGCCAGAGCGCAGCTTGCTAACGCAGCAGTCGTAGCACGTCGATCGCCGGTCGTTGCCGCAGCGTAGCCCCTCGTCATCGTTGACTAGATCCATACCGCTATCGAGGTAAGCCTCGTCGTGCCAGATCACGTGTTTGAACTCGTATCCTTTCTATGTCGCCAGGCGTCTCACCTGGCCGAGTCTATCATGCCTGCCAAACTCGCACACAATCAGATGCCGTGACACGGAGGCCCGTAGGACACCGGGTCAGTGACCCTTCTCCAGCGCATCCAGAAGGCGGGCGCGGACTTTGCGGAACTCGGACGGATCGAGCGTGTAGCCGGTCATCGAGCGCACGGCCGAATCGCAGATCTGCCGCGCGTCCGCGTCCTTTGAGCGCGAAAGCAGGCGCAGAAGCTCGTAGTCCTCTATCCCGTCCCGCATAGCCTCCAGCCGGATCGAGAGCAACAGCCCCCGCGCGCTCGGGTACACCAGGTGCGAGTCGCCCGGCGGCAGGTGCGTGCCACCTCCCCAGTCGGGCTCCAGATCCGTGAATGGGTCGCCATGCCAATAGTTGAACCCCCAGTGCAGATAGCCGGGCATGGAGTATTTGAAGTTCATCCAGTGCAGCAGGCGCGTGCTGAGAAGGTGGTAGTCAATGAACCGGTTCATGTAGCGCCCCTTCGGCGAGAGGCAGGTGTAGAACCAGAGCTGATCGCCGAGCTTCCGGCGGCTCTCGAAAAACTCCATGTTCCCTTCAATCTCCGGGGGCTGCGGCACCCAGATGTCCACCGACCCTGCGACCTCCCGGCACATGGTGGCGTCAATGGTCTTCAGCTTCGAGGCGAACTCGCGCACCAGGCCCGCCAGCGTGTTGTAGCTTGCGGCGCTCACGGGGATGGGCTCGTCGGCGATGTGCTGGACGTATCTGTCAAGCCAGCCGGTCTTTTCGAGATGCGACTGCAACGCAGGCAGGAACTGCGAGAGGAACTCCCGCTGCTCGGGGCTGGTTCCCTTCGGCTTGCCCCAGTCCTTGACCTTGCCATCAGGGAGCGTGGTGTGCACGCGGCGCGCGTCGAAGTCCTTCGCTTGCCAGTCGCTGCGCCCGCCGAGATGCCCACCCTCGATGATCTCGAGCACGCCGGCCTTTTCGAAGAGCGCGATCCAGCGGTCCAGCCGGGAGAAGTCGAACGTGAGGCGGCCGAGGGCGTCCTCGGTGGCGGTTATCAGGTCGAAGATCGGAGTGATGACGACGTTCTGGCGGTGGCTCGCCATGACAGCGGCATAGCCCTCGAGATTCTTCCAGAAAGCCTCGCTCCAGAACTCTGGGCCATCACCACCCCCTATCTTGTGAATCGTAAACCAGTTCGTGATGTTCAGCGTCCGCTCGTCCGGGAGCAGAACGTCCCGGACGCGGATGGAGACCGGTACGCTGATGCGCTCGCCGCCGCAGAACACACGCACCGCCGATGAATACTTACCCGGCGCGGCGCCCTTCGGCACATACACGGTCAGCCAGACGGGCTGGTTCTTACCCGCGGCGCACTCCACGCTCTTCTTGTTCAGAATCGGGTCGGGGATGTCGGCCGGCGGGGCTGTAACCAGATGCTCGGGCGGGGTCTCCTGCGTGCCGAACTTCACCGGCACGAAGCCGAGAAACGCGGCCTGCAGGCGGGGCTTCGGGCCGCCAGGCCCGGTGACGGGATCAACCTGCACCGTCACCTTCGCAGCCTCACCGCCAGCGGTTACCACAACCTGCGCGCTCTCGTATTCGTTGCGCACGGCATCAACGAAAACCCCATCGGGGGACTGAGCCGGCGCTGGCGTGCCGGGCAGGATCTTCGTGAGCGAGTCTGCCACCCACACCCGGGCCTTCTGCTGATCGGCGAAGGCTGCCGGGGATAGAGCAAGAAGCACGAACAGGCTCAGGACGGCAAGCGGCAGGCGGTCTGGACAGAACAACATGGGCTTAATCTCCTCGGGTGACTGGTTCGCAAGCGAGGGATAATATTCCTTCAGGCGGTGACCGCCGGTTTCCTGTTTCCCGATCGTGGGCAGCCCGATCTCGTCCACCGCGAAATCATCGGGAAATGGCCACCGGCTTTCCTGTTTCGGACGAGCGGCAGGCGGCCTTAGCATCGTGGTCGAACAGCGCCACGACTTCCGCGCTCGTTTTCCAGCGAAATGATACGTGCCCGGGCGCTACAAGTCGGGCGCGCCCTTGTCCAGTTCGGTGTTGATATCCGCCGGGAGGTACGAATACAGGCTGGCGTTCTTGAGGAAGAACCGCACCTTCTTGTCGCTATCCAGCGTACCTTCCGCGAAAGCCTTCGTCTTCCAGGCGATCTGGCCCCGGACAGAGTCGCCGGTGAACGGCACGCAGTTCTCGCGGCTGAAGCCCTTCAGCACTTTGTTGTTGCGGTCGAGCAGCTCCGCCGTGACGTATCCGCCCGGTTGCGTGACGGCATTGATGGTGACCCTCGGGGTTCGGAAAACCTCGCGCCGGCTGATGAACGAGCCTTCAGTTTGCCCCGCCTGCATCGAGCAGAACCCGTCGAGCCGCATCGTCGCCAGCCCGATCTCTGCCTTGATGCCCTTATAGTCGTCGTGTACCTGATCGAAGCCGCCATAATAGAAGTAGAGCTCGTCGCCCACGATGACGGGCGCGCGCGCCGTGAAGATCATCCCCGAATCGAAGCTGCCCTTCTCGCCGAGCGCGATGAATGGCTCGCGGTCGCGCGGGCGCGTCCAGTTGATCAGGTCCCAGCTCCACGCCATCTGCACATCCACCGTGCAGTCGCTGCCGATCTGCGCTTCGTTCATGCGGTTCGCGGAGTATGGCCCGTACTTGAGGTAACGCGAGTGATACATCCAGGGCAGCCCGATGTACATTCCCTGGTACGGAAACACTGGCATTCCGTAAACCTGAGTCGCATCCGGGTCGAGATCGTCGGCGACGAAGACAGCCGTTTCAACAGGCTTGCGCCACTTGAGGCCGTCCTCAGACACCGCGATGCCGGCCGCCCTGTGCCTGCGATTCGCCGTTTTCCACATTGATGTGTACAGCTTTGTGTACGGATTGTAGAAAAAGTTGGTCACATCGGAGCTTTTGAAGAGCTGCGACGTCTCGGGCGAGGCGTCCCAGGTGAACTTCAGCCCATCGGATGAAAACCCCACCGACGGGCCACTCTGCCGCCCAAACCCGTACATCGCATACTCGCGCCCCGGAGATGGCGACAGGTTCTTGATGACGCTCGATACGCTGCAAGTGTTGTCACCGACGATGTTGTTCGCCTTCGACCCCTTCCACTCCACCAGACCGAGCCACGGGCGCTCCCATTTGATGCCGTCGCGTGACTCGGCGTAGCACGCCATGGTGTGCAGGCCGCTCCCCTCGACATCGGTCAGGCAGTTGTACCACATCCGCAGCTTGCCGCCGTCCCACATCACCGTTCCGTAGAGATACGGCCCCCACCCCTCCCACTCGTAGGTTCTGAGCAGAACGGGGTTGGCAGCGTGCTTGCGGGGAGCGTGGAACACGCGCGTGAGGTTCCGCGACTCCTCCACGACCATCGCGTCGAGAAACAGCCTGCGGAACGGTGCCGACCCCGCCAGGCTCTGCTCGAGCGTCAAAGACGGCCCGGGGACCTCAGCCGCGGAACATGCCGGCGCAAACAGCATCGCCCCGGAAAGAACAAGCAAGAACTGCATCATGTCTGTGTTCTCCTTCGGTTGTCGCAGACACAGCGCTGAGGCCTAACGCAGCGGCTCTCCCTGGCTGATAACCGTCACGTTCGCTCGCGCCGCCAGTCCTGGTTTGCCCTCGCACGAGAAGCCGATCTCGTTGACCCCACGCACCAGCGCCGGCGGCACGCCCACCGGGGTTATATCGCGCACGAACGCTCCGCTCTGGGCGAACAGCTTGCAGTCGGTCATTGAGCGGAACTCGATATAACCACCGCTCTCGATATCGCAGGGGAACTGAATGGCGCGGCCACCAATACTCACACGCGGATTGCTCAGGGTGTTGCTCCTCACTGTCAGAGCCTTCACCGGCCCCAGCATGGCTGTGACTTCCCGGCCAGCCGGGAGGTTGCCCAGCCACAGGCCAAAATACCCGACCTGATCATAATGGACCAGCTCGCGGAACATCGCATAGACATTGCTCGCATACGGCCACTGGCAGGCTTCCGAGCGCTCACCTTCGGGTTCGATAAGCTCGAAATAGCGCCACCCGGTGAAGTCGAGCGGCACGTAGTGGTCAGCGATGCCCGTTGAGAGATGCAGAGGACTTCGCACCTGCAGGTTCAGCATAGCGCCGCTGCCGTCGCCACGCACCCACACCCCCAGCGCCTGCCTGTCGCCTAGGTTGATGGACGGGTCCATCGTGATGCCCCGCTCACACCATGCCGGCCCGTGTCCCGTCGAACGCTGCCCGTGCTCGATCGGGGAGAACGCAGCCTCCCCGGCACGCTCTGCGCGCGGGGCGGAGGCTCTGAACAGACCGTTGCCCGCTCCATCCTCGTCTGAGCGCTCGATCGCAGCGGTGACCCCGGAGCTGGCAGAGACCTTGTCGAAGCGCGAAAGGTCGCTGAAATCCGTGAGAGTCACGTTCCCGGGCGCATCGTAAGCATCGGCCGACCAGAGAGCCTCGATCCTGATAGCAGGCTCCTGTGCCGCGAATCTGTTGCGGACAGTCCACCGGGCCTTTCCGTCACTTCCGGGCACGGCCTTGTGCCTCGTGTAGTCCACCGGCCGCACCTCCGGCTTGCCGAAGGCTGCCCTGCGGACCGTGAAATCGCTGCCCGGCTCGCGCAGCTTCGCCTTGATCGAATCGGACAGTTCCCCGGACAGACGCACATCCTCGCATCGCCCGATGACCTCGCCCAGGCGCGCCAGAGCATCGTTCGCCTTGATCGTATCCGGGTCAATGCCCATCATCGCGATGCCGCAGTCCGTGCCGATGGCTTTGCAGCAGAGATACTCTATGTCGTCGCTGAACGTCCGCTCGGTCTGCGAACTGGCCACCGGCTTCATCGCCCACCAGCCCAGTTGTCCCGGCAGGAACATGCGCGAGTTGGCTTCGTTGGAGCGGCAGTGGATGTCAATAAACTTCTTGTGGCTGCGCGACGGATGATCCCAGGCGCCCATGCGCGAGCGCACGAACCAGAGATGATGATGGAAGGTGCTCATCTCCTGGAGCGCGGGACGCTCCAGCCGCTTCCAGATTTCGAAGGTGAACTTCGAGCCGTAGTGCCACGCGTTTTCGTGCCCGCCCAGGATGGTTTCGCCGTCGAGCGCGTCGAGGTAGATCATGTCGAACCCGCACTCGTTGAACACCTCGGCGGTGCGGGCGGCGACCTCTTCGAGCAGCGTCGAGTCGCCATCGGGCGTGAACAGCCCGAAGCATTCCTTGAGATGCCCGACCTTCGCACCCTTCGCGTGGGCGGCGGCCTTCGTGCCCCATGCTCCGCGCTGGCAGCCGGTGAAACCGTACGGAGGTGTCTTCGAGACGCCGGTATAGACGATGAGTTCGTCGTCTATCTGCACGGTCACGCTGTTGTGCACGAAAAACCCGGTGATTGTGGACATGTTCTCGGTGGACTCATCCGTGGGCACAACGTCCGCATCCGCGGCGATGTCGGCGCTCAGCGTGAATGTCGCGTCTTTTCCGAGGCGCGGATCGGGCACGGGGCTGACCCATTCGCAATCCTTCGCGAGAAAGAAGGCGTACGTGTGCAGACCGGCCTTGATGCCGGCGGCGTGCAGCATGTCCACAACCGCCTTCAGGCTCTTGCGTCCCTCCGGATACCATTCCGGATGCGGGCGAAGATCGCCGAAGCGGTGCGATGACCCGCCGTGGAAGTCAATCTGGGTGATGCCGAGTTTCTTCGCAAGCGCTATCCATTCGGGAGCGGTCTCCAACGTCAGATTTCCGAAGTTGAAGAGATAGGACTCGCGGTTGGCGTCCGAGTCGAGCGCCCACGGGCCGCCGATGGACGAGTGAGGCAGTTCCGGGGCATCGGTGACTGCCTGCTGCATAACGCCGCGGAGCCTCTCCAATGGGCAACCGATGACGGCGATGCCCGTACCTTCAAACCCGAAGCGCGGATAGGCCATACCTCGCAGCAGCTTGTTCGCGCCGGGAAGCTCGGGAACGTTGGTTCTGACGTTGCGCGCGAGCGCGCATCCCGCGAACATGTCTTTCTCGCCTTTTTCCGCGGAATCGAGAGCGATGTTGGCTAGCGAGAGCTTCTCGATGCCTTCGCCGCTGAACGAGCGGACTTCGAGGATGAGGTACTCCGGCTTCTGCGTGACCTGCACCCCGACTGCCGCGCCCGTCTCCCCGAAGGCGAGTTGCAGGATGCCGCCGCTGAACGATGCGGAGGTCGCCCCGTACTCTATGCCGTCCTTCCAGACACTCGCGCACCACGACGGCGCGTCGCTCAGACGGTCGCTGCCTGTCTTGCGATCGGTGAACCGCAGGTTTCGCCCGTCCGGGCTGATCTCATAGACAAGGTGTTTGGTCTCGAACTTGATTGGTGTCTTTTGCATATCCTCTGAACAATCCGCCGCGAGCGACAGCGCCAGAACAAGCGCCGCCACCGCAATGAACACTCGTGGCATTGTTACCCCCTGAAGCCGGTTCCCGGCATCAGGGCATGGTTAGGGAATCGGGCGGTTCAGACCTCCCCTAACGCTACAGTACTGCGAGATCATCCTGACTTCTGAGCAGCAACACGGGGGCGTTTTCGCCGCTGACGACGCCCGTGACAACAGCGAACGACCCGGGGGACGGCGGCGTAAGGGTCAGACCGGTGCATGAGTACCGGACAGCAAGCTCCCTGCCGCCGTCGTCAAGCATGAAGACCCCGCGCGTCTGATCAACAGAAATGACCCGCCCGGCTGCGCTCATGAGAAGCCCGGTTCTGTCCGGGCCTGCAGCAGCGACAATGTCGCGGGTGTTGCAGAAGAGCGGTAGAGCGGGCTGCGAGGCGCCCTCGACGTAACGGAACGGGACGACCGTCCCGGCGCCGCCAATGCTCGCCACGCGGCAGAACACCGTGACGCGCGACCCGCGAGCGGGCACAGGAAGCTCGGCCAGAGCCGTCCAGTTCGCCAGCGCACCCGCCGAGCGATCGGGCATCTGAACCGCCGCGAATGGATCGCCTGCCCCGGCCGTGACCGCCAGCGGCAACAGCCACGCATGCCCCTCGGGAGCAAGCCTCGCCTGCCCGATGCTGCCAGCGCTCACCGGATGCGCGGCGGCTGACTCACCCCCCGCGCCCGCCCAATCGAAGTACGCGCCGCCCGCGCCCGGGCTCCCGCCCGCAAACAGCCAGCCATAGCCGGGGCTGAACGGGAAGTCACGCGCCGCCATTGCCACCGGCCCCGCTCCCGCGTCGTAGCTCGCCTGAACCTGCCCGCCCGAGCGCCAGACGCTGAGCGCGACCGGCCCCGAGGAGAGACCCACTATCTGCTGCACAGCCTCGGATGCGCCCGGCGTTCTGACGGTCCAGACCGCCGTGACACCGCCTCCCGGGTCCGTCGTGAGCGCCAGCTTCGCCGTGGCGGCCTGCGCCATCGGCAACCCCTGACCCGCGACCAGTGCGACGCCGCTTTCGTGAATGCCCGACGAGGGCACCACAGGAGTGACGCCCACGCTGACGCTCATCTGCCCGTCGAACGCCTGCGCGGTTATGAGATCACTGCCCGCATGCCCTCCCGAGCCCGAATACGCAATCCCCAGCCTGCCCGACGCAACGGACGGCTGGCCGCCGACGGTGCCGGCAAGTATCCAGTTGGCGGAGTTGAGCGTGCCGCCGGTGAACTCGTCGGAGAACCCCTGATCGGCGGCAATGGTTATGGGTGAGACACGCTGGTTGATGACATGGCGGCGATAGTCACCCTGGAACAGCGCGACCGTGTACGCCCCGGAAGGGGCCCCGGCGGGGACCGTGAGCGCGCAGGGGAACACCACCGAACCGCCCGCGGGCAGAGGCATGTTGCGCAGCAGATCGAACACGTAAGACGGGCGTCCGGACGAATGCGTCAGCGTGGCCCAGAGATCGAGGCTCAGGGGGAAGTCGAGCGAACTGGCGGGCGTCCACTGCAGCGGCAGCGCCTGGCCTGGCTTCGCGGAGGCCGGTAGCCCGCTGATGTTGATGCCGACCGACCCGGCTGGCGGCAGCAGGAAGCGTACCGCATCCTCCATCACGTTGTCCCTGGCATCGCGGGACAGGAGCGTTTCGAAGGGATACCCCAGGAACACCACGCGCCAGTCTCCTGAGAATACCGCCGCCGCCCCGTCGGCGGTGCCGCCCACGTAGTTCTGCGCGACCTGTCCGCCATTCGCGATGACCCTGTCCGGAAAGGCAACGTCGTACATCGCGCCCGAACCGTTGCTGAACCCGAACACACCCGTGGATGCCGCCGCTGGGAAGCCGGTGAGCTTGAGCGCCTCCTGCATCTGCGTCAGATGCAGCATATGATCGTCACCGGTTGTGCCCTGGTAGGAACGGATCCGCAGCAGGCCGAGGTCCACCGTGGATTCCAGCGTCATACCCGTCGCGTCGGCGCCCGAGGCAGCCACGCGGGACGCGCCGACAGCCGCGATGATCGCGTCGGCGCACTCGCGGGTGCTAGCGTACGTGCCCGGCACAAGCTGCGAATACGTCATCGTGAAGGTGATCCGGCTGTGAGCGGCGCGCAGAGCCATCCGCACGAAGTCCCGTATCTGGTTCGGATCGGGCACCGTCTGCCCGTTGACCATCACGTAGCCCGCGTAGAGCGAATCGGCCATCACGATGTCAGTAATCATCCCGTCGTACTCGGGATACTTGAGAATCTGGCGGAGCGCGCCGTAGCCCGCGCTGAAAGATGTGAGAGCGAGGCGGCCGATTCCGATAGGACGCCCGTACACCTCCGTCAGACGGTCTCGCGCCTCCACGAGAATGGAACGGAAGAGATGCCTGTCGGCGAACGGAGCGGAATACGCCGCCGACAGCCCGCCGTAGTTGATGACGATCAGCACCCCCGACTTGCCAGACTGCAGCAGATTCTGCAGGGCCACGCTGTCTGCGCCGTGGAAGTGAACCATGACATCTGCGTTGTCTTGCGGGGGTTGGTATCCATCCGGGATGTAGAGCGTGCCCGTCGAGAGCGCATACGAAACCGCGCCGCCCGGTGAAGCAGGCGGAGGGTCTGGCAGGGGTGTAAAGGGCACGGCTGTCCCGGTGACCTGGTACGTGTTCGCGTCGTCGCCGCCGTAACGGACTTTGAGCACTTCGCGAACGAACAGGCTGCCGACGTCCGCAGGATCGGTGTCTCGGTCCAGGTCGTAGAGAATCTCCGCGCCGCTCACGAACAGATGCCCCCCGGCCTGGGCATACGCGCGGATGAGCGCCTGCTCTACCGCGGTGAAGGCGTGGTAAGTGGCGGGCTGTCCGGCAACCACGTTCGCCTGCCGCCCGGCGGCCCAGTCCACGAGTGCGTAGCAGTTCAGGTCCACATCGCCCGACGACACCGCCTCGTTGGACGCCGAATCGAAGGCCTTTCCCAGCCGGTGGAGCGAGCTGGCATGCTGGATGACATAGTTGAACGTGTTGACCCACTCCGGGCGCTCGCGCGCGGGGCTGCCGATCTCACGCCCCGAGGCTTTGAGCGACACGAGCGTACGGTCTTCGCGGTCATAGCCGTTCACAATGAGTATCTCGGGCAAAGTCCCGCCCGGGGCAATGCGGACAGCCAGCGTTTCGGACGGCAGGGAGACGCCTCCGGCGTTCACGGCGGCAACCCGGTAGTAGTAGAGCTGGCCAGAACTGGCCACCGTGTCGGTGAACGAAGCGTCCGCGGCCGCGCGCCCCGAGTCGAAGCCCAGGCCGTCCGGGCTGCGATAGACGATGTAGCTCGCGGCGGGATCGCCAAATGGACCGCCCGACGGCCCTGCGCTCCACGACAGCCTCACCTGTCCCGTGCCGGTGTTTCGCACGGCAAGGTTCACGGGCGGCTCGGGCAGTAGGCAGGGCGTGACACCATCGCGGGCGGCGTAGTACTTCGCGATTCCCTGATACACCGAGCGCGCCACCGCCCGCCGCCAGCACGGGTTACGCAAAGACAGGGCATCCGTCGCATCGTCGTGAAAGGCGACTTCGATGAGCGCAGCGGGCATCTCGGGATTGTTGGAGGGGCTTAGCTCACCCAGCGCCAGCGTGCCGATTCCTCTGTCCGGCCAGGACGGGTCGAACTGCGCGCGGATGCCGGCGACAATCTGGTTGTGGACGGCGGCTGTCAGCAGGGCGGACTGCGACTCGGCTGAAAGCGTCGAGTGATAGAAGCTGCTTGTTCCGCGCCCGCCTCCCGCGTTCGAATGCCACGAGAGATAGACAGCATCCTCGTCGGCCAGATGCTGCCAGGCGGCGTATCGCGGGCGGGCGGAGGCGTCGTCGCCCGCTCCGCAGCTTGTCTGAGCGTCGTAGCAGGAACTAACGGGGTCGTACACGAACGCGGGCGCTCCGGCGAAGAACGTAAAGTAGCGCCCCGCCTCCTCGAAGCGAGGGTAGCCGCTCACGCCCGAGCCTCTATCCACGATGCCCGTGCCTCCGCCGAAGCGCACGGCGTCCGCGCTGACCGTGCCCGTGCCGGAGGCGCCGTTCAGGAGCATCACCGAACCGGCGGCAGGGCTCAAGCCGGCCTGGAAGTGGAAAGTGCCGAGAGGAACCCAGGTACTGCCATGGCGGGTCTGGTCCACATAAACGTGCGTGACACCGCCCGTGTGCCGCACGATGTAATGTGCGCAGGACGCTCGCGAGGCGCCGGACGAATACGACACCGACACGCTGTAGTATCCCGCCGAGGGCAGGTTGGGAGTCCAGACGGCCGAGGCGCTGGCGGGTGAGGCGATGCTGGCGAGGCGGCCGCGCCCGCCGGAGGCGTAGTCAGCAAATACCTGATGTCCATCCTGATAGGGCCAGCGGAAGTTGACGAACCCGCCGGACGAGTCTTCGGACCACGCGCCGGTCTCGCTGTACGTGCCGTTGTCTGGACGCGACGAGCCATCCTGATCGTCCACGATCACCATGCGCGGGTTCAGGTCGCTTTCGCGGCAAGGCCAGACGGCAGCGCCCGCATTCTGGAGATACTGGAGGAGGTGCAGATTGACGGCCTCGGTGTTCGAGAGGTCCTCTACTATGTTATTCGTATTCCCGCGCTGAACCATCCAGGCATCATACGCCCCGTTGTAGTACCAGCCGTGGCCAGCGCTGACATAGACATGCCTGCCGGTCAGGAAGCCCTCCGCGCGAGCGCGGGGGCCGGTTGCGGCCAGCAAAACCGCGATGAGAAGCAGCGCGGTAAGAACAAAGCGGGCGGTGCGTGGTGTAGGCAAGTCTGTTCTCGGTCCCTTCTTCGAAGGCGATGCGCGCATGTTTGCGCCGATGCAAGGCTAACACAGCAGGCGCCTGCCGGGCAAGCGCAGGGTTCGCAATGAAGATTGAGGCAGGTGTTCAGCGAGGCTGCGCGGAACGGTACGGCACTGCTGCTGTATTGTTTCGGAGGCCCCAATATGTACAGAATCCCGCTGCTGTTCCTTGCGGCTGCCGCAATCGCCCTGGTTCCGTTGTGTGCCAGTACCGCGGAAGCCGCCGCTGATTCGTTCGGAGCGAAAGGCGATGGCGTCACCGACGACACCGCCGCCATCCAGAAGGCGCTGGACTCGGCGGGGCAAAACGGAGTCGTGCATCTCGCGGCCGGATCGTATCTGATCTCGGACTCTCTGAAGGTGCCGCAGGGCAAGACTCTGCTGGGCGAAGGCGCGAGGTGGGAGAACAGCGCCACCCGGCTCGTCGTGCGTGCCCCGGGCTTCGCAGCAGTGCGGCTGAGCCACGGGAGCAGCGTCAAGGGGCTGGTGATCACCTATCCCAACAACACGGACAACGCCAGTCCCGTTGAGTACCCGCCGGCCATCCAGCTTGATGGCATCAACCCAAGCGTGGAGAACATCGTCTTCGACTGCGCGTGGATCGGGGTTTCGACAGCGCCCGGCGGGTGCAACTCGGGACAGGGGATGTTCCGCGATCTCACCGGGTTCGTCCATCACATCGGCATTCACCTTTCGGGCTGCCGGGATGTGAACCGGATTCAGGACGTGCACTGGTTCGTCGGCGGCAAGGACACGCCCGGCAAGGAGTCGTACTTCCGTAAGAACAGGGTCGGCTTCGACTTCGGGGACGTGGACGGCATACTGATGGACGGATGCTTCATCATCGGGGGCAAGACGTTCTACCACCACCATCGCCTCAAGGACACTCCGGACGGCAAGCCCGAGCCGTACCACTCGCTGGGGCATCATATTGATCAGTGCTGGATCGAGGACGTGGACCAGGGGTTCGTGCTTGAGGGCGCGCTGGGATTCGTCATCAGCGGGACCAATATTCTGGTGCGCGATGGCGGAGTGGGCGTGCGGGTTGACGCCGACGGCCTCTACTACAATGCGGTCATCAACGGCGTTCAGGTGCGGCCCTTCAAGGGGCCGATTGTGGGAATCGAGTACAACTGCCTGAACGCGCACCCACGCAACCGCCTGAGCATCGCGGACTGCCAGGTGGTGGGCGGAGCGCCGGCTGTGCATCTGAAGAGCGGCGCTGTTCGCGCGAACATCCACGACTGTCATCTGCAGGGGTTCGAGGAGCAGCCGGCAATCCGGGTTGACAAAGGCGCGACGCTGTTCACCATCACGAACAACGTGCTGTCCGGGCAGAAGGCGATTGAGGACAACTCCGGCAAAGGGGCGTCCAAAACCATCTCCGGCAACCTGCAGGAGAAGTAGCACCGCCCCGGGACGGCGGCGTCAGCGCCCGAACGGCTTCAGCGCCCGGAGATCTGGCCCGGCCTTTGACGCGTGTCCCGCCGTCTCTTTGTAGCGGACGAGGAGGCTGCCGCGCTTGTTCGGAATGCGGAGTTCGAGGCCGGAATCCATCAGGTCGCGCCCGCTTGCTGTCGTGACGGACGGTTTGCGGTCGTCACCGATCATCTCGAGACGGTACTGCGCCCCGGCTTTCAGGCCGCTCAGCCCGACGATGATGCCGATGGTGGAGCACTCCGGGCGCCGGAATGCCGTAACAAGGCCCTCTCCCAGATCCGAGCGGTGCAGTTGAAACGCGAGAAACTGCTCTGCTGACGGCGCGAGCGTGGTGAGAGGGTAGAAATCGCCGTACCAGTACTTCACGTTCTCCTTTGCCTCCGCAAGAGCCGCCTTCGCCTCGGCGAGCGGGAAGGCGGCATCGCGGTAGTCCCATTCGCACAGCAGCCCGGCAGTCGCGGACGACCGGGCAGCGTAGGCGTCGGGCGACCACGCCGCCGCCGTATGCAGCGGGACATACAGGCTCAGCCCGCACCCCTGAGACTGGCTCCAGCCCTCCGTGCCCGGGCGGCAGTTCGTGTCGCTGCGCCACAGAGGAACCGACCGTGAGAGCATTTCGAGGTCAATCCGCCGCCCGCCGCTCGCGCAGTTGTCAATCCAGAGTCCCGGATGCCGCGCGAGCAGGTCGTCCCACATCCGGTACAACCCCTCAACGTAGCGGATTTCGGTCATCCCCCTGCGGCCGGGCTCGTCGGCGGATTTCCAGTACTCGAGCGGATATATGTTGAAGTCGTTGCGATAGACATCCACGCCGTACTCGCTGATGCGGCGCGAGAGCAGATCGGTCAGCCACTGCCGCGCGGCCGGGTCGTTGAGCCGGAACAGCCCGCCGCCCTCGCCTCCGAACACGAACTCGGGATGCTCCCGCGCGATGTCGCTTCCGGCGGCTACCCGCTCCGGCTCAAACCAGAGGACGAACTGCATCTTGCGTGCGTGGCAGGCATCGCTCACGGGCTTGAGGCCGCTGGGAAAGGCGTCCGGCCTGCACTGCCAGTTCCCCACCCCGTTCGGGAATCCGCCCGGGAACCATGCCGCGTCCAGCCACCAGGTGTCGAAGCCCGCCCTGTGCGCGAACTCCACGCCCTCCTTCTGCCCCTCTTCCGTCACCCAGCCAGGGTCGGGATGGTAGCGGTCGAACGTCTGCAGGGCGACGGGCAGGCGCAGGGGCCGTCCGCCCGATTTCGGCATGTAGTGCCACAGCAGCAGTCTGCGGAAGCGGTTGTGCGCGGCCTGCCGGTCGCCCGACCAGGCGAGAAGCAGTATGCGGGGGCTGCGGATATTCTCGCCCGGGCGCAGGAACAGATCAGTCTCCGCCATGCCCGCCCGCATCCGCGCCGACCCGCCGGGTGAGCGCTCGACGGACGCCGCCCACTGCCCCGTCCATCCGACGGCGGCGATCACGCCACGGTCGCCATACTCGAAGTTGAAGAACGGAAAGGCATCCGCCTGCGACGGCCGCCCGCCGGCGGAGGCGATCCTAGCGGCGTCGCCCGCGCCCAGGCTGGCGGCGAACGGCTGGAACGACGTCTCGCCGCACGAGTCGCCGCGAATCTGGTGCAGCACGGCCGGGCGCTTACCGCTTCCCGCGCGCAGAGCGATGTCCAGCGCCTGAATATCTCTGATAGCCGGGGTGTCGGCATTGCCCCGGTTCTCGAAAGTGAGCACCCAGTCCACCGCCGGGTAGCCCGTGACGCCCGAGGCGACCGCGGTAACCGCAAGGCCCGTCTGCGGGTCCGTCCAGCTTACAGTGTGCTCGGTGCTGCCGGAAAGAGCACGCGTGGACACCTGCCTGTTCCACGTCTTGAGCAGCTCGGCTGACTGGCGGCCGCCATAGGTGAACGAGAAGGGAGGAGACGCATACTGGCACGGCAGGACGCTCGTCTCAGAGTCGAGCCAGAGGGTCTGCCCGGAGTCCGTCTCCAGCCGCGCGTCCGCCCAGTCGGCCTGATCCCAGCCCGGGCCGTCTTCGGTGGGGTCCACCTTCAGGAGGATCTCGCTTGCGCCGGAGGGGATCTCGACGCTCACGGCTTCGGGCTCCTGTCCGCCAGAGAGCGTGGAGGTGCGGAACACCTCGCGCCCGGCTATTTCGACCGAGAACCGCACCGTGCCGCGCCTGCCCTGCGTGTCGAAGTTGTTATCCACACCCACCTCGGCGCGGAACACGGCGGCCCCCGGGGGCAGATGGATGGCGATCTCGCTCGGCGCGTGCGTGCCCAGCCCGTGCGCAAATGAGCGGCTGCCGATGGTGAGCGGGGTTTCCATACAGGACTGCCCGAACTCGAGCGACGCGAAGTCCTGCCGTCGAAGCTCAACGTGCGCCTGCGCCCCCGCCGCGCCGGGCGAAGCCACGCAGAACGCCTCCGCGACCCAGCGCGCCATTTCGCGCAGATCTGCCGCGGATGCCGTTATGCCGTCCACAGGTTCCCGAACAGGGATGTCAGAACTCGCCATCACGCCTCCTCCGTGGGCCAACGCCAGCGCAAGCAGAAACAACGCACCTGCACAGGGTGTTCTCAATGCCGGTCAACATCCTCCCGGATGCGCCGATGGCGCATCCGGCGTCTTATTGTGATACGAATCGCACTAGTACGTCGCTGCGTAATCTCGCAACATAAGGCCGCGAACTCGTTGGGACGCCCACAAGGGGCTATGCTACGCGTCTCATGCTGCTACGGACTTATGCAAGCAGGTACTAGGGTTTGAAAGTCTTGAGCATCAGAGCCGGTTTGTTGGTGGTGATGCTCTCGGCGCCGATGGCGGCAAGCCTCTTTGCGGCCGCCGGGTCGTCAATCGTCCAGACGTAGAGCCTCAACCCCGCGTCCAGTATCGCCTTTGCATATTCGGCCGTCAGCAGGGCTGTTCCCTGGATATCAATGCCGTTCGCGCCCGCGGCTTTGGCGGTCGCGATCTGCTCGTTGACCTTTCCCTCGCGCGGCGAGCAGAGCCAGTACACCTGAAGCTGCGGCAGAACATCCTTGACAGCCTTGCAGACCCCGGAGGAGAAGCTGATGACAGCAAGCTGCCGACTCCGCTTGCCCGACTCGCCTATCACCCTCGCGAGTTCGGGCACGATCTCGGGACCGCACTTGATCTCGATGAATATGCGCTTGCCGTCCGGGATGGTGGCCAGCACTTCCGCGAGAGATGGCATCTTTTCGCCCGCGAACTTCTCGCCCTTCCACTTGCCGACATCAAGCTTGCGCAGCTCGTCGAAGGCGGTTTCCTTGATGACGAGCTTCGTGCCGGAGGTGCGCTTGGTGTCGCCATCGTGGTTGGTGATGATCTGCCCGTCCTTCGTGAGATACACGTCAATCTCGACGGCGTCGGAGTTGACCTCCCACGCCAGGTTGACGGCAGCAAGCGTGTTCTCCGGCGCGTCGGCCGATGCGCCCCGGTGCGCGACGATCTCCGGACGGGCAAGAGAAGTCATGGCGGTTCCCCCGATAAGCAATGCAGCAAGTACAGGAATAAGTGTTTTCATGGTGTTTGCCTTACGCGGCCGCCATTCGCATACACTGCGAAGCGCGGCTTTTGTGTGAGTTCGACGATCGGGGACCAATCCCCTCCGCCGTCCGGCAGGATCGCACTCCCGGTCAGGGCTTCACGCGGAAGGCGTAGAGGTCGGCGTCTTTCATCACGAACCGCAGGCGGACGGGCTTGCCGGCGAGGCTGCTGAGGTCACCGGCGCCGTTCCAGCGCACGGGGCGCTCGATTTCGTCTCCCCAGATGGGCGGGCAGGCGGCAAGCTCGAAGCCCTTGACCGGCTGGCCATCGGCTGACTGGACTTCCACCTGAACCGAACCGATTGCCGAGGTGGAGACGTTCAGGACCAGATCCTTGCCGCTGAAGGTAAGCGGCTTTGTTACGAACTCGCCGCCTGCATACGGAGCATTGACCGATGCGAACCCGTCGAGGCGAAGCGTTCCGCGGCGCACTGCGGGCGTCGTCAGATAGTGCTCGGCCCAGTAGATGGACATCTCCCCCGGCCCGGTCTGGACGACGCCCCAGGCGGGCGTGTTGTTGCCGTGCGCGCTGCCCCAGTTGAGCGGATCAAGCCCCGGCCGTATGAACGCCTCCATGAATGTGCGGTCGAAGTTGACCCCGTCCCGGCTCGATATGAACACCCCGTCGGAAAGGCCGTCCGTCTTGCGGCCGTCAACTCCGATGGACGCCCGTTCGGGCACGAAGCGCATGGGAAAGCCGACGTAGAGGGAGGGCTCGCGGAAGTACGGCTCGATGGCGTTGGTGTAGAAGTGCTCGTGCTCACCCGGGTACTCGCACATGACGGGCGCGCTCCACTTGCGGAAGTCGTCCGACCAGGCGACATTGACCGCGCGAACGCCGTTTCGCGAGGCGCGGAAGTAGCAGGCGTACTTCTTGCGGTTCGGGTCCCAGAAGGCGACATTCTGCGAGTCGAACGAACCTTCGGTTATGACCGGCTTCTGCTGAACGAGCTTCCAGTTGATTCCATCCGGCGACACGAGCGCGTTCAGCGCGCGCGCCTTTTCACCGTCGGGGAGGTAACTCCAGCCGAGCGCGACCGCCTTCCACCGCTCCTCGGCCTTCGCGGCCGGGTTCGAATCGAGGAAGGGCGTGAAGTTGTGGCTCTCGCCGTACGATTTCCGGTCGGCTTTGTAGAAGAGGTTGTTCTGCTTGCTCCCCGCAAACTCCAGCATACCCAGAGCGGGCCGCTCGAAGTGGATGCCGTCCTTGCTGGTCGCCAGCGCGGTAAACTCCTGGGTGGTCTCGCCGCCCGCGCGGTAGTACATCCGGAAGGTTCCGTCGGGCATTTTCAGCATCATCACGTATCCGCTCTCGCCGCCCTCATACGGCGCGTCGAGCGTGAACACGACTTCGCGCGGCACGGGCGGATGCAGCTTGAGCGACACGCCCTTCATGCTCTCGATGAGATACGGCGAAACCATAAGCTGCAGCCGCGAGCCGATGTCGGCCGGGCCATCGGCGGCCACGGCCGCGGCGGCAACGCAGAAAACGAGCGCAAGGCAGACAAAGGCGCTGGCAGGTGTCATTGTTCGGACTCCTTGTTTGTGATGATGAACAACCGGGCAGTGTCGAGCGTATCAAGCTTGAGTCTTGCCTTGCCGCCCGACAGATCGGCTTCGGCGGGAACCAGTGCGCCGCCGCGCACCTCGCGCACCTGGCAGCCGCGGAAGTGACGCGGAAGCGCACAGGCGATCTCGGCGTTCTCGACCGGGAAATGCCACTCGAAGAAGCTGCGGGTTTCGTAGCCGATATAGTGCCGCGTGTTGACGGCGACGACGGCCATCGTGTCCGGCCCGCACATAATCTGCCGACACCAGACGCCGTCGCTCTCGCCGCCTCCGGCGGGACATCCGGCGGAAAGAAACGGCGCGGCGGCGACGTCTCTGTTGGTGTTTGCCGCCTCTTTCCAGAGATCGGGGTAGTCGCTGATTCCGGTGAACTGCCCCTCGCCCGTCTCTTTGGTTAGGTCTATGAAGTAGCTGATGCCCCTGACGCCCGACCCGAGCGCGTAGAAGACCATCGAGCGCAGTTCCCTGGCAGAGGGCGGACGGCGGCCGTAGTCCTTCTCTCTGCCCGTCTCCAGGCTGCAGGCCCAGAGCACGGCGACGAGCGGACGGGGCGCGGAGGCGTCGCGGGCGGCATCGAGCGCATGCCAGACGTAGTCGAGCTGACGGCCGTTCAGCGGCACGTACGGGTCGGTGAAGAAGACGTCGGCGATCTGTCCGTACACATACCAGTTGAGCGGCTTGTAGGTGTTGTCAACAAGCAGCAGCCCCGGCGCCCCGGGGTCGTTTCTCTGCTGCAGCCGGAAGAGCGGCAGCACTTCGGACTGCGCCATGAGGCCGAGGCGATCCATAACCGGCAAATCCTCGCCGCGCGTGATATCGTGGGCGTCGGGCTCATCGTGATTGTAGTGGAACACAACGCCGGGTGAGCCCTCTTTGCGAGCGCCTCCGGGGTTCTCCCAGCCGTGGGGAATCGTGTTCATGCCCGCCTTGTCCGGCATCTCCGAGGGCTGGGCGAAATACGTGTTGATGCCGTGCGCCTTCGCGTCGCGAACTTTCTCCTCGGTGACCTCGCCGAACAGGGCGATGGGGAAGAAGCTGTCCCAGGCGCGGAAAGGCTGCGCAATCGTCTCTTTTCCCACGCGAACGGTGAGGAGATAGTATGCGCCCATGGCGAGGGGCTTTTCCAGCCGGATCTCTCCCACCGCAAGGGCCGAACTACGCGGGCCTTCGGCCCAGCGCTGGCGCGATATCCTGACGCCGGGGATGCCTGCCGCGCCCGGACGTGGGGCCTTCCCGTCCAGCCCCTTCAGATACACGAACACCCGGTCCATCGCGGGTGAGAACGCCAGCGACTCGACGCGCACGCGCGGGACAGCAGCGGGAATCGTGACATTGAGCGGCGCGTCCAATCCAGCCTCGAAGCGAAGAACCGCCGGGCCATCGAGCGGCTTGCGCAGACGCACTTTGCACTCGGCCCACTCGCCCGGCGGCACAATGCGCGCGTCGAAAGCGCTATCATCCTCCCCGGCCTTTACCTGCGGGGAGTCCACGCTGTACCAGATGACATCGCCCGCCCGGTCGGGTTTCGTGGCCGCCTCGGCAAGCGGCATGCCATTGACGTGGGTGAGCCGAAGGGTCCGGGGCTGCCCGGAATCGTTACGGAGCACGGCGTGGATACTGCCCGACGGGTGGAAGTTCTTCGGCCAGAACTGCTCGGCCTCGCGCCACCCCTCGCTCCAGACAGTGCCGTCCCAGGCTTGCGTTTTCGCATGCGGGTTCGCGTCCGGACGCCAGACGGCCGACAGCACCTTCCAGTCTGCCGCGCACGCCGGGAGGGCGGCGGCAAGCAGAAACAGCATCGGAACCAGAGACTTCATCGGGCAGCCACTCCCAGCAGCGCCGGGTCCACACGGTTCACCTGAATGAATCGCCACACTGCGTTATAGAAGTGAAAGAACGCGCCGTCGCGCTCCATAAGGCATCCGTATGTGAGGTCGCGCCAGCCGGCCTCCGGCTGGAAGCCGTTGATGTCGCAGAGCAGCTTCGGCTCGCCGAACTCGAGCGGCTGGCCTTTGCGCGAGCCAGTTTCACGGCCAATGCTGACGTACACGGGCCAGCGGTTTCGGAGGTGATCGTACGGGTCCGCGCCGCCGTTGAACGTGCCATCGTTGTTGCAGAAGAGCTGTGCACACGTGCCGTTCGAAAGCTTCGAGAGCGGGCAGGCAGCGTTCGGGTGCAGCATACGCGCGCCGCCGTTCTTGTACAGCAAAGGCTGCCCCTTCGTCCACGTCCTGCCATGGTCGGACGAGACGGTGTAGTAGAGGCATCCGTTTCCGGTGCGGCAGGCGCAGAACAGACGGCCGTCCGAAAGCTCCACGACTTGCGGCTCCTGCCCGAGCGACTCGCCCGGCGTCGCCTCGCGCTCCACATGCACCCCGTACGGCGGACTCGGGAAGAAGTCGAAGGCTACGTCCGCCGGATCTTTGACGGTGAACACGTTTTTCGAAAACCCGAAGACGAGCTCGGAGCGTATCTCGGAGAGTGGCAGCGGATCGGTGGAGATGTTCATCGGCAAGAGCCATTCGCCCGTGCTGAGCGTGATGCCCGGCGCCATGAGATGCCAGCCGTCGCCGATGGGCGAGAGCTTGTAGGCGGGCGTCTTGAGTTCGTAGAGCGAACCCGGGCCGGACGGGCCCTGCCAGGTGCGGCCGTCGTCGTGGCTCACCGTGTAGCGAAGCTGCCCGAAGCGGGTGTCGGGGCGAGTGTGCTGCACGTGGAACTGATAGATGCGGCTCTTCCCACCGAACTGCCGGGGCACGGGCAGTAGTTGGCCCATTTCGATGGTCTTTCCGGGCTCGAGCTTGCCGGGCGGCATCACGTAGCTGCGTTCGCTCCAGGTCTTCCCACCGTCTTCGCTGCGGCGCGTGTAAACGACGCCGCCTTTGGAGGTGTTGCCGGTAACGCTGATGAGCCACGCTCCGCTTTGGGTAATCGTTACCGAGTTGATGTACTGCCCCCAGTCCGGGCTGAAGTCTATGACCGCGTACGGTTTCAGGGCTGTCGTGCTGTAATCCATTATGACTCCTCAGTCTGCAGGGTGTAGTTCGCAAGCTTGAATGAGTAGAGTTTCGCATCGCGCAAGATGAAGCGCACCCGGATGTCCTGCGCGAACCTCAGGAAGTTTCCGCGGTGGAAGTACTCACCGGGACCGGCTTTGAACGCCATCACCTTGCGGGTGTGGTCACCGCGGACGGGAATGCAGTCGGCGCGCGTGACCCCCTCGATCGGGTTGCCGCCGAGGTCCACGATCTCCACGAGAATCTCTCCCCCGGAAGCATCCGCGTTGACGATGACCCACGTGGCAGAGTTCGGGCGCGGCGGCCGGAATGGCGCGGTCGTGAGCGTGCCTTCCTTTCCGCTCGCCTCGTAACAGACGAAGCCGTCACGCCGCAGCGTGCCGGTTCCGATTGCCCCATAGCCCGCCTGATAGTGCGGGGTATTCTTGCCGCCGTACCAGAACCGCATGCGCTCGCCTTCCGGGTGCGGCTGATTGTGCGACAACGCGACGTGCCGGGAGTCCCACGAGCCCTCATCGCCCCGGCACAGGATCGGCTCGCGGTCCATGCGCCGCCAGTTGAACAGATCGCGGCTGACGGCAAGCTGGTTGTCGAGCACCATCTCGTGCCCGTAGAACATCAGGAGCTGCCCCAGATAGCAGTGACCGTACGGGATGATGAGCATCAGATAGAGCTGCGCATCGTCCGGGTCCTGATCGTCGGCTTCCAGAATCGTGGCTCCGGAAGTCCAGTGCAGCAGATCGCGGCTGCGGAACAGAGCGATGTGACGCTTCCATTGATGGTTCCAGCGCCTGCAAAGGTTCGTGTGCTGATGCGAGCGCGTCGTCAGCAGGTAGCACTGCCCGTTCGGGTCCCACGACATGCCGTGGCAGTCGCCCTCCAGCCCAAGCACGGGCGGGTAGTGCATGCGCCAGTTGATTCCGTCCGGGCTGTAGCACATGGTTATGCCGGTGGTGAAGATCGGATCTTCCCAGTCGCAGAACATGCTCGCGACGAAGCGGTCTTCGCAGTCAGGGGCGCTGTAGGGCAGCACGTTCCAGACCTGCTCGCCCAGGTTGGAGGAGCCTTTGGCCGCCTCTTCCTTGAAGCGCAGCATGTTGTTCTGGAGCCGTCCGTCGAACAGCACCTGCCGCACATCCGGCTTCCGCCAGGTGAGGCCGTCCTCGCTGACAGCCAGGCAGCAGGAGTATCCCTGGCTCGTAAGCGGCGGGCGCGACATGCGGTTCTGGTAACGGGTGTAGGCGTTGTACCAGTAGCGGAAGATGCCCTCATCCGGGTCGAAGAGGCAGGTTCCGTAGAGCGGGTCCTGCAGCGAGTCGGCGGAGCCGTCGGGGTTCATCCCCTCCCACGGGCGGTCAGGGACGATGATGGGGTCGGGGCTCTTTTCGACGCGGCAGAGACGGCGCCGGACGTTTTCGCTGGAGTGGACGATCTGGTCGTCCGCCAGAATATACAGATCGGGCTCAGCCCAGGTGTGCGCTAGAGACGCCATAGGCGAATGCTCCTCCGAAATCGAGACAGAATTGGTAGAATGATACCACACCTTGTCACCCAGCGGAAGGACTCTTGCAGAGGACGGAGTTTCCCGCACAGGTCTTGCCGCTCGACGCACCGGCAGCTACACTTGCAGACATGCAACACGAGTGGCTGCGCACTGAGCCGGACTGCGTCATCTACGTGCCTGAGAACCCAAACGGGCGCGACGGGCAGAACCAACATCTGAATGTGATCGCGACGTCGGCAGCGGCGCTTCTGGCATCGTGGACGACGGCGTCGGCGGAGGCTGAGCCTGATCAGCGGGTGGTGGTAAGCCGGTCGGCGGACGGCGGACGGACATGGCCGGCGCCGAAGGTGATTGACAGAGCGGGGCCGGACGACCCGCCGGGTGCCGGGATGGCAAGCTGGCAGTTCCTGATTGCAGGCCGGGACAGAATCTGGTGTTTCTACAACAAGAACATCGGGATTGACGACGCGCGCGCCGCCGATACGGGCGTGCTGAGGTGCCGGTGGTCGGACGACGACGGGGTGACGTGGAGCCACGAGACGGCGGACCTGCCCATCGCGCCCAGCGCCATTAGCCATCCCGACCCGGGCGTTCCCCCGGCGTGGATCGTGTATCAAAATCCGGTCATGGGGCACGAGGGCGTTCCGATTGCGGGCTTCACCCACTGGGCGAGCAACGCGCATGACGCGGGCGCGGGAATGCTGGAGCGGCTATCGGAGTGCTGCATCCTGAGGTTCGAAAACATCCTCACCGAGCGCGACCCCCGCAAGCTCATCGTAACGACCTGGCCCGAACTGCCGCACGGGATTCGAGTGGAGAGTCCGTTTCGCCCGGGCGTGAGCGTCTGTCAGGAACCCACCGTGCAGCCGCTTCCGGACGGGCGGAGCATCTGCGTGATGCGCACGCTCACGGGGAGGGCGTGGTTCGCGCTTTCGGACGACGACGCCCGCTCGTGGGGCGAGCCGCGCCCCTTGCGCTACGGACGGCACGGCGCGGATGTGCTGAACCCGATGGCGCCCTGCCCCCTCTACCGGCTGAAGGACGGACGCTACCTGCTGGTGTTCTTCAACAACGATGGGAGCGGTCACGGCGGCAACGGCCCGGCGGATGCGGCGAACGTGCGAAACCCGGCGTGGATCACCGTGGGCCACTTCGTGCCGGGTGAGAGAGACTACCCCTTGCGTTTCGGGCCGCCGAAGGTGTTCGCGGATACAGACTGGACGCCCGCCCCGGGCACGAACCGGACGCAGGTAGCGACCTACTGCAGCCTAGTGGAGACGGACAGCGGCCGCTGGCTGTTCTACCCCGACCGGAAAACCTACTGCCTAGGCAGGAGGCTCACGGACGAATGGCTGGCCGATTGCGACCCGCTGGAGGCCGGTCAGGACTCGCCATAGATGCCGGGATAGAGAAACCCGTCAGCGTCCACGATGCGGCCGTCCCCGAGCTGATACTGCACGGGGCCGTGCTTCATAGCCTCGGCATCCGGCGGCGAAGCGGGGAACTGACGCTGTAGGCGCGCGATGTCGTCCCAGGAAAGCCCGCCGCTCGCGGCATCGCGCAGGCGGGTGAGGCCTCCGGACGGAATGGGCACGTCCCCACCGGTCAGCAAGTCAAAGTTTTCGCCCGGATCATTGACCATGTCAAACAGCCGCGGCGGAGCTTCGGGGAACTCCACGTACTTCCATCGCCCGTCGCACGCCATGCGAAATGCGGTCTCGGGACGCGGCGTAAGGAGCTCGGAGCGCGCGATAGTGGGCCGGTAGCCCTCCGGGTTGCCGGTGAGCAGCGGCAGCAGGCTTGCGCCGTCCAGGCCCTCCGGCGGCTCGACTCCGGCGAGATCGCAGAACGTCGGGAAGAAGTCCACAAGCTGCACCGGGCGGTCAACTGCGGCTGAAGTCTTCTGGCAGGGAAGGCTGATGAGCAGAGGAACGCGGGCGGAGGCGTCGTAGTAGGTGCGCTTGCACCAGAGTCCCTTCTCGGCGGCCATGTCTCCGTGGTCGCTTGCGTAGATGACGCAGGTGTTCTCCAGAAGCCCAGATTTGTTAAGCTGCGCAACCAGCAAGCCTATACACTCATCGAGATAACTGACGCAGGCGTAGTACGCCGCGAGGGCGCGGAGATGCTCGTCTTCGGAGAACGCCTGCAGCCGGAAATCGTCCACGATGAACCGGTCGTGCGGGTGGAGCGCATCCGGAAATCCGGGCAGCTTCGTCGGAAGCGAGGTGATTCTCTTCAGTGCATGCTGGAAGTGGCGAGCGGGCGCGGTAAGCGGAAAGTGCGGGCGGCTGTATCCGGCCATCAGCAGCCACGGCTTCCGCGGCGAGCGGCTCTGATGATCGAGCAGGAACGACACGGCCTCGCGGGTGACGACGCCATCGGCGAGGAGGCTTTCGGGAATCTGCGTTTCTCCGGCCCACGGGAAGCGCCCCACGTTGTGGTCGCACCAGCGTCTGTCCCACGTCTGGGGAGGGTCGGGTTGATGGAAGCAGAAGCGCCCGCCCATCAGGTCGCCGTAGGGCCGATGCTGGAATCCACCCTTGAAGTTCGGACGGCGCAGGTGCATCTTGCCGATGGCGGCGGTCGTATAGCCGCCGCGTCCGAGGACATCGGCGAAGGTGACGTCGCCGTCCCGCAGTCTGCAGCCGTTCTTCCAGGCGTGCAGGCGGAACGGATAGCGGCCGGTCAGTAACGACAAGCGGCTCGGGACGCAGAGCGGCGACTGGCAATACGCGGCGTCGAAGCGGGTGGACTGAGAAGCCAGAGCGTCTAGGTTCGGGGTCTCCGCCAGCGCGTCCCCTGCGAACCCGGCGATCTTCGGGTTGTGCTGGTCGGAGAGGATGAGCAGGATATTGGGTCTCGTCTCGCTCATAATCGTTGGCACTATACTAACATGCTTCCCGGTCAGGGCGGGCGGCACTGCGCACCGGACGGCCACGGACAAACACGGACTGCACGGGAAGGGAAGCCGCACAGAGGAGGCTAAAGAGCTTATTACGGAGCACTTCCCCAGGTGAGCCTCGCATGAGTGACCAGCGAACTGACGAACTGAGATCAAGAGACACAGCCAACCAGAGGCGCGAGACACATGCTCTCTGGCTGACCTGGTTCGCTGTGGTCGTTCTCATTGCCTCACCAGTTGCGCCCGAGTTCTACACGCGTAACGAAGCTGAATACGCATTCATTCAGGGGGTGATGGCGCTCTCATCCGCGACCGCAGCAGTCTGGGGTGTCATCCACCTCTGGGGGAGATTGCGGCGTTACCCCTTCCTCACCACACTCCTGATCTTGTCGTTTTCGGGCAGTGTGCTGATCATGGCCGGTAATCCCTGGTTATTCTTTCAGTGGGGTCTGTATGTCCGATGAGTGAACGTGCCAGGTGCCCGAACCTCCTCATCCTCTGCTCCGACCAGCTTCGGGCGGACTATCTCGGGTGCTACGGGCACAAGACTATTGGCACGAAGCACATAGACGGTCTCGCGGCGCAGGGAGTGCAGTTCGAGCGGGCGTACTGCGCAGCGCCGCTCTGCGGCCCGAGCAGGATCAGCTTCGTGACGTCAACGCGCGTCTCCGAGCACGGACACCGCAACTACGGCTCGACGATAGACTTCCAAGTCCCGAATCTCGTGCACTCGCTGAAGGAAGCAGGCTTCCGGACGGCGATGTTCGGCAAGAACCACTGCTTCAACGCGGAGCAAATGAGTGACATCTGGGACGAACTGCACGAGGTGTGCGTGGGCAACTACGACGCGCACCCGAGCTACCGGCGCTCTTTCGACGCGTTCCCGATGGCGGCGGACGACCCGCTGAACATTGACGCCAGCCTCGCGGACGATGCGGCGGATTTCCTGCGGCGGCAGATGGGCGGGCAACCGTTCGTGTGCTGGGTGAACTGGCAGAGCCCCCACCCCGCCTTCACCTGCCCCGAGCCATACTTTTTGATGTTCGACCCGGCGGAGATGGAGCTTCTGCCGAACTACCGGCAGAGCAAGGCCGGAAAACCAAAACGGCTGACGAACTGGCAGGCGAACTCGCAGGCAGCCAAGGCGACGGACAACGACATTCGCAGGGCAATCGCGACGTATATGGGACAGGTGCGGTACATTGACGACTGCGTGGGAACGGTGTTGCAAGCGCTTGAGGAAGCCGGGCGCGACAGCGATACGCTGGTGCTATTCATGGCCGACCACGGCGAGCTTCTGGGCAGTCAGGGGGCGTTTCACAAGGTCCCCGTCTTCTACGAACCGCTGGTGCGAATCCCGGTCATCATCCGGCATCCGGACGGTGCTTACCGGGGCGTGTTCGAAGGGCTGGTGGAAGAGGTGGACCTCGCGCCGACGATTCTGGAGGCGTGCGGCGCGAAGAGGCCGCTCAGCTTCGTGGGGGAGAGCCTGCACGGGCGGCTTTGCGAGGGCAGGCTGTCGCGGGCGGACGGACGCGAGACGGCGCTGGTGGAAGCGGGCATTCAGGCGCCGGTGTGGCCGGGACCGTACCGCGAGCCGCAGAAGGCACCGTTCGCCCCGAACAGCTTCGGCCCAGGCGCGATGATCACGGACGGGCGCCACAAGCTGTCTGTCTATACGGACGATCCTCCGGAGTTGTACGACTTGGAGGCGGATCCGAAAG
This sequence comes from Armatimonadota bacterium, assembly GCA_052033935.1. Taxonomy (GTDB): domain Bacteria; phylum Armatimonadota; class UBA5829; order DSUL01; family DSUL01; genus JAGVUD01. The sequence continues at coordinate 27,813 of JBPOJE010000034.1, forward strand.
AGTTGCAGAACGCGTACGGCAGCCCTGAGTTGAAGGAAGACAGGGAGCGCCTGACGCTCGATTTGTGCAGGCGGCTGCTCGGCGCGGGAGTTCGCGACATCGGGCGGATGTTCTGGCCCGAGGATTACGGCGACCCGCGCGACGCTCCGATCGAGACTGCGGTCCGTAGGCCGAACCCTCAGAAGGCTGCGGCAGACCAGGAAGACCGGAAAACAGACGATGCCTGCTGATATTCTTGTTCTGATGACCGACCAGCACCGCGCGGACGGGATCGGGGCGTACGGCGCAAGCTGGGTAAGGACGCCGAACCTCGACCGGCTGGCCTCAGAGGGCACGATCTTCACCCGCTGCTATACCACGTCACCCCTGTGCATGCCAGCGCGAGCGTCGTTTCTGACGGGGCAGTATCCGCACAACCACGGCCTCTGGATCAACGCCGGGCGCGTCAAGGAGGTTGCGGGCACGTATCTGCACGCGCTCCGCGGGGCGGGCTACCGCACCTGCCACATCGGGAAGAGCCACCTCCACCCGCACGGAGGTGGCAAAGACCTCCGCTCTGAGGAGCCGTATATGCGCGCGCTGGGGTGGGACGACATCTTCGAGTGCACCGGCCCGCTCTCGACGCAGAACACGCGCTCCATTCTGACTGACTGGATGATAGAGCACGGGACGTATCAGACGTTTCTGGACGACTATCGCAAGCGGCGGGAAACATGCGTGGGGCAGGCGCTCTGGCCATCGCCGCTGCCCGAAGAGATGCACCCGGACTGCTTTATGGCTGAGAGCGCGATCCGGTACATCGAAGGCTCGGACACGTCGCAGCCACTGTATCTGCTCGTGGGCCTCGGCGGCCCGCATAACCCGTTCGACCCGCCGGAGCGGTTCGACCGCTATCGCATGGAGGATATGCCACTGCCGCTGCCGCCGGATGAGCCGCCCGACTGGCTGCCGGACTGCGCCCGCAGGCATCAGCGGGAGATGATGCGGCACAATCGCGACGTCACACCCGAGCAGTGGCTGCGGATGAGGGCGCTCTACTCCGCGAGGGTGGAGCACGTGGATCACCTGATGGGCCGGGTTCTGGACGCGTGGTTCTCTGTGCGGGGGCGGGGCTCGTGGGTAATGTGCTGGAGTGACCACGGCGATATGCTCGGCGACAAGAACAGGTGCTCGAAGAGCGTGTTCTACGAAGCTTCCGCCAGAATCCCGATGATACTGCGCCCGCCGCAGGGACAGGAGGCGTCTGTATCGAACTCGCTTACGAGCCTTGTGGACCTCACCGCCACGGTGTATGGCGCTTCGGGGGCCGAGCGCGAGACGAACGTGTTCGGTTCCTCGCTGACGGAGGCGGCAAACGGGCGCGAGGCCGCAGTCAGCGAAGTTGATGAGCGAACGATGGTGTCGGACGGCCGGTGGAAGCTCGTTGTGGATGCCACCGGAAGGACGCTGAAGCTGTTTGATCGCCAGACCGACCCGGCGGAAGCGGTGAACCTGGCCGGACATCCGGATTTCGGGGACCAAGACGCGAGGCTGCGGGAGCAGCTTCTGAGGCTGCTGCTCCGGACGGCGGACAGGCAGCGCAGAGAGATCAACGCTTAGCTGCAGGAAGGAAGGAACGACGAATGAGCATAGTGCCAGCAAACGCACTGAGCGGACTGACGATTGCCCGGGACTTTCTCCCGGCGCGGGTGAGCAGTTGGGACAAGACGGGACGCAACCGCGACGCCTGGCCCATCGAGCCGGGCGAGACGAAGGTTCTGGCGGATATCGAGGGCCCGGGCGTGATCAGCCACACCTGGTTCACTATCGCGTCGCCGGACAACATGTATCTGCGAAAGCTGATTCTCAGGATGTACTGGGACGGCGAGAAGATGCCTTCGGTGGAAACGCCCGTGGGCGACTTCTTCGGGCTGGGGCATGCGCGAACCTACAGCTACCAGTGCGCGCCGTTCAACACGAGCTGCCACGGACACGGGCAGATCGGCGGCGGGTGCGCCATGAACTGCTGGTTCCAGATGCCGTTCCTGAAGAACGCGCACATGGAGATCGTGAACGAGCAGAGCGAGCCGGTGCATGCGTTTTACTTCTACGTTGACTATCAGAAGCACAAGTCGCTGGGCGACGACGTGCTGCATTTCCACGCCAACTGGCGGCGCGAGAACCCCTGCAGCGGATGGACGGGCGAGGGCAGCTTCTGGATGTCGCGGCCGTGGGCTCTTCGCGAGGCCGGGCCGGACGGCGTGAACCTGACCGACGAGAAGAACTATCTGATTATGGAAGCGAAGGGCCGCGGGCACTACGTAGGCGTCAACTTCTCGATTGACCATCAGGCCAAGGGCTGGTGGGGCGAAGGCGACGACATGATCTTCATAGACCGCGACGGCGAGCGGACCTTCCCGCCCGACATGCACGGAACCGGCAGCGAGGACTATCTGGCGCAAGCATGGGGGATGCAGAAGAACGCGCATCTCTACAACGGGCAGAGCTGGTGCGAGCTGGAGGACAGCTTCAACGACTGGGGCAAGGTGTGCGTGTACCGCTATCACATACTGGACCCGATTCCGTTCACAAAGGACATCCGGGTTTCGATTGAGCACGGGCACGCCAACGACCGCAGCGACGACTACAGCTCGGTGGCGTACTGGTATCAGACGGAGCCGCACGTGCCGTTCGGGCCGATGCTGGCCGCCGACCTGAGGCTGCCGAACTTCTGAGGGGCAAACGCCGGGAGGAAAGCCGGAATGGCGATATCGCAGCAAGCGCGCGACGAGGTGATTCGGCGCATCGTCGAGGCGGTGGATCCGATAAGGATCATTCTTTTCGGTTCCGCCGCACGCGGTGAGGAACACGAGGGCAGCGATGTGGACCTGCTCGTGGTGATGCCGGATGGCGCCCACCGCCGCCATACGGCGCAGGCGATCTATCCGAGCCTGCTCGGCACCGGTGTGGCGGTGGACGTGCTTGTGGCAACTCCATCGGACCTGGAAAGGTATGGCGACTCGCCGGGCTCGTGTATCGCGAGATCATGCGGGAAGGGATAGAGTTGTATGCCGCATGAGACCTGCAGAGGAGAGGAATCGCGGGCCACGACAGGCGGCAAGGCAGAAGTGCGCCACATCGAACTCGTGCTCAGCTATTCTTGGGAGTGCGTGGAGTGTGTACCCGGAGAACGGTACACCTATCCGGCGCCTTTTCCAGCGGCACACCCGGCCGGTGGTGCCCCTGCCGTATACCGCTGGAATATTTTCAGAAACGCACCTGACGACATCAAGACCTGTTACATCGGCGAGGCGGCCGCGCTCCGTCGGAGGATCACCTATTGCATCAAACCGGGCCCTACCCAGCACACGAACATTCGCCTTGCTGAACACTTTCGGCAGCATATCGCCTCAGGGGGGCAGATATGCCTTGAGGTGATGTTGCTCCACCCAAGTGTCCATGGAGGGATAGTCGTGGACTCAGACGCTCTGGGAGACACCCATCTCAGGCGAGCAATGGAGCAGCTTCTGATCCGTGATCATACACTCGGCGGATGGAGGGTTCTCAACAAGTGAGCACACGGCGGCCAGCCACTGCGAAAGGGATGTCAGACCAAGTGAAACAAGACATCGAGCCCAGTCAGCGGCGTCTGGAATGGTTCCGGGCGGCGCGGTACGGGATGTTCATCCACTGGGGGCTCTACTCCCAGATCGGGCGGCACGAGTGGGCCATGAACCGGGAGCGCATTCCGTTGGAGCAGTACGAGAGGCTGACAGAGACCTGGCAGCCCGAGCCGGACTTCGCCAGGAAGTGGGCGAAGCTCGCGCGAAAGTCGGGGATGCGCTACATGGTGCTGACGGCGAAGCATCACGAGGGCTACTGTTTGTTCAAGACCGGGCTCACGGACTACAACACGGTGGACCGCGGCCCGGGGCGCGATCTGGTGGCGGAATACGTGGAGGCGGCGAGAGCTGAAGGGCTGCGGGTGGGGCTGTACTACTCGCTGAACGACTGGTATCACCCCGACGCGGCGGCAAGCCACAAAGACGAAGGCGCGCGGCGCAGGTTCGTGGACTTCACGCACGGGCTGGTGCGCGAACTCTGCTCGAACTACGGCAAGATAGACCTGCTCTGGTACGACTGCCCCTACCCTCTGATGACAGCGGAAGCCTGGGAATCCGACAGGCTGAACGCGATGGCGCACGAGCTTCAGCCGGACATCATCATCAACAACCGTTCGCGGCTGCCGGAGGACTTCGGCACGCCGGAGCAGCACATCACTCCCGAAACGGAAGGCCGCATGTGGGAGGCGTGCATGACGCTGAACGGAAGCTGGGGCTACACGCCGATTGACAGGGACTTCAAGAGCGCTCGCGAGGTGGTGGCGATGCTGCGGCAGGTAGCCAGCGGCGGCGGAAACCTGCTGCTGAACATGGGGCCGCCACCGGACGGAAGCATCCTGAAGGTGTACCGGAAGGTCTTCGGCGAGGTCGGGCAGTGGTTGGAGAGCTGCGGCGAGTCGGTGTACGATGCCGCAGATCCGGTGGACGACATGGACTGGCAGATCACCGGGACGTGGACGCGGAAGGACTCCACGGCCTACTTCCACTGCCGCTGCTGGCCGGGAACCGAGCTGGTAATCGGCGGGCTGCAGAACAGGGTGCTTTCGGTGCGAATGCTGGGGGGAGACGAGGTCGCGTTCGAGCAGTCCGCGGACCGCCTGGTGTTGAAGGGCCTGCCCGAAAAGGCGCCATGCAAACTGGCGACGGTTTTTCGGATTGACGTCGAGGGGAAGCCAGTGCAGAAGCTCGGGGTGCTGATGACAGCGGAGGAGTGAGACAGCGGGAGGCGGTCATCTCGTGACAGTGCAGGGAATAGCGCGTCTGGCATGTGTGGCAGCGCTGGCGGCCGGACTGAGTGGGGCCTCAGCGCTGGCTGCGCCCATCGAGGTACTGTCCGCGCAGTATCTGGCGGATATACCCTTTCCCGATTACGCGCCATACTGGGCGCAGAGTTCTTCACCAGTCCACGACTCTGTGTTGAGCGCCGGACGCCAGCCAGACCCGCGCCCGCTCGGCGGTTCGGTGCATGTCTTCCTGAAAAACACCGGCGATCAGACGGTGGAGGTCGAAGACCTGCTTCTGGAAGGCATCAGCCTCAAGCGCGCAATCGCTTTTTCCGATCAGCGCAAGTTCAAGCGGCTTGTGTACGCCGCCAGCCTCTACTTCTCGGACCTTGGCGACACCGAGCGCAAGAGACTCATCGAAATGGGAGAGCCAGTCTGGTGGCGCGTCCGGCCCGCGCGGATCGGCCCCGGAGAGTGCGCGGAGGCGATGGTGCGGCTGAGGAGCGCGCCGCCGGCCGGACTGAAGCTGACCGTACAGTGCGGTGGAGGCGGCCTGGCCGAGGCGGCGATCACGACGGACAGCGCCCCGCCCCACATCGAGAGCATCAGCTTTTCCCAGAAACTGGACACGGTCTATCTCTACTGCCAGACGTCCGGCGGCAAAGGCCCCACAAAGATACTCGTGGACGGCGTGGACGTGACGGAGCGAAGCGAGATCGGCGCGGATGCTCATGCCTCCCTCGCGCCTGTCGAGATATCGCTTCCGAAGCCTGCCAGCAGAATGTCCTTCCACTGCTTCCAGGCATTGTACGCCAGCGGCGCCGAGGCGTCGGCCGGGACACGCGCGTTCGCCGACGAGATGCGAATGGGGATGTGGGGCGGCAAGCCCGGAAAGGAAGGGGACGCCGAGACCGGACGGGCGTATCTGCGTGATCTGGCGCTGCACAACATCAACCTGCAGATGGAGCAGATCGGCTCGGCGGCGGTGCAGAGCTTCATGATGAGCGAGGAAGGCCTGAAGATGCTGGAAGCGCTCGGCATCGGACGGGTGGTGAACGCTCCGGGCAAGGGCAAGGTGAAGAAGCCGGCCGCCTACTACCTGGCGGACGAACCGGACACGGCGGACTACCGGGTGGAGGGGGTTCCCGCGGGCAAGCAGATCGGCGCGATTGCGCAGGGGCTGGCAGCGCGGGCAGAGGAATTGTATAAGGAGGATGCGCAAACTCCTACAATGCTGAACCTCGATTTTACGTTTCCGCCCGAGAACTACTACACCTACGGGCAGCTTCCGGACATCTTCTGCGTGGACCCGTACTATCAGGCACGGCTGAGGCAAGCGTACGAATCCGCTCCGGGACGGATTCCCGTGTGGGCGAAGGCGGGATATGTTTACGCGGCGAGCAGGCTCTGCCGTTCGGCGTCGGCACCCCGCCCTCTGCACGTGATTTTGTATGCGAACCGGTATGTGGGAGAGAATGACGAGGGCTTTCGTCCGCCTACACCGGCGGAGAAGCGGATCGAGGCGTACTACGCACTGGCAGGCGGGGCCAGTGCGCTATCGTTCTGGTGGTACACGCCGGGCAAGCCCGCGCGGGGGCTGGGCGCGCCGGACGAAGATATACAGGTTCTTTGGCGCGAAGTTGGACTGATTGCCGCCGAAATGAGGACGGCAGGCCCGCTCATCAGCCGAGCCGCCCCCATCGAACTGCCTCTGAAGGCGGCCCCGCGCATTTGGGCGCGGACGTTGACGGCCGGGCTGGACAGCCTGCTGCTGGTTGTGGTGAACAACGACTATGTGAACGACCGGCAGGGCACGGTTATCAAACCCGCCGCGAAGTCGGCCCTGAGCCTCACGCTCCCAGCGTGGCTGAGCGCTCCCGCGGCTTTCGAGGTCGCCGCGAGCGGCATCCGGGACGTCCCGCTGGATATCAAGGACTCTGAAGCCTCGATTGACCTCGGCACAGTCGAGGTTACACGGCTGATTGTGCTGACGAAGGACGACGCGCTTCGCGACCAGTTGGCGCGTATCTACGCAGACGGGTTCGCGGAAAACGTCCGCAAGCTCCAGACGCAGGCGCGGCCGCGCTAGGCATACGAGCCGTACTTTCGGCCGGCGCGCAGCATCGCGGCGAAGTTGCGCGGATTGACCGAGCTGTGGATGCTGTTCGAGCTTGACAGGATGAAGCCTCCGCCCGCCGCTGCGTCGGCGATGGCCTGACGGACCGCCTCCTCGACCTGCTCCTCGCTGCCATGCGAAAGCAGTTCTCCACAGTCAATGTTGCCGAGGAGGCAGACGCGGTCGCCCACCAGTCGCTTGACGGTGGCAAGGTCCATTCCCGCGACAGGCTCAATCGGGTTCAGCCCGTGGCAGCCGGTGGAGACAATCATATCGAGCAACGGATAGATGTTGCCGTCGGAGTGCTTGACGCACAGCGCGCCCTCATCGCGAATCATCTGGACCATCCGGGCAAGCCGGGGCAGGATGAGCCGCCGGAACATATCGGGGCTGAAGAGCGGCCCGTGATTGTGCGCGTAGTCGTCTCCGAGCACGATCACCTCCGCGCCGGCGCGGATGGCGTTTCGGACGATCTGCATGTTCGTATCGAGCACCTTGTCCATGAGATACTCCGCGAAGTCCAGCTCAGACGCCAACGCCGCCAGCAGGTTGTCCAGCCCCATAAGATACGCCGACCACATGAATGCCGCGCGGTGGTGAAAGCAGATCGCTCTTTTTCCTTTGTAGCGGCTCACAAGGTCGCGAAGCTTTTCAATGCGGTGTGGCGCATCGGGGCCGGGAGGAGTGAAAGAGCGCGCATCCGCCATGCTTGAGACAGGCCCACGCAGAGGGTGCGCCACGGCTTCCACGCCGCCGGAGCTATATGTGACACCCCATTCGTCCACGTACGTTCCGTCGCTGTTCTCAGCAACCACACGAAACGACGCCCCGCAGCCGACGCCGTCCATATCCATCCGGTCCATGAAATCGGCCTGATCGCGGATATCGGGAATGAGCGCGCGGGCGACTCTGTCATCAATGATGAATTCCAGCACCGGCACCCGGTCGGCCTGGCCGAGTTGAAGCGCCGCGCGAACGCGTTCCGTTGAGTTCATGAATCCTCCTTGGCCGCGGCCCGGCTTGTCCGCGGCGTTTTTTTGACCGTGCCTAACGCTGGGTGGTATAATTCGCTTCGGCAAATTGTGCGGGCGTTGGGCCGGAAGGTACCATCGCCCCAACTGAAAGGCAAGTCGGATGGCCGGTCATTCCAAATGGCATAATATCCGTCTCCGCAAAGGCAAGCAGGATGCGGAGCGCGGAAAGATTTTCACAAAGGTCGCGAGAGAGATCATCGTAGCCGCCCGGGAGGGCGGCGGAAACCCAGACACAAACCTGCGGCTTCGCATTGCTGTTCAGAAGGCACGCGATGCGAGCATGCCTGCTGACAACATCAAGCGGGCGATTCAGCGCGGCACGGGCGAAATCGAGGGCGCGCAGTACGAAGAGATACGCTACGAAGGATACGGTCCTGCCGGGGTCGCCGTTCTGGTCGAGTGTCTCACGGACAACCGCAACCGCACTGTAGCAGACCTGCGCACCATCTTCAACAAGTGCGGAGGAAACTTGGGCGAGAGCGGCTCGGTCGCGTGGATGTTCCACCAGCGAGGAGTGCTCTCCATCCCTGCGGATTCCACGACAGAGGACGAAGTGCTTCTTGCGGCGCTGGATGCGGGCACGGAGGACATCCGTACCGAAGGCGACTCGATAGAAGTGGACTGCGCGCCAGAGGCTCTTCCGACGGTGCGCCAGGCACTGACGGATGCCGGAATCGCCTTCAATATGGCCGAGCTTTCGATGATCCCGCAGAGCACGGTGCAGGTGGAGGGAAAAGAAGCGTCGCAGGTGCTGCGCCTAATGGACGGTCTGGAAGACCACGACGACGTGCAGCACGTGTATGCGAACTTCGACATCCCGGACGAGGTGCTTCAGGCGGCCGATAACTAGGCAGCCCCGGACGGCACAAGCGCAGAAGCGGGCATCTCCACCGTTTCGCACTGAAACACGTGCGCGAACGCGGCAGCGGCGTTCTGGCGGGCCTCCCGCATTGGACGTCTGCGGCCGGTCTCGCGCTCGACTGAGGTGACCTCGCGGCCGTGCAGCCCACACGGGACAATGAGAGAAAAACCTTCGGACTGCTCTTCCACGTTGAGCGAGAACCCGTGCGATGTGACCCATCCGCGCGCGTGCACCCCAATGGCGGCGATCTTCCGGCCATTCACCCACACGCCGGTCAGCCCGGGTGCCGCCTCTCCGGTCAGGCCGAACGGAGCAATAGCTTCGACAATCAAGCACTCCAGATCCCGAAGATAGGCGTGAATGTCCCGGCCGCGGCCCATGAGATCGAGCAGAGGATAGCCCACAAGCTGGCCCGGCCCGTGGTAGGTGACATCGCCGCCACGTTCGGACTCGCAAAGCTCAACGCCCTTCTCTGCAAGAGTCTGGCGCGACACGAGCAGGTGGCCGGGCTGCGCCCCTCGCCCCATTGTGATGACCGGAGCATGTTCCAGAAGCAGGAGCGTTTCGGCGCGGCGCCCCTCCCGAATTTCGGCGCAAAGCCTGTGCTGAAGCGCAAGGCCCTCGCTATACTTCAGGCAGGAGATGTTGAATAGCTCGATTGTGCTCGCGCGTGACACGACTGGGATTATACGCCAACCGAGACAGCGGGCTGGTAAGTTTCAGCGCGGGACTCCAGAATGGCAGAGCACACTTTATGATACCGGGGGTTGAATTGTGGCGGCAAGAGGTCCATTGATCGGCGTTACATCGGGAGCGAGCACTACCTCGCGCAGGGGTCGGGCGGACTATCGGATTGCGCTTCGCGAGTTCGGGGCAAGAACGGTGCTCCTGACTCCGGAAGACGGCGAGACAGCCGCGCGGTGCCAGGGAATCGTGTTCACCGGGGGATACGACATCCACCCATCGCTCTATCCCCGGCGCGCGGCGGACCGCGATCTGACGGACGAGGAGATCATCCAGCGCTACAAGCTGGAGGGAGACGATCCGCGCGATGCCTTCGAGCTTCCCCTTGCGCGAGAAGCGATCGCAAAGGGAATTCCGGCGCTTGGCATCTGCCGGGGTTTTCAGGTTTTCAACGTCGTGGCGGGCGGCGGCTTGATCCCGGACATTCCGCGCTGCCTTGGGGACAGCGTCCGGCACAGGGCCCCAAAAGGCGAGCGCATCCGCCACACCATTGAGGTGCAACGGGGCAGCCTGCTGGCAAGCGTTCTGGCTTCGCAGGAACCCGAAGTCAACACGTTTCACCACCAGGGAATCACCTGCGAGGAGATAGCCTCCGGAATGAAGGCGGCAGCGCGGGCGGCCGATGGCCTCATCGAGGCGATTGAGCTTGCTGGACACCCGTTTCTCGTCGGCGTCCAGTGGCATCCCGAGCGCCGGAAGGATCCCGACGTGAAGGAGCGGTTCCGGGGTCTGTTCGAGGCGTTCGTCGCCGCCGCGCGCGAGCGCAGTGTGTGACGGCCGGACCGGCGCGGCCCGGCCCGGGAGTCAGGCTCCCCAGAAGCTGTAGGTCTGGATGCCGAGCAGAAGGCCCATGAGGCTCCAGAGGCTTCCGGCAATGCACTGCCCGAGGATGAGCCCGAGGAAGAACGGCAGGAAGAACCGGTACTGCTTCAGCCCTCCGAAGCGCAGGATGTTGCTCTTCAGCACCCATGCGATCAGCATGGGCATCCAGACGAGATTCATGGACCAGCTTCCCGAGATAGCGTAGCCGATCGGGTGGAACGGGAAACCGAAGAAGGTATTTCTGAGTATCCCCAGCAGCAGCGCGGTGGCGAAGCCCACGGCTATTGCGTAGTTCGCTTGCACATTGGCCGGAAGCGGCCCGGTGAAGCGTAGCGCAAGCTGGTTGTAGTTCTCCCAGCCGAACCCCACCCCCTGATAGAACTTCGCCCCCGTGCCGTAGCGGTAGGCGCAATCGAGGAACGACCAGAACGCGGTGAGGGTACCGAGCAGCACCGCCGCGAGCATGAAGGCGACCCATCTGCGTTCGGACGACCGGGTGTTGTGCGCCGCCTTGAGGCCCTCCGCCATCACCGGCATGGGATGGCTGCGGTAGGCGCGGTTGAACCACCAGAACCAGTTGAGCGCGGTCAGGTCGCGCCCGCTGAGGTTGGCAGTGCCGATTCCCTGACTGAGGATGTTGTCCGGCCCGGAGAAGTGGACGTCGTGCACAGGCGGCCCCAACTCGGCACGGATGCGGGTGATGGCAACGGACATGGCAAAGTAGAGAAACCAAGCCAGAAGCGCGAGCCAGAGCGACATCCCCGCCTTCACGAAGAACCAGACCAGGAAGACCGAGGCGGCGCCGATGATCAGCAGGCAGGCCCGGTCGCTGATGCCCTGCCCGGAGTCGCCCGGCTCCGTCTCGCAGCCGAAGGCGCGCCGAAAGACGCTGGCAATGTAGCGACGGCCATTCCATGCAAGAATGACGATGATGGCCAGATAGCCGCCGTAGCCCTGCTCGCGGATGAACGGGAACTGCGGCGTGGCATCCCACCCCTGTGCGTTCGCCAGCACCATCTGCCCCTTCCAGAACAGATAGAAGAACCAACACGAGAAGAGCAGATCCACCGGCAGCAGGTAACCGAGCCCAATGGCGAAGGGGTAGTAGGATATAGGGAACCAGTCCACCGCGTTCCAGGGCTTGTTGACGATGAACGGCTTCATGTCCTGATGCTTGACGATAATCTCGGGGATGTTGGGCCAGATGTAATGCAGGCCGTTCAGCAGGTCAATGCCCGCCGCGAGCGCGAAACCCATCCAGAACAGCCTGTTGCGCCAGAGAGCGCCGCCGGGAGCCGTCATCTGCAGTGGGAGCTCAACGATCGGGTAGGTGAGGCGCTCGCGCTCGACCCACTGCCGCCGCACCAGAATCGAGAGGCACATCATCACCAGGCACATGGCGAGGATGCAAGCGCTCCAGCAGGCCACAGGGATCATCCATGCGCGAAGGGCGACAGCCGAGTAGAGCGTGGAATTGCCCCCGTAGTAGCCCGCAAGCGCGCGCATGTCCTTGACCGCCAGCCAGTCGGGCTGGAACCTGCCGAACATCTCCATGAACTGGTTCGAGGGCGTGTTGAACCAAGCCACATGCCCCATAAGCTGGATAAGCACCGGGATGAAGTCGTGTCCCGCCAGCGCCGAGCCGATGGCGGCCATCGTGTAGGCGGCCATCAGTTCGGCCTGACTGAGCGCCCATGTCGAGCGCAGGCGGCGCACGAAGTTGTTGGCGATGATCAGCACGGCGAGCAGGAAGACAGCGTTGGCGAACAGGCTGATGGAGGTGGGGTAAGGCCCGTTGCGGACCTTCTCCATGTGGGTAACCCACCAGCTATTGGGGGGAATCAGCAGCAGCCCGATGACGAGCGCGCGGATGCCCAGGGCGCCCGGTGGCCGGACGCTCGTGGGAGCGCTCTGCCTGTTTTCGTCTTCTGGTTCCGCGCCTGCGCGGGGGTTACTGGGTTCCGGGATCATGGCTCTCATCGGGTCACGACAGGCGCCCGGCCCCCCGGTCTCAGTGTATGAGAATGCTGGCGGATGCGCTGGTGACTGTCTCAGAGTTTTCGACGCCCGCCGGGTGTTTTCCTGCACCGGATCAGGAGGCGCGACAGCGGATGGACTCCTCCGCCATAAGACGCGCGTGGGGCCCGAGGTCTTTGTCGCCACGCGAGAGCAAGCCCAGCCTGTGGTCATAGACGCGGGTAGCGGCCACAAGATAAGGCGCTGAGACAGCCCTGGCAGTTTCCGCTCTCGCTAGCCAGCCGCCCCGGCATGTGTCATACAGTGAGGAGACCGGCGCCCGTTGCAGGGTTGCCCGAGACACCGGCAGCGGCCGGTAATGCTGGAAAGAGGATGGCATTAATGAGAATACTGTTCTGTCTGACAATAGCGGCCATTGTGACTGCCGCGGCGGCCCCGGAACATGCGCGGGCATGTGTTTCGGTCCCCGCCAACTCGTCTCTGGACGTTCGGATGCGCGTGGAATGTGAGCCTCCAGCGGGCGATTGGACAACGCCGGTGGCGATTCGAGCGGGTGAAGGCTGGCAGGCCGTCACCAAACGCGGCTTCCGGATGACGCTCACACCGCACGGCGCGCAAGCCTGGCGGGTGACCGTGTCACGCGACGGCGGATCGGCCTTTCGCCTTCTGAAGATCGAGGCCGAGGTGCGAACTCCGCTGGAAGGCATAACAGCGGTATGGGACACTCAGGCTCCGCCCGCGCAGTCCATCTTCCGCAGAACGCCCGAGATTGACTTCTCGATTGTCACCCGGCCCAACCTCGGAATTCCTCTGCTTGTGGCGGTGGATCATTACGGCAACAACCGCCTCGCGGCAGGCTGGCTGGATCAGGGCTGCGTATCGGAGCTGGCAGGGCGGCGCGATGGGCTGAACTACCTCGTGACACTGCGCGTGCTCAGCAACGCGAAGGTAATGAAGACAGCGCACACAGCGCACATGTACCTTGATCGCGAACGCTCCGGCTGGTTTGACACCGTCCGATCCTACGCCTTGCATGCGTGTGAGCTGTCGGGATACAAGCCGAACCCGATTCCGGACGGGGCGCGCGAGCCGCTCTATTCGACGCGGTACCCGTTTTCGGACGCCATTGACGAGAAGACGGTGATTGAGAACGCCGCACTGGCGGCCGAGATGGGCGTGCGGCAGTTCGTGATTGACACCGGCTGGTCCACTGCGCAAAGCTGGGCGGACAAGAGCGGAGACTACGGCGACTACAGCGGCGCCGCAGGCAAGTTCCCCAACCTTCGCCAGACCGTTGACGAGTTGCAGAAGAAGCACGGGATGCGGGTCATCCTGTGGGCGGCCCCGACGTGGATCGGAGAAGGCTCCAAAGCCTTCGAGAAGGTCAGGGACTATCGCGTGAAGTGGCCGGGAGGCGATTACGACCGCAACCTGTGCCCTCGTAGCCCCGAAGCGCGCGAGTTCATCGCCAGTGGCATGGAGCGCACCATCCGCGACTACGGGGCAGACGGGCTCTGGATGGACTTCGTGGACACCTTCTACGACACTTGCGACGCGCCGCACACTCACGACGTGCCGGAATTTCACCAGGGGCTGGAGCTACTCGAGGCGGAAATCTGGAAGCGGGTCCGCCGCGCGAACCCCGAGGCCACCATCGAGTATCGCATCCCGTTCGCAAACATCTTCACAAAGCAGCACGCCAACGTCTTCGAGACGACCTACAGCCCGGACGACTTTCACGCGAACCGTCTGCTGGGAGTGTCGCTACGGGCGTATTCCGACGGTGTGTTGACCAAGAGCGACCCCGTCTTCTGGCTCGAAGATGCTCATCACGAGCAGGTTGGGCGGCACATGATGACGTCCCTTTTCCTTGGCCCGCCCGCGATTTCGGGCGATCTGAGAAAGATGAGCAAGGAGCGCCGCGAACAGGTCGCCGGGTGGCTGAGATACTACAGCGACAACAGGGATGACCTGACGGGAGGCGATTTCGCTCCGTTCGGCGAGTCGTTCCACAACCCGGACCTGCGAATCGTGGGGACGAAGCGGGCCTTCGTGTATCTGGCGACAAAGCAGTCGCGCACCATCGAGATTCCGAAGCAGCTCAGCGAACTCCACATACACAACTCGAACCCGCCGGAGAATGGTCAGCTTCGGCTCGAGGTACACGGGCTGGCGGACGGCGCGTACAAGGGCATCTACTATAACTGCTTCATGAAAAGTGATCGTCAGGAAGACTTCGTCTGCAAAGACGGGCGCATGGTGGTGAACACCGACATGCCCACCGGCGGCGTGCTGGTGTTTCGCAAGCAGTAAGGCACGCTACAGACGCCGGGTTCGTGGTTGGGCGTCCGGCCGAAGGGCTGGCAGCCCGTCACCGCTCCCGGACGGTCATTTGAGGCCGAGCCGCTTGCACCCCTCGGGGCACAGATCGAGCACGGGGCAATCCGGACAGTTCGGGGAGCGGGCGATGCAGATGGCGCGGCCGTGCCACACCATCAGATGCCCGTACATCGGCCAGTCGTCCTGCTCGACGATCTTCATCAGCTCGAATTCGATCTTGACGGAGTCGTCCTGCGCCGTGAGGCCAAGGCGCTGGCTGATGCGGCGGCAGTGCGTGTCCACGATGATGCCGCCGCCGGTGAAGCAGGTTCCGAGCACCACGTTTGCCGTCTTCCGCCCCACCCCGCGCAGCCTGGTCAGCTCCTCCAGTGTTTCCGGAACTTCGCCGCCGTGCAGGGCGACGATATCGCGCGACATCTCGATGAGCGATCTCGCCTTCTGCCGGAAGAACCCGAGTGGGTGAACGAGCGCCTCAACCTCTGCCGGGTCGGCCTGAGCCATCGCCTCCGGGGTCGGCCACCGGCGGAAAAGCTCGGGCGTGACGGTGTTGACCTTCGCGTCCGTGCACTGGGCGGCGAGAATGGTGGCCGAGAGCAACTCGAACGGGCTGCGGTGATCGAGCGTGCAGCAGGCATCCGGGTAGGTCTCTTTGAACAGCCGGACGATTTCAGCCGCGCGCTGGCGTTTGCTTGCGAGGGATTCCCGGGGCATTGCCCTCAGCTAAGTTCCTCAACGGCGACCTGAACCCATGACTCAAGCTGGGTAAGCATCCCCTGGGCGTGGAAGCCGAGCATCTCCGCCTCGCACATAGCAGTCCCCGGCGACGCGGCGTCCACAAGGCGCCTGACGGCTTCCTGTATCACATCTTCACTAATCATCGCTTACCATACGGTTGCATATCGGGCGGGATAGCGAATCCCGCCCGATCCGGTTAGCGGCTTACGTCCACCACGCAGCGCCGGGCTGCTCGGTAATGACCGCCTGCTTGAGCAATTCGACCGCCTTCAGGAGCCCCTCACGCGGCGACATCAGGCTGTCCTCATGCTCGATGGAAAGGACGTGGTCATACCCCGCCAGCCTCAGCTCGGAGACGATATCCTTCCACGTGTTGAGGTCGTGGCCGTAGCCGACAGTGCGGAATATCCACGAGCGCTTGACCTCTTCCGTGTAGCTCTTGGTGTCGAGCACACCATTGACCGGCGTGTTGAGCGGGTCAATGCGGCAGTCCTTGGCGTGGAAGTGATACAGGCAATCCTTGAGCGCGCGGATGGCGACCAGCGGGTCCATTCCCTGCCACCAGAGGTGGCTCGGGTCGAGGTTGGCGCCCAGGTTGTCGCCGCACGACTTGCGCAATCGAAGCATTGTCTCGACGTTGTACACAACAAAGCCAGGATGCATCTCGAAAGCGATGCGCACACCGTGCTCCTTCGCGAACTTCGCCTCGGCCTTCCAGTAGGGGATCACCTTGCGCTTCCACTGCCAGTCCAGAATCTCGCTGTAGTCTGGCGGCCAGGGGCAGGTGACCCAGTTGGGCTTCTTCGCGCTCGGCGAGTCGCCCGGACAGCCGGAGAAGTTGATGACCGTGTTCAGCCCGAGCTTCTCGGCAAGCAGCACCGTCTTGCGATGGATGTCGTGCTGCTCCTGTGCGACCGCCTTGTTCGGATGCAGCGGGTTTCCGTGGCAGGAAAGGGCGCTGATGATAAGCCCACGCTTCTCGACCGCTTTCAGCAGGTCCTTGCTGGCCTTGTCGCTCTCGAGCAGCTTGTCCGGGTCGCAGTGTGCGTTGCCCGGGAAGTTGCCCGTCCCGAGCTCTACCGCCTCCACCCCGCTCTCGGCAAGGAAATCCAGGACCTTCTCGAGCGGATCCCCGCTCATCAGGACCGTCAGTACCCCTATCTTCATTCTTCAGTCCTCCCGTGTTTCCGGGCACCCCGCGGGGTGCCCTAGCTTATCTGCACCATCTCGCCGCTGTCCGCGGACTGGTAGATAGCGTCCAGAATCTTGATAACATCCAGCCCATGCTCGCCCGTGGCGATCGGCTGTTTGCCTTCCACGATGCAATCCACGAAGTGGAGCACCTCGGCGTTGTGCCCGTTGACATTCGGGCAATGCGGCGTCATGTCCACCTGCACGCCGTCTTTCTCGGTGTAAACGCGCAGCGGCCCGAGGTCCGCGCCGCCCTTCGTGCCCATCAGCGAGGTATAGATGCGCTCCGACTCGACGTTGGACGCCCAGCTCGCCTCCACGAACACCGTGGCGCCATTCGCGAACTTCACCAGACCGGCGGCCAGATCCTCGACATCGTACGTGCCGCCCGGAGTTGCCGGGGCGAAATCCTGCGTGCCGGGCTGGTTCGGCCCGAACTTCGCGTAGCTGGAGCCAAAAGCCGCGACCGGCTTCGGATTGCCCATCAGATAGACGGCGAGGTCGAGCACGTGGACGCCGAGGTCAATCATCGGGCCTCCGCCGGACAGGCTCTTCGTCGTGAACCATCCGCCGAATCCGGGGATTCCCCGCCTGCGCAGCCAGCCGGTCTTCGCGTAGTAGATCTCGCCAAGCTCGCCGCGGTCAATCATTCCCTTGAGCACCTGCGTATCGCCCCGGAAACGATTGTTGAAGCCCATCATAAAGATCTTGCCGGACGCCTTCCCCGCGTCCACCATCTTCTGCCCCTCGGCGGCGCTCACGGAGATGGGCTTCTCGCAGAGCACGTGGCAGTCGGCCTGGAATGCGGCAACGGCCACCGGGGCATGGAAGCTGTTGGGCGTGCAGACGCTGACCGCATCGAGGCCGCCCTTTGCGAGCATCTCCTGGTAGTCCGCATAGACCTGCGGAATGCCGAAGCGCTCGGCGCAGCCCTTCGCCCGGTCCAAGTTGATGTCCGCGACCGTAACGACCTCAGCGCGCGGGCTCATCCTGTAGCCCTCGATGTGAAGGGCGCCGATCCCGACGCCGACCACTCCGACTCTGACCCTGTTCTCTGAGTTGTTTGACATTGACATGCGGCCCGGATGCGCCGCCCCTTCGTTTCGATTGCCCCGGCACAGCCGCCCGAGACGTCCGATTGTAACTTACGGCCGTCAAAAGGTAAAGGGGTTGCCGGCCTGTACCATGAGGTTGCGGCGGAAGAGCGTCCGGCGTTAGAATCGCTCTAGTCCAGCACAGGACGGCGGCCGTACGGCTACCAGAGGCTCAATCCGGACAGAACGGTGGTGCCGCGCCTCCTATGACACGCGGCGCTACACATTGAACGGCATGCCGGTAGAGGGCGGCGTGGACCTCGCCGGCAATGAAGCCAAAGACGGCTGGCAGGCGCGGGGAACCGCGGAGCAGTGCAAAACCTGGCTGAAGTGGTTTGACTCTTGAACTGTAAAAGGACCGCTACCTGGTAGGCGTGACGCTCTTTCAACAGGGCGCGAAAGCCGCATGGGGCGGACGGGCAGACTTCGATCACGAGCCCGTTGCGGACTGGCTGGCCTTTTACCGGGACAAACCTGCGGCGGACTGAACACCGAGGAGACTGAATGATACGAGAGAGACGTACCCTTTCGCGCGCCCTGGCGCTGGCGTTCGCGGCCATACTTCTGACGAGTGCTGCCGCGTGGAGCGCGCCGCGTGCAGAGCATGTTTTCGTCGTGAGCCTTGACGGCGGCGGCCCGCCCTACCTCAGGCAGAGCAACATGCCCAACGTGTTCGGCTTCGTCCGGGAAGGCGCGCACAGCTATCATGCCCGAACGACCATCCCGAGCGTAACGCTCATCAGCCATGCTTCCATGATTACGGGCGTAGGCCCCGAGAAGCACGGCGTGACCTGGAACAGCCACAGCCCTGAGAAGGGCGTCGTGAAGGTTCCAACGATGTTCAGCGAAGCGAAGAAAAGCAAGCTCTCGACCGCGATGTTTTCCGGCAAAACGAAGTTCGTGCATTTCTACATTCCGGACTCGCTCGACTGTCTGGCGATTCCTTCGGGCGACCCCGCCACGGCGGCGGAGATGGCCGCAACGCACATCCGGCGGTTCAAGTCGAACCTGTATCTAATACACCTCGCCGAGCCCGATGCCATAGGACACGCCTTCGGCTGGGGCAGTCCGGAGCAGAGAGCGTCGTTTGCGCGCTGCGACGAGGCCATCGGAGTGATCGTGAAGGCGATCAGGGCCGCGGGCATCGCAGATAAAAGCGTCATCATCGTCACGGCCGATCACGGCGGTCACGACAAGACACACGGCGGCCTCTCTGATCGCGACATGGAGATTCCGTGGATTGCATGGGGCGCGAGCGTGAGGAAGGGCTTCAAGATCAGCTCGGCCGTAACGACCTACGACACGGCCGCAACCGCGCTCTGGCTGCTGGACGTGCCGATTCCGAAGGAATGGGACGGCAAGCCGGTCACAAGCGCGTTCAACTGACGGGGCAGACTCAGGAGGCGGGGGCGAAATCGCACTGCCGCGCGACGTAGTCCCTGCTTCCATCCTGTGCCCAGGCATCCAGTTCGCCCGGATCCTTGAGCTGCTGACCCCGCAGACGGGGGACAGCGAGATACCCGCAGGTCACGTCCGGAAGCGCCGTCATATCCCCCCACAGCTTCTCAAACTGCGTGACCGGATAGACATCCTCCTGTCCATGCCCCCAGCGGTATTTCACGTCCTTGATGGTAACGTAGGTGGGCAAGCGCCGGGCAACACCTCGCACTGCCTCCGCGATTCTCTCAGGCGGGCCTTTGAGGTCGGCCCGGGTGAGGCCGAACAGCTTCAGCAGCGGGGCAATGCTGATCCAGCAGGTGGCCGAGTTGTAGTAGCTGAGCCTGAGTTCCACTTCGTCGCGCGGCTGCGCAAGTCCTTCCAGTAATCTTATACGTCCATTGACTCTGGCAAGGCCGCCGCCGCGGTCCTCGACCCGCCTCGGAACGACTTCGTACGTCAGCATGTTCCCCGATTCGAGGTGCCAGCCCACAATCGCCGGGTCGAGGGTGACCCCCAGGGTGTCTATGTTGTGCAGGAGCAGCGTCTCAACCCGAGGGTGCTCATCGAGCAGCCTCGCCAGCGTTCCGTTGCGCAGCAGGTTGGGCGCCTCGTACCAGTGTCCCGGAGGATTGAAGCACTGCGCGGGGAGATTGTCCTCGTAGTCCGACCCTTCGCCCCTCCCCCTCGCCCAGTCCATCATCGCGGCGCGCACGGACTCGCGCACTTTCTGCTTCTGCTCGTCCAGCGCGGCCTGAGGGGTCTCCTCCCAGAGAAATACCAGGTCGCGCACCATCGGCACCAGGCGCTGGGCGATGGACTGCCCCGGCGAAAGATACAGCGGGCCGTCCCACCCAAAACAGCGCTCGCGATTGAGGCAGGCGGCGATAGCATCGTGCGTCAGGTAGCTGGTCGTTATGATGTGCGGGATCACAGCGCCTGATTCGCGCGAGGCGCGGCGGGTGCGGGCGAGGTGAATTTCGAGAAAGCTGCGGTGCCGCCCAGCTATCTCGATGAACGGGTTGATGGCTTTCACTACGCCCGCTCCGTGCGTCCATCGCGTTCCCACCCCGCCGGCAAGCGACATAACGGCCACGCGGCCTTCGGCCAGCGCGGCCGCGCCCCGTGCCCAGTACGCCGCGCACGCCTCGATATGCGCCAGGTCCTCCGGCCCAACGTCGCTGATCTCCGATTCCATCGGCAGGCGGTTGCGCGCGAGCCCAATGCGCCCGCTCTTGAGGTCGGCGCGTATCTGTTCGTGCTGAACGGAGTCGAACCCGTTCTCGTCGCGTATGCGCTGCATCTCCTGCTGCCAGCGCGACCGGTCACCGGCCTGCGCAGCGCCATCGCCCCGGAAAATGCCGCTCACGACAGTCTGCAGCAGGCCGAACGACTCGTCAGCGTTCGACGAGCAACTGCTGGTGAAGTGATTCAGTTCGGCGCGCCGGACGGATGTGAGGCTGTCGAGATTCTCGCGGG
This sequence comes from Armatimonadota bacterium, assembly GCA_052033935.1. Classification (GTDB taxonomy): domain Bacteria; phylum Armatimonadota; class UBA5829; order DSUL01; family DSUL01; genus JAGVUD01. The sequence continues at coordinate 48,469 of JBPOJE010000034.1, forward strand.
CAAGCTGCGGCAGATAGACTCCGTAATAACGGGGCGGCATCAGGGCTTCGGCCCCGCTCAGCAAACGCGCGACGGTGCCTTCGTTGTTGATCTCGAAGTTGTAAACAAGCGGTTCCATGGCGAACGGAAGCGCCTGATCGAGTTCAGCCTTCGCCCCACGCATGATATCGAGGATCTCCGTGCGGAAGGCGGCGGAGCGCTTCGGGTCCACGAACATCGCCATGCCGCCGCCCGACATGCCGCCGAGCATCAGGAAGCCCCAGAACTCCTCAGCCAGCTTCTCGCGCGCGCGGCGAATAATCGTCTCCGTAAAGGCGTTGGTGACCCACGGGATAATGGTCTTCAGCGGCCCTTCCCAGTTCGCCGTGGTGCAGCGGGCGAGGGTCTGAACATCACCTGTTCGCAATGACGCGACGATACTGTCGAAGATGCCGCGCATTTCGAGCCGGGCGTTCCAGGCGGGCTGCTGCCTCAGCAGGTAGCGCTCGGTAACCATCTCGAGCACCGGCCCCACGTTCTGCGCAAGGCCACCATGAATCAGCACCAGCGAATCGGCCAGCCGCGCCCGTATGTCCGGATGCAGGCCGCTCTCATCGAGCAGCCTGTGCCGGGGCAAAAGCCTGCCCCGGGAGACGCCGAACTCCGGATCGCCTTCCTCGGCCAGGGCACCCTCGATGAGCTTTATGGCGGGCCAGATTCCGCCCGAATCCTGCCAGCCGCCGCCCGACCCGCCCAGCCACTCGCCCAGAATAGCGCGCGAGGCGGCGAGCCGCCGCTCTTGCTCGGTCAGTCCGCCCTCCAGAGCGTCGGCCTGCCCGGTCGCGCGCATCAAGAGGGCGATGATGCCCGCGAGCAGATTCGTCGAGACGGCCAGCCGCGAGCCCTTCGGAATCTCGTTCACGTTCGTAACAAGTTCAAAGCCGAGCCCCGGCCCCACGATGCGGGCGAGGATATCAGTCAGCGCATGCTCACTGCCCTCGAACGAGGGAGGAATGACCCCGGACGCGATGACGCCCGCCTTCAGCAGGCTCAGGTAGTCGTTGCCGAAGTTGAACAGGTCGCGCAGATCGGTGACGTCCTTGGTGGCCTTCAGGTCCACGCTGCACAGGCGTATGACCGGCTCGGGGATAACGCGGAAGCAGGCCTCGATGGGCGGAGAGACGCCCTCGTCTCGGCCATGCACCCCGAGATCAACAGAGATGTTCAGAACACGCGCGCCCTCCGGGTAATCCATCCCCAGAAAGAAGATGTCGGACCAGCCGCTGTGGCTGAGGTCGAGGCGAACGGGGGTGCGCTCGGACAGCACGGGAAACAGCGGGAAACCCACAGGCCGCCGGAGCAGCTCGCACCGCACTCGGATGGTATGGTCGTCGGGATGCGCGACGCGGAACATCCACTGGTTTCCGCGCGTGGCGCGCACGCTTCGGCGCACCTGGCCGGCCAGTATCTGGAACGCAAGCTGATGGTAAGCGGCCGCCATGGCGCTGAACACAGCCGCGCTCGGCCCCTGCCGATCGAGCGCTTCGCGGAATTCGGAGAGAGCTTCTTCGAACCGCCGCGCAAGCAGATGCTCGAAACCGGCGAACGGAATTTCGCCAGTCGGGCGGATTCCCTCGGCATCGGGGAGGAAGTAGCGGTATGCCGCATAGAGGAAGCAGGACGCCCGGACGCGGTCGTACAGGCTGTCCGAATCGCGGCGGAACTGGTCGAGTTCTTCGCAGGCACGCTGAAGCCCGGCGGGCGGCATCGCCGAGGCGATCTCATGGAACGGGCGGTCGCGCTCGCCAGGGTCGGCGCTCGTGATGGTGCGGATGAACGGGTTCAACTGTCCTTCTCCGGCCTGCCGGAGGCGCATTCCCGCGCCTCGATCATCACTTCGAGCACGGACGCCAGCACCTCGTCCTGACGCTCGCCCGCGATTCCGAGCGCAAGCTGCGCGCGAAGCAGCCCGAACTTCTGCCCCAGGTCGTAGCGCACGCCCTTCACTTCGTGAGCAAGATAGCGTTCGCAGCGGGCAAGCTCGTTCAGGGCCGGGGTCAGCGCATAGTCCGCAGCGCCGGCCAGGTTCGCCTCCAGAATGTCGAAGATGGCGGGCGTGAGAACGTGGATCCCGAAGAAGCAGAGATAGTGCCCCGTGCGCAGACCGGGCGTAATCAGTTCGAGTTCGGCCTTGCTGATGGCCGGCTTCTCGATGATGCGCTCGATCTGATAGACGCCCCGCATCTGCTCGATGCGACGGCCAGCCAGCGTGCCGTAGTTGCGGATGAGGCTTTCGCGCGTCACCTGCACACCGGCAACGGCGCAGTTCTCGCGGGTCGCAAGATCGGTAATCTGCTGGGCACAGCGGCAGCCGGGGTCTTTCGAGAGGTACAAATGGTCGCCGAGCAGCAACAGGAACGGCTCGCCGCCCGTGAAGTCGCGCGCGCAAGCAACCGCGTGGCCGTAACCCAGGGGCTCATTTTGCACGCGGAAGCTCAGGCGTCCAAGCAGATCGTCAATGCGCTCGGCCTGCAGCTTCGCCCAGTCCGCGCCTTCGTAAGCGATCAGCAGATTCTCACGGAGTGAGCGCAACTGGGCGATGTACTGCTCCTCGTCGCCGGGAGCGCAGACGATGCAGAGTTCTTCCGCCCCGCTGAACAGTGCCTCCTCCGCGATAAGCTGGATGGCGGGCTTGACGAACCCATCCCGGTCCACTATCGGCAGCATGGACTTCTGGACGGGCGTGGCGGCCGGGTAGAGCCTTGCGCCCCTCCCGGCGGCGGTGATGACAGCTTTTCTGATGTTCATGGTGTGGCCACCGTTTCTGGTCTGGCGTTAGTTTCGGCGGGAAGGCGGCGTTTATCCTGCCTGAGACCCTTTGGAGTGCGGAAGCAGAGCTTCCGCTTTTTCGCGCGAACGCGGATGCGAAACAGCGGCACTCACGTGCCGCACTCCAGATGTTGCGCGGCGGGGCCGGAGGGAGTATGCTGGCACAAGCACTCTAATTCGGAGGTAATGGATTGGCGAATCTGTATAAGGGCTCGGAGCCCGTTCCCGCGGACGCGGTTGTTCTGTTCAACGGCAAGGACCTGTCGAACTGGCACAAGCGCGGCTCGGACGACCCGGCGGGCTGGACGGTTGGAGACGGCTACTTCGAGGTGAAGCCCGGCACGGGCGACATCTGCACGAAGGAGAAGTTCGGAAGCTTTCAGCTTCATGTGGAGTTCTGGCTGCCGCTGATGGCGGATTGCCAGGGACAGGCGCGCGCGAACAGCGGCGTGTACATTCAAGGACGCTACGAGGTGCAGGTGCTGGACTCGTACGGGCTGGACAGCAAGGACGACGACTGCGGCGGGTTGTACAAGCTCGCAGCGCCAATGGTGAACGCCGGGCGTCCGCCGGAGAACTGGCAGACGTACGACATCTACTTCATCGCGCCGAAGTACAATGAGCACGGCGTGAAGACGAAGAACGCGAAGCTCTCGGTGCTGCTGAACGGCGTGTGGATTCACCACAATCTGGACCTGCCGCAGCCGACGCCGGGGAACATGGACGACAACTGCTCGGAGCCGGGGCCGGTGCTGCTGCAAGACCATGGCAACCTGATCCGGTTCCGGAATGTGTGGGCGCGGCCGATCGGGTAGTTTCGCTTGCCGGGGCGTGGTGCGCAATCACGCCCCAGCCTCACCTCGATGGTGCTGCCCCAACGATGTCGTGGATGCCGGATCAAGTCCGGTGTGACGTAGCGGGCGTGCCAGCGTCTGGATGCCGGATCGTGTCCGGCATGACGTGCTATACGTCGTCCTGAACCGTACCACGTCGTCCTGAACTTGATTCAGGACCCACCTGCGTCAACCGGCGGGATGCCGGATCAAGTCCGGCGTGACGTGGAGCGCGTTTCCGCGCCAAGAGCGACCGAATCTGCAAAAGCGAAAGCGCTGCTTTCGCACTTCACAGGGCGGATTTGACGGGAGCGCGCGGGAGCGGTATGCTCGAACGCGAGGCGGATGAACACTGCGCCTCCGGCGAATACCCGAGGGAGATGACTAATGAACGTCCCGTTCCGCGCGGCCGCTCTTGCGCTGGCCGCTTGTGCTGCTTTCGCGATGCGGCCGGCTCCGGCCTGCGCCGCCCCGAACACTGACACGTGGCTGAAAGTGTCCCGCGTTGAGCGCGCGCCTGCCGTTGACGGCAGGCTCGACGACGCGGCGTGGGTGCAGGCGCGCGCGGTGTCCGGGTTCACCGTGCTCGGCAAGAAGACGCTCGCCAGCGTGCAGACGCACGTGAAGGCCGTGGCGACTTCCGACACCCTCTTCATCGGCATCCTGTGCGACGAGCCGCGCATCGGGCAGCTCGTCTTCAAGGAACGCCCGCTCGATGACAGTGTGTGGCAGGACGATTCGGTTGAGCTGTTCCTGGACGCGGACAACTCGAAGACGGACATCCTGCATCTGATCGTGAACCCCGCCGGATCGAAGTATGACGGCCGCATCAAGGCAGAAGGCACAGCCACAGGCCGCGACCTCAACGACGACGAAACGTGGAATGGCGACTGGAAGGCCGTCTGCACGCGCGGGGCGCGAGGCTGGAGCGTCGAGGTGCGCATACCGTTTTCGACGCTCGGCGTGCAGGACGGACGCCAGCCACGGATGATGGGCGGCAACTTCATGCGCACGCGCCAGGCCGGCGAGACCGAACTGTCGTCGTGGAAGCCCTGCCAGGCGTCATTCCTCGAGCCGATGGCACATGGCGAGCTTGCTCTGCCGGACATGGACGGAAGTCTGGTGGGACTGGTATGCGAGAGGACTGCCAAACAGTTGGTGGGACAGGGCGCAATTGAAGCGGAGATTCTGAATCTCTCAAGGAAGCCCGCACGCACCCGCCTGAAGTACAACCTGAGCGGGCCCATATCCTCCGCCGGCAAGAGCGGCGATCTGCAGGCCGCGCCGGGCAGGAACACGGCGCAGGTCATCCCGCTGAACCTCGAAAAGCCGGGGCAGTACCTGCTGACGCTGGAGTTGGAGGACGCGGATTCGGGCAAGCAGCTCGGGATGCTGCACCGGGTCTTTCGGGCCGTGCGAACGGTGGAGATTCAGGAGAAACTGTACGCGATGCTCTACAGGCGCATCGAGGCGGAGGTATCCGTGAACCTGCCGGACGGGCAGAGACCGGGCGCGACCCTGCGCGTGGTGCTTCTGGACCGCAGCGGCACGAAGTTGCTGGCAGAGAAGCAGATCAAAGCGCCCGAGTCAGGATCGGCGCTTGTCAGCTTCAAGGCGGACGGACTCCCGGCGGGCAGGTATCTCGTGAAGGCGACGGTGTCCGCCGCGGGCGGGGTCAGCCAAACCAGCTTCAGCCGCCCCTACCCCTACGAGCCGAAACCGAAAGTGGGCTTCGACAAGCATGGGTTCCTGACGGTGGGCGGCAAGCCGTTCTTCCCCGTGGGGATGTACACCATTCAGGACAAGGGCGGGAAGAACCATGTGGGGCTGCAGAAGGAAGCCGCGCAGGCGGGCTTCAACACGACGATCTTCTATGCGTACACGAACAGCGCTCTTCTGCCGCTGATGGACGCCGCGGCGCAGTCGGGGCTGAAGGCGTTTGTGTATCCAACGGTGCCTGTCAGCGTCCGAGAGGGCGATGAGACGCGGGAGCAGATGATCGCCGACGTAAAGGCGCGGATGAGTCACCCGGCGCTTCTGGGATGGTACATCGTGGACGAGCCGGAAGGCATCGGCAAGGCCTCGGCGGACGTAGCTGAGGACCTGTACCGCCTCGTGAAGGAGACCGACCCGCAGCACCCCTGCTCGATGGTGACGATGTCACCGACGGCGGCGGGGCTCTACAGAGACGGCACGGACATTATGTGGGTGGACCCCTACCCCATCCCTCATGCGCCCGCGGACACTGTGGGCAAGGTGACGGCAGGCGCGGTTGCGGCAGTGGAGAAGGACAAGCCGGTGTGGGTGATCCCGCAGGCGTTCGACTGGAGCATCTGGAGGGACGGCAAGTTTCTGGTAGAAGGCGTGCATCGCCCGACGGACACCGAGGAACGCTGCATGACCTATCTCGCACTCGTGAACGAAGCGAAGGGGATCATCTACTGGGCGTTTCTCGGTTCGCGCTACAGCATTCTGGACTACCCCGAGCACTGGGCCTATATGAAGAAGCTCGCCGGGGAGATGCGTACCCTCACTCCCGCGCTGCTGACTCCCAGTGTGACGGGCGTGCTGAAGACCGCGCCCACGGACGCCCCGCTCGATACGATGTTGAAGCGCGTTGCGGGGCAGTGGTATGTGTTCGCCGTGAACAGAAACCCGCAAAGCTGCTCCGCGCGCTTCACCCTGCCGAAGGCGCTGAAGGCGAAGACGGCCGAAGTGCTGTTCGAGAAGCGCTCGGTGGGCGTCGCGGGCGGATCGTGGAAGGATGATTTCAAGCCGCTCGACGTCCACGTGTACCGCTTGGCGGCGGACTAGAAAGACCGGCGAGGTGATGACGCGGAGCGCCGCGGACAACGCCAGGGTCGTGCGGTGCCCGTGCCCGTCCCGGACTCCCCCCGGACGCAGTGCGGGCAGCGGAGATGCCCGCACATCAACGCATCAAACAGTCACGGTTTCCAGATGCAGCGGTAGTTGAAGCGCCGGTTCGGGGCGCTGTCGCCGTCGGTGCACAGCGATATCGGGTCCTTAAGATCCTGCGGATTATCCGCCCACTTGAAATCGAACGTGAAGCCGTCGCTTTCGAGCCCGAGGACGGACCGCGGAATCGCAAGTTCCAACCGCTTGCCGCTGTACCGGTACGGAACTGTCGCGGCCTCAACCCACTTCCCGCCGTCCCAGCGCATTACGGTGGTCGTCCGGGCATCAACGACCCGCTGATTGATCAACAGGTCGTAGCCGAACCA
>JBPOJE010000054.1:0-21454 GCA_052033935.1 Armatimonadota bacterium
ACCGTGTTGATCCAACCGAATACTCCTGTGTTTGCCGGAGCAGTTCGGCTTCTCGGTACGATTCCTTTCCGAGGCAGCGACTCGTTTTCAGTACGATTACTCGGGAGGCAATTCGGATTGTTGACACTCGAAGGGTGAGACTGCTAGAATCGGTGTGTCCAGGGCACAGGGGGAGGTCCTTCGGATTCTGCTCTGCCTTACCCAGCCCAGCGGTCCTGCTTATATGATTCTGGATGAACGCAAACAGAAGATACTGGCCGCCGTCATTCACGCGCACGTGCGCACCGCCGGGCCAGTCGCCTCCGAACAGGTCACCTGCTTTTGCGATCTCGGAGTGAAGTCCGCCACCATCCGCAACGAAATGGCCGAGATATCCGAGATGGGTTATCTCCGCCAGCCTCACACCAGCGCCGGGCGTATCCCGTCGGACAAGGGCTACCGCTTCTACGTTGATCGCCTGATGCCACGCGAGACATGGCCGCTGCCGCGTCAGGCCGAGGAGACCGAGCATTTCCGCGTGCATTCCGCTGTGGACGACCTTATGGCCGCCACCTGCCGCGTGCTGTCGGCTATCACGAATCTGGTGGCCATGGCGACCGTGCCGTCGGCGGAGACGGTCTCGCTCCAGTGGCTCGACGTGCGGCGTGTCTCGTCTGACAGAGTTGTCATTATGACCCTCTGGTCAAACGGGCAGATTCGCCACTCACTTCTGCAGTGGCGCTGCGCGGCCTCCTATATCGAGAGGGCCATGCGAATGATCGCGCCTTGGGTTACCGGCAAGTCTCACGAGAATATCAGCGCCCTGAACCTGGGGGACGGGCAGCTTCCAGAAGCCCAGATAAGCAGTCTAGCGCGCGCCATGCTCGACGTGCTGAAGCAGATCGCCGTGGATGTCGCGAGCCCGGAGCTATTTGTTGATGGTACAAGCTGCTTCGCTCGGCAGCCCGAGTTCCGCGAGAATCCGGCCATGGAGCTTGTACTCGCCGTGCTCGAGGAGCATAAGACCCTTGCGCGGGTTCTGGAGGCCGCGGCTGTCGGGCCTCGGCCGCAGGCCGTCATCGGCCACGAGAACCCGCTTGAGCCGTTGCGCGAATGTAGCCTGGTGGCCGTGGAGTATGCTGCCCGAAGCGGCGTTGGAGGAGGCATTGGAGTCTGCGGTCCCACCCGCATGGACTATGCGCGGGTGACGGCCGCTGTGGATTACGTCGCGCGCAGTCTGTCCACCGCACTGTCCGACATCCTGCCGTCCTGATGCCACCCAACGACAGCGCCGGACATCCTTCCTCGCGGGAGCCGGATCCCCGCTACTCGGCCCTGATTTCCAATGCGGCGGCTATCCGTGCGGTTGCCTCCGCCGTCGAGTCCACTCTCGGCCCGAAGGGCCTCAACTGCATGCTCGTGGACAGGGGCGGTGATGTGACTGTCACCAACGACGGCAGCACCATCCTTTCGCGCATTGATGCCTCGCACCCCGCCGCCCGCATTCTTGTGCGCGCTGCGCGGTCACAGGACGAGGAGGTCGGCGACGGCACCACAACAACCGCCGTGCTCGCCGCTGCGCTCATCTCTGAGGGGCAGAGCCACGTGCTGCGCGGCGTGCCGGTCTCGATGCTCATTGAAGGGCTGCGGTGCGGCATAGCGGCGGCAGTCGAGTTCGTCGAGTCCCGCGCCATCCGGTGCGAAAGCATCGAGGACGCGGCGCTGGAGTCCGCCGTCAGGGTCGCCGCGCGCGGAGAAGAGCAGATTGCGCGCACCGTTTTGAATGCTGCGGCGGTTCTGGGGGGGGAACGTCTTATCGAGCCGGGCTTCGACCTGCGGCAGTCACTCGTGCTCGCTCCGGGCGGGTGGACAGAAAGCTTTGCCGGCATAGTGCTGGCGCGGGGTCGGCTGAACCGTCAGATGCCCGAAGAGCTCTCGAACGTGACCTGCCTGGTCATCAGTGACGCCCTCGAACCGGAGGCCGTTGAGGCTGAGGCGCTTACGACCGAGCGGGGCTTCTCTGTTTACGTTCAGAATCTTGAGCGTTTCAAGGCGAGCGTGGTCGCTTTGGCGGCGACAGGCGTCGGTCTTGTGGTTGTGCAGAAGGGCGTGCACGATCTCGCGGAACAGGCGCTCACCGAGGCCGGGTGCATCGTGCTGCGGCGGGTAGGAGTTAGCGACATCGCACGGCTTGCCGGACATACGGGCGCGCGGGTGCTCAAGAGGCAGGCGCTGCTGGACGGGCCTGTTCCCGTTGACGCGTTCGGAAAAGCCGTATCCGTGGAAACCGACAGCCGTCGGGGACACGTTCTCATTAAGGGGGGTGCGGGCGAGCCTGCCGCCACGGTGCTGGTGGGCGCGGGCACGCGCGAGGTGGCCGAGGAGACGCGGCGGATTGCCGAAGACGCGTGCGGGGCGCTTCAGTCCGCGCTTCGCACCGGGCTTGCGCCGGGCGGTGGCTCGGTGGAACTCGCCGGGGCCAGATCGCTTGACGCCATCCGGGCTCAGGTTTCAGGAATGGCGGCTTACGGTCTGGATTGCGTGCGCGAAGCGCTCAGCAAGCCGCTCGCGCAGATTGCCGCCAACGCGGGGTACAATCCTCTCGAGAAAGTGGAGCAGGCCTCGGCTGCGCAGGAACGCGCGCATTCGTGCAGCATCGGGATAGACTGCGACAGCGGCGAGGCGGTGGATATGCTGGCGCTTGGCGTGCTCGACCCTGTGGGGGTGCGGACGCGCGCGATTGCGACGGCGGGAGAGGTGGCCGAGGCGGTTCTCAGGATTAACACCATCGTTCGAATGAAGGATGTCCCGGGCGAAGAGGGCGTCTCGAACGTGGATGGCGGAGTTTGAAGGGTTTATGAGCAAGCATCGGGTGAAGATAACCGACGGATCGGACGATTCTGGACAGCAGGAAGAGACCGTGCAGCCGGAAGCGGCCGAAGAGGTTGCCGCGGAGGACATCGAGGCGCTGAAAGCCGCGCTCGAAGACGCAACTGCGCGCGCTGACCACGAGCACGACCTGCACCTGCGGGCGCTGGCGGAGTTTCGCAACTTCCGTCGGCGGGAGACCGAGCGTCAGGACGCCGTGAGGCAGTTCGCTTCCCGCGAGCTGGTTCTGAAACTACTCGCTATTGTGGATGACTTCGAACGGGCGCTCGAGTCCGCCGCGAAATCCCAGGATTTTGACGCCCTCCACGAAGGGCTAGACCTCACGGTGCGCAAGCTCGCGGAGATGCTGGAAGGGGAGGGTGTTCGCCCTATTGAGGCGGTCGGCCAGCAGTTCGACCCGGCCATGCATGAGGCCGTGATGCGGGTGGAGGACAGCGAGCATCCGGACAACACGGTTGTTGATGAGTTGCAGAAGGGCTACACGATGGACTCGGAGGTCATCCGGCCATCACGGGTCAGCGTAGCGGTATCGCCGTAGGTAGGATGGGCTAGTTGATCATAATCATGGATCCCGGCGCGAGCGCCGGGGAAGTCAGCGAAGTCAACGAAGAGATTGGGCGGCTGGGGCTTCGCCCGTTCATCAACCCGGGCGTCGAGCGCAAGGTAATCGCCGTGCTCGGCGAGATGAACGTCACCAAAGCCGAGCTAATCGAGCATTTCTCCATGTTCCCGGGGGTCGCCCGGGTCGAGCTGATCTCGGACCTCTGGAAGCTCGCGTCGCGCACCTATCACCCGGACGCTACTGTGGTGGACGTGAACGGCGTGCCTGTGGGCGATCAGCGGGTCACGGTAATCGCCGGCCCCTGCAGCGTCGAGAGCGAGGAGCAGACGCTCGGCGTCGCCCGGCAGATCAAAGAGATGGGTGCCGTTCTGCTGCGGGGTGGTGCCTTCAAGCCGCGCTCATCGCCGTACAGCTTTCAGGGTTTGGGTGAGAAGGGCCTCAAGATTCTGGCGCGGGCACGCGAGGAAACCGGCCTGCCCGTCGTGACCGAAGTGATGGACACTCACGAGGTGGCGCTAGTCGAGCAGTATGCCGACGTCCTCCAGATCGGCGCGCGCAACATGCAGAACTACACACTGCTCAAGGCGTGCGGAAGCTCGGGGAAGGCCGTTCTGCTCAAACGCGGTATGGGGTCAAAGATCAAAGACCTGCTGATGAGCGCCGAATATATCCTCAGCGAAGGCAACCCCAACGTGATTCTCTGCGAACGGGGAATCACCACGTTCGAGGACTCCACGCGCAACACAACCGACATCAACGCCGTGCCGGTTCTCAAGAGTTGGACGCATCTGCCGGTCATCCTGGACCCCAGCCATTCGACTGGCGATTGGAAATACGTGGGCCCCATTGCAAGGGCGGCCATTGCCAGCGGGGCCGATGGCGTGATGGTGGAGGTTCACGGCGATCCCCAGCGCGCCAAGAGCGATGGAATGCAGTCGCTGAGGCCCGAGAAGTTCAGCGAACTGGTGGATTCCCTGCGCTCGGTGGCGCAGGCTGTCGGGCGCACTCTCTAGCACCTGCTTGCCTAAGTCCTCGGCAGCATGAGCGGCGTAGTATAGCCCCTTGTGGGCGTCCCAACAGACTCGCGTCCTAATACTGTGAGCCGGTGCTCCGGCATCCGGGACCGCGGTGGGCACTGCCCCGGATGCGGAGTCTCAAACCCTCAGTAGCGCTGCGCGCCCTGCTCCGGCAGCGGCAGTACCCACACGTTGCGGAACTCGCACGGGTTGCCATGGTCCTGGAGAACGATCGGACCCGGCTCCCAGATCTCCCCGAAGTTCTCGCCCCACGTCGGGCCATCTATCTCGAAGTTGTTCTGGATCGGTGTGCCGTTCAGAAACACCGTTATGCGGGCGTGCTCGGTGAGCTTCTTGTCCGAATCGAAGCGCGGCGCCCGAAACACGATGTCGTAGCTCTGCCACTCGCGAGGCTTCTTGTACGCTTTCAGCAGCGGCGCGCCCTTACTGTAGATGCCGCCGCAGTCGCCCGAGCCTACCTCGTCAAGACCGTACGAGTCCAGCACCTGAACCTCGTAGCGCCCCTGTAGAAAGACTCCGCTGTTGCCGCGTCCCTGTCCCTTCGCATCCGGCATGTAGGGAACCTTAAACTCGACGTGCAGCAGGCAGTCGGTGAACTTCTGCTTGCTGACGATGTCTCCGCCGCTGACGACCATCGCGCCCTTTACGACCTTCCAGGCCGCGTTCTGGTTCGATCCGCGCTTCAGCCAGTTGGCCGCTACATCCTCGGCCTTGCCGCCGAAGAGGACGATGGCATTCTGCGCCACGCTGTCGGGAATCCGGCCGCCGGTTGATGCCTTAAGGCCTGCGCTGTTGGTGGCCGAGGCGGCAAGCGCGAGTCCGGCGAGTGACCCGATCAAGCCCACCGTCACGCGACGGCCGATAGTTGCTGAAAGTGTGTTCATACGTGTGCCTTCTTTTCGATGATTCTGGATTGACTGATAATCCTCAGCCACCTATATTATCACTTCCGCACGAATCCGGTATTCCCTCCCGCCCGCTAGATGGCGCGTTACTTTTCGAACCAGCGCCGCGCACGAGTCACCTGGTCAATCGCGTTCATGTGCCGCTGCCGCATCTCTTCGAGCGTGATGCGCCACGGTGTCTGCATGAAACCGAGCAGCCGCTCTGGCGCTAAGCGCTCCTTTGCGAAGCGAACCGTGTTCTCGAAGTTAACATCGTTCGAGTGGTTGCTGCCGGTCGGCGTCTGGTCGTAACCGTGCTGATCCATCTCGATGTACGGCTTCACCATCGGGGCTTTGGGGTCAAGATGCTCGTCGTAGAACCAGTTACTCTGCAACACCGATTTAGGCATCTTTTCGTAGAACAATTCGGGGTGGTTCCACACATAGTCCGACCATATCCATGCCCTCGTGCCTGCCTTCTCCACCGCGTCAACCAGAAGCTGGAAGTCGTGCCACCAGAGCTCCCACTGCCTCACCACAGCGTAGGCCCAGTGCTTCTGATGCGGGAAGGTCTCCTCGTCCATTCCGATGTGGAAGTATCGGGGTGTGTCGAAGATGGCGCTCACCTCGGCGATAAGGTCCCGGCACACTTCGTAGTAAACGGGAGTCGAGAGCATGCGCGAATACGGGCCGAGCCAGGCGTCGTGGGCGGCCGAGAAGTTGAGCTTGGGAATGGGCTCCAGTCCCATCGCCCGGCATCGCGCCAGCTCCTCTTTCAGCCGTTCCACCGTCCAGGCGTTCTCGATTGCAATCTCGGGATGGCTTTCGTAGCGCACGGCGTCGCCGAGGTCGAACAGCAGCATGTTGACTCCGCCGTCCGACATCGCCTTCAGCAGGTCGTTGTAGAGCGGCTCGTCGAACCGCATGTACGGCAGTGCATTGTGGTGCGCATAGACCAGCTCGGGCGACGGGCGGTCTATCCACATGTTGTAGCTCAGGTGGAGCAGATAGGACCAGAACATAAGCGATTCCTTTCTTCGGGGCGGATGCCTCCATCCCGGCGCCCACCAGTTTACCATGTTCCCGCCGCTGATACAGTGCCTTCGAGCTTCGCCGTGCGTTGACAGGGGTGGCGCGGGGGCGTTACACTCGGTTTAGACCCGGCCGGAACGGCTCGGAAAGAAAGGACGACGGCGTCAATGGCTCATCTGGCAATCAATGGCGGACCGAAAGTTCGCGAAAGGGCATTCCCGCGCTGGCCGGTTCACGGTGAAGCGGAGCGCAAGGCGATTCTCGATGTGCTCGAAAGCGGGCAGTGGGGCGGAGTGGAGCAGCGCGTTGTGCCGCGGTTTGAGGAGCAGTTCGCGGCGCTTCATCAGTGCGCGTACGGCGTGACCTGCACTAACGGCACCGCCGCGCTCGAAATCGCGATCCGGGCTCTGGGCATTTCCATCGGCGACGAGGTCATCCTGCCGCCCTACACCTTCATTGCGTCCGCGACCGCGATACTCCTGAATCAGGCCATCCCGGTTTTCGTGGATATTGACCCCGAGACCTACACGCTCGACCCATCGAAGATCGAAGAAGCAATCACGCCCAAGACGAAGGCCATCATGGCGGTGCACATCGGCGGAATGCCCTGCGATATGGATGCTATCCTCGACATCGCAAACAGGCACAAGCTGGCCGTAATTGAGGACAGTGCGCAGGCACACGGCGCCGAGTGGGCCGGGCAGCGCGTCGGGTCCATCGGCACGGCCGGGTGCTTCAGCTTTCAGTCCAGCAAGAACATGACATCTGGCGAGGGCGGCATCATTGTCACAAACGACCAGGAAGTGTACGACCGCTGCTGGAGCATCCACAACGTGGGCCGCATCCCTGGCGGGCGCTGGTATGAGCACCCGAACCTGGGCGGCAATTTCCGCATGACCGAGTGGCAGGCAGCGATTCTGCTCGCGCAGATGGGGCGGCTTCACGATCAGATGAAGGTCCGTGACGCAAACGCGTGCTATCTCGCCGAGAAGCTCTCCCAGATTCCGGGCGTGTCTCCACAGAAGCGCTCGGAGAAGGTGACCTCGCATGCGTATCATATCTTCATCTTGCGATACAACGCCGAGGCTTTCGGCGGTGTGGATCGCGGTCTGTTCCTGAAGGCGCTCGCGGCCGAGGGGATTCCATGCTCCGGCGGCTATGTCCCGCTCTATAGAGAGGCCGTCTTCAGCCGCGCGCGCACCTCCGAATGTCCGTTTGCCTGCAAGCACGTGGAGCGTGTTGTGGACTACAGCACGGTCTCGTGCCCGGTTGCCGAGCACGCTTCGGCGAGCGAGGGGGTCTGGTTCACGCAGCCGATGCTGACCGGCGACCGGTCCGACATGGACTCCATCGTCGAGGCCGTGGCCAAGCTCCATGCGCATCGCGACGAGCTGAAGCAGGCGGCGGAATCTGCTTGATACCTTCCGCTGCGCACAGAGCGAAGGCCCTTGTGGACCTCGGCGCGCTTCGGCGCAACTTCGCCGAGGTCCGGAGGCTCGTTGGCGGAGGCGTGCGCGTCTGGCCTGCGGTGAAGGGCGGACGCGTACGGGCACGGCGCTGTGGAGGCCGTCCGAGCCTTGCCCGGCGCGGACGGTTTCTGCGTGGCAACCGTCGCCGAAGCCGAACAGATCGCTCCGCTGGCTGAAGGGCGTCCGGTGCTGCACCTCGGGGCGTTTCATCCGGAGGATGCCGCCGGCATTGTTGCCGGCGGGTTCGAGACAGCCCTTGTTGATGTCGCCTCGGCCTCGCTGCTCAGCCGCGAGGCGGTGCGAACGGGGCACCGCGTGAGGGTGCATCTCAAGGTGGACATGGGCATGGGGCGCGTGGGAATGCCGCCTACTGATGTTCTTGCCGCCGCGCGTGAGATCGCGGCAATGCCGGGGCTTGATGTCGCCGGGCTTATGACCCACTTTCCGTCGTCCGATGACGCCGACCTGACGTTTGCCCGCGCGCAGGCAGCGCTTCTGCCTGGCCTGCGCGATCAGCTTTCGGAAGCCCTCGGGCATCCCCTGCTCCTGCACGCAGCGAACAGCGGCGCGATCCTGGGGCTCCCTGAAGCGCGCTTTGATGCGATCAGGCCGGGGATCATGCTCTACGGCGCGTTTCCCTCACCCGAAGCCGTGCGCACGGCGTCGCTTGAATCTGTCATGACACTCTCGGCATGCATCGTGTTTATCAAGACCGTGGCCTCTGGGACAACCGTCAGCTACGGGCGGACGTGGACTGCGCGGCGCCAGAGCCGCATCGCCACCGTCAGCATTGGCTACGGAGACGGGCTGCCGAGGGCGCTCTCGAACAGAGGTTTCGCCCTTGTGCGAGGGGTGCCCGTGCCCGTCGCCGGGCGGGTCTGCATGGATGCGGTGATGCTGGATGTGACGGACGTTCCGGAAGCGGCATGCGGTGACGAGGCCGTTTTCTGGGGGCGGCAGGGCGGTGCGGTCCTGCGTCTCGAAGATGTCGCAGCCGCCATTGACACGATCCCCTACGAGCTGACCTGTGGCGTCGCTGCGCGAGTGCCCCGGGTGTTTGCCTGAAGATTAGGATTCTGGTCCCAATGCCGAACATACCTGTTTGTGCTTCCGTTCTGCTGGTCCCACTGCTTCTCTGCGTGGCCGCGCTTGGCTCCGCGGATACCGTCAAGAACGGTTATCTAAAGCTGGACTTCGATGGCCCCGTCCTATCCGCGCTCTCTGTTGACCCCGGCGGTAAGGGTGAGTTCGGCAAGCCTTTGCTCACCAACCTCGCATTCGGCGTCGGCTTGAGCATGAGCCTCCAGGCGGCGCCCTCGTCCGGGCGCTCCTTTGCCGGCAGCGTGAAGGTTGCCGCCATGGATGGGCGCTCTCAGTCGAACAACCCGTTCCGGCTGAAGCCCGGTCACACGCTGGGTGTTCTCTTCACGTCGCCAATCGAGGAGATGACGGCCGCGGGCTTGCGCGTTCCCACGTGGAACCATTCGGATGCCGGGGCGACTCTGAAGCTCTTCCGCGCGGAGAAGACTGCCGAAGGCTTCAAGCTCGGCGCCCTCGTCGCCCAGCGCCGCGTCACGAACCACCCTGACAACACGTGGATGGAACTCGAACTCGAACCCCAGCCGCCCGGAACGTACTACCTCGAAATGAGCGATCCGCACAAAGAGATCGGCGTGTGGGGAGATACCGCTGCGCCGCGCGCAGGGGATTCGTTCGCGGACGGCAAACCTGTCGCGGCGAACCTGAACTACCGCTTCAGCGGACGCAGGCCCGTGCAGGCCAGTCTGTCGTACAGGCTCGATGGCGCTACGCTTGGCATCAGCTTTGCCGCCGAAGACCCAGCCGCGGCGTTTCCGGAGGCTTCGTTCCAGACGGCGTGGGAGCGGACGGGCTATGACCTCACGCCGTCTCCCTTCGACGCCTGCTGGAACTCCAGCGGGCAGTGGATCTTCTTCAACCAGCTCAAGCGCCGCCCGCATTCCACAGCCATGCTGCCCTGCGACCAGCTCGTTCTTCGCGCATTCGACAACTGCGAACTGGTCGTGGACTTCAGCCGCGGCGCGAAGTTCAACTGGTCCGCTGAACAAGAGGGCCGTCTGCTCTGGAAGGGTGGGGCACCGGGCATGAAGCTGACTGTCCGCCCGGTCTCGAAAGAGCCGCCTTCCTGGGCGCCTGTGTTCGAGTGCTCCGATGCCCGCCTCGCCCGTCTCACCAACGAGTTCTATCTGAGCCACGGCGCCAACTACGGCGTTGGCACACACCCCGATTGGAAGGAGTGGCAGGGGCAGATTCTCTCCTGGACAGCCAGCCCGCTCAACTCCACGGTGAAAGATCAGATCGCCCGGGGATACAGGATGACGCCGGAAGGCTACGTGTACACCTGGGGCCGCGAGATCGGCTGGCCGTTTCCGATGGCGGACGCGGACGGCGACGGGCTGAACGACTACGATACCCGCCACTTCACCACCAACGCCTGCTTCATTCTGGGGGCGTGGCGTCTCATCTCGTGGACGCGCGACGACGAGTTCACCGCACAGGCGTTGCCCCGCCTCCGAAGCGCCATGGAGTATCAGCTCAAGCAGCTTCAGGGCGAAGGCGGCATTCTTAATCACCAACGCTAAAGGGCACACGGGAGAGGATGGAGGCATAGGCAGCAACTACTGGGACATCCTGCCCTTCGGGCACAAGGACGCCTTCGCGAACATCTACTTCATAGCGTCGCTCGACGCGATGGCGGGCATTGAGGAGTACGCCGCCCTGCGTGGCATCAAAGCGCCAGACGTAACGAAGGCGCGCTCTCCACAGGAATACCATGCGCTCGCTACCAAGGCCCGCTCCACCTTCCGCAGCACGTTTTGGCTGGAGAAGGAGAACCGTTTCGCGGGATGCGAGGATGTCCACGGCAACCTTCACGACTACGGGTTCAGCTTCGTGAACCTCGAAGCAGCGTCCCGTGACATACTCACCGCTTCTCAGGCGAAGCGGATGTTCCGGTGGCTGGAGACAGCCGTCACCTCGTCCGGCAAGGCGGATATGTACTCCCGCTAGGTTTTGGCACCCCGTTCGCTTGCCATCCACAACCCGCGCAAGAGCGACCCGCAGATACCGAAGCCGTCCTGGTGGTTCTTCGGCTGGCCGGGTACCGAGTTCGATGGGCAGTGCCAGACTGGCGGCGCCATTCTGTATGTCTCTTTCTACGATCTGATGGCCCGCCTCAGCTACCTCGGCCCGGACAACGCGTTGGCTCGCTACCGGGCCATTCTCGATCGTTACGCTGAGCCCGACCGGCTCTCGGGCGGCAGTCCACTGTATCGCGGCGAGAAAACCCAGGGCGGACCCGGAGGCGCCGCTGGCTCGGTGGGAGTCGAAGGGGAATTCCCGGAGAGCGGGCTGGTGCCTTGCTTCATGCTCCACGGGATCATGGGGCTGGAACCTTCCGCGTGCGGGCTTGTCATTCATCCCCGCTTGCCATCGAGCATCCAATGGGTGCGTTGCCGCAATGTCACCTATGGCGGAGAGCTGTACACGTTCGAAGTGCGCGCCGAAACTGTGACAGTGCGGCGTCAGAAGGACGGGGCCAGCGTCACGAAGCGTCTGTCCGGCGGTCGGACCGAGTTCGAACCTTCGCGCGAGAAGTGGCAGTAGCCCGATTTGCGCCTGAGTTTGCCCGAGGCCTTGAGCTATGCGCCCGCAGGGCTTATACTGGAGCAGACGCGGGATATGCCGCTCAGGCGAAGAGTAAGGGAAGTGCTGATCTCAATCCGTGGCTAGATACTGCTGGATAAACGGAAAATGGCACACTGCTGACCGGCCGCTTATTCTGCCGGCCAACAGAGCGTACCTGTACGGGGACGGAGTGTTCGAGACGTTCAGGAGTAGAGCCGGCAGGTTCTTCCGGCTCGAGCGCCATCTGTCGCGCATGCACAGGGGCATGGATGTTCTCGGGCTCGATACAGGCGATGGGTTGGCGAATGCGCTCGAAGCGCTGCAGGACGTGTTCGGCCGTATCGGTTCGAAGGACGTGGTGTTCAGGATAACAGTGTCGCGGGGCAGCGGACTGCTGCAGCCGTCGTCCATCGCACCGGCGGAAGTCGTTGTTCTGGCCCAGCTTGCCCCCGAGAGTCCCGCTGAAGCCGGTCGTGCGGTCCTCTCGTCCGTGATGCGTGACGCGACCTCGCCTTTTGCCGATGTCGTGACCTGCAACTGGCTGCCGCACATCCTTGCGTTGCGCGAGGCGGAGGCGCTGGGCTATGACGAGGCGATCCTGGTCAACAACTCCGGGCACCTCGTCGAGGCCAGCTCGAGCAACCTCTTCTGGATTGCGAACGGAGAGCTCTTCACTCCGGCGGTTGAATGCGGCGCGCTCCCCGGCGTCACCCGCGAAGCGGTAGTCGAGTCTGCCGCCGCTGCCGGGATCCGCGTGCTGGAGGGCAGCTATCAGCCCGAGGCTCTCTCCTCCGCCGAAGCCGCGTTCGTCACGAGCGCGGTGGCGGGCGTGAGGCAACTTATCAGCTTTGGTGACGCGCCGCTTCTGCGAGAGGACTCGCGGGGCGTCATGTCCCGAGTCCGGCAGCAACTGGATCGCCTCATTGCGTCCGAGACTCACGCGGCGTCTTCCGGCAAGCATTGAATGTGTATATCATAACCGGCATGGAGGGCGTCACTGTGCGCATCACCGGCCGCGACATTATGGCAGGCTACACTCAATACGGGCGTCTCGCCTGCGCGCCCTCAGGGAGAACAAATCGTGAAGGTCTTTATTCTGGTTGACATGGAAGGCATCTCGGGCATCTGCCTCGAGGCGCACACGACGGGCGGCACTACTGAATACGAGATGGCGCGCCGATGGATGACTCAGGACGTGAATGCCGCGGTTCAGGGCGCGCTGGACGGAGGCGCCACCGAAGTCGTCGTGGCGGACGGCCACGGCACGAATGGTATGTACAACCTCGTCTATCACGATCTGCACGAAGGCGCGCGCTATATCGAAGGCAGCCCGCGCGACTGGTATATCGCACAGCTCGACGGGAGCTACGACTGCATGCTGATGGTGGGGATGCACGCGATGTCTGGCACTCCGCGTGCCGTTCTGGAGCACACCTGGTCGGGCGAGCGATGGCACAAGGCCCGTCTCAACGGACGCGAAACCGGCGAGATCGGCCTCATGGCCGCGTATGCGGGCAGCTTCGGCGTTCCTGTCACGTTCGTCAGCGGCGATCTCGCCGCGGTCACCGAAGCCCGACAGTTTCTGGGCGAATCGCTCATCACAGCCTGCGTCAAGGAAGGGCTGGCTCGGTATGCGGCGAAGTTCCTGCCGCCCCAGACTGCGCGCGAGCTTATCCGCAAGGGAACGGCGCAGGCCGTCAGGGCAGCCGGGAACGCGAAGCCTTACGTCGTCGAAACGCCTGTCGCGCTGGAAGTGGACTACGTGCGTAACTCACACGTGGATGTGATCCGTGCTGCCGAAAACGTCGAGATCGTCGCGCCGCGCACGGTGCGCTATTCGGGGCCGGATGTGCCCTCGGCGCTTCATCTCATGCGCTGACCGGTCTGGCCAAGGCTGTTTCTCATCCGTTCGCGCCTCCGGGTTTCGCGGCCCGGGGGCGCTCAGCCCCTGGGCTTTTCCGGAATACTGTCGTCCAACCAGCCACGCCGCTTCATCCACCAGAAGAACCCTGCCGCCGATCCCAGCATCAGGACGAGCGAAACAACGAAGAGCGCCAGCTTCGGGAACCCCAGCGGAACCTCGTACGACGCGCCGAAGAAGTTCATCCCGAAGAACCCCGTGATGAACGTGAGCGGCATGAACAGCACCGTCCAGATCGTCAGCACCTTCATGATCTCGTTGAGGCGGTTCGAGATAACCGACAGATACATGTCCATCGTGCCGGTCACTAGGTCCCGCAGGCTCTCGTTGATGTCCACCAGCCGCACGAGATGGTCGTACACGTCACGGAAGTAGATACGGTCGGCGTGGTCAATCTGGCTGTACTCGTCGCGCGCCAGCCTGTTCAGAAGCTCCCGCGTGGGCGTCAGAATCCGGCGCATATCGAGCAGCGCCCGCTTCAGATCGAAGAAGCGGTTCAGAACGGCCTTTGAGGGATCCTCGAAGATGCTGTCCTGGCAGCGGTCTATCTCGGCGTCCAGATCATCCATGATCGTCATATAGCCGCTCGTGACACTGGTCATGAGCTCATACATGAGATGATCCGGGCCGTGCCGCGGCAGTCGCCCGTGTTTGCTGGTGGATTCCCAGACATGGTCCACTGCGGAACTCGCTCCCTCATGCAGGGTCACGAGGTAGTTCGGCCCCAGGAACATATCCAGTTCGCCGTGCCGGACGGAGATTGCTCCGTCCATATCGAGCGAGAGTTCGCCTATGACGCAGTACACGTAGTCGTCCCATTCATCAACTCGCGGGACGTGCTGCTGCTGGAGGGCATCGGCGATGGCAAGAGGATGAAACGTGAAGAGGCCGCTCAGGATTGCGTTCGCTTCCTGACCGCCGTCCGTGATGTCAAGCCACACCACACCCTCGCCGTCCGCAAGTGCCGCCGTCCACTCCTCCCGCTGGAGGTCGGGCTGCGGAGGCCCTTCCTTCGGGACATATAGGAAGCGGGGTTTCGGATCAGCTCGTGTCTCTGGGCTCAAATCTCACCCGGCCGCATCCACCGGCGCGCCGGTCAGGGCGATGTGGTGGTGGCTTTCTGGGCGGCCTGGAAAAGCTGGCTCTGCTGAATCCACTCAGCCCCGACCGCGGAAGCGCTCGTGAACTGACCGGGCGTCGGCTGCGCGCCCTCGATAACCCGCAGCTTGGCAATCGCCTCCCTACTGTAGGGTGGCACATCGAGCGAAGCAATCTGCAGATACTGCTGACGCGCCTGCTCGTAGCTGCCGTTGTCTTTGTAGATGTTCGCGAGCTTCAGCTTCTCGGATGCAAGCTGCTTCAGGAGCTTGCTCATGTCCGACTTGGCCACCGCGATGCGAGCCCATGCCGCCTGCGCTTCCAGCTTGTCGTTGTTCGTCTTGGCCTGCCTGTGGATAACGGCCCACTGGTTGGCCATCGCTACAACCTTGTTCAGCCTCTGATGAGTAAGCGAGACTGCCTGAGCCTGGGTCGCGGCGCGCTGAGCCGCCCAAGTGAAGTACGGGTCAAAGCCGGCGTTCCCGGTCGCTCGCACATCCGCCTGCCCCTGCGCGTCCGAGCCGTAGCACGCGAAGAGCGTTACCCACTCATCCTTGCTACGCGCGTCCTTCACCATCGAGACCGGAATCTCAACGGAGTACGTTCGCTTACCCTTAGAGATGAATGTGTAATATGGGATGCTCCCGCCGCTTGCGGTCCTCTTGTTGATGCGCTTGACCGGCCCGTGCGGGGCCATGGAAAAAGGCACCTTTGCATCCGGGTCGGCCATGTTTGCCGTCGGGGCTGCCGGGACGGGCGATGCAACGGGCGTGATCTGCACGGCCCCTGGCGGCGGCTGTGCGGACATCCGCGATGCGCCCAAGAGCGCGACGGCAGCCAGCGCTGCGAGTGCGGCTGCGATGTATAGGTTTGTACGTTTTAACGCCAACACGAACTCCTCAAGCGCGGCCCTGTGCCGCGCGCACGATCAACGCAATGCCGATCGTGTCACCACTATAGACGGCGCGGGGTCCCCTGTCAAATGACTCCCTCGTCCGGGTACAGGTTCCTTGCGGCATTTGTCAGCCGCAGATGCAGGCCTCCACGCGTGCGTTGCACTTCGAGCAGGTCGGCACCCAGTGAGCCGGGCGATACCCTTTTGCCTCACCCGGGCCCAGGAAAACGAAATCAGCCTGCCCCGAGTCGCCGTCCGACTGGAAGCGTATGCGGACCTGATTCGTGTCGCGCACGTCATCCGCCGAAATGCAGAACATCGCCTGGTTGCCCTGGCTGCCTTCCAGGGTCACCTTCCATCCGCGCGGAGTCACGAGTTCTAGCCTGGCTGAGATCGGCATCTCCGAGCGCTCCACGCTGACGCCCACGAGTTTCGGCAGCTTTGGCCGTATCACTGGCTCGCCGTAGTAGTGGAGGGTGATCTCCACGTCATTGCCCGCTGGCATGGTCGCTGCCTGGAAGTCCCGCTCCAGCATCTTGCGCGCGCGGTCGCTCCGGCGAAGCCCGGCAAGCCTGTTTCCGCTCACACTGGTCTTGTCGCCGAACTCTACCGTGTTCGAGCGCTCCTGCATCACCAGGTCAGCCAAAGCCACGGTCTGCTCCGTCAACTCGCCCACTGTTGCGGGCGCTGTCAGACCGCGTGTGAACGGATGCAAAACAATCCCGTCACCCACCGGCTCACTCCACTTCTCGGGAATCCCCGCTGTCCCGCCCAGAATCCCCAGAATCGAGCCGAGTGTCGCGCCCGTGCAGTCTGTATCGTAGCCGCAGTTGACTGCGTGGCACAGTCTGTCGCCGAAATCCTTGCCGTACAGCCAGCCGATAATCGTGAAGCCGATGTTCTGCGGAGCATTGCAGGGGTGTTCGTGCTTGTAGCGTTGCAGAATCAGCTCACGCGCCTCGGCCCACGGAACCTCGTTGTTGTAGCACCAGACGGCGGCTCTGGCGGAGCGCGAGATAGCCGAGTGAATCGGAATCATCTGCAAGCCGATGTCAATAAGATTCATCGGGTCGCTCTCGACAAACGCCGCGCTCTCCAGAGCCGCGAAGAACATCTCGCCGTACACACCCTCTCCGCCCGCATGGTCCAGAACGGCGTCCTTCCACGCCATCTCCGCAGCAAGCTGCGGGTTGCCCGGCGCGATGCACGCCCAGAGTTCGCTGCGGATGGGAGACCCCATCTGGTCAATAAAATCGTTCTCGAAGCATCCACTGATCGGCGGGCGCAGGCCCCGCGACAGGTTGTGCAGGCAGAACCCGTACTCATCCCACGGGTAGGGGGCAAGATGCTTCAGCCAGTAATCGGCAAAATCCGACAGGCGCGGCCGGATGCCGCGGTCTTGGAGCATCTTCAGCCAGACGAGCTGCAAATCTAGGTCATCGTTCGGCAGCGCTTTCGAAGGGACGGGGTCGAAGAACGTAAGGTTGTGTGTGTCCTTGTTGCCCTCGAGCGGAGTGCCGAGGGTTCCTCCGATGTTCTTGCCAAGCCAGCAGGCATAAACTTTGTCGCAGTAATCGTCTCTGTTGATAGTCACTGGTTTCATACGCTAACGGGATTCCTTCCGAAGTGGACAGTCTAGAATGGACAGTCCTGCCCATTCTAGACACATAGGCGGCCATTTGCACCGGTATGCGGTCGGAAAAGCCAAAGGATTTGCGATTAGCGATCCCCGGTGCCCCGTTCGTGGCCGGTGAAGCCTGGAATCGTGAACGCCGCGCCCTCTTCGAAGTTGTACACAAAGCCTTTCGAATAATCCGACGCGTCCTGGTAGCCCCGCACGAAAGAGGCCGGCCCGCAGGAGATCCGCCAGAGGTCTCCCTCGCGCCACGCGCCGCTGATGCGGTAGCAGGCATTCAGCGTCCTGTCATTTTCGATGATGATCTGCCTGCCCACAATGCTGGCCGCGTCAGGGATGTCGCCGCGCACCCATATCTGTCCGTCTCCCTGCATGTCCCTGTCCATCTTGATGACCGTGCCCGTAAACGCCGCCGTCCCTGTCAGCCGGAAATCGCGATACGCAATCTCCCGGCTGCCGAAAAGACCCGCGCGTACGACCTGGCCGTTCTTCAGGCGCAGGAAGCCGATACCGCCGTCGAGGGTGATTCCCGCCGCTGTCTCGATCCGTTCGCCTTCAGGAGCGCTCAGAATGCAGTCCACGCTTCCGTCACTGAGTGCCACGCGCAGTGCCATGGCGCTCGCCGGGCCCTTCACGATTGCGAGCTTCGAAACGGCATAAATGACAGGCCGCCCCCGGTAGGGCTCGATCAGTGAAACGAACGTGCTCTCAAGATCAGTGCCCGCGCGGTGGGCGAGGGCGTAGCGTATGCGCCTGGGGTTGCCGGGCTTGTTCTGGGGCGGGTCGCCGTCCGCCAGCGCAATATCGTCACAGGCCGTGAGCAGGTGCAGGCGCATGTGGATGTCATCCTCCTCAGTCACGCCGCGGTATCCTGCCTCCGCCTTCCAGTCGAACGTGCAGCGCGAGGGTGGAGCGGTATCGCGCTCGACGTTGTACAGGAACGAGTAACCGAGCGGGTGGCTTGCGTCCATATCACCGTAGCTCACGCCTTCGCCCGCATACGTTCCCGCCTCCTGTCTTGCCAGCTTCAGGCCGTGTGTCACGAGAGGCCCCGGAGGTCCGTGGAAGCTGAGCAGGTGGTCGCTGCCACCTTTCACGCGGAATATGTCCACCCCGTAAGCGCTGCTCGGGGCTTCCACGAAAAGCACACTCCGGTCATAGAGCGACACCTGCGGGTACACTTCGCGGCTCTCCACCCGAAGCGCGCGCAAGCCCGGAAGTTCGGCGAACAGCTTCGGATGCCCGGAGAGGTTCGTCTGTTGCGCTTTCCCATCCACGATCACCGTGTTGTGCGCGATGGTGTTGTTCGACCACGCCGAGCGGTGCGGCCAGTCGGCGGCGAACTCGGGGTAGCCCAACTCCGGGGCCAGATCAACGCCAAACGCATAAAGGCCGATGTTGAGACGGTCCGCGTGCCCGTGACGATCCATCCGGCCGTAATACATCCACAGAGCCTGCCCGTCCGCGCCTCGTCCGTACTCCAGCGACGCCAGTCCGAACCCCGCCAGGTTGCGGCTGCCCTCTGAAGTCTCGCCCGATTTTGCAGCCTCCACGATCTCAGCGGCGAGAGCGCTGGGTTCCGCGGAGAGGATGTCGCCGCGCAGTCCCTTCGCCGAATCGCCGTTCGTCTGGTAGGCCGCCTTCGCGGTATCCGCGTCGCGGACCAGATCATACCCCGAAGCGAAGACGGCCGGGCTGCACGACATTCTGCTGATCGCTCCCGTCGAACCCGTATCCCCGATGTTCGGCGTCGCCATGCCCAACACGCACAGCCGCCATGCCGCGGAGTAAGCCCGCGCGAACTGCGGGAAGTCGCGCAGGATGTTGTTGCGGGTGTACGCCGGATACTGTGCCATCCGTGTGGCAAGATCGCCAATCGCGCTGTTCCACAGGAGAGAGTATCCTGGCGCCCCTTCCCCTCCGCATCCATCGCGGTCAATCTTGCCCACAATCGTCCCTGGTATGCGCCCGCCGGATGGCGAGAACACCCAGTCCAGCCAAGTTGATGTTTCCGGTTCGGTGTCCAGTGCGATCGCGCATGCCGCCATCGCGCTCTCGTGCATCCCCTCGTTGCCCCAGATGCGCCCGGCCATAATCGCCTCCGCACCACAGCGCAGGATGTTGTCGTCCACGTTCGAGACGAAGTCCTGCCGCGTGCCTTTGGGGCGGGGGAGTGTGTACTTCTGCGACTGCCGCTTCAGAAACGCGTACAGCTCCGGGTTATCAACCGTGCCGCTCAGTATCCGGTCGTAGGAGTCGGCGAGGCTCTTGATCCGGCCTGTTTCCCAGATGCGGCCTTCAATCTTGCCCTTGCGCGATCCGCCGTCCGAGTGAAACCACCCCAGTTCGGCGTAGGGGTTCCAGTCCATGTCCGGATAGACGTCGGCCATCCGGTCGAGCAGGATGGCGGCCTTGCGCGCATAGAGCCTGTCGCCCGTGTAGAGATAGGCCCGAGAGATGTCACTGATAGCGTAGGCTATCCACCGCCAGTGCTTCCACGCGTAGAATCCGATGAACTTGTGCGTGCGGCCGTTGTCGTCGGTGTATCCGAACCCATCGTCCACGCCATATTTGTGAAGAGGGTCCGCCGGGTCCGGATGCACGGCGTTGAACAGTAGCGACCTGTCGCCTTTCGCGGGGTTGAACAGTCCGCGCTCGTCAATTGCGCTCTCGTAGTACTTCCCGAAATCGTTTGTAGGGAACACCGATGCGCAACTCGGGCAGGTGATCTTCCACGGCTTTCCGTCGAAGTCTATCTGCCAGGGATAGTTCCCGAATTTGGAGATCGCGCTGCCGCATTTCGGGCATCCGATCTGGTGCGGCTGCTGTTTGTAGTTCCAGCTCGTGTCAATGCAGCGCGGAAGGTCCTGGCCGGGAATCAAGGCCCAGAGTTCTTCGTCGCTCTTTGCCGCCCACTGAGCCGCGTTTGCCACGGCCTTGTCGCGCTCGGCTCGGGCCCAGTCGTAGCGTTCGCAGTTTCGAAGGACGTTGGCGATGCGTTCGCGCGTGTACTTGCCGCCGTACTCTCGCGTTGCGTCAGCGTGGGACATCGAGGAGAGGATTATCAGTATGACTGCCAGGCGTAGAGTGTTCATGCCCAGTTGTTCGCCGCCGTGCCCCGCAAGCCCTGCGTGTCAGCGGGCGGCGGAGTGTATCTTCGGCTCCGGCAGCTTCAGGGCGCTCGTGACGGCCTCATCGCGCGAAAGCGCCCGGGGGACGCGCTTCACCACGCTCGCGAGAATCGAGCGTCCCAGACGGTACTTCTGCAGCTTCCCTTCCACGATCACGACCGGCTCCGAAAACGCCAGATACCCGTTTTCGCGATAGATATCCTCGAAGCAGGTGACATCAATCAGCCCGAACTCGTCCTCCAGGCAGAAGAACAGAACCTTCTTCCCGCTTCTTGTGGGCGGCGTGTGCGGGCAGATGGTCAGCCCGCCCACCTTCACCTTTTGCCCTCCCGGAATCCAGACCATGTCGGCGGTTGTCAAAAGTCCAAGAGAGTCAAATTTCGGGCGAGTGATACGAGGTGACGGCCGGGGTTCAGCGACAGCACGCTGTACTCCATGCTCAGGCGCTCGATATCGTTGAAGTCCGGCAGCGGCGGAGGCGAAGGCCAGGGGTCCAGAAGCCGCCGTGTCCGATCGGCCCCGTCGTCTGCCACGCCCGCTTTCCACGCTGTCTCCGCCTGCCAGAGCAGCGCTCGCCTGTTCGGGTGCAGGCTGTCGAAAGCCCCTGCCGCGACCAGCGATTCCAGCGTGTTCATCGGGGGGCGGCACTTGCGGCAGAAGTCCCGGATGTCCTCGAACGGCGCCATTTCGTGAATCCGCTGGCCCAGCTCTTCTGGCATCCCGCGCACCTGTCGGAACCCGATGCGAATCGTCTCGCCGGTGGACGCGGCAAAATACTCGCTCTCGTTGATGTCGAGCGGCAGGATCATGACCCCCCGCGTTCGTGCCTGCGTAATCAGCGTGTTCGGCGGGTAGAAACCCATCGGCTGGTTGTTCAGAAGTCCGGCTAGGTAGTGCGCCGACCGACCTGCAGCTGCTCTGCGGGTTGCCGTCCGGGGACATGATGTCTCTCTCCTGAAGTGCAGGCGGCCGGGAAACGCCCCAGGAAAGCACACCGCCTCGCATGTGCAACTCCACGCGTAAAAACCGAGGACAACGAGCGTGGGCCTGCCTTTCCACACGCAGACAGGCGGGCAGCGCCGAGGAGAAGGATGACATAGTCTCAGACCAACGACACACGACGCGATTGGTAGCGTAGTTTTGTAGTGTGTAAAAAGGCGGAGGGTGCTCTTGTCTCGAAAGAGTCTGTGACTGCAAACCAGTCGAGAGGAGCACCCGATGAGGAGTATAGCGTCAGTTAATGTGATGCGGCAGG
>JBPOJE010000115.1:0-11924 GCA_052033935.1 Armatimonadota bacterium
GCCGGGCGACAGCATGGTTTGTTTACAACTGAGGCAGGCGTCTGCCCGGCCCACCGCGGCGAAGGTTGACTTGCGTCCGGTCGCGTGGTATTGTGAGGTTGCCAGCACCGGAACACGCTCGTCCGGGGCGTGGCGTGGAGTAAGAGCAATGGGTAACGCCATCTCGCCTCCGTCATTCCGGACTCCGTTCCGGAATCCAGACGGACACAGCTACCGAGCCTCTTTCCATTCCGCGGGGATGCGGTGGTGGACTCGTCCGTCTCCGGGACGGAGTTCTCCGAGTCTATGAAGGCGCCCATTGTGTGGCGGCCGCCGCGCACCATGAAC
This sequence comes from Armatimonadota bacterium, assembly GCA_052033935.1. Taxonomy (GTDB): domain Bacteria; phylum Armatimonadota; class UBA5829; order DSUL01; family DSUL01; genus JAGVUD01. Next base: position 328 of record JBPOJE010000115.1, read on the forward strand.
GGCCCGATGTTGTTGGCGCTGTGAGTAATGCCCCCGGCGAGCCCCGTCACCAGCCAGTTTGTGACAGGCTCTTCGCCATCGACGGAAATGGCGACGCGGAAGGCAGGCGCCGCAACCGTCCCCGTGTTGCGGACCGAGAAGTTGGCGTAGGTGCTGGTGCTCCCGCCCGGCAGGGTGGAGGCCACCGTGCAGTTCGTGGGCGTTGCGCCGGTCGTGTTCCTTGGCACAACGGGCGATGTCCAGCCGGAAGGGGTCACGTCGGTCAGGTTCGGAAGCGAGGCAAGAGCGTACTTCGTGCAGGTCCCGAACCAGTTCTCGTTGTACTTGATGCGGAACCAACCGCCGTTGCCCGCGCCCCAGGTGAACGGCTGGAAGTTCTTTGTCTCGCCCCAGTTGGTACCCCAACTGTTCTTTGCGATCCAGCACTGCTGGGAATCGTCCCTGCCCACGATGACGACCGCGTGTCCGCCCTCCAGCACACCCGATGTGTAGGTGTATACGCCCCCAGAGTAAGACTTGAAATCGGTGTAAGCATCGAAGCCAGTGCTGACCGGGCCGTAGGTCATGATAGCCCGCTTTTTCTGCTAGATGGTGGCGAAGTCCGTGCCGGCCACTCTGGCCCACCCGGCGATCTTCATGATCCGCGACTCCCAGTCCGGGCATCGGTGGGAGCAGGGTTGATCATCGTTGCCCGTATAGGGGAAACAGGTGTCCCGGGGGCACCGTCGGCAATAAGGATGGTCGTAGATGGGCCAGACGCCACCACCCGCGCATGCCGTGCCTTCACCGATGAGGCACGACATGATGAACTGCTCGGAGAAATCGGGGCTGGCCTGCCATCCGTTCGGGCCGGCCTGAATCTTCATCGCGCCTTCCGCTGCGGCGCACGCGGCAAAGATATAACAGGAGCCACAGCCTCCCTGGTCCTGGATGCAGGTGGTCCAGTCGTGGCCATCCTTGTTGCGCCAGTCGAAGAAGGCAGGAAGGGGATCATCCGCCAACTCCTCGGCGGACGTGGTGATCCCGCCCGAATCCGGCGAGAACTGCTCGCCCTTGGCGTCCAGCCCGCAGAGCTGACCGGCGGGCAACATCATCGGTTCCGTGGGCGCGGCAATCCACTTTGCGCCCTTTGCCTTGATTGCTGCGTTGATCTGGTCAACGGCCGCTCTGACATCCGAATCCGCATCCGCCGCCCAGCAACTGGCTACAGCCAAGCAGAAGAAAGCAACCAGAAGAGAAACCGTGAATTCGCGGCGCAGGCGTGCATTTGATTGAACCACGGTACACCTCACTTTGCGAGATCGTGAGTCCAGTGCCTTCCAAAGCACTGCGCCTCCGGGACTGCCCGGCAGCCCGGGGAAGCACAACCCCTGCCCATCCGCCGATGGCTCGGCGCGAGAAACCCTCTCTCGGCAAGCGGCGAAGGCGGCCGTGTTTCCACACCCCTCGCCAGTCCCGCTGCGCCAACCTGTAGACGGCCTGCGTACAGTGTAACATACCATCGGCCCCGGGTGAACAACTAATTTCGCAAGAATTCGCGAGCCTGCGAAGCTGGTGGCCGGCGTGATATACTTAGCTAAACTGGGCAGATCAAGGTTTGCATGTGAGGACCGCACCAACAATCATTGCACTTGGAATTTTGCTTATGACCCTTCCGTCCGCCGGCGGGCAACAGCCGCACCGCTATGGAGTCGTGGTGTACGGCGGTACTCCCGCCGCTGTCATCACCGCCTGCGCCGCCGCCTGCCAGGGGCAGCGGACCGCTCTTGTCGCGCCGGGCAAGCGGATCGGCGGGGTGGTGTCGGGCGGACTCACGCGCACGGACTTCGGGCGGAAGGAGACGATCGGCGGCATGTCGCGCGAGTTCTTCCAGCGCGCCGGGAAGCGCTATCACGAGGAGATAGCTTGGTACTTCGAGCCGCACGTCGCCGAAGAGGTCTTCTGGGAGATGGCGCGCGACGCGGGGGTGGACATCTATCAGTATCACCTGCTGAAAGAGACGGGCGGCGTGCGGAAGGTGTGGCGTCGGATCCAGAGCATAACCACCGAGAACGGGGCGGTATTCGAGGCGAAGGTCTTCGTGGACTGCTCGTACGAAGGCGATCTGATGGCGCAGGCGGGTGTAAGCTACACCTGGGGCCGTGAGGGAACGGACAAGTACGGCGAGACCCTGGCGGGGGTGCGCCCGAAAGACCGCAACCACCAGTTCGATTTCCCCATAAGCGCCCGCGACTCAAACGGAAAGCTCCTGCCGGAGATCGGCTCCCAGCCGCGAGGCGAGATCGGCGCGGGCGACCGCAAGGTGCAGGCGTACAACTTCCGGATGTGCCTCTCCGATGACCCGGCCAACCGCGTCCCGTTCCCGAAGCCGGACGGCTATGAGGCGGCGCGGTACAAGCTACTGGCGCACTGGCTGGCGGAGTTCGCGAAGGTGAACGGCAGGCCGCCGCGCCTCAACGAGATTATGCTGCCGGGCCAGGCGCCGAACAACAAGTGGGACTTCAACAACCGTGGCCCGTTCTCCACCGACTACATAGGCGCAAGCTGGGATTATCCCAACGCTTCGTATGCCCGGCGCGCCGAGATCTGGCGGGAGCACGGTGACTACACGAAGGGGCTGTTCTACTTCCTTGCCAACGACCCGTCCGTGCCACCAACCCTGCAGGCCGAGATGAACAGGTTCGGCCTGGCGGCTGACGAGTTCGCCGACAACAACCATTTTCCGACGCAACTCTACATCCGCGAGGCGCGGCGCATGGTGGGCAACTTCGTGATGTCTCAGCGGGACATCCAGACCGAGCGCACCAAGTCCGACAGCATCGGCATGGGGTCGTACAACAGCGATTCACACAACGTCCAGCGCTTTGTTCAGGACGACGGCACGGTGCAGAACGAGGGCAACATGGAAGTGCCTGTGAAGCCGTACGAGATTCCCTATCGCGTGCTGCTTCCGCGCCAGCAAGAGGCGGAGAACCTGCTTGTGCCGGTCTGCTTCTCGGCAAGCCATGTGGCGTACTCGACACTGCGCATGGAGCCGGTCTTTATGATCATCGGGCAGGCCGCAGGCGTCGCTGCCGATCTCGCCATCCGCAGCGGGCAGCCGGTGCAGCGCATAGACACGGACAGGCTCAGGCGCATTCTGCAGAATCAGGGCGCCGTGCTTCAGTATCCGCACTGAAGGGCTGTCGTCACTCCCCCCGGTCCTTCCTGTCGGTCAGCCACTCCGGCGAAAACCGCGCGAACGTAATCGTCTGATACGAATCCTTCTCTCCGCACTCGTAGAGCAGGCCGACCTGCTTGTCCGGAAGCACCGCGAGGCACGAATACGCCGCGTCGCGCGGGTCGAGCAGCTTCGCGACAGGCCAGGTCTTCCCCTCATCATAACTCATCCGCACGGTCATCATGTTGCGGCGCAGGCTTGCGGGGTTGGAGAAGAGCAGGCGGCTCCTGCCGCCGCCGTTCGAGGCCGTATAGCGCAGGATGCTCGCCTGACAGACGGGCTCGACGAGCGTCTTGTCGCCGCGCCTCTCAGAGAACGTTAGCCCCTCGTCCTTGCTCGTTGCGACCTGACGGCAGAGCTGTTCGGCCGAGCTTCGCATGTTGAGCATCACCGAGCCGTCTTCCAGCTCGGCCGCCTGGCACTCATTTGTCCCCGGAAACACGTCACCGCCGATCTTCCACGTAGCGCCACTGTCGTCGCTGTAGATAACATGCGAGCCGTACGCCCGCGTGCTGAACCGCGTGTGGTCGCAAGGGATAATCAGCCGCCCGCTCTTGAGCTGGATGCCCACCCCCAGCCCCGTCGCATACCAGGCCCAGTCCTTCTTCTTCGCGGACGCCGTGATCTCGACCGGCTTCGTCCACGTCGCGCCGCCGTCGGTGCTCTTGCAGATCCAGACCGTGCGCGTGCCCCGCGCCGTCCCCGTCTTGATGTCGCCCTCGTTGTCCTCACCGTGGTTTTTCGTAAGCGGCAGCCAGATCGTGCCCGACCCGCGTTCGATTACCGGGCAAGGGTTGCCGAACGTGTTTGGGCCGTCGGCTGCCACAACCTGAACCGGCCCCCACGTTTTTCCGCCGTCGAAGCTGCGGCGCAGAATCGTGTTGATCTCCCCGGCGTCCGAGCGGCTGTTCTTGCGTCCCTCACAGAATGCGAGAAGAGTGCCCTTCTTCGTCACAACCAGCGCCGGGATGTGGTAAGTGTGGTATCCGCCTTCGCCCGCGCGGAAGACGACGGTGCTTTCGGGGTCCCGCCAGGTCTTGCGGACGGCATCACCGGCGGCGAGGCAGGGGCTGGCTCCCAGCAGCACGGTCACGAAGAGAATCATGGCGTGTGACATCACTTGCGGGCGCTCCTTCCTTTTCGGCAATCGTGCAGGTGGTGAGGCCGCCGAGATCCTTCTTCCCGGCGGGAATGAGCAGGCTCTGGCGCGGATTGGACGATATCCTCCTGAGCAACTCCTGATCGGTCATCACGTTCACCGTCCCGCAGCGCCCATTGACCAGGCCCAAAAAGAAAAGAGCAGAACTCTCGGTGTTTGGGAGTTCCGCCCTTGTTCGTGGAGAGAATGGCTGCCGAACTAGGGTTCGAACCTAGGACCTCCTGATCCAGAGTCAGGCGCTCTCCCAGCTGAGCTATTCGGCAATGCACCATGAGTTTATACCCCTCGGGCAGTTTGTGTCAACAGGTTTCCCGCACAATATCACTCCAAACTGCGTATGAGGAACATCTGCTCCCGGAATCAGCCAGAGATCACGAACGGCGGGGGCGTAAGAGGAGATTCCTCGCCGCGGACTCCTCGGAATGACTGCCAGCGGATACGACGGCCCTGTGCCTCAGACACTGCGCGCCAGCGCAAGCATGCGCACGTGCGCGGCGCCGGAGTGCTTCAGCAGAGCCGACACCGCCTGCGCCGTCGCGCCCGTCGTGACGACATCGTCAATCAGCAACACCCGCCTGCCCACCAGCACCTCCGGCCGCCGCCTCAGTCCGTACAGGCGTTTTGCGTTCAACAGGCGCTCCTCGCGGCTCAAGCCCATCTGGCTCGGCCCGACCAGCCGCTTCACCGGGTCAACCAGCGGACGCTCAAGGTGCGCCGCCACCCGCGCACCAAGCTCCCGCGCGTGATAGAACCCGATCTCCCAGCAGCGCAGCAGCCGTCCCGGCACCGCCACGACCACATCCACCTCGCGCCACGACACCGGCGCCGCGTCGAGCCAGTCCGTCAGCATCCTGCCAAGCTCGCCCGCCAGGCAGCGCATGCCGTCGTACTTGAAGCGGTGAATCGCCTCACGCCACGCTCCCTCATACACCGCAATCTGGCGCATCGCGTCGCAGGGGCGGCTCTTGTCCCACGGCGCTTCTCCGCAGTCCGGGCACGAGGAGCGCACCCCCGGCAGACCGCACCGGACACAGCAGGGCGGCTCGATGATGCCGAGCGTTTCGCGGCAACTCTGGCAGAAGAACAGTTCCCCGGCGCGACCGCACACACAGCACTCAGGCGGCCACAGCAGGTCGGCCGCGCCAGCAACACACGTGCGGACTTCCTCCAGCGCACGCGCTCCAGCACGGATCTGTCCGGGAAGCGCCAGGCCCACCCTACGCCCAGTACTTCCTGTCGAGGCTGCGGTAGTTGATGGCCTCCGCCACATGCGCGGTCGTGATCTCGTCCGAGCCCGCGAGGTCGGCGATCGTCCGGGAGACCTTCAGGATGCGGTCGTACGCCCGGGCCGACAGGTTCAGCTGAGATATCGCCGCGCGCAGGACATCACGCACGGAGCCGGAAAGCACGCAGTGCTGCTTGATCTGCTTCGAGTGCATCTGCGCGTTCGTGAAGTTGCCGCTGCCGGTGTAGCGCCGGTTCTGAATCTCCCTCGCCCTCTGCACGCGCTCGCGGATGGCCAAGGACGGCTCCCCGGCCTCCTTCTGCATCAGTTCGTCCTGCTGCAGACGCGGCACCTCGATGTGAATATCCAGCCGGTCCAGAAGCGGCCCCGAGATTCTCTGCAGGTACTGGCGAATCTGCCGTGGCGTGCAGGTGCAGCTTACTTTGAGGTCGTTATAAAACCCGCAGGGACAGGGATTCATGCTGCCGACCAGCATGAAGCGGGCGGGATATGTGAGCGACCCGGCCGCACGGCTGATGGTCACCACACCGTCTTCCAGCGGCTGGCGGAGCACCTCGAGCACGTCGCGCCGGAACTCGGGAAGCTCGTCCAGAAACAGCACACCGTGATGCGCTAGGCTCACTTCGCCCGGACGCGGATGGGCGCCACCGCCCGACAGCCCCGCGTTCGAAATGGTATGGTGCGGACTCCGGAAACCGCGCCTGGTGACCAGCGCTTCGTTGGGCCCCAGCAGTCCGGCGACGGAGTAGAGCTTGGTGGTCTCCAGCGCTTCTTCGAGCGTCATGGCGGGCAGAATCGTCGGCAACCGCCGGGCGAGCATGGTCTTTCCCGCTCCCGGCGGCCCGATCATAATGACGTTGTGCCCGCCCGCCGCGGCCACCTCGAGCGCGCGCTTCACGTTCTGCTGGCTCTTGACATCCGAAAAGCAGACCGGGTAAGGCGGTTCGGTGAGCGCCATGTCGGCGATCTCGGCGACCGCCGGCTCGCGCGCGAACGAGGTTGTGACAATCTCGATGGCGTCCGACAGGCTCTGCGCGCCGTACACCGGGGCGCCCTGCACCACGGCAGCCTCGCGGGCGTTGGCAATGGGCACGATCAGCCGCTTGATGCCGTCCCTTTTGGCGGTCAGGGCAATCGGGAGAACTCCGGATGAGGAGCGCACCCCTCCGTCCAGCGAAAGCTCGCCCACGAACAGGCACCCTTCGAGCTGCTCCATCTCCACCTGTCCCGTCGCCGCAAGGATGCCGACCGCAATCGGCAGATCGAACGACGGCCCCTCCTTGCGCACGTCCGCCGGGGCCAGGTTGATAGTGATGCGCCTCTGGGGAAAGTCGAAACCGGAGTTGCGGATGGCGCTGCGGACGCGCTCGCGCGACTCCTGCACGGCGGCGTCGGGCAAGCCGACGATATTGAAGGCCGGAAGCCCTCCCAGCAGATCTACCTCCACGTCCACAAGATAAGCGTCCACGCCCATGACTGCGCTGGATGTCACACGAGCAAGCATTGTCCCGTCCGAACTCCTTCTGTTACCCTAGCCGCACGTCCGCGGCGCGGTTATTATACCAGCCGGCCGGCGGATGTCAAAAGGTGTCGCGTGCTGTTATTGTGTCCGGACGCTGACGGGCGCGGCACCCGCACGCTGGAACAGAGGAGGTTCACAATGGAAGAAGGATTCATGGTCATCTTCGATGGCTCGAACCTGGACGGCTGGCAGCAGATCGGGACGGGCGCTTCGTGCCCAAGAGCGACGGTTCCATCCGCCCGGAAGGCGGCATGGGGCTGCTCTGGTACACGAAGCGCGCCTACCGCGATTTCGTGCTGCGGGTCAAATACCGCCCGGAGAAGCCAGAGAGCAACTCGGGCGTGTTCGTGCGCTTCCCCGACCCGAAGGGCGACCCCTGGAACCCGGTGAAGCAGGGACACGAGATTCATATCTGCGACCCGCCGAAGAATCCGAAGCACCGCACCGGCGCCGTGTACGACATCAAAGGTTCCACCCACGTCCCCACCCGCCCGATCGGCGAGTGGAACGAACTCGTGATACGGGTTGTGGGGCAGCGCTACACCATCAGCCTGAACGGCGAGGTGGTGTGCGAGTACGACAGCCGCCGGGCGCTGGAGGGCTACGTCGGCCTGCAGAACCACAACGACGGCGACACCGTCTGGTTCCGCGCCGTCAGCGTCAAGGAACTGGGCTGAGGCGCCCGCCGTTGCCTGGCGGCATCAACGCCGCTCTCATACTGCCCGCGCACCCCGGAGTGGTATGTATTCACCGCATCCTGGTTGTGTGACCATACTGTACCCTGCAGCATCCCGGAATAACATCACAAGAGAATCGCAGTTGCGTGCCGCTTGTGTCGCGTTCCATAAGCAGGTAAGGCATGCCACTTATGCACATCTCTGACGATTACAGATGCGTATAGATAGTGGTATATCAACTACATGCGCACTGGCGCCTTCATGCGCCGGGACCCCGGCGGAGCCGGGCGGTGTACGGTAGAATACGGAACGGATAGGACATAGACAACAGCGCGGGCGGCGCACAATTTGGGGAAACGCGATGGCAAACCGGAGACAGCAGAATTCGCAGGCCGGCAAACGGCGAGGCTACAGCCCGGCAGGCGACAACCCTGAGCCTCAGGGTTTCTGGCCGCGTGTTGTGGCGGCGTACAGGGAGGATGTGCAGGGAAACCGCGAGCGGGACGGCAGTGGCGCGGCAGCCGACAGTTCTAAGCCTCACTTCTCGGATCTCTGGGAGTTCCTCAAGTCATACCTTTCCATTGATGTCGAAGACGAAGACCAGCTGAGGAACAACGATAATCCCTATCATTGGAAGTACTTCCGGACGAACAGGCCCGGTTTTTGGGTGTACGCAATCAAACTGGGCCTTGCTGCTGCCTTCCTGGCGTGGCTCTACTTCTATGTGCCTCACGTAAGCCCGGTGGTGGACAAAACGGCATCTGAGGCGTACACGGCGGTCAAGGACGAAATAGCCCGGGCGAACAAGGAGTCAGCCAAACACGACAGGGACTACTACTCCGACGACGAGGAGGAGGAAGAGGAGTACGACGGGCCTGCGTGGGGGCACACCGTCCGCAGCGTGATGACCGAGCGCGGTCAGGCCGATGCCTACGCCGGAATAAGCTGGTGAAGCAGATCGAGGTGGCCGTCGCCAACAAGGGGGGCGTCATTTCTGCGAAGGTAGAACTGGACGTGCAGGGGGCGCACGGCGTGCAGCGGCAGGAGTTGAACGTGCAGGATGGCGACCTGCTGGAGTTGACCACCAGGTGTAAGGTTTATCACGATTGCCGGGTGGGCGAGATACGCGTCGCGAAGGGCGATGAGTTCATGGAGTTGCGCGTGCCCGGCGGGGAGCACTTCCTGCGGATCGGCGAAGCCTTCGGTGACGTGGACGCCGTCGCTGTCCAGCGCCAGATGATCCGGCGCACAATCCAGGAGCATCTGGACAAAGAGATGCGCCTGCGTCCGCAGGGCATCAAGGTCCTCAGCCTGTTCTTTATTGACAGGGTCGAACGCTACCGGAAGTATGACGCCAACGGAAACCCGGTGAAGGGCGAGTATGCGCTCATCTTCGAAGAGGAGTACCGGGAGGAGTACCGGCGGCTTGCCAAACACCCCGACTACGCCACGCTCTTTGAGGGGGCAGACTTGACTCGCGCCGCGGAAGATGTGCACGACGGTTACTTCTCCATAGACAGAAAGGGAAGCTGGGCTGACACAACCGAAAGCAACCAGGGGGGCGCGAAGACGCGGAGCGAGGCTACAACCTCATAATGCGGGACAAAGAGAAGCTGCTCAGCTTCGAGACGCCGTTGAAGTTCATCTTCTCGCACTCCGCCTTGAGGGAGGGGTGGGACAACCCGAACGTTTTCCAGATTTGTGCGTTGCGCGAAATGGGCACGGACCGTGAGCGCCGGCAGACCCTCGGGCGCGGCCTGCGCCTCTGCGTGAACCAGGACGGCGAGCGGTTGCGCGGCTTCGAGGTCAACACCCTGACGGTCATCGCGCGGGAAGACTACCAGCAGTTCGCGGAGAACCTGCAGCGGGAGATTGAGCAGGATACCGGCATCCGCTTCGGCGTCGTGGAAAAGCATGCCTTCGCTTCCATTCCCCAGCTAGATGCGACCGGCAAGACTGAGGCACTTGGTCTGGAGCAGTCGGAAGCCATCTGGGCATACTTGAACAGTGCAGGCTATGTGGACACGCAGGGCCGGGTGCAGGAACGATTGCGGGAGGCGCTGAGGGAGCGAACACTTGAGCTTCCAGTCGTCTCTGAGGCCAGCGCGCCAAGAGTCACGGCCATACTCCGAAAGCTGGCCGGCCGGCTGGACATCAAGAACGCTGACGAGCGCATTTCGATCAAGCCACGCCAGGCTGTACTGGACAGCGCCGAGTTCAAGGCGTTGTGGGACCGGATCAAGCACCGGACCACTTACCGCGTGAGGTTTGACAACGTTAAGCTAGTGGAGGATTGCGCACGGGCGCTGCGGGACGCCCCCTCGGTCGGCAGAACCACGCTGCAATGGCGCAAGGCAGATATCGCCATTGGCAAGGGCGGTGTAACTGCAACCGGGACAACCGTAGCGTCTGTGCCGCTCGACGACGCCAGCATCGAACTGCCGGATCTCCTGACAGAGCTTCAGGACAGGACTCAGCTCACCCGGCGCAGCATCCACAGAATACTGAGCGACAGCGGCAGGCTTGCGGATTTCGCGCGGAACCCGCAGCAGTTCATTGATCTCGCAGCAGAGGCCATCAATCGCTCGAAGCGGCTGGCAATTGTGGATGGGATCAAATACCAGCGGCTCGGCGATGACTACTACTACGCCCAGGAGCTCTTCGCGCAAGAGGAGTTGACCGGGTATCTCAAGAACACGCTGGAGGCCACCCGGTGCGTCTATGAGCGCGTCGTGTTCGACCCGCGGGGCGTGGAAGGCGATTTCGCGCGCGAACTCGAGGATAATAAAGAGGCCGTCAAGGTGTATGCCAAGCTGCCCGGTTGGTTCAAGGTGCCCACGCCATTGGGCACTTACAATCCGGACTGGGCCGTGGTGCTGGACATGGACGGCGAAGAACGCTTCTACTTTGTGGTCGAGACGAAGGGCAGTCTGTTCACCGACGACCTCCGGCCCGTTGAAAACGCGAAACTCAGGTGCGGCAGAGAGCATTTTAGGGCGCTGGCTGTTGCCCCGAACCCCGCGCGCTTCGTGCAGGCGCGAACTCTTGAAGATGTAATAGCGGCGTCAGATTCCCAGCCCTGACGAACGATGGGGCGTGAAATGGTTCACGCCCCGCTTCTTCTCCGGGGGGCATATGTCCCGGCCGAACCCGGCAGCCGCGAGGCAGTTCACGGCCGATCAACGTCTCTCGCTACACTCATGACGAGGTGACAGATGTCCTGATATGGTTTCACATTGTTAAATAAACCTTTCATATCTGAGATTGCTGATTTCATCTTCCGATTTCCTAATCTCTTCTGGCTTCATCTCGTAGTCTGGCGGCACTGGTGGGGTCTCGGCCAAAAGGAGGCCGTGCTCCCCATGACAAAGCTTTGACCACGATATTTCTTTATTTATCTCTCTGCGTTCCTTTGCCATGCGTGCTAAGTTCTGCGCTGGTGTCCCATAGCGTATGTCGTGTATGACAATCCGCCCCAGGTACCAAACAAAGCTCCCTACAATACACAGTATTATAATAGGGGCACTACAAAACAGGAGCAAAAGCGCAATCGCTGCGAAATACTCAATCCTGGCCATCATTGTCATTGTACTAACCTCCGTTCACATGATGACTCGGGTGGTGAAATCTCACCGCCCGCGAGGGGAATCGGGCCAGATGCCCCGTCTTCCGGGTGTTCGCTGGCGCCCGGCGACGCCGCTCTTACGGTGCTACCCGCAGTCCCGAAAATGACGCGAAAGACAGAGCCAAGGAAAACGCCTGCCACGGGTAAT
>JBPOJE010000033.1:0-7998 GCA_052033935.1 Armatimonadota bacterium
CTGAACATCCGGGGCGAGAGCTATCGCCTCAAGGAGCGCAAGAAGGCCGGACACCTCACCAGCCCCCGGGAAAGGCAAGAGGGAGACTGACCAGTCAAAGAGGGGGACTTTTACTCCGGCGTTGACATCATACCTGTCCAAGATAGCTTTTTCGGGTGCTGCCGAGATGCCCAGGTCTGAACGTCTTGGACAGCATCCGCGGATACACGGGGCGGAAGAGGGGGGTCGTTTCGGGATCGCACCCCAAGTGCCCTATCTCACGCTCAAGAACCCGTCCAAGACGGCATCTGCTGACCTATCTTGGACAGCAGTGAATCTTGTTCCCGAAACCGACCACGGCCAGGATGCCGGATCGAGTCCGGCATGACGTGGCGCGGCCCCACCGCCAGAACCTCCATAATCAGGTCATCCGGCAAGTTTGGGATGGCGCGGCAGCCAGGGTCGTCTGTGTACAGTATGTATGCCACATGAATGCAGTGTATGGTAGCATGTGCGGGAGGACACCGGAGGAAGGCAATGTCAGGAATACTCACAGTCAGACAGGCGGCGGAACTGCTGCAGGCCGAGGAGCGGACAGTACGGAGTTGGCTGCGTCAGGGGCGTATTCCCGGGCGCAGAATCGGGCGCGAGTGGCGGATATCGGAGGACGGTCTGCACAGGTGGCTGAACTCCGGCCAATCCGCACGAAGGGTTTCGGCATTCGGGCTGCTTCGCGATGTGTGCGGCGGTGATGAGGGGGGCGCGGCGGCAAGCGAGCGCCTCCTGGAAGAGAAGCATGAAGAGACTAGGCGCGAGGAAGCAAGGCTCGAAAAGCACGCGCGCGGCCCGCGGGGCGTCCGGTAGGTGAACGCGGTACTCGATTCGAGTGCCGCTCTGGCATATCTGTGGGGTGAGAGCGGCGGCGAGGCTGTTGATGGCCTGCTGACAGACCCCGCGAATGCCTGTCTGATGCACGCGCTGAACCTGTGCGAGGTGTACTACATCGTCCGCCGTGATCACGGCGAACGAGCCGCACAGATTGCCCTGGCCGGGCTTAGGGAAGCCGGGGTAGTGGTGTGTGAGGACTTTGATGACGGCCTCTGGCAGGCGGCTGGAAGGCTGAAGGCGGACGTCCGCAAAATGCCGCTGGCAGACTGTGTATGCGCGGCGTTGGCCAGCCGTGAGCAGGCGGATGTGTTCACGGCAGACCGCGAGTTCGGCGTGGCTGTGGACGCCGGAATCTGCGCAGTGCGATACATCAGGTGAGGGCGTACCGCCCGGCTGCCCCGGGCGGTGGGAGGGAGGATTTGGCGGGGTGGGTACGTAACGCACCAGCGGAAGTTTCTCCCGGTATCCTATGCTAGAAATCAACCTCACAAGTATCCGCCACGTGGCGCTCGACCTCGACGGGACGTTGTATGAAGGCGGTCGGCTCTTCGACGCCACGCCGCCCTTTCTTGCCCTGCTGAAGCAGCTCGGCATCGGACGCACGTTTCTGACGAACAACTCGTCGAAGAGCGTGCGCGACTACACGGCGCGTTTCCGCGAGATGGGCATCGAAGCGGATGAGTCCGACTTCATGACGAGCACCACCGCCGCGCTCGACTACATTCGGAAGAATCTGCCAGGCGCGCGCAGCCTGTTCGTTTTGGGCACCCCGAGCATGCAGCGGGAGGTTGCGGAGGCGGGGTACGAAGTGGCCGGAACGGACGGCGAGCCGGACGCGGTGCTGGTTGGTTTCGACACGACGCTGACATACGAGCCGCTGTGCAGGGCCGCGTGGTGGATCAAGCAGGGCAAGCCGTTCGTGGCGACGCACCCGGACAGGGTGTGCCCCACCGACCTGCCCACGGTTCTGGTGGACTGCGGGGCGATGACAGCCTGCCTGGAGCATGCGGTGGGCAGGGGGCCTCTGGCTGTTCCCGGCAAGCCCGACCCCGGGATGCTTGCCCCGATACTGGATCGCCACGGGCTTGAAGCCTGTGAGCTTGCGATGGTGGGGGACAGGATTTACACGGATATGGAGATGGCAAGGCGCACCGGCGCTCTGGGGGTGCTGGTGCTTTCGGGCGAGTCGAGCGCCGAAGATGCGGAAGCGGCGCGGCCCCGCCCGGACCTGGTGGTGAGCGGCATAGCCGATTTCGGCGCGATGCTTGCCGCCGCGCGGCAGAAGGAGGCAGGGGCTTGACGGCGCGGTTCGAGACGCGGGCGGACAGGCTGGCCCGGCTGAAGTCGGGGCCGTTTGACCTGCTGGTGGCGGGCGGCGGGATTGTAGGCGCGGGCATAGCCCGGGACGGAGCCATGCGCGGGCTGAAGGTTGCCATTGTAGACGAGCGCGACATCGCGTTCGGTACAAGCAGCCGGTCGAGCCGTCTGCTTCACGGCGGGCTGCGATACCTCGCGCAGGGGCGCGTAGGGCTTGTGCGCGAGGCGAGCGTGGAGAAGCAGGTGATTCAGCGCATCGCGCCGAACGTCGCCTACCCGCTTCCGTTTGTTTTTCCCACCTACAAGACCGAGCCCTGGCCGCTCTGGAAGCTGAGCGTGGGGGTGAGGATCTACGACCTGCTCTGCGGGGGGCGCAACTTCGGGCGCTCGGGCTCGTTCGGGCCCGCCCGGACGCTGGAGCTGGCCCCCGGGCTTCGCGAGGAAGGGCTGACTGGCTCGGTGCGCTACTTCGATGGCCTCACGAACGACGCGCGGCTGGTGACGGACACACTGCGCTCGGCGGCCAACGCCGGTGCAGTCGTGATGAACTACTGCGGCGTGGTAGGAGCGGAGCGGGCAGGAGAAGTCTGGCGGTGCCGCCTCAGCGACGGTGTTTCGGGGACAGACCTCGAGGTGGAGGCTCGCGGGGTGGTGAACGCAGCCGGCCCGTGGGCGCCACTGCTCAGCCTGGAGGTGACGCTTCGCTGCACGAAAGGCGTGCATCTTGTGGTTGACGCCGCCCGGCTTCCGGTGAAGGAGGCCGTGGTGATGGCCGAGGGGCCTCGGATTCTGTTCGCCATCCCCTGGGGTGAGCGGGTCATCGTGGGGACGACCGACACGGACTACGAAGGGCCGCTGGACGACATCCGCGTTGACGAGGCCGACGAGAGCTATATCCTGGGCGTCACGAACGCCTGCTTCCCGGACGTGAAGCTGACCGCTGCGGACATCAGGGGTGCGTGGGCGGGTGTGCGGCCGCTGGTCGCCGATCCCAACGGCAACCCGAGCGACATTTCGCGCTCGCACAAGATCACAAGCCCGCAGCCCGGCTGGTGGGACGTGACGGGCGGCAAGCTGACGACCTACCGGCTGATGGCCGAGCAGACGGTGGATCGCGTGTTCAAGTTCCTGGCACGTCCTCGCACCGCCTGCCGCACGGCCGAAGTGACTCTTCTGGACGCCTCGGAGACGCAGTTCAGCGGCATTCTTCCGCCGCCGGTGAGCCGGGAGGCGGTGCAGCATTTCTGCCGCCAGGAGTGGGCGCTGCATCTGGATGACGTGATGATCCGGCGTTCGAGCTGGCACTATTACCAGAACGACCCGGCCAGCGTGGCGGCGGACGCGGCGCGGTGGATGGCCGAAGAGCTGGGGTGGGACGAAGACACAGCAGCGCGCGAAATGCAGCGATACAACGCCGCCGCCGGAATAAGACAGAAGGACACAGGCGCTCATGCGTAATCCTCTTGCTCCCGCTCCTCATATCCAGCGGCTTCCCGAAGCGGAGGTCTGCCGGCGATATCCCGGCTACCGCTGGAGAGCGCTCGAAGCGACCTTCATCGGGTACGCGGCGTTCTATCTGGTGCGCAACAACCTCGCCGTGGTCTCTAAGGACATGGTGGATGCGCTGCAGTACAGCAAGTCCGATATCGGGAGCATCATGGCCATCACCTCGGTGACGTACGGCCTGGGCAAGTTCCTGATGGGGGCGTGGTCTGACCGGAGCGACCCGCGCAAGTTCATGGCGCTCGGGATGCTGCTGACGGCGCTGTGCAACTTCGCGTTCGGGTCGGTGCAGAACCTGCAGTTGCACATCTGGCTCTGGGGCCTCAACGGGCTGTTTCAGGGAATGGGCTGGCCGCCCTGCGGGCGGACGATGGGGCACTGGTTCAGCGAGCGCGAGCGCGGGCTGACGTTCAGCATCTGGAACACTTCGCACAACCTGGGCGGCGGCATCGCGGGGGTGATTGCTGCGTGGGCGGCGACGCACTTCGGCGGCTGGCAGCATGCGTTCTTCGTGCCGGGGGTGCTTGCTCTCATCAGCGCGGGATATCTGTTCCTGCGCCTGGTGGACACGCCACAGTCGGTGGGGCTTCCGCCCGTGGAGGAGTACAACAACGACTTCACGCAGGCCCAGCAGAACGGCGAGGTGACCGAGCGCGACCTCTCGTTCCGCGAGCTTTTCATCAACAACGTGTTCGCGAACAAGTACGTGCTTATTCTGGCCCTGGCGAACTTCTTCGCCTACATATCGCGTTACAGCATGCTCGACTGGGGCCCCATGTATCTGCGCGAAATCAAGGGCGCGTCCATAGAGGGCGGCGGGCTGGCGGTGATGGTTACTGAGTTCAGCGGCATCCCCTCCACCATTCTGCTCGGATGGGTTTCGGACAGGCTGGGCGGCCGCCGGGGCATGGTCTCCACGGTGTGCATGCTGCCGGTCATCGGCGCTTTTCTGGCGATGCAGGTGATACCGGTGGAGCTGATGTGGCTGGATATGGTGATGCTGGGGGTGATCGGGTTCTTCATCTACCCGGTCATCAACCTGATCGTCATACAGGCGCTGGACCTCACCTCGAAGAAGGCGATCGGAACGGCGGCGGGGTTCATCGGGCTGCTGGGGTACGCGGGTAAGACTGTTGAGAGCAAGGGGTTCGGCGTGATGCTGGACCGGCTCATCGCCTCTCAGGGCGAAGCGGCTGCCTGGCATACGGTGATTGCGACCATCGTCGGAAGCTCGGTGATCGCGATGCTGCTGCTGGCGTTCACCTGGAAGCTGAAGCCGCGGGCCTGAGCCGGGTTCAGCCCGTTGTGATGCCGGGCGGGTTCTTGCGCGGGCGGCGTCCTGCTGGTGTGCGGGGCTTGGCCGTGCCGTTCGCGGGTTCGGGCGCTGTTGCGGCCGGATCGGTCTCGGATTCGGATATCCTGCTCTGCTCGCCGGTCGTGATGAACAGGTCCTTCTCCCCAACACGAATCCAGTAGATGGATGAGTCCTTCGAGAGTTCGCGCTGCGCCACCAGCGTGAGCGGGCCGTGATCCCCCGCGCGAAGCGCCTTGAGGCTGTTCGCGAGACGCCGCAGGTAGTACCAGACGATCAGCACGAGTGCGAGCGCGGCGGCGGCGATGGTCCACAGCGCTGCGTGGTTCCACGGCAGGGCGTCAGCGCATTCGGGGGCCGCGGGCGCCGCCGGAGATGGCACTTCGCGCGTCGCGGGAGCGGGCGTCGCGGCAGCGGGCGTCGCGGCAGGCGGAGTTTCGGGTTGCACGGGGGCGGTGGGAGGTGGAACGGCCTCCTTCGCCGGGGGCGGCTTGGCAACGGGCGGCGCGGGTGTTGCAGCGGCCGGTTTGACGCGAACAGGAACCTTTACGTTCATCCCCGGAAACACGTAGTTCGGGTCGTTGGGGCGTGCAAGGCGCGCGCGGTTCATCTTGATGATAGTGTTGAGCGGGACGCCGTACTTCCTCGCGACGTCCGAGAGCCCCTCACCCTTCTTCAGGCGGTAGATGATCACTTTTGTCGAACCCTCGGCGCTAACCGCCGACCGGGGCTGGGGGGCAAGTAGGAGGAGCATCGTTGCCGCCCCAGCCGCAGCCATCCGACCGTATGTGCTGGTCTTTGTGATCATGCCTATCAAACCTGCAGGGATGATATCATCCCGAAGCAGTGGATGCAAGCTGTTTTTTGGCTTCTGCGCACAATATATTGTATTACGAATGCCCGGCAGGGGCTACCGGCTGTGTTCGAAGCGCCAGAGGGGCAGGGGCGCGCGGGCATCGGCGGAGGATAACGCGCGCCTGTGTGCGAAATGCTTCAGCGGCAGACTACAAAAACGGGGGCGCGGCACGGGCGCTCCGGAACGGACGGACACAATGGCAATACCAGTTGCGCTTCAGATGTACACACTCCGGGATCAGGCGTCGACGGATTTCCGCGGCACGCTCGCGGACGTGGCTCGGATCGGCTACGCGGGGGTCGAGCTTGCGGGCACGGGCGGACTCACGGCTCAGGAACTGGCGAAGGCTCTCTCAGACTTGGGGCTCAAGTGCGCGGGCTCGCACGAGGGCATGGACCGGCTCGAAAGCGACTTCAACGCGGTCGTGGACTTTCAGAAAGAGATCGGGAACAGCTTCGTGGTGATCCCCTGGCTCGCCGAAGAGCGCAGGAAGGGCGCGGCGGGCTGGATCGAGACGGCGGGCAAGATGAGCGAGATCGGCCACATGCTGAAAGAAGAAGGCCTGCAGCTCTGCTATCACAACCACTCGTTCGAGTTCGAGAAGTTCGACGGGGAGTACGGTCTCGATCTGCTCTACGCCAACTCCTGCGCCGATGCGGTGCAGGCCGAGCTGGACACCTACTGGGTGAAGCACGGCGGCGAGGACCCGATCGAGTACATCAACCGCTATGCGGGCAGGGCTCCGCTGATCCACATCAAGGACATGGCGGCGGGCGAAGACCGCGCGTTCGCGGAGATCGGTGAGGGCATCCTCGACATGCAGGGCATCTTCGAGGCGGCAAAGAAGGCCGGTTCGGCGTGGATGATCGTCGAGCAGGACACCTGCAAGCGCCCGCCCATCGAGAGCGTGAAGCTGAGCTTCGACAACATCAAGAAGATGGGGTATGCCTGAGCGGAGGCTGAGTTGACTGACATACCGGTTGCTCTGACGATGTACACCGTCCGCGACGATGCGGCGAAGGACTACTTCGGCACGGTCCGCAAAGTGGCGGAGATGGGGTACCGGGGCATTCAGACGCACTTTCAGGTGTGCGACGCGGCGGAGTTGCGCGAACTGTGCGCGGGGCTCGGAATCGCGATCTGCGGGGTGCATACGGGGCTGGACAGGATGCAGAACGATCTGGACGCGGTCATCGCGTTCAACCAAGCTCTTGGCTGTCCCGACGTGACCTGCCCATCGCTTCCTGAGCAGTACCGCAGTGAGGACGGTTTCCGCCGCGCGGGCGAAGAGCTGAGCGCCATTGGCGCGGCGCTGAGGGAGGCCGGAATCCGGCTGACGTACCACAACCACGCCTTCGAGTTTGAGGAGTTCAACGGGCGGCGGGGGTACGACATTCTCTTCGAAGCCGCGGATGCCGAAAACCTGAAGGCGGAGCCGGACGTGTACTGGATGCGCTACGGCGGAGTGGACCCGGTCGAGTATATGCGCAAGCTATCGGGGAGCATTCCGTTGCTGCACATCAAGGAGATGGCCGGGGACGCGGAGCGCTCGATGGCCGAGATCGGCGAGGGAGTGTTCGACTGGCAGGCTATCTTCGCGGCGGCGCGCGAGTGCGGGGTGGAGTGGGCGATCGTTGAGCAGGACGTCTGCCAGTGCCCGCCGCTCGAAAGCACGCTGCTCAGCATCGAGAACCTGCGGCGGATGGGGTTGGCGTCAGGCGTCTGAATCCGGGCTCTCCCGCGGAAGGGAGGGAAACTCATCCGGCACGGGCGGATCGAGAGCATCCGCGTCCGCCAGCGCGCGCTCGGCGGCCTCAATGACAGCATCGGCTTCGATGTTGACCATACAGGCGCGGCCGATGGAGCAGGTGCGCCGGAAGCAGGGGCTGCAGTCAACAGGGTGCCGGACGACGAGGTGCCCCAGCCCCTGCGGGCCGGTGATGTTGGGATCGCTCGGACCGTAAAGCCCCACAACCTGCGTTCCGAGCGCGGCGGCGACGTGAAGCGCCCCCGAGTCCACGCCGATGAACAGGTCCGCGCGGTCGAGCAGCGCGGCCCATTCGCCCTCGCTCGTCCTGCCGGTCATATCCAGAATCGGGCCGCGCGCGAGTTCGATGATGCGCCCGGCCGGTTCGGTGCCGGT
>JBPOJE010000045.1:0-27117 GCA_052033935.1 Armatimonadota bacterium
ATGTTTTGCGCTTGATGAGTTGGACTTTGGTTGGGTATCCCACGGGTGACCTCCTGAGGCTCTAGTCATATCACTAGATACCACAAACGCACAAAATAGTCCACCCCACGTAGAAGTGGACGCTAATCATCTGTCAATGGCCAAACTCAAGACGGTAGTGAACTTGATTCACTACCGTGCGAGTGCGCTGACCCAGGACCCGATTCCTGTTTCCGAGGCCGACTGGTAGGCGCTGGCGGCCGGTCTCGCGTTCGGAGAGGCGGTTCTGAGGCTCAAAGCTCCGCATCTGTTGACCCGTGGGGGAGGATATCCCGCCGCTGACGTCCAACCTGACTCCGGGAAGCCTCATCCCGAGCAGATTGCAAGGCCTATGAACACGATATCACTGATTTCACATGCGACCCGTGCAGCCGCCTGGCTGGCTGCGCTTATGTTGACTGGAGCAACCATAATGGCAGACATACCCCGGCCCGAACACCCGAGGCCCGACGCAGTCCGCAGCGAGTGGCTGAACCTGAATGGCGTTTGGGAGTTCGCCGAGACCGATGACGGCGGCAAGACGTTCCTTGGTGACGCTGCATATCCCGACCGCATTACGGTCCCGTTCTGCCGGGAGAGCGAGCTCTCTGGCCTGGGGCGCAAGGGCTTCGTCACGAACGTCTGGTACCGGCGCGCGTTCCAGCGTCCGAGGGGCTGGAAGTCTCCGCGCACGCGCCTGCACATCGGCGCCTGTGACTGGAGGACGGACGTGTGGGTCAACGGCAGGAAGGCGGGAACGCACGTGGGCGGAAGCGCCCCGTTCTCATTCGACATTACGCAGCTTCTGAAAGACGGTGAGAACACCGTCATCATCCATGCGTTCGACGATACCCGCAGCCACCTGCAGGCGCTCGGAAAGCAGTGCGACGTGCTGGAAAGCCACGGGTGCCTGTACACGCGCACCACGGGCATCTGGCAGACGGTGTGGCTGGAAGGCGTTGGCTCCAGCTTCATCCGCGACTTCCATATACAGCCCGATGCTGAGAAGGGCCAGGCCGTTCTGGACGTCGAAGTGGACGGCGCGTGGCAGGGGATGAAGATTCGCGCGACGGCGACGGCTGACGGCAAACAGGCCGCGAAAGCTACCGCCGACGCCCTCTGGCGCAACGGCCGCCTGACGCTCAACCTCAAACCGGCGCGCCTCTGGAGTCCGTCCGATGCCTTCTTGTACAGCCTGAAGATCGAGCTTCTCGACGGCGCGAAGGTTGTGGACGAGGTGCGGAGCTACTTCGGCCTGCGCAGCGTGAGCATCCAGGGCGCGGCGATACTGCTGAACGGCAGGGCCGTCTTCCAGCGGCTGGTGCTCGATCAGGGCTTCTACCCGGACGGTATCTGGACTGCTCCTTCCGAGGACGCGTTGAAGCGCGATATCGAACTTTCCATGGCGGCTGGCTTCAACGGCGCCCGCCTGCACCAGAAAGTCTTCGAGCCAAGGTTCCTCTACTGGGCGGACAAGCTGGGCTACCTGGTGTGGGGAGAGTTCACGAACTGGGGTCTCGACTACGCGGATCAGCGCGTGAACCTACCCGTGATTGACGAGTGGGTCGAGATCGTGCGCCGCGACCGCAACCACCCGAGCGTCATCGGATGGTGCCCGTTCAACGAGACACCCGCCGACGCAATCCCGCTTCAGAACACCGTCGTGCGCATGACTCGCCTGCTCGATCCGTCACGGCCCATCATTGATACGAGCGGCTGGACGCACGGGCTTTCCGATGCGGAGGTGCTGGACGATCACAACTACGACCAGAACCCGGAGTCTTTCCGCAAGCGATGGCTGGACAGCTTTGTCGCCAACTTGCAGATGCCTGCCCGCTACAAGGGGGCCCGCTACAGCGGCATGGCTACGAACCGGCTGGTTCCCTTCATGGTCAGCGAGTACGGCGGCATCGGCTGGGATATGGGACCTGGCTGGGGCTACGGTTCCGCGCCGAAGACGATTGAGGAGTTCTACGACCGCTATGAGAGTCTGGCCAGGGCGCTGCTCGACAACAGGCTGATGTTCGGTTTCTGCTATACGCAGCTTACGGACGTGGAGCAGGAGCGCAACGGCATCTACACCTACGATCGCAAGCCGAAGTTCGACATGAAGCGTATTCACGCCGCGACGTCTCAGAAATCCGCCTACGAGAAGGAGCCGCCGCTGGAGGTTTCGGCTCTGTCTGGCGAGTGGCGGACACTTGCGGGCGCGGCAGTTGACGGCGAAGCGGCGCAGGTGTGGCGCTTCACGATGGACAGGCCCGCCGCCGGTTGGGAAAAGGCCGGGTTCGACGACAGCTCGTGGAAGCAGTCGAAGGGCGCGTTCGGTCAGAAAGACGGCTTCGAGAAGCTGATAGCGCGGAAGTGGGACACGTCCGATATCTGGCTCCGGAGCAGTTTCCGGCTCGACGGCAAGATGCCTGCGAGCGCCATGCTGGTAATCCACTACGACAACGATACCGAGGTCTATCTGAACGGGCAGCTTCTGTGGAAGGGCGAAGGCTGGAACGGCGGCTATGTGGGGTTCGACGTCTCAGAGACGTTCCGCAAGCATGCCAAACCCGGCGCTAATACCCTTGCCGTCCACTGCGCTCAGGAGACCGGTGGCCAGTTCATAGATCTCGCGATTCTCGGCCGGTAGCCCGCTGCTCCGCACATCTCCTATGGAGTGCGGAAGCGCAGCTTCCGCTTTTCCGATCGGCCGGCAGATGCTCTGCCGGTTGGTGCCTGGGGACGTTCGTCCCTTGACCGGCACCGTCGTTGATGCACAGCGGCACTCACGTGCTGCACTCCGGAGAGGCTGCTACCAGCGCGACCGCGGGCGCTGGCGGGGAAGGCGCGGCGCGCGTCCGGGACGGCTGAGGCGGTACAACAGAAAGCCTCTCAGAAAGACAAGCGTCCCACGGAAATGCTCAGCGCTCCGGCCGCCGCAGCGCCCCTGACTTCCTGCCCGCCCACCGTGGCGAAGTAGATGGTCACAGGTCCGCTCACCCGGGTCAGCCAGAAAACAATCCACCCGAGCCCGAGGAGCATGTAGATGATCGCGCGCCCTCTGCGTCCTTCCACAGTTACCTCCGTGTGTTTCCGTGCCTGTCCCACGTCCTCATTTCAGAGACCCACTCGCTGGCCGGGCGGTTCCGCGCGCCTGCAAAGGCAGCGCGGAGAACTTGTCATAGCCGCGGGTATGTCATATAGTTGATTTCGTCGGCTGAGAGGTGCTGACAGAGGGCTCGGAATGTCCGATTTCAAACAGTTGCTCGCAAACCTGCTGAAGGCGCGCTTCCCGTATCTCTACATCGCGACATACGAGGAAGAACGCGTTGTCTCGACCATCCGCCAGGTCGCCAGCGACCCGGCTCTCATCCGCACTCCGCGAACGGTGCTCACTTGGGCCCTAACCACGGGCATCCGCGGCGACGGCCAGAAGCCGGGGCAGGACACAAAGGCCCCGCTACGGGCGCTCGAGTTTATCGAGAAGTTCGACGAGCCTGCCGTCTTCGTCGTCAAGGATTTCCACGTGTATTTCGGGCAGCAGGGCCGCCCGGCGGACTTTGAGGTCATCCGCAAGATACGCGATCTCGTGCCCGTCCTCAAACAGAGCGCCCGCCCCAAGAACGTCGTCTTCATCTCACCATCGCTCATCCTGCCCGGCGACCTGCAGAAGGACGTGACCATCCTGGACTTCGACCTGCCGGGCTTCGCGGAGATCCAGAGCGTTCTGCAAGAAATGATCGCCGCCAATCGTCCCTCCGGGCGGGTGTCACTCGACCTGTCTCCCGAGGACACCGAGCGGCTGGCGAAGGCCGCTCTCGGCCTCACGCTTCAGGAGGCGGAGAACGCCTTCGCGCGCGCCATCGTTAGTGACGGGCAGCTCAGCCTTAACGATCTGGATGTCATCCTCGAGGAGAAGCGCCAGATCATCCAGAAGACCGAGATCCTCGAGTTCGTGAAGTCGGATGTTGGGCTGGCAGATGTCGGGGGGCTCGGCAATCTGAAGCGCTGGCTCAGGAAGCGCGACAAGTCGTGGCTCGACTCCGCGCGGCGCTACAACCTGCCTCCCCCGAAGGGGCTGCTCATCACTGGCGTGCCCGGCTGCGGCAAGAGCCTGACGGCCAAGGCTATCAGCGTGGCTTGGCAGCTTCCGCTGCTGCGGCTGGATGTGGGCAAGATCTTCAGCGGCATCGTCGGCTCCAGCGAGGAGAACATGCGCCGGGCCATCAAGACCGCCGAGGCGATCGCACCTTCGGTGCTCTGGATTGACGAGATCGAAAAAGGCTTCACCGGAACGAGTTCATCCGGCGACAGCGGCACGTCAGGGCGGGTTTTCGGCACATTCCTCACCTGGCTTCAGGAAAAGACACGTCCCGTCTTCGTTGTCGCGACCTCCAACAACATTCAGTACCTCCCGCCGGAGCTGTTGCGCAAGGGACGCTTCGACGAGATATTCTTCGTGGACCTGCCGACATTGAAGGAGCGGGTGGATATCTTCAGTCTGCATCTCGCGCGACGCCTCACCGACCCGGCCGTCACGGGCGATTTCCGCATGTCGGACGAGACCCTTTTGGACTTGGCAAAGCTGACCGAAGGCTTCGTTGGGGCCGAAATCGAACAGGTTGTGGTAACCGGCCTGTTCGAGGCCTTCTCGGAGGACCGTTCGGTCACCACGGATGATTTCCGGAAGGCGATTGCCAATACCGTGCCACTGTCGGTTACGCAGGGCGAGCAGATTCGCACGCTGCGCGAATGGGCGAGCGTGCGTGCGGTGGCTGCCACGCCGAGTGAGGACCGGGCCGAATACGCCGAGCCTTCGGCGGGACCGCCCGGAGACATCACCGCCTCCCGGGGCGGACGGATGGTTGATATTTAGGAAAGGACTGGCGCGCCATGTCTGTCGGAATCGAGCTTCTGCCCATCGCAATCGCGCTTAACATCGCCTTTGCCAGCGCGACGCTTTCGTCGTGGCAGCAGTGCATGCAGCTCAAATTCCCCACGCGATTCACGAACGAACGCGAGCTGATCAAGGCGCTGCGGATGGCGGGATACGACGCGGAGCGTGTGGGCGGAACGATCAAGACGCACTTCAGCAGCGAACACGGAATCTGTTCGTGGGAACGTATCGGCGGGAGATGGACGGCGATCTTCTCGCGGGGCGCTTCAAAAGACCTGGTCCGTGAGTTTATGCGCGACCTGACGGAAAAGCTGGGGACGGACCTGTTCATCCGTGACGGACAGACTGGCAAGGTCCAGCCGATCCCGAACCGCACGTTCCCCACCAACTTCCGTGACGGCGGGCTGCTCTTCGAAACGCTCAGAGCCGCGGGTGCAAAGCCCGTGCGCGCTTCGGCGGGAGATATCGAGTGCAGGGTGGGGCAGGCGACCATGAGGTTCAGCCCGGTTGAGGACAGCGCGTACGTGCTGCAGATCGAAAACGCTCTCAATCAGGAGGATATCTTCGAAGAGCTCCGTGCGCTGGACGGAAGCTACAAGCGCGCCGTCCAGCAGTCCACCTGCGAGCGCCTCAAGGAGCGAGCAGTCAGCAGCGGCATGGTTATCGAGAGCGAAGAGGTACTCGAAGACCAGTCCATCGTCATCACTCTCACGGTGTCCGGCTAGATGCCACGGGCCGCGGCGAAAGGAACAGGCAGCGCGCCCGGCGTAAAGCCGCTCAGCGATTTCGCCGTCACGCCGGAATCGGCTGCGCACGCGTCCATTGACGCCTGGCTGTCGCGGCGCTACGACTGGCTCAACCCCCAGCTTCATCGTGTCGCCCGCGACGAGCGCGACTTGATGATGCCCGAGATGGTCGGCCGCCTGCGCGCCGTGCTCGATCGCGGATACCCTCTGTTTGCCGGCGAAGTCTGGATGGCGGGGAATCTGCAGCAGGCGGGCTTTATCGTCACCAACTATCGGGCGATGCTCCACACCATCAGCGGCAGAACGGTGTCCCTCGGCTATCCCGATCTGTCGTTGTACACCGATCAGAAGCCGGGTTTCCTGTCGTTCCGGCTTCGCGGGAAGACCATGGCCATCCCGATGACCGACCTGCTGCATCGCTACTATCCGCTGCCTGCTCCGCTCCTGAAGATCAACAGCGCCAGGGAGTGGGCCCAGCATCTGCCGGAGAGCATCTGGCCGGCGATCTCGATGAGTGCACAGGAGGCCGAGAAGCGCTTCGGCGTGACGCTGCCTATTGAGCAACTCGCCAACGTCGCAACCTGGATGATCGCTGTTGACGGTCAGCAGTACGGGCCTTACGATGCGCAGACGCTCAAGGGGATGATCAGGGCGAAGCAGCTTGACCCGCTCGTCTGCCTTGTGTGGAGTGAGGGGATGGACTACTGGGTGCCCATGAATCAGGAGCCGCGGCTACAGGCGGCGCTCGGGGCAAAGTCCGCCACGGCGCCTGCCGGTGTGCCGCCATCTCCCCCGCCCGCGAGTGTCGTCGCCTCTGCCCCGGGCCCGCCGTCCGGCGAGGAACAAACCGGCCTTGTGGACGTCAACAATGCGGGTCTCGATGAGCTTCTGACGCTCGACCCGATGACGCTGGAGGGGGCAAGGACAATACTGGCCGAAAGAGCCAGTAGGCTGGGCTTTCGGCGGATTGAAGACGTGGGCGAAGCGCTCCGCCTTCAGCCCCATCAGGTCGAGCGCCTTCGCGGTCAGGTCCGGTTCGGCGAGTGCCGGAGCGGCGGTCCCGTGACGTCGGCCCGTGGCCGCGTGATTGACTACTGAGGGGGCGCTAAAGGAGAGTCGAGGCAATGCCGAAACGCATCAGGATACAGATACACCCCGACGGGCGCGTGGAGGCTGAGACGCTCGGAATCAGCGGCCCGTCCTGCACCGGCTACATCCATCTGCTTGAGGAGATGCTTAGCGCCGAGGCGACGTCGTCGTACTACAAGCCCGAGTACTCCGCCGGCGAGCATCTTGTCGAGACCCAGGACGAGCGGCTGACGGTGGAACAGCAGCAGTCGCTGAAACAGAAGGCGGGTTCTTAGGGGGCGTGGACCTCCGGCTTCACAGGTATTTGCCTGTCACGCACGTGGACGGCCCGGGCGCCCGCGCGGGAGTGTGGGTGCAGGGCTGTCCCATCCGCTGCGCCGGATGCGCCATGCCCTGTACCTGGCCGCCGGATGGCGGCACTCTGACCACAGTCGAGGAACTTGCCGCGCAGATACTGCGTGGCCCGGAGGTTGAGGGCGTGAGCCTGCTTGGTGGCGAGCCGTTTGCGCAGGCCCCCGCGCTGGCGGCGCTGGCGAAGGCCGCGAGGGAGGCGCATCTGTCGGTTGTCGTGTTCACGGGGTACGAAATCGAGTTCATCCGCCGCTGCTGCCGTGCCGGGTGGCGTGAGTTGCTGGCGCTCACGGACCTGCTGATTGACGGACCGTATGTCGCGGAACTCGAGGATTACAGCAGGCCGTGGGTGGGGTCGTCGAACAAGAGGTACCACTTTCTGACCGATCGCTACCGCGATCTTGAGCCGCGCCTTTCGGAGATACCCAACAGGGTTGAAGTGCGGATTTCGTCCGATGGCCGGATTCTAATGAACGGGATGGGGCGCCTCCGCGAGATCGAGCGCGATCTGTTCGAAGGTGTGGCCCTGCGGGCTCCGGGCCAGGGCCGGCACCCGGCCGGGCCGGGCGCGGGAGGGGCGGCGTGAGCATCTTCGACATGTTCAGGGGCGGAAAGCGCGGCCCGGCGGGCCGCCGGCCAGGGGTGGTTGTGCGGCGGGAGTCGGTGGAGGTGGACCGGCAGGTGGGGTCGCGCCGCGAAGATGGTGAGAGCCCCGATGTTGTTGACGTCCTGACAGACGTGCTCGATGGCTATTCCCTGCGCCGCAACCGCAGCCCCCGCGAGGTCCCGTTCGCCTACGTCACCTACAAAGAGTATTACCAGTGCACGGCCTGTATGCACACCTGGGATGAGATTCTCACCCGCAACCTGACCTGAGCGCCGCCGTTCTGCTCCAGTGGAGTGCGGAAGCAAAGCTTCCGCTTTGTGCGTCGGCCGCGACTGAGGACACAGCGGCACTCACGTGCCGCACTCCAAAAAGGGGCCGATGTGGGACCGGACGGCTACTGCTCCGCGAGCGGCTCGCGATGCCGATGGCAACCCGGTCTCCCCGGGCAGCACGGCGGAGTGCCAGACTACTGCAGAATCAGCTTGACCGCGGTGATTGCGGCGAGGGCAAGGATCGCGCTGTCGAACAGCTTCTGATTCATTCGCGGCAGAAGCCACGATCCCGTCAGCGCCCCGGCCGCAATCACCGGCGCCACCGACAGTGTGAACAGCAGTCCGTGCGCCGTGAAGATCGGTTTGTCAGGCGTCATCAGGGTGAGCGCCGCGAAGATGGGCACTTTCACCGAGTTGAAAATGAAGAAGTACCACGCAAAGGTGCCCATGAACTGCTGCTTCGGCATGCCCATCGCCGTCAGATAGATGCCCATGATCGGCCCGGCGGCGTTCGAGACCGTCGTCGAAAAGCCTGCGGCTGCCCCTGTCGAGGCCGCGCCCCAGCGCGAGTGAGGGGCCATCTCGTCGCCCCATCTCTGGCGGGCTATATGCACGCCCAGCATTACAAGCACCAGAACGCCGATGATCGGCCCGAGCAGGTCCCTGGAACCCTCCCGCTCGCCCAGCCATGCAAGCAGCAGTGCGCCGAGCGTCATCCCGATCAGCACCCACGGAATCAGCTCCCGCAGTTTGTCCCATCGGGTGTGGGCACGATAGCGGGCGACGGCAAACAGGTCGGCGAAGAGCAGCATCGGAAGCACTGCGCCGATGCTCGCCCTGCTTCCGAAGACCGCCACCATCAGCGGAACGATCAGAATCCCGACGCCGGGAATACCGGTCTTGGAGAATCCGACGAGCAGTGCGGCAAGCGCGCCGAGGGTCCATTGTACGGGTGTAAGGTCCATGCAAGAGATGGCCGGGCAGGTCTCTGAGCGGCCTCGGGGTTATATCACGCTGGCGGCTGCAATGGCAAAACTGCCCCCGGCGTGTACATAATGCCCGGTGCCGTCGCGCCACGTGATCACGTCATTCCGGGCATCGTAGGGCCACGTCCTTCCGGACTTGATCCGGAATCCAATCCGCCGCAGCCGGATGGATGCTGAATCAAGTTCAGCATGACGTGTTAGGGCGTGTTATGGTGTGTGTTGACGTGTTTTGTGGCACCCAACGTCCTTCCGGGCTTGACCCGGAACCCAGACCGGATGGATGCCATTACGTCATGACGTGTTAGCACGTGTTTCGACGTGTTTTGTGACATGTTCCAAAATCCTGTAACCCTGAAAACCCGAGAACCCTAGTATGCAGCTAAAGATAGGCCTCCCCAAAGGCAGCCTCCAGGAAGCAACCTTTCAGATGTTCGACAAGGCCGGGTGGCGCATCCGCGTGGACTCGCGCAGCTACCATCCCGTCATTGACGACGACGAGATCGAGCCTCTGCTCATCCGGCCGCAGGAGATTCCCAGGTATCTGCAGGATGGTCTCATTGACGCCGGCATCACGGGGCTCGACTGGATCGAGGACTGCGGGCTGAAGGCGCACGAAGTTGCCGACCTCCGCTACGCCAAGACCAGCATGAACCCCATCCGCATCGTCCTGAGCGCGAAGGCTGACTCACCGGTCAAGTCCACCGCCGACCTTCAGGGCAAGCGAATCGCCACCGAGTACGTTCGCCTCACCGAGCGCTGGCTGGCGGAGCGCGGCGTCAGCGCAACGGTGGAGTTCTCATGGGGCGCGTGCGAAATGAAGGTGCCGGATCTCGCCGATGCCATCGTCGTCAACACCGAGACAGGGTCGTCGTTGCGCGCGCACAACCTTGTGATCATCGAAACTCTGCTCGTGTCCACGCCCCGCCTGGTCGCAAACGAGGCCGCGTGGGCCGACGAGTGGAAGCGGCGCAAGATCGAGAACCTCGCGCTCATGCTTGTCGGCGCCATTCAGGCCGGCGATCTCGTGGGGCTGAAGATGAACGTGCGAAAGGCCGATCTCGAAAAGGTCACGAGTATTCTACCCGCTCTGCAGAACCCGACGCTCTCCGCCCTTGCGGACGACGAGTGGATGGCGGTCGAGACGATTCTGAGCGACCGGCAGGTGCGGGAGCTGATACCCGAACTCGTGCGCGCGGGGGCGCGGGGAATCGTCGAGTATTCCCTGAACAAAGTCATTCCCTGAACTGAAGCGCAGGTGGGCCGGCGCAGAGGAGGAAAGGGGCCGAAGCTGATGCGGACCGTCAGCGTCTTCTTCAGAAAGCTGCTTCGCGAAATCGCCGCCGATCAGGTGAGCTACGCCGCCGCGGCGGTCGCCTTCTACGCCTGGATGTCTCTGTTTCCGCTGCTGCTTGCGGCGGTTTCGGGCTTCGGAGTGTGGCTCGGCACGGCGGGCGCGCGCGAGCGCGTGCTGGATGGGCTGCAGCGGAACCTGCCCGTGGTAAGGGTGCTGGCGGCCTCCGGCATTGACCTCGAAGACCTCCTCTCATCGGTCACCGCCATCAGCGGCCCGGCCGGTGTCGTCGCGCTGGCCGGACTTCTCTGGACGGGTATGCAGGTGGTGCTCGCTCTTCAGGTGGCGCTGACAAGGGTGTTCGGGGTGGAGACCCGGCCGGGATGGTTCGCGGCGCGGGGGCGTGCGCTGCTGTTTGTGCTGATCGCGGCGGTGCTGATGGCCGTGTCGTTCGGGAGCACGTTCGCCGTCAGCCTCCTCCCGACGGGAATAGTTGCGCGGGTGGCGGGCTGGGTGCTCGGGGTGGTCTTGATGGGCCTGATGTTCGGGGCGGCCTACCGCGTGCTGACACGCCTCGACCTGCCCTGGGCGTATGCCCTGGCCGGGGGCATGGTAACCGCGCTGCTGTGGCATGCCGCGAACGCCGCCCTTGTCTGGTACTTTGCCAGCTTTGCGAACTTCCAGGCGGTTTATGGCTCGTTCGGAGGCGTCGTCATCGTCCTTCTCACCTGCTACTATCTCGCCTTCGTCACCCTCATCGGGGCCGAGGTGACGCATGTGTCTCTCGGCCTTTTCGCCACCCGGCCAGAGAAGGAGTAGGCCTCCACTCCGCTCGCCTGAATCCCCGCCAGCCCAACTCTGCCGCCGGACATGTTAGAATCCCCTGAGCGAGCCCGCGCGCGGGCAATACCACGGAGGATTCACAGGCATTGCTTTTGCAGGAAGCCGGCCGCGAGATCGAAGAGCTGAGGAAGCGGCTCGAGAAGATCGCGGACCATCTTTGATGTAGCAGGAAAGACAGCCGAAATGGCCCAGATCGAGCGCCAGAGCGGCGAGCAGGGGTTCTGGGACGATCCGGAAGCGGCGCAGGCGGCGATGGCGCAGCTCGCGAGGCTCCGGGAAACCGTCGTCCTGTACGGCGATCTGCGTTCGCGCATTGATGACCTGGCCGTGCTCGATGAACTCGTGACCGAGTCGGGAGACGAGTCCGAGGCGTCCGGCCTGGAGCGCGATCTGCAGGCGGCCGCGGCGGAGGTCGAGAAGTTCGAGATGCGGACGTTTCTCGGCGGTCCGCACGACGACTCGAACGCCATCGTCGAGGTCAACTCCGGGGCGGGCGGCACCGAAAGCTGCGACTGGGCGCAGATGCTTCTGCGGATGTATCTTCGCTGGGCGGAGACCCGGGGCTATACAACCGAGATTCTGAGCGAGGTCGAGGGCGAGGTCGCGGGCATCAAGAACGCCACCGTGCTCATAAAGGGAGCGTTCGCGTACGGATATCTTAAGGTCGAGCGCGGGGTGCACAGGCTCGTGCGTATATCACCGTTCGACTCGAATGCCCGCAGGCACACCTCTTTTGCCTCGGTGAACATCGTTCCGGAGATCGTCGAGGGGCCGGAGATCGAGATCAACCCCGACGAGCTGCGCGTGGACACATACCGGTCGAGCGGGGCGGGCGGGCAGCACGTCAATAAGACCGATTCCGCTGTCCGAATCACGCATATTCCCACGGGAATCGTCGTAAGTTGCCAGAATGAGCGAAGTCAGCATCAAAACCGCGAAGTAGCTATGCGTATTCTTGCGTCTAAACTATGGGAGATGCGTCGGCAGGAGGAAGAGGCAAGGCTGGCCGATCTGCGCGGAGAGCAGCGCAAAATCGAGTGGGGAAACCAGATTCGTTCGTATGTCTTTCAACCCTATCAGATGGTGAAGGACCACAGGACAGAAGCGGAAACCAGCGACGTCAACGCCGTGATGAACGGCGAGATTGACGCGCTTATCGAGAGCGGGCTTCGAGCCGGTATCCGCTGATACGGTAGAGGGTACGCCCGGTAAGGAGGAATGGTGACGATGGGGCATAGGGCATTCAGAAAAGGGAATCGTGTAGTGCGTGGCGTACGGCTTGCGCTTGTGGCGCTTGCCACGGCCTGCTGGCTTGTCGCGGGCGCTGCCGCGCAGGATGTGATCTCGTCCAGAGGCTCCAGCGTCTCCGAGACGGGCCTCGGCAATCTCATCGCCGACGCGGTGCGCACAGGTGCCGGGGCCGACGCGGCGCTCGTGCCCGCCAGCCTGCTGCGCGATGCGGATGTGAAGGCGCAGGAGCTGAACGCCGAGCGCGTTACGGCCGCCGTCGTTGATCCCGGGCAGGGCATCGCCGTTCTATCGCTGACCGGCGCGCAGGTGCGCGAAGCACTCGAGCGCTCGGTCGGCATGGCACCCAGGCAGAATCAGGGATTCCTTCAGGTGTCCGGTATCAACTTCCGCTACGACCCCGCCAAACCGTCCGGCAAGAGGGTGGGGGTGATTATGCTCGGGCGCAAGGAAATCACCCCCGGCGTCACGGTGACCGTCGCCATGCCCAAGTCGCTCGCATCGGGCGGCCTGGGTTACTTCCGGGTGTGGGGAAAGGTGCCGAGCCAGGATCGTGGCGGCACCATCGCGCAGGCCATTGCGAAGCTGCTTTCGGGCCGCGTTGACCCGAGCAAATACCTTCCGGACGGGCGCATCCGCAGGTCGTGATGCGTCGTCACTGGATGTGCGTCGGGGCGGCCGTTGCGCTTCTTCTCGCCGGGTGCTCGGCGGACAAGTCCTCCGCGACAAGCGCCCCGGCGCTGCCCTCGGGCGTCGCCTTCAGCGGCGAGCGCTCTTTCGCCGATCTCAAGAAGCAGTGCGACATCGGCACGCGGCAGCCCGGCTCGCCGGGCCATGCTGCCTGCCGTGTCTGGCTTCAGAAGGAGCTTGAGAAGACCGCGGACCGCGTGTTTACCCACAGCTTCCGGAAGACGCTTTCGGGCAAGACGTACACGTTCACGAACATCATCGGAGTGTACGGCGACATGTCCGCAAGCCCGGTTCTCCTATGCGCGCACTGGGACACGCGCCCGTTTGCTGATCAAGAGATTGACTCGGTCCAGGCAAAGCAGCCTATTCCCGGGGCAAATGACGGCGCCTCCGGCGTCGCCGCGCTGCTGGAGATCGGGCGCATGCTCAAGGTCAAAAAGCCTCCGGTGGGAGTCGTTATCGTCTTGTTCGATGGCGAGGACTGGGGCAAGACGCGCCAGGAGATGTTCTTCGGCTCCACTGAGTTCGCGAACAACTGGAAGACCGTCATGAAGGGAGTTACGAGCAGTTTCCGCTACGGGATTCTGCTGGACATGATCGGTGCGAAGGGAATGGCCATCCCGCGCGAGCCAATATCCGAGCAGGCCGCTCCGCTGCTTATGCACCGCATCTGGGATACCGCGCACGCTGGCGGATTTGCCCGCTTCTTCCCCGACCGGATCGGCCCCGCGATAACGGACGACCACGTCCCGCTCATCGAAAACGGCATCCCGGCGGTTGATCTCATCTGCTTCGACTATCCGTACTGGCACACGCTGGAGGATACGCCGGACAAGTGCAGCGCGGAGTCGCTTCACGCCGTGGGTACGGTGGTCGCGATGATGCTCTACGGCGAGGAGCGTGTTCCGCGCCCGGTGCGCTAGTACCACTTGCACAAGTCCGTAGCAGCATGAGACGCGTAGTATAGCCCCTTGTGGGCATCCCAACGAACTCGCGGCCCTATGTTGCGAGATTACGCAACGACGTACTAGCCCTAGCGTGAAAGAATGCGTGAGGCCAGGCAGAGGGCTGCCACCGTCTTTGCGTCGCTGAACTCGCCCGCGTCCAGCATGTCGAGAGCCTTGCCGAAGTCCATAAGCTCCACGGTCAGGTTCTCGTCTTCGTCCTGAATGCCGCTGCACGGGGTCAGGTCGCATGCCAGATAGTAGTGGATTCCCTCCGCCGAGTATCCGGGCGCCATCCACGCGAACAGGACTTTCTCCATCCTGCTCGCCCGAAGGCCCGTTTCCTCGATCAACTCGCGCGCCGCGCAGTCCGCCGGGTCCTCGCCCGGTTCGAGTGTCCCGGCCGGGACTTCGAGCAGATCCGCTCCGATTGCCGCGCGGTACTGCCGCACGAGCGCAATGCGCCCATCGTCGAGTATAGGGATAATCGCCACCGCCCCGCGGTGCTCCACAATCTCGCGGGTGGTGGTCCGGCCGTCGGGCAGTTCCACCGTGTCCACGCGCAGGTTGATCACCCGCCCCTCGAAAATCCGGCGCGAAGCAATGGAGCGCTCGCCCATCGCGCCTAGCCCCAGAAGTCCTTCGAGAGCATCGAAGCGGCGCATCGTCCAGCCGCCGAAGCCGCCAGGAAGAACACCGGGTCATCGTCATACCCGCGCCCCATGCTCTCACTCTTGATGCCCCGTTCCTTCAGCAGCGCCACACCCGGTGCCCCGTCGAAGCTGCGAATCTCGTGATGCTCGAACAGCTTGAGCGACTGAAGCTGACGGTAGGCCTCCTGCTGGTCATCGGCATCCATAAACGGCAGCACGGCCATGGCCCCGGCCAGCGCGATGCGCGAGAGCACGGTCAGCGAGTGATGGCTGATCAGGCGGTGCCGCTCACGCTTGTCGGCCTTGCTCATCCTGAGCGAAAGCACTGGCCGGCCTTTCAGCGAGTGCGCGGCGTTGATGATCTGCCCCGCCTCAATCGCCGAGAACCCGAGCCCCGTTGACGTCCCGGCGTTCCCCGGCCCCTGGCAGACGATTGTCACGCTGGCCTTTGACGCCTGGCGCGCCGCGGCAAGCGCGCTGTACACATTGATGGCCTCTCTACGGCCGCCGAACGCCTGCCCGCAGGTGATTGTGTCGTCAATGAGCCGGGCATCCACGAGCGCGCGCACAAGATTCGAAAACTGAATCGGAAGCGCGGCCCCATCGGTCATCACGTAGGCGATGCGCGCATCCGGCTCCTTCGCCTTCACGCCGGCGGCGATGAGCGCGATGTGGCTGTGCAGCCCGGCGGCGACAACCGGCATTCCCGCAAGGTCCGCTATCGCAGCGTCCTCGCCTGCCGTCTCTTCCTCGCATTCTGCCGAATGCTGCAGCGGCGTGTAGCGCAGCTTCATAATGTGCCCGGGACGCTCGTTCTTCACCTCTCCCCGCTTCGAGAGGCTGCACACGACGAAATCGTACCCTCCCGTGCCCAGACCCAGGTCAACGGCGGTGGTGTTCACCACGACCTCGTCCCCCGCCGCGATCTCTCCGCACAGGTTGGTGTAAGCTAGGGCCTTGTGCCGCTCGCCGCCGATATCGACCCGGCACTCGATCGTCCGCTCATCGAGCTTCCGGACGTCTGTCACCTTTCCGGCCGTTGTGTGCAGCATTTTCTTAGCCCTCAGCCGATGTCCGCACCAGCGCTTCGGCGAACTCCGCGCATCGCGCCAGATTGTCCACGGAGATAAACTCCGCCGCCGTATGAATCTCCTCGTAACCGACCCCGATGACCGCGGCCGGAAGCCCCTTGCCGTTCAGAATGTTGCAGTCGCTTCCCCCGCCGTGGTTCACCATGTCCGGCGTGAAACCGAGCGAAGCCGCCGCCTTCCGTGCAAAGCGGGCAAGCGGCGCATCCTCGCTGTGCTTGTAGCCGGGATACTCGCGCTTGGCCTCGAAGCTGAAGGCTGCCCCCGTCTCCGCCGCGGCCTGCTCGCAGGCCTCCCGCATGGACTGAACCTGCTGCTCCAGCTTGTTCACGTCCCTGCTGCGAGCCTCGGCGCGCACTTCGCAGGATTCCGGAATCACGTTGCGCGCGCTTCCCCCGCTGATCACTCCGGCGTTCGCCGTCGTCTCGAAGTCCACCCTGCCGAGCTTCATCCGTGAGATCGCCGCGGCGGCGGCCGCTATCGCGCTGATTCCTTCCTCCGGGCACACCCCCGCGTGCGCCGCGCGCCCTTTGAAACGGATCAGAATGCTCTCGTGCGTCGGGGCCGAGGCGACGAAATGCCCGGTGGGCTGCCCGGAGTCGAAGATGTAGCCGAGATCCGAGTCTATCAGCCCTATGTCGAGATGCTTGGAACCCAGCAGGCCGACCTCCTCGCAGATGAACATCAGCGCCTGAATCTGCCCGTGCGGTGCACCGGACTCCACGGCCGACCGCATCCCCTCCAGTATGGCCGCTATCCCCGCCTTGTCGTCCGCGCCCAGCACTCCCGTGCCTTCCTGCCGGATGATGCCGTCCACGACGATCAGCTTCATTCCCTCCGTCGGTGCCACCGTGTCCATGTGCGCGCCGAGAAGCAGCCGTGTGCCGCCGTCAGAGTTGGCGGGAAGCGTGGCGATGAGGTTGCCGCACTGACCGTTCAGGGCCTCGCCCGCGTCATCAAACTGCACCTCGCAGCCGATCTCGCGCAGCTTTTCCGCCACGAACTCGGCCACCTGCCCCTCTTTGCGCGCGGGGCTGTTGATCTGGAGGAGCCGGGTGAAATCCGCCAGAAGCCTGTCTCTGTTGATCAATAGATTCTGCCTTTCGAAAGGGGGTGCCGCCGCGCGGGAGCGTTCGCCGGAAGCGCTCGGGACGGTTTATCTCGTGAGCGTGACCTTTGTCAAACCACGCGGCCTGTCCGGGTTGTAGCCCTTCGTGAGCGACAGATAGTACGCGAAGATCTGCGCCGGGATGATGTAAACGATCGGGCTCAGCATCTCGTCAATGTCAACCGGTATCTTGATCGCGATGGTCGCTTTGCGAAGCGCCTGATCGCTGTTAGAGTACACGATTGTCTCCGCCCGCTTCTGCGAAAGCGTCTGGACCATGTTCGTCACGCTCGAGAACGCCTTGCCCTCCGGGGCAAACAAGAAGCAGGAGAACCCCTCGTGCACAACGGCGATGGGACCGTGCGCGAAGTCCGCGACCGAGTACGGCCGCGCGCCTACGTAGCTGATCTCGGCTATCTTCAAGGCCGCCTCGTGCGCCGTCGCATGGTTGATGCCGCGCGCCATCACGAAGCACTCCTCCATATAGCGGTAGCGCGGCGCGACATCTTTCAGCAGAGATTCGAGCTGAAGGACCTTGTGCATTGCGTCGGGCACATGCTGAAGCTTCTCGATAAGCTCCTTGTTCTCGGCAAGCGTCAGCGCGAACAGATAGGTCGCCGCCAGTGAGGATGTGTAAGACTTGGTCGTGGCGATGCCGCGCTCCTCGCCCGTATGTATGAAGATGTTGTACTCGGTGTACCGGACGAGTTCCGACTCCATGTCGTTCGTAATGCCGACAGTCAGCGCGCCATAGGCCTTCGCCTGGGTCATATACTCGATCACGTCCGGCGACTGCCCGGCCTGGGATATCCCGATGACCAGGCAGTGGGAAAGGGCGAGCCTGCTGCGGTAGAGCGTCACGACCGACGGCGCGGCAAGCGCCACCGGGATGCCGTTCATGATCTCGATCAGGTACTTCGCGACGTTGGCGGCATTGTCCGACGTGCCGCGAGCCGCGATGATGATGCAGGCGATATCGCGGCTCTTGACCGCCTTGCAGAGGCGGTCAATATTCTTTCCTTCCTGCGCCAAAACTGCTTGGAAAGCCTTCGGCTGCTCTTTGATCTCGTCTATCATTACTGGCATTGGATTCCTCCGGTTTCATCACACGGACATGGCCTTGCAGGCCCCCAGTATCCGCCGGCCAAGATCAGACTCCGGCCCCACTCCCGTTATCTCCTCAAGCGCCCCGCGAATACCCCTGCTCCCAATCATTGCTTCCATTTTCACCGCCGACGGGTCGTCCGGATTCCGGAACGCCAGCCCCGCGGTGATTGCCTCTGCCAGGGCTATCGGCTCTACTCCCTGACGCTCACAGAACAGCGCCGCGCCTACCAGGCGATCCTCCCGGCCGAGCTTCCTCAGCGGATCTCCCCCCACCCGGGCAACAGTGTCACCCAGCTTCCTGTTCGCAAAGCGGCTCAGCAGGTCGTCCACATGCGCCCAGTGCTCCGCGGCGTCCAGACCGTAGCAGGCAATCAGAGCCTGCCCGGACTCTTCCATAACGTCGCGCGTGCGCCCGCGCACCTCCGGGTCGTCCATGCACTCCCACACGTATGTCAGCCCTTTGCGGGCGCCGAAGTACGCGCTTGCCGCATGTCCCGCGTTGTGAGCGAAGAGCTTCCGGTCAATGTAGGCCCTGAAGTTCGAATAAGCCTCAACGCCCGCAATCTCCGGCAGCTCTCCCTTCACCGCGTCCGCGTCCACCGGAAGCCGCCTGTACGCCTCCACCCGGATTCCCAGCAGGTCCGACGCGCGCTCCTCGGCCGTCCGCACCGGAACCATCCGCCCCACCACCGCCTGGGTGA
The DNA here is from genome assembly GCA_052033935.1 of Armatimonadota bacterium. Classification (GTDB taxonomy): domain Bacteria; phylum Armatimonadota; class UBA5829; order DSUL01; family DSUL01; genus JAGVUD01. Next base: position 18,631 of record JBPOJE010000045.1, read on the forward strand.
AGCCAACGTGCGCCCCGGCCCACTCATGAGCCACCGCCGGAAGACACCGCATCACCATGTCGTGCAGAGTCCCCGCCGCGTCCAGCATGTTCTCGCAGACGATCACATTCAGAGTGCTGTCCGGGCGCTTCCGCATGCGAAGCTCCAGCCCTTCGGCCAGCGCGCCCGCGATTGACTCCAGCACGTTCACGCCCACGGCGGTGCAGGCGATGTCCGCTCCGGCCACCTCAATAGCCACCGCGCCGCTATCTCTGCCGCTTACTGCCCGGACGTTCCTGACCCGGACATCTTGCTCCGGCTCGGCAGCAATGCGTATCGTGTAGCCGTGCTGCTCGTTCAGCGCCTCCACAATCTCTGGAACAACATCCACGAAAACTACTTCAAAACCCGATTCACTGAACAACTGCCCGGTGAACCCCCGGCCGATGTTGCCCGCGCCGAACTGCACTGCTGTCTTCAATGCCGCAACAAATACCCCCGATTGTGGATTGCTTCGATTATACACATCCCCGGCGGGCAAGTCATGTGCCATTGAAGCTGCCACCGCGGCGCGGCATCAGAACTGCGGGATGGTCCCTCCGCGCTGTGTCCGGGGCCGTCACTGCCGCGCACTGCGCAACCGCGCGTGCGTGAGCCTGTTCTGGAGGAACCTGATAATGAAGCGTTTTCTGATCGCATGTGTGCTCGCCGCCGCTGTTACGGCGTGTGCGCTGGTATTCGCGGCGGCCGCCATCCGGTCCGAACAGGACAAACCGGCTGTTGTCAAGCCCGCGCCTCCTGGCGAAGTCGGCATCTACAGGCAGCGGCTGTCCGGGGTGCGCCTGGGAACTCCCGTGCAGCATCGCGGTCTTGATGTATATCCCCTGCTCGGCGGCAGCCAGGAGCCTTTCTACGACACGCTCGACTCCGCTCTGAAGAAGGGCAGTCTTGTCATCGAAGAGCTGAGCCGCGTCAACGAGGCGTGCGTCACCAACAAGGGCACCCGCCCGGTGCTCATACTCGATGGCGAACAGATCGTCGGGGCGAAGCAGAACAGGGTTTTCAAATCGAGTCTGCTGGCACCTCCGGGCGAAAGCCTGATTGCGAAGGTGAGTTGTGTCGAACACGGGCGCTGGTCGGGAGTGTCCGCGCGGTTCGAGGCGTCCGGGCTGCAGCTCTTCGCCCGTGCGCGGCAGGCGAATCAGGCGGCTGTCGGCCGGAGTATGGCGAGCGCATCCGCCCTGTGCCCGGCCAGGTCGGCGCTATCTTCGCCGTGCACGGCGAAATCGTCGGTTCGACTCCGAGAAGACCCTCAAAGAGACCTACCCCAAGCTGATCAAGTCCTACGCGCTCGATGCCATCTCCCCGCTGCCGCCCCACGAAGCGAGTACGCCGGGTGGAGACAGGAAATCGGCCGAGGAGTTCCTGAACGCCGCCGCGAAGGCAGACGGCAAGGCATACCCGTCGCAGGGCGAGGGCAAGGACCTGCGCGTCTCGGGCTGGCAGACCACCGGCAGCGCCACGAGCATCGCCCCGCCTGGCGTTCGAAGGCGTTAGGGGAGCATCTCTGCCGGCAACTGCTGCATCAAATCGCGCTCGTCCGGCGGAGGATGATTCGGCCCCGATGGAGCATTAGGTAGGTGAGCGGAAAGGAAGGACGACCGAAGAATGCAGCAGAGAACACTAACCGCGATCATCGCAATACCAGTCGTGCTGGGGCTGATGGCGTGGCCGGGAGGAGTCCCGGCGGCCATCGCGGCGGGGGTGGTGCTGACGCTCGCTTATGCCGAGTTCACCGCCATGTGTAACACCAGCGGCATCCCCTGCCGCCTCTGGTGGGGCGCCATCGGAATACTGCTGCTCGTTTTGTGGACGCAGGGCAGGGTGGCGGTGCCCCCTAACATGCCCGAGATCGTCCTCGTCCTCGTCTGGATGCTCGCCATCGTTGAAACCGGCCGCCGCGGGCGCCGTCCTGTTGCCGCCATCGGGCCTACGCTTCTGGGCATTCTCTGGATCGGTGGTCTCGGTGCCGCGTTCGTGCTTGTCCGCTTCCATCAGCCGCGCGCGTTCACCGCGTTCGGGATCGAAAGCGGGGCGTGGGCCGTCATTGCGCTCCTGCTCATGGTGTGGGCTCTCGATATCGCCGCATACTTCTTCGGGCGCAAGGTCGGGCGCAGGCCGCTCGCGCCCGGAATCAGCCCGAAGAAGACAATCGAAGGGGCTGTCGGCGGCTTCCTGGCCGCGACCCTCATGGGCGCTGTCACCGCGCCGCTCTTCTCGTTCTCAACCGGAGGCGGGCTGCTCGTGGGGGCGTGCATCGGCGTAGCCGGCCAGGTCGGCGATCTCTTCGAGTCGGCCGTCAAGCGCGAGCTGGGCTTCAAAGATTCAGGCTCGGCCCTTCCCGGGCACGGCGGATGGCTCGACCGGATAGACGCCCTGCTGTTCGCCTCGGGCGTTATGGCCTGGTTTCTGCTGCGCGGACCCGGCGGCTAGAGCCTGGCGCGCCGCCGTATGCCCGCGTCCCGCATCGCGCGCCGGCGCTTGCGTAGTGACTGCCGGTAGGCAGCCCGGCGCGCCGGAGGGCCGCTCTCACTGGCCCTCACCAGGGCCTTCTCAGCCTCGGCGTCCGGAATCTGCTCGAGTGCCATTCGGGCTTCCTCGCCGACATCGCTGTCCGAAAGAAGCGCCTCGAGCGCCCGCACCTGCCCGCGCCCGCCGGTCTCCCCTAGATATCTGAGCGCTTCGGCCCGCACCTGCCGGGGGTAATCTCGTCCGGTCAGCTTCACGAGCTCGGCCGGCGCGGCCTGTCCACGCGCTTGCGCCACCTTGCGCAGTGCTTCGGAAGCGGCTTTGGCGGCGGCGGGGTCTGCCCCGCCCATTATTGCCGCCAGCGGCGCTATGGCACCAACATCCGCGCCCGGGGCTTTGGCGACCGCGTCCCAGCGTGCGTCTTCGTCGGCTCCCTTTATGGTGGCGGTCAGTTCGGCTGCGGAAATCGTCTTCTCGTTCACAGTGTTTCTCCCCCTATACCTGTCCCGGGTCTTCCAGCGTCCAAGGGTGGCGGTACGGGACGCCGAGCATCCTGTTGGCGGTATCGTCGTCAACAAATCGCTCCTTGCCCATGTCGAACGTCACTTTGCGCCCCAGCAGATACGAAATGTTCGCGATGATCGGAAGCGTAATCACCCTGTAGGCCGGGTCAATGTCCATCACAGGCCGCTCGCCCGTGCGGATGCAGTCCAGCCAGTTCTCCCTGTGCCCTCCGGTGTCTGGCATCGTTACACCGCCCGACGGGACCTTGAAGTCCTTCGCCTTCTGTTCGGTGTCGCAGCCGCCGTCGCCGCCGAGCACAATCAGATCATCCCTGTCGCCCGTGTAGGTCGCGCCCCACTCGCCGGGCATGCGCGGATTGGCCGTCCCCGGCTGAGTCCAGGTCAGCGTCCAATCGGGGTTTTCGAAATCCCACCGCACGTTCATGGCGCCCGGAACATCATAGAACCCCTGGCGCATCGCCGATCCGGTGGCCTCGCAGGTCACCTTGCCCCGGTAGCCGTCCATCTGCGTCAGCCAGAAGACGACGCTGATGGCGTGGTTGCCCCGGTCGCGCACGAACCCGCCGCCGTAGTCCATAAACCAGCGGAAGTTGAAGTGCGCGCGCTGAGGGTGGTAGGGTGCCCATCGCGCCGGGCCGAGCCACATTTCCCAGTCCAGTTCTTTCGGCACGGGCTGCGTTTCGCCCCAACTGTCCGTCGTGAAGTTCGGCGGATGCCAGATGTCCACCCGCTTGATCTTCCCGATCATTCTGTTGCGCACGTACTCGCACGCCTTGCGGGCGACCGGGTTCGAGCGTCCCTGTGCGTGAATCTGCACGGTGCGCCTGTAGTATCGAGCCGCGTTCAGCATCGCGCGGCCTTCCTCAATAGTCTTGCAGGTCGGCTTCTCACTCATCACGTGCTTGCCGGCCTGGCAGGCGTGCACTGTCATGAGCGCATGCCAGTGATCCGGGGTCGCGATGATGACCGCGTCAATGTCTTTGCGGTCCAGAATGCGCCTGTAGTCTTTGTACAGGGCTGGCGTGCCCTGTTTCACCTGCTTCGCAGCCTCTGTGATGTGGTTCCAGTCCACGTCGCAGATCGCGGCGCAATCCTCGGCCACATGGTTTCTGCCCATTCCTCCGACGCCGATGTTGGCGACCACGATCCGGTCGTTGGCGCCGGGCTTGCCGTTGCGCGCGAGCACACCCTCCGGCAGAATGAGCGGCGTTGCGGCCGCCGCCGCGCCCGCCAGAAACTTCCTGCGTGATAATTTGCTGTTTGATGGCATAGTACGAGCCTCTCTCGGGCGTGTTCGGCATCGCCCGGTGACGCACTCTTCGACACCACCGCCGCGAATACCTGCGTCGCCCGGCCTTGTTGAGTGTTGTCTGTTGCTGATATAATCCGCCTTGTCCGCGGCGGGTGTAGCTCAGTTGGTTAGAGCGCCAGGTTGTGGCCCTGGAGGCCGGGAGTTCAAGTCTCCTCACTCGCCCCATTCCTCCTTTTTGCCCGTCTCCCTCGATTGACTGCGCCTCAGCGTTGTGATAGCCTGACCACATGGTGGGGATGCATACCGGAGGAGCCTGATGTCCAACGAAAACGCGCCGGTCGAGCGCAGGCCTGAGCCGCGCAAGAACGTGCCCTGGGTCTGGATCGTTATCAGCGCGGCGCTTGCCGTCGCAGTTGTTGCCCTGGTTCTTGCGAACCGCTTCGGCTCTCGCATCACCGAGTTCGACCGTCCTGAGCCGCCGAAGGGGCCGAACATCGTCGCCACCACTACCGAGCCGCCGCCCCTCGCGCCGCCGGTCGTCACGACTGAGCCGCCGCCTCCCGAACCCGGCAAGCCGCCGAAGCCACAGCCGCCCGCCGAAGTGGTGCGCTACCTCGAACATCTGAAGCGCGTCGAGGCGTACCGCCAGGGCATGCGTAACGATGTCAACCCTGCGCTCGAGATGCTGAAGTCAGCCTATGCCAGCCAGTTCGGTTTCGGTCTGGAGGACGATAAGGGGGCGCGGGAGCAGCTTCACGACGGCTACTCGAAGTACGTCCGCGACTGGCAGAACCTCACCCGCTACTTTCGCGCGCTGCCAGCACCCCAGCAATGCACTAAGCTCGCGGCCGTTTACGGCCAGGCGCTGACATCCTATGTGGCGGTCATGAACAACATCCAGGTGGCCATGAAGACTGGCGATCTGAGCGCGCTTCTTCGGATGCGGGGCGGAGCACAGGGGAATGTGGACAGGATGCTCAAGCTCTCGGACGGCGAGCTGGAAGCGGTCTGCAAGACCTACGACATTCCCAAGGAGTTCGATATCACCACCGATTCCGACGTCGGCTCCATCCTCGGGTTCTAGAAGCCTGGAGGCGCGGCGGAACGGCCTTTAGGGTCGGGTGTCATCCGGCAGAGCGAGCAGAGGCGCCGTCTCACCTCCCGGGAGTTTAAGCGGTTCCAGAACCGGGCTGCTATGCGCCGTGGCGGAATCGCTGGGGGCGGAAGCAACGGGCTCCGGCAGAGAGCCGGGGATGGTCACCTCCGGCGCGGCCTCGTCTGTTGCCGGGACTCCCACAATCCGTGGCGACGGCTTCCTGATGTCCTGGCAGATAATCTCCGATTTACGCAGCTTCGAGCCCGACCAGAACTCGCGCACCAGCTTCACGTTGCATCCCGGATACCCCTTCTGGATGACTGTGGACTCGGGCTCTTCGGTCGGCTGCATCTCGAGCGCGAACGGGATGTGCGATTCCCCGACCTGTCTCAGTGTCACCCGGTAGGGCAGGGGCTGCATGGAGAGCAGGCTGAGGCGGACTTTGCCGTTCTCGACGTGCGTCAGAATCCAGATCGGGTGGCCGGTGTTGTTCTTGATGCGCATATCCTTCGCGCCGAACACCACCGCCGCATCCCGCGTGGCGGAAGCGTAGCTGGTTGGCCCGGAGTGCATCCAGCGCTCGACGATGGGCAGCCCAGCTTCCAAGGCGGTATTGTACAGCGCCGTCGAAGCCACGCAGACGCCGCCTCCTACGCCCGTGATCACCTTGCCCTGCGAGTACATCAGACCGGGCTGGAAGCCGCGCGACTCGAGCCGGGGGCCGACGATGCTGTTGAATGATAGTTCGCCTCCGGGCGGCAGCATGAGCCTGTCAAGCTCGTTCAGCGCCACCGTCAGGTTCTCGAGTTCGGGGCCGTCCTGGTTGTGTTCGAACTCGTAGCTGGCGAGCACAACCGACGGGCGCGAGAGCGCGGCTGTCGCGATTCCGCGAAAAGGCAGGGACGACCGGTACTCGCGGCCGGGCTGGCGCAGCGCTTTGGGAAGGTCCACCAGGCACTGCGCCCATATCGGCTCGCGGAGTCCGGCGGCGAACTTTGCCGCGCGGGGTGCGTCGCCGGAAGCCGGTGATGTGCGCGGGCTCCCCAAGCCGAATCCAGCGGCCATCGCGACAGGCAGCAGGCAGGCTAGTAGTGCGCCAGTTGAGGCTCGGTCTTTCATCAGGATGAATATCGTGTAACAGGCGGCGAAAGGTTCCCCGAAAGAGCAGGGCCGCCATGGTATCGGGGACACGCGGCAGGACTCTCAAGACCGGCGGCCGAAAGAACCAGAGGGTATCGGCCCAGCGGCCCCGCGCGTTCTCGAGGGCTCGCCCCACATTCTAGCACAAGACAATACCTCAGCAAAGGATTCCGACCCAATGAGCAGCCAGAGTTCCATAGCGATTATCGGAGCGTCCACCAACAGAAGCAAATACAGCAACAAGGCCGTTCGCGCATATCTCGCAAGCGGGTACGCGGTCTATCCCGTGAACCCGCGCGCCGCCGAGATCGAAGGGCAGAAGTGCTACCCTTCGGTGCTGGACATTCCCGCAACACCGGACGAGGCCAGCTTCTACGTGCCGTCCGCCATCGGACTGCAGCTTATCGAAGAGGTCGCGGCGAAGGGTATACGCAAGGTGTGGCTGAATCCGGGCGTCGAGAGCGAGGAGCTGATCGAGAAGGCGCGCTCACTCGGCATCGAACCGATCACGGCCTGCAGCATCATCGCCGTGAACTTCGACCCGGAGGAGATGTAGTTCGCCCTTACCTGCCCTGTTCGCCTGTGCCGCCCGGCTATGATGGCGGGGGCTGCTGCCCGGGAGTCTGAGACGGCGGACGCGCGGCCGGACGGGTGCCCCCGTGCGCCTGCGCCGAAAGCGCCCTTGCTTTCTCCTCCAGCTCTTCCGGCTTTTCAGCCACGCGCAGCATCTCTTCATACGACAGCTTGCGCGTCGCCCACAGGTCGAACAGGTAGCTGTCGAGCGAGATCATGCCGTACTGCTGCCCGGTCTGGATGGACGACAGAATGCCGTGGGTCTTCTTCTCCCGGATCATATGCTGAATGGCCGGGGTTGCCAGCATAACCTCGAAGGCCGCCACCCGTCCCTTGCCGTCCGCGCGCGGAAGCAGAAGCTGCGAGATGACCGCCACCAGGTTGCCGGATAGCTGCGTCCGGATCTGCTCCTGCTGGTCGAACGGGAAGACGTCCACGACGCGGTCAACTGTGCGCGCCGCGCCCGTCGTGTGAAGGGTCGCGAACACGAGGTGCCCGGTTTCGGCGGCGGTTACCGCGGCGGAGATCGTTTCGAGGTCTCTCATCTCGCCGACCAGAATGACGTCCGGGTCCTGCCGCAGGGCCTTGATGACGCCCGTCGCGAAGTCCGGCACGTCGCGCCCCACCTCGCGCTGAGTGATAACCGACGTCTTGTGATTGTGATAGTACTCGATCGGGTCCTCAATTGTGATGATGTGGCACTCACGGTTTTCGTTGATGTAGTTCACCATGGTCGCGAGTGTGGTCGTCTTTCCCGACCCGGTGGGCCCGACGACGAGGATCAGACCGCGCGGCTGATGCAGCAGCTTGACGACCGAGCTTGGTATCCCGATCTGCTCGAAGGTCAGGAGTTCGTAGGGGATAAGGCGCAGGTTCATTGCCACGGTCCCCTTCTGTTTGAAGATGCTCACGCGGAACCGGGCCTTCTCTTGGTATCCGAACCCGAAGTCCGCGCCCTGCACCTCGCGTAGCTCTTCTTTGGCGCGCTTGGGCGCGATCTGTCGCATCAGGCTGTCGGTCAGCTCCGGCGTCAGAACGCCGTATTCGTTCAGCCGCGTCAGGCCGCCCCGGAGCCGGATTGCCGGAGGCTCCCCTACAAGCAGGTGGAGGTCCGACCCGCCCATCGAGATGACCTTGTCCAGAAGCTCACGGATATCTATCATTCCCTAATCTCCCGCCCGGCGGCCGGAATACCCGAGGCCGCCAGTGTACGAAGTATATCAGTGCCAACGCCTCCGGTCAATCACCCGAATTGCCCCCCGAGTAAACGTACTGAAAACGAGTCGCTGCCTCGGAAAGGAATCGTACCGAGAAGCCGAACTGCTCCGGCAAACACAGGAGTATTCGGTTGGATCAACACGGTAAGGCAGAACTCATCAGGGCACTTCGAAGGG
>JBPOJE010000017.1:0-8183 GCA_052033935.1 Armatimonadota bacterium
CCAGGCTCGCGTAATACGGCCGCCACAGCTTGGAACTGGAGGCGGAGAGGGCAGTAAGGAAGAAGGCACTCCGCAAGCTCCGGCTGCCGCGCTTGCTGACAACCCGTTTGCCCTTGTGTTTGCCCAAGTCCCTGGGACGCGGAGCAAGACCACAGAACGCGACAAAGACATCCGAGGTCGCGAACTCGTTGGCTTCGAGTTCCGTCGTTATCACTGCGCTGGTGAACTTCCCCCCAAAAATGGACACCCGAAAGGGTGTTTGAGAGGATGAAACGATACAGTGAGGAGTTCCGGGACGAGTCGGTACGGCTGGTCTTGGAGAGCGAGAGGTCTGTGGCGGAGATAGCCCGGGAACTCGGGATCAGTGTCTGGACCCTTCGGGGATGGGGTGCAGATACCCGACCAGCGCGTGCGTGACCGTTCCAAGCACCCCCTCGCGAATGAGGCGCTGCAGCGCGAGCACATTGCGGAAGTAGTTCACATTTTCGAGCAGCATGCAGTGCCGCCCCGTTTCCTCCGATGTGCGGACCAGGTCCCAGGCTTCATCCATCGTCAGACAGGCCGGCACTTTGAGTCCCACGAACTTGTCCGCCCGCATCGCCGCAACCGCAATCCGCGCGTGAATATCCCACGGCGTCGCAATCACCACCGCGTCCAAGTCATCGCGTGCGACGAGCTTCTCCCAGCAGCTCTCCCCCGCGGTGTACGCATCGGGATGCCTGCCGGTGTTCTTCTCGACGATGTCCCGCGCCCGCGCCGACGACACCCACCCGCACGCGCCGGGGCTCCGGCTGCGCGGCGCGCAGTTCGCGGCCGATCACCAGCCCCGCTGAAGAAGCCGCAGCCGTGGCAAGAACCTGTCTTCGAGTAAGCCCAGCGCTCATAAGCATCATATGTCCGAACATGCGCTATCGTTAGAGGGACGCATACATTGGATTATTCCCTCGGCCAGCCCCGCCTTCCTTCTCTGCGGCTTCAGAAACCCCGAATCCGCCGCCCGTCATCACAATCAGATTGCCCGAAAACGGAGGGTTTGTGCGTGAGGTTCTTCTGGCGTTCTTTTCCGCCTTGCGCGGCTGTTTTACATAGCCGTCAGGCAGGTATTGCGGTCAGGCGTCCCGAAGATGTCCGCGTCTGCGGCTGTCCGGCCGGAGGCGGAGGAAAGGCTCGCGTGGGAGTGGAGGTCACCATGAAAAACCTGATGAAGACTGCTCTTGCCCTGCTTGTTGCGGCGGTTGCCGCCGACGCGGCCGCCGCGCCCGAGACGATGCTTGTCGGCGGCAAAAGCGGTGGCGGGCTTGTCGCCGCCACGGGCCAGCTCCTTCGCCCGGCGGGCCAGACAATCGAGCTGCCCGGAAGCCGCCCGGTGGACGCGGCTCTGTCTCGCGACGGCAAGACGCTCTTCGTCAAGGACAACCGCGGGCTGCTGCTGATAGACACCGCCTCGTGGAGCCTGCGCCAGCAGATCAGCTTCCCCGAGGGAGGCGGCTCCATGCACGGGATTGCCGTCACCGCCGACGGTTCGCGCGTGTTCGCCACCACAGCCCAGAACCAGCTCTGGGAGGGGCTTATAGACCCGGATGGCAAGCTGAGCTGGGGCCGCAAGATATTGATTCCCGGCCCGAACGGCAAAACTGGCGACCCGGCGGCCCTCTGGGGCATCGCACTTTCGGCTGACGAGAAGACGGCGTACGTCTGCCTTTCCCGCAACAACACGCTCGCCGTGGTGGATCTGCAGGAGGGCAAGCTGGTGAAGCAGATCCCCGTCGGCGTCGCGCCTTACGGCGTGGTAGTCTCCCCGGACGGGCGCGAGGCGTACGTGAGCAACTGGGGCGGCCGCTACCCGAAGAAGGGCGAACGTACGGGCAAATCCGCCGGCACGGACACGCTGGTGGACGAGCGGGGCGTGGCGAAGAGCGGGACGGTTTCTGTGGTCGGCCTCATCATCCAGCGTGAGATCACTCAGGTGCCCGTGGGGCTGCACCCGGCGGGCATGACGCTCACCCCGGACGGACGCAGGCTCTACGTGGCGAACGCGAACTCCGATACGGTCAGCATTCTCGACACCCGCTCGCGGAAGGTCGTTGAGACAGTGCTTGTCCGCCCCGATGCTTTGCTCCCGTTCGGTAGCGCGCCAAACGCCGTTGCGCTCAGCCCGGACGGCAAGACCCTTTACGCTGCAAACGGCGGCAACAATGCCATCGCCGCCGTCTCGCTCGGGGCCGCTAAGGATGGCAGAAGCGTGGTGAAGGGCTTCATCCCCACCGCCTGGTATCCGGGCGCTGTCGTCACGGACGGACGGAATCTGTACATCGCCAACGTCAAGGGCTTCGGGGCGAGGTCGGGAGGCGCCGATGCCGCGAAGCGCGACATCACGCAGCACCTGGGCGCTGTGTCCAAAGCGCCGGTACCCGATGAAGCCGTCCTGAAAGCCCACACAGCCCGCGTGCGCGCCGATGCCCGGGTGCCGCAGGCGCTGCTCTCTCTCGAGAAGGCCCGCAGCGGCAAGAAGCCGGTGCCGGTTCCGGCGCGCGCCGGTGAGCCGTCGGTGTTCGAGCATGTCGTTTATATCGTCAAGGAGAACAAGACCTACGACCAGATGTTCGGTGACCTTGCGAGAGGCAACAACGACCCGTCGCTCTGCGTTTTCGGCAGGGAGGCCAGCCCCAACCATCATGCTCTGGCCGAGCAGTTCGTGATACTTGACAACTATTACTGCAACGGGGTTCTTTCGGCGGATGGCCACTCGTGGGTGACGGAGGCGAACGTCACAGACCATCTCGAAAAGTCGTTCGGCGGGTTCACGCGCTCGTACAGCTTCGGCGATGACGCGCTGACGTACTCGTCCTCGGGCATGATCTGGGACAACGTGCTGGCGCACGGGTTTTCGTTCCGGAACTACGGCGAGTTCGACACGGCGGAGCCCATTCCCGCCTCGTCGTGGAAGAGTATCTACGACGACTACATCAACAAGACGGGCAAGATCAGCTTCTCGCAGAACATGCCCAACGAGCGCCTGCGCCGCTATAGCTGCCGCGAGTACCCCGGCTGGAACATGAATATCCCGGACGTTCTGCGGGCGGATGTCTTTCTCAAAGAGCTGAAGACGATGAACGCGACCGGTGCCTTCCCGAACTTCGTGATCATCTATCTTCCGAACGACCACACGTCGGGAGGGATGCCAGGTTCACCAACGCCGCGCGCGCAGGTTGCTGACAACGACTTGGCGCTCGGCCGCGTGGTCGAGGGCATCTCGAAGAGCCGCTTCTGGCCGAAGACATGCATCTTTGTGATCGAGGACGACCCGCAGTCCGGGTTCGACCACGTGGACGGCCACCGGTCAATCTGCCTGATCGCCAGCCCCTACACAAAGCGCGGCGCGCTCGTCAGCCAGTTCTACAACCAGACCTCCGTGATCCACACCATGGAGCGTATTCTCGGCATCCCGCCGATGAACCAGATGGACGCGATGTCGCCGCTGATGACCGATTGCTTCACCGAGAAGCCCGACTTCCGGCCCTACGCCTGCCTTGCGAACAGAATCCCGCTGGACGAGATGCCGAAAGCATCGAGTAACTTCTACCGCAAGAAGGACTACATTGCTTCGGGCGGTAAGCTGAACCCGTTCCGCGTTCCCGACCGCATTGACGACGACGAGATGAACCGCGCGATCTGGCACTCGGTGAAGGGCGAGGATGCCCCGTACCCGGCGGAGTTCACGGGCGCCCACGGCCGGGGTCTGGCCGAGCTTCGTCTTGCCCTTGCGCCGGAAGCGGAGGACGACGACTAGACGCGGCGGTTGGCAACAACGTCATCCCGGGCTTGATCGGGAACCCACGATCCGGTACCGGATGGGTGCTGAAACAAGTTCAGCACGACGTATTCGAGTGGCACAACGTCATTCTGGGCATGACCCGGAATCTAGTCCGGCCGTGCGCAGTCACGCGTTACAGACACGCTACGGGAACTCCGCTGTGCTCACGTCCAAACCGAATGCCCGGTGTCACTTCCCACCCGTCCTCGGGTTGACGGCTGGAACGTCCTGCCACAGCGCGGACGCTGAAGCATGCGTCCAGAAGCTGATATCCACCTGGCTGCGCGGACGCAGCACGTTCACCAGATTTCCGTCGTACCACTCGCAGCTCGATATCCCGGTTACAGCGGCGAACGAACCGGCGGGCGGCGCCAGAAGCCCCGTTGCATCAACATAGATGCCGCCAACCCCGGTGCCGTCCCAGACGCCGCTGCCATCGTCAACGTAGAACCAGCCGGACTGGACACGCGGAGCGAACACGGTCCCCGCTGTCGTCACCAGAAGCCCAATGTTGTTCAGCCCCAGGCTGCCACCGATTGCCGGTTGCAGACCGTTGCCCGCCCCACCGAGGTTGACGTTGCGGACGATAACCGGCTCCACACCTCCCGTGCCCTCGGCTGCGACACTCTCCGCCAACACGGATACCTCGCCGTTCGAAGCAAGAGCAACCTGTCCGGCAATAGTGGCCGACTGACCCACGGTCAGTCCATGGGCGGCCCTCTCAACCCGGATGCCACAGGCGCGGTCAGGCTGCTCAACATAGAACACATCCTGCCAGGCGGCGGTCACGGGCATGGCCGGAAGTGCAACAGGCGCTCCCGCCGCCGCACGGGCAGCGGCCACTCCGGCCGCCAGGAACTCGTCCGCACCGATATCCACATGCGCCCCCAGAACGCGGGGCTGCCCGTCCATATCCCGCCATCCGTCCCCCACAGCGGTGTCGAGGCCCGCGTTGATGCAAGGGGACATAGGCGAAATGTGGAAATCGCCGCCAGTGCGGTTGACGAACAGCGGATCCTCACTGATGTCCCCGGTCCCCGCGGTAAGGCTGTCGTAGTTCGTCCCGTCCGGGTTGAAGACGCAGTTGTACTTCAGCACCGGAGTTCCGGAGGCGCCGTAATTCAGAATACCCGTTGCATTGAAAGCCACGATGTTGTTCGTGATCGAGGGAGACGACGAGTTGCTGTGTATGCCATCACCGTTCCCCGAAATCGTATTGTTCGTGATCGTGGGAGAGGCGGAGTATTGGCAGTAGATGCCAGCCCAGCCGTTCCCCGCGATCGTGTTGTTCGTGATCAAGAAAGAGGATGCCGAGTAGCAGTAAATGCCGCGTGAGTTCCCCGCGATCGTGTTGTTCGTGATTGAGGGAGAGGAGGAGTATTGGCAGTAGATGCCAGCCCAGCCGTTCCCCGCGATCGCGTTGTTCGTGATTGAGGGAGAGGAATCATGGCAGTAGATGCCATCGTAGCTGTTCGCCGCGATCGTGTTGTTCGTGATCGTGGGATTAGAGGACAAGCAGGAGATGCCATACTGCCCGCTGCCCGCGATCGCGTTGTTCGTGATCCAGGGAGACGAAGAGTCGCAGGAGATGCCACGGCGGTTCCCCGAAATCGTATTGTTCGTGATCGTGGGAGAGGAGGAGTATTGGCAGTAGATGCCATCGTCGTTCCCAGAGATCATGTTGTTCGTGACAGAGGGAGACGAGGAGTTGCAGTAGATGCCGTACTTGCCGTTGCGGATGGTGAAACCGTCAATCGCACTGAGGCGATGCCCACCGGACGCGGTCACAACTGCGTCGTCCCCGCCAGCATCGAGCACGGTGGTGTTCACCCCCCAGTCGCACTCGCCGCGGGACGACTCGCTACCCGCGAAACCGCCATAGAGATAGACATAGGAAGGCAGCGTGATGCGTTCGTTGTACACCCCCGCGGCAACCCACACATCACCGCCCACCGTCTTCGCCGCGTCTATACCTGCCTGCACCGTCCGCTTCGCAAGCGCCCAGGTGGACCCGTCATTAGCGTCATCACCTTCGGGGCTAACACGAACCGCTACAGGCACATAGGCCGGCCAGACAGTACCATCGCTCTCATCCGCGCCAATGTCCACGTGCGGCCCCTGGATGCGTGCCTGCCCGTCCATATCCTTCCAGCCGGCTTCTACAGCACTGTCCATGCCGGCATCCACACACGGCGAGTCCGGCTGGATGTGCAGCTTCCCGTAGGCTGCCGACTCGAGCCTCGGGTCCACCGTGATATCGCTTGCGCCCGCGGACAGGCCTCTGTAGTCCGTTCCGTCCGGGTTGAAGACGCAGTTGCTCCCTAGCACGGGTGTGCCCCCCGACTTGTAGATGCCTGTGCCGTTGAAGGCCACGATGTTGTTCATAATCGAGGGATCGGACGAGTCGCAGTAGATGCCATACTGCCCACTGCCCGCGATCGTGTTGTTCGTGATCGTGGGAGCGGAGGAGTATCGGCAGTAGATACCAGTCCCTGCGTTGCCCGCGATCGTGTTGTTCGTGAGCGCGGGAGAGGAGAAGGAGCAGGAGATGCCAGTTGAATTCCCCGAGATCGTGTTATTCATGATCGTGGGAGACGAGGAGGCGCAGGAGATGCCAGTTGAGTTCCCAGAGATCGTGTTGTTGGTGATCGTCGGGGAGGAGTTGCCACAGTAGATACCATCTTCGCCGTGCCCCGTGATCGTGTTGTTCGTGATCGTGGGAGAGGAGTTGCCGCAGGAGATTCCAGTCACGCCGTTCCCCAAGATCGTGTTGTTCGTGATCGCGGGAGACGAGAAGTCGCAGCAGATGCCATAGTAGTCGTTCCGCACGATCGTGCTGTTCGTGATCGTAGGAGACGAGGAGTCGCAGTAGATGCCTGCCCAGCCGTTGCGGATGGTGAAGCCATCCAGCACCGTCGTGGCCGTAGCCCCGGACGGGGGTGTAACCACCCTTCGGTTCCCGCCGCCGTCCAGGATCGTTACGTTGGTATTCCAGTCCCGCTGATCACGCGTGGTCTCGCCCCCGGCGAACCCGCCGTACAGCCCCACACCGTCCTTCAGGATGATGCTCTCCGCGTACCAATGCGAGGCGTCCCCCGCAACCCAGATCTCGTCGCCCGCTGCAGACGCGGCAATGGCCGCCGTTACGGTGCGGTAGGCATTGGCCCAGGTGTCACCCGGGCCGTCAGCGGGAGAGTCCCACTTGACGCGAATGACAGCAGCCGGTGCGGATGTCGCCAGGACAGCAAGACACACGCATGCTAACAGCGCAAAACGATAGTACAAACGACACATGTCGAAACCTCCAGACCTTCGAGAGCCGGACTTACCGCTTCCATCGTAAATGCTGTTCCGATGGACGTCAAGAGGTTTGCCTGCCGAATGTTGTTGGTGTGACACACCTGTCCCAAGATAGCTATTTCGGGTGCCGCCGAGATGCCCAGGTCTGAATGTCTTGGACAGCAGTAACCGAAGATCAGGGGCGCGGTCGCCCCGCGTCTGAGCGTGGAAAGCTCCGTTCTGAGTGCGCAGAAGGCTCGATTGGCACCAAGCGTGGGTCTTGGACAGCATCCACGGATACACGGGGCGGAAGAGGGGGTCGTTTCGGGATCGCACCCCAAGTGCCCTATCTCACGCTCAAGAATCCGTCCAAGACGGCGTCTGCTGACCTATCTTGGACAGCAGTGATCTCGCCAGGTGTCTCACCTGGCCGAACACTACCCGACTTACAAGAGAAACTGGCGGCCTCGTCTGAGTGCCAATGAGTAAGCCCACGACCGGAGCACGACGTAACGAGCGCTGGCAGAACGTGGGGCAGGCCGGCGATGTCTGCTTCGTGACCACCACGAGCGAAGGCTTCCGCCCGGCGCTGGCGCCGGAGCCGATGGCGCGGATGTTCCTGGACGCTCTGCAGTTCTACCGGTCGCGCGGTGACTCTGCTACACGCGTGGGGGTGATGCCGGAACACGTGCATCTGCTACTGACGCCGGTCAGGGGCAGCATCAGTGATCCCTTGCAGGGAGACCAGGCGGTGCTGGACAAGATCGCTTACATTCACGGTAACCCCGTCCGGCGGGGCTGTGTCAGACCCTGGAGGATTGGCCCTGGTCGAGCGCGCGGGCTACTCCGAGGGTACTTCCTTTCTGAAGTGTGTAAATTGGATTCGGCTCTTGTCTGCTGAATGGCTAAGCAGCCTGCTCGGGCTGCTGTTTCCTCGCCCTCCTTCTCCCCAGTTCCCAGATGTGTCAACGCCGGAGTAAAAGTCCCCCTCTTTGACTGGTCAGTCTCCCTCTTGCCTTTCCCGGGGGCTGGTGAGGTGTCCGGCCTTCTTGCGCTCCTTGAGGCGATAGCTCTCGCCCCGGATGTTCAG
>JBPOJE010000011.1:0-222478 GCA_052033935.1 Armatimonadota bacterium
GGTAGTCGGGATAGAAGCGGTCGCGGTTGGCGCAGCGGAAGGGGCAGTCGTCATCGTTCAGCCACGATCCGCCGCGAAGCACGCGCATGCCGCCCGTTGACGGCCCCGGCGGGTTCTTCAGCGGAGCCTTCGCGTAGTAGGTCTCAGAATAGCGGTCGGCGCACCACTCCCACACGTTTCCCGCCATATCCCGACAGCCGTACGGACTCGCGCCCGCGCGGAAGGAGCCCACGGGAGCCGCCTGGGCATAGCCATCGTCATACCCCTTCAACACCGGGTAGCCCAGGTCGTTCCACTGGGCAAGCTCGGGCGCGCGGCTG
Source organism: Armatimonadota bacterium (assembly GCA_052033935.1). Taxonomy (GTDB): domain Bacteria; phylum Armatimonadota; class UBA5829; order DSUL01; family DSUL01; genus JAGVUD01. The sequence goes on from JBPOJE010000011.1 coordinate 321, forward strand.
GCGAGGGCGGCGTCGGGCAGGTTGGCCACGCGCGCCTTCGGAGGCCAGTCCTCACCCCACGGATACACGCGGGCGTCCATCCCCCTGGCGGCTTTCTCCCATTGAGCCTCGGTGGGCAGAGAGCCCCCGGCCCAGGCGGCATACGCCGCCGCATCGTCCCAGCTTACATTGACGACGGGATGGTTGTCTTTCCAGCCCCATTCGGGCGGGTTGGGCATACGGCGGTCCGTCGCCTCGCAGAACCTGCGGTACTGCGCAACCGTCACTTCGGTCCGGTATATCCAGTAGCCGTCCAGATACACCGCGCGCCGGGGCATCTCGCACGCGAGCGACTCGGCATTGAGGCGGGAGTTCTCTTTGACGAGACGCGCGACATCCTCGGTGGTTGATCCCATGGCGAACTCGCCCGCGGGCACCCACACCATCCGCGCGCCATCGGCACGGTTCACCGCCACCTGTCCCGCTTTCGTGCCCGGTCCGAGCGGCCGCTCGGAGCATCCCGAGACCGCAAGCGCCGCAAGCACACATAAGATGATTCCCGACCTGCCCGGCATTGCCCATTCTCCCCGGCGCGGGACTTCCCTGTCCGTGCGCCTGCAGTCAGCAGTTTACGGAAAGGGGCGCGAAACTCCTGCTTTGCCGAACACGAAGGAGTAGCGGGTGGCGGCGCCCAAACATGAAGAACGATGGTCATTGATTGTCATACCCATCTGAGTGGCGCGGAGGTTGCGCCGGAGGTGATGCGCGCGGCGGACAGGCTGGGAATCAGCAGGCTGTGCGCATCGTCGCTGGGGCGCGCCTGGCAGTACGAGCCTACGCCAGAAGTTTGCATTGAGGCGAACAACGATGTCGCCGAAGCGATGCGGCGCCATGCAGGCAGGATTCTCGGCTTCTGCATGGTGAACCCGGCCTATCCGGAAGCGGCGATGAGCGAGTTCCGCCGCTGCATCGAAGATGTGGGGATGAGCGGGCTGAAGCTCTGGGTGGCCGTCCGCGCGAACGACGCGCGCGTGTTTCCGCTGGTTGAGCAGGCCATCGCATACCGCGTACCCGTGCTGCAGCACGCCTGGCATAAGGTAGCGGGCAACCTGCCGAACGAGTCGGAGCCGGAGGAGGTGGCCGAACTGGCGCGACGCTACCCCGAGGCAAACATCATCATGGCGCACATCGCGGGCGAGTGGCGCCGGGGCATACACGCGGTGCGCGACTGCCCGAACCTGTACGTTGACACCAGCGGCACCATCGTGGACGCTGGGATGCTGGAAACCGCCGTGAAGAAGCTGGGCGCGCGGCGGGTGCTGTTCGGATCGGACGCGGACGGGGTGGACCTCGCGGCGGCGTACGGCAAGATAGCGGGCAGCGAACTGAGCGTGGCGGACAAAGCGAGGGTGCTCGGGCTGAACATGCAGACGCTGCTGGCGAAGAGGGAGGGAGGATGATCTTCGACGCATGCGCGTGGGCGGGAGACTACCCGTTCGGGCGGCTTCGGCACAGGACGGCGGAGGACATTCTGCGTCTGATGGATGCCGCTGGCATCGAGCGGGCGCTGGTGTCGCCGCTGCAGGGCGCGTTCTACAGGCTGTGCAGTGAAGCGAACGAGGAGATTTCACGGGACATGGCCACTCGCTCGGACCGCCAGAGCCTGGCGGCGGTGATAAACCCCTGCTGTCCCGGCTGGCAGGACGACCTTCAGGCAGCGCACGAGACGATGGGAACGCGGGCTGTGCGCGTGATTCCCTCGTATCATGCCTACGGCCTATCGGACCCGCGGATGGACGAACTGGCGGAGGCCGCCGCCGATCTGGACTTGCCGCTGATCGTGACGCTGCGGCTGGAAGATGAGCGCGGACATCCGCCCGCGTTTCAGGTTCCACCGGCTCCGGCCGCCGATGCGGCGCGGCTGGCGGGCAAGCACCCGCGTCTGAAGACCGTCATCAGCATGGCGCGGTTCGGGGAGATAGCTGCGCTGGCGCCGGAGTTGGCAGGACTTGCGAACCTGTGGACGGATATCGCCGGAGCGCAGGGGCCGGCGATGTGCGTTGAGAAGCTGTCGGAGGCCGTCGAGGCCAGGCGGCTTCTGTTCGGGACGTGCCTGCCACTTCAGTACGCACTTCCGGCGCGGCTGAAGGTGGAGGTGACGGACCTTTCGGACGCGGACAAGGCGGCGATCTTCGCAGGCAATGCAAGGGGCGTGTTTGCGGCGGCGTGATGCTGGCGGCGCTCTGGAGTGCGGCACGTGAGTGCCGCTTTGGACCGGCCTGCCCGGGAAAGCGAAAGCTGGCGCTTTCGCACTCCAAAACATTTGCTGTCCGCTTGGGCCGTCAGGTAGAATGCGAGGCACTCCAGTGAGCACATACGTTCCGGATAAAGCAGAGTTTGCACGGAGGGCGAAGCAAGAGTTCGAGGCGGCAGTCACGAAGTGCAAGGAGTACATCACCGCCGGGGACGTGATTCAGGTGGTGCTTTCGCAGAGGCTTTCGGCCCTCGTTCGCTCGCATCTGTTCGACGTGTACCGGGCGCTGCGGTCGCTGAACCCATCACCGCATATGTATTATCTCGCGAGCGGGGACGTGGACATCGTGGGCAGCTCGCCGGAGATTCTGGTTTGGCAGGACACGATACGCCCGATTGCCGGCACGCGTCCGCGGGGGCGCTCGAACGATGAGGGCCTCGCGCTCGATAAAGAGCTGCTCACCGACGTGCTGGGGCGCTGGGAGTCCCCATCAATCTTCCGACCGAAGCGGTGGGACAGCTCATTGACGAGACCGGAATCGGGTTTCTGTTCGCCGCCGCTCTGCACCCCGCAATGAAGCACGCGGCGATCCCGCGAAGGGAGATTGGCGTGCGGACGGTCTTCAACCTGCTCGGCCCTCTGACGAACCCTGCGAGAGCGAAGCATCAGGTGCTGGGCGTCTTCGAGGAATGGGGCTGCGAGCTTCTGGCAGAGGCTCTGGCGAGGCTCGGCAGCGAGAAGGCGATGGTGGTGCACGGGCGCGCGGGCATTGACGAGATGGCAACGTTCGGCGAAACGCTGGTGTGCGAAGTGACCGGCGAGAAGGTGGAGAGCTGGGTTTTCAGGCCTGCCGACGCCGGGCTGAAGGAGATTGCGCCGGGAGCTATTGAGGGAGGCGCGCCGGCGGCAAGGGAGATATCCTGTTTGAACGCGGGCGCGGCGATATACGTTGCGGGGCTCGCGGAGAGCCTGCAGGAAGGTATCGCGGCGGCGGACCACGCAGTAAGTGAAGGCGCGGCCATGGACGCCTTCGCGAGGTATCGCAACATGGCCCGCGCGGAAGAGGAACGCTCTTGATTCTGGACGAGATAACCAGGCACAAACGCGAGGAAGTGGCGTCGCGCAAGCGCGAGCGGCCGCTAGCGAGTCTGGAGGCTGAGCTTTCGGGCACTGGCGCGACCCGGGGTTTCCGCGCAGCTCTCTGGCAGAGCGCTCAGGGAGAGCGCCGCCGCGACAGAGCAGCCGGGCGCCTTCCGCATGGGCCGCCTCTGACGCCCCGGCTGATCGCCGAGATCAAGAAGCGCTCGCCCAGCAAGGGAGCCATCCGCACGGGAATGGACCCGGTGGCGGTGGCACGCGCTTACAAAGAGGGAGGGGCTGCCTGTCTTTCGGTTCTGACGGACTCGAAGTTCTTCGGAGGGACCATCGGCCGGATCGCTGAGGTGCGCGCGGCGGTGGACCTGCCGGTGCTGCAGAAGGACTTCGTCGTGGACCCGTATCAGATTGTGGAAGCGCGGCTGTGCGGGGCAGACTGCGTTCTTCTGATTGCGGCAGCGCTCGATGAATCGGAAATGCGGGAGATGCACGAGGTTGCCGCCAGCCTGGGGCTTGACGCACTCGTGGAGGCTCACAGCCGCGACGAACTGGAGAGGGCGCTGGTCGGCGGATACGGTCTCATCGGGCTGAACAACCGCAACCTGCACACGTTCGAGGTGTCGCTCGACACTACTCTCACGCTTGCCCCGCTCGTGCCACCGGACAGGGTGCTGGTTAGCGAAAGCGGCATCTACAGCCGCGAGGACATTGACCGGGTCGCGCATGCGGGAGTGGACGCGGTGCTGGTGGGCGAAGCTCTGATGACGTCGGAGGATATCGCGGGCAAAGCGAGAGAGCTTTGCGGTTGACCCGCATCAAGATTTGTGGTATCACCCAGCTAACGGACGCCGCCGCCATCGAGGCCGGGGCCGACGCGCTGGGATTCGTTTTCGCTGACAGCCCACGCCGCATCACACCCGGAGCCGCGCGAGACATCATCAGACAGCTCCCGCCGTTCGTTCCGACCGTGGGGGTCTTTGTTGTGGATCCGGCGAGCGGGGAAGAATAGAGCGCACGGCGGACACCTGCGGGCTTGGAGTCATTCAGCTTCATTGCGGCTACAGCGCGGACCTGGCGCGGGCGCTGCGGCACAGACCGCTGGTGCTGGGCGCACGGGTCAGGAACAGAGCCTCGCTGAAGAGCATCCCGGGCATTGAGGATGCCTGCGGGCTTCTGCTCGACACGCACGTGGAAGGAGTCGCCGGCGGAACCGGGCGCACGTTGGACTGGAGCCTGGCGGTGGAGGCCGAGAATCTCGGCAAGCCTGTTATCCTGTCGGGCGGCCTGACGCCAGAGAACGTCGCTCAGGTGAGACCGCGCATCCGTACGCGGTGGATGTCTCGTCGGGCGTGGAGTCGTCGCCCGGCAGAAAGGATCCGGAAAGGGTCAGAGAGTTTATTGAGCGCGCAAGAAGCACAGACACCCGTTAGCCCTCCGCCCGAATGGCACTTCGGCCCGTACGGCGGCCGCTTCGTGCCCGAGACTCTGGTGCCGGCCCTCGACGAGCTGGCCCGAATCTATACAGACAGCCAGAACGACCCGGAGTTCCGCAAGGAACTTGATTTCTACCTCAAGTCTTATGTCGGACGCCCCACGGGCCTTTACTACGCCCGGCGGCTCACCGAGCATCTGGGCGGGGCGCGCATCTACCTGAAGCGCGAAGACCTCTGCCACACCGGCGCGCACAAGCTGAACAACGTGATGGGGCAGATTCTGCTTGCGCGGAAGATGGGCAAGCCGCGGATCATCGCCGAGACGGGCGCGGGCCAGCACGGCGTTGCGACGGCGACGGTGTGCGCGCTGTTCGAGTTCGAATGCGAAGTGTATATGGGGGAGGAAGACGTTCACAGGCAGGCGCTGAACGTCTTCCGCATGGAGCTTCTGGGCGCAAAGGTAAGGCCGGTAACTTCAGGGACGCGGACGCTCAAGGACGCGACGAACGAGGCCATGCGCGACTGGGTCACCAACGTCGAGAACACGCACTACGTGATCGGGTCGGTGGTCGGCCCCTACCCCTACCCTCTGATGGTGCGCGAGTTCCAGTCGGTGATAGGCCGCGAGACCAGGCAGCAGATACTGGAAATGGAAGGCAAGCTGCCGGACTACGTGCTGGCCTGCGTCGGCGGCGGATCGAACGCAATGGGGATCTTCCATCCGTTTGTGCAGGACGCCGGGGTCAAGCTCGTGGGAGTGGAAGCGGGCGGGGAGGGAATCAACTCCGGGGCGACGGCGGCAACACTGCTCGCAGGGAGCCCGGGCGTGCTTCATGGGGCTTTCAGCTATCTGCTTCAGGACAAGGCAGGCCAGGTGAGCGAGACTCATTCGGTTTCGGCGGGGCTGGACTATCCGGGGGTAGGCCCGGAGCATAGCTGGCTGCGAGACAGCGGCCGCGCCGAGTATGCCTCCGCAACCGACGCGGAGGCGATGGAGGCGTTTAAACTGCTGTCGCGCCTCGAGGGGATCATCCCCGCGCTGGAGCCGTCGCACGCCATCGCGCACTGCTGCAAGCTGGCGCCGGGATTGCCCGCTGACAGTATCGTCGTCGTCAACCTCTCCGGGCGGGGCGACAAGGACGTGGAAACAGTTGCCCGACTGTTGGAGACGCGAAGTGAACCGGATCAGCCGTCGCTTTTCTGAACTCAAGGAGCGGGATGAGGGCGCTCTTGTTCCTTTCATAACCGGAGGGGATCCGGGCATTTTTGCCACGGACCCGCTGGTGCTGGAGATGGAAGCGGCGGGCGCGGACATCGTTGAGATCGGGATACCGTTCTCGGACCCGCTTGCCGACGGCCCCAGCAACCAGGCGGCGTATAATCGCGCGCTTCTGCGCGGAGTCACGGCAGCGGACGTTCTGTCGGCGGTTGCGCGCATACGGCAGGTGAGCGACATCCCGCTCGTGCTTATGACGTATTACAATCCGGTGCTGCACTACGGGCTGGATGCGTTTGCCGAAGATGCGGCGGCGGCGGGCGTGGACGGTGTGATCGTGACCGATCTGACTCCCGAGGAAGCCGGTGTGTGGAAGGCCGTTGCCCTCAAGACGGGCCTGGACACGGTCTTCCTGCTGGCGCCGACGAGCACGGACGAGCGCATTCAGATGGTGGCGAATTTGGGCTCGGGATTCGTGTATTGCGTCAGCCGGACAGGGATAACGGGCGCCCGGGCGGCGGTCCCGCCGGATTTGGGAGAACTTGTGGGAAGGATACGCAGGTTTACTGACAACCCTGTCGTAGTAGGTTTTGGCATATCAACGCAGGAGCAGGTGCGGGAGGTATGCCGCGTAGGGGATGGCGCTGTGGTGGGCAGCGCGCTGGTTGACTTCATCAATTCGAAACACCGCCAGGACGACTTCCTGCAGAGAGTGCGCAAGTTCGTTCAGGATCTGAAGGGCGGGACGCGCCGAGATATGGCGCGAACGGTCTAAAAGGCCCGATCGAGGCTCACTCTCACTAGCTCAGATAGAACTATGTACACCAAAGCACAGTTTGCGAAGATGTTGGACTACACGCTTCTGCGGCCGACATCCACGCGCGATGACGTGATCCGCATGTGCTCCGAAGCGCGGGGTTACCATTTCGCCAGCCTCTGCATCCTGCCCTGCTGGGTGGGGACGGCGGCGAAGCACCTGGAAGGCAGCGACGTGAAGGTGGGGACGGTCGTGAGCTTTCCGCTGGGAGCGTGCCCGCGCGTTGTGAAGGTAGCCGAGGCCAAGGCCGCGCTCGGCAAGGGCGCGGAGGAGCTGGACGTTGTCTTCAACATCTCCGCGTTCAAGAGCCGGGAATACGATCTGGTGGAGCGCGAGGTGCGCGACCTGGTGGACACCGTTCGCCTAGACGGCATTACCAGTGAGGACAAGCGCTGCCAGATCAAGTTCATCATCGAGACCTGCTATCTGAGCGACGAAGAGAAGAAGCTGGCCTGCGAGATCGTCCGGGACTCGGGGGCGGACTTCATCAAGACCTCCACCGGGACAGGTCCCGCCGGGGCCACGGTCGAGGACATCCGGCTTATCCGCCGCATCGTGGGGCCGGGAATGGGTGTGAAGGCGGCGGGGGGCATTCGCACGGTGGAGCAGGTGATAGACCTGCTGGATGCAGGAGCAAACCGCATTGGCACGAGCGCCGCCCTGCAGCTTCTGGAGATGTTCCATCCGGAGGAGTTCATGTCTGCTCCGGAGGAAGGAGAATAGCCCTCCTCCCTTGCCTCTCTACCGCTCCACGGCCATTGTGCTGAGAAGGCGCCAGTTCGAGGAGACGGACAAGCTGCTCGTTCTGTACGGGCGCGAACAGGGGAAGTTTTCGGCGATTGCGAAGGGGGCGCGGCGGGCGCAGAGCCGCTTTGTGGGAGCAACAGAACCGCTGGTGTATGCGCGCATGCTGCTCGCGACCGGGCGCAACCTCGACATCGTCACCGAAGCCACCCCCCGGCACACCTTCGCCGGCCTTCGGACAAGCGCAAGCAAGATCGAGTATGCGCTGTATCTCGCCGAGCTGACGGAAGCGCTTGTGGACGAGCGGCAGGCTTCGAGCGAACTCTTCGATCTTCTGCTTTCTTCGCTGTATCTTCTGGAGAACCGTTCGTGCGAAGAGACGGTCGGGCGGCGCTTCGAGATGCAGGCGCTCGATTTGACGGGCTACTCGCCGGAACTCAGCCGCTGCGTCGTGTGCCGCGCCGTTCGTCCGCCCGAGCGGCCGGCTTCGTATTCCCCGGCGCACGGAGGCATTCTGTGCAACCGATGCAGCGCCGGGCAACAGGAGATTCTCGCCGGGCCATCCGTTGCGTTGGAGGGCATGAGGCGTCTGCTCACGCTCCCGGCGCACGAGATAGACAGCTTCTCACTCAGCGCATCCGGCCAGCGCAGCCTGCGCAGGATTCTGCGCGCACACATCAGCTATCATCTCGAGCGCGACCTGAAGTCGGCAATGGCGATTGCTCAGGAAGAGCAGGAGTGAGCGGAGCGCGGGCTGTACGCAGCAGAGGCCCCGATGCGGACGGGGCCTCTGCTGTTCTCGTGGCTTCTCATGCTCGCGGTATAAGACTGTAAGCTACCTCCTGGCGCCTGCTTTCTTTCTGGTACCGCCGGGCCCCGCGGGAGCCTGCTTCTTCTGATCCTGCCTGCGGGCCTTCATGCACTCCTCAAGCTTCGTCTGCTGAGCCTTGGTCAGCACTTTGCCGATCTCGGCTTTGCGCGCTTCGGCGAGCTTCTTGAACGCGGCATTCTTCTGCGCTTCAGTCTGCTTGGAGTTCCGAAGATCGGTCATCTTCGAACGATACTTCTCGTTGATCGTCTTCAGAGCGGTCTTCTGCTTGTCGGTGAGGTTGAGCTTGTCCCAGCAGGGACTGGCCTTCGCGCGGACGCCCACTTTCGCCCTCGGCGCGCCGGAGGGCTTCGTGTTTCCGGCAAAGGAGGGCTGGACCACCGCGCACCCGAAAAGGGCAAGCGGAACAACGGCCAGAAATGTCGCTTTTGAGATTCTCAAAGGGTGACTCCTCTCCGTTCTCGGTTGGCGCCGGGCTGCTTTCAAGAGGTCTGACGCCGCCGGTGCAGGACTCTTAACAGCAGTCACGAACTTTTGAAGCAAAACATTCCCAACCGAAAGGCCGCGCAAAAGACATGACACTCTTCTCGAACAAACTCAACAGGGTTCGCCAGCTTCTGGAGCAACAGGGACTGGACGCCGCCGTGTTCACAAGCACGGCCAACTTCGCATGGCTGACAGGGGGCGACAGTCACGTGGGCCTCGCGTCCAACACCGGGCCGTCGGCAGCCCTGGTGACGCGGGACCGCGTCGTGGTGCTCTGCGACAACATCGAGGCACCGCGCATCGCAGCCGAGGAGACCGGCGATCTGGGAGTCGAAATGTGCATCTACCCGTGGTGGGAAGGGCTGTCGGAGGAGCGGGTGCGCGATATCGCCGGAAGCGACCGGTGGCTGGCGGATATCCCGATGACGGGACGCCCGTCGCTCGAAGCCCTGCTGTACCCCCTGCGCGCGGCGCTCGACGACAGCGAGGTCGAGACCTACCGCGAACTTGGGCTGGTGACGGGCCTTGCGATCGAGGAGGCCGCGCAGAGCGTGGAGATCGGGCAGAGCGAGCACGAGATTGCGGCGGAGCTTGCGCGCGGGCTGCTGAAGCGCGGAGCAACTCCGACGGTGCTGCTGATTGCGGCGGATGAGCGCATCAGCCGCTTCCGGCATCCGATCCCAACATCAAAGCGGGTGGAGCGGATGTGCATGCTGGTGGCGGGCGCGAGGATGAAGGGGCTGATCTGCTCGGCGACGCGCATCATTCACTTCGGCAAGCTATCGGCGGATCTGGTGGAGAAGCACAGGGCGGTCTGCACGGTTGATGCGGCGCTGCTGGCGCATACGGTGCCCGGTGAGACCGCCGGAGACGCGATGAAAGCCGGTATAGCTGCCTACACCGCGGCGGGGTATCCGGACGAATGGACTCTGCATCATCAGGGGGGGCCGACCGGCTACAGGCCGCGCGAGTTCCGCGCCACGGCGGAGAGCATACAGGTGATAGCCCCGGAGCAGGCCTTCGCGTGGAACCCGTCCATCACCGGGACCAAGTCGGAAGACACCGTCCTTGCGCGGGAGCCCGCGCCGCTGGTGCTGACGGTGTCGCCGGAGTGGCCCGTGACACCGTCCGGCCCTCCGGGAGCGCGGTTCGATCGGCCGGACATACTGGTAAAGTAGTCTCGCCCAGCGGAACAATACACCGGTTCAGGATGCTCAAATCAGATGAGGGAGGGATATCCGCGTGTTCCGTTTCGGCGGGAGAGGCGGGAAAGAGGTACTGACCGGTGCTCTGCAAGGAATTCCGAGCGGCCATTGACAGCTATATGGACGGGTCCCTTGCGCCATCGAAACAACACGCGATGGACGCGCATGCGGACGGCTGCCCTCAGTGCAGGGCGGACCTCGCCGTTGCCCGGCTGCTGTCCCGGCCGCCCGCGCCGGACCCGGACACTGAGCTTACCCCGGGCGAGCTTGCACGCGTTGCGCTCTCACCCTCGGTTACGCGGCTCGCGCACGGCATCATCGCGCAGGCGCTTCGTGACAGAGCGACCGAGGTGCTTCTGGACCCCGTGACGGATGGACTGCGCGTGGCCTACCGCGTGGAAGACGAACTGCGCGAGGTGATCACGATGCCGGGGTACGTCCGTCAGCCGCTGACAGCCCGGCTGAAGCAGATGGCGGATCTCAGCACATCCGACCGCCGCACGCCCCAGTGCGGAGACATCGCGGTCAGCCTGGACAACCAGCGCTACCTGGTTCGCGTGCTGACACACCCGGAGGGGCGCGTGGAGCGCCTTGTGCTCGTGATCGAATACCCCGAGAACGTCTGAGAGTGACTCAGTATGTCATCCACCCGCTGCTTGCCTCGGCAGGCGTGCGCTGCGGCGGACAATATCCGGCGAATATCGTCCCCACGCACGACCCCGCGCTTCTCGAACGCTGGCCCGGCGGCGCTATCGGCTGAGCGCGGGCTCTAGTTCCAGCCGAGCAGCCTCAGCATATTCGCCTCGACCGACTCCCAGTCATCGGCGCCGACCTTGCGCGACTCGATGATGAGGGACGCCTTGCACCCTGTTTCCCGAAAGATGCGCCCGAACGTGGCGTAGTCTATTGTGGCGGCACCCGGGTAGAGGTGCTCGTCTTCTTTCCCGTGGTTGTCGTGCAGGTGCGTCGTGACCGTGCGTCCAAGCAGCGCCCGCGCGAGCTCGGGCAGCCTTTGAAGCAGATTAGCATGGCCGATGTCGAAGCAGATGCCGCAGTATTCGGGGTCCGCGCGGCCGATGATCTCGAACAACTCGTCCTCGCAGTTGCCGATTATGGTGCCCAGCATATTCTCGAGCGCGAGAATGACGCCGTGGGCGCGCGCGAATTCGGTCATCTCGGCCATGCTGTCGGCGGCCGCGTCTATGCGGGCGCGGCGCTCGGGCTGGTCGCCGTAGGTGCTCGGATGCACGACGATGAAGCGCGCCCCGAAATCGGCGGCGAGCAGCACGGTTTGCTTCTGAAGCAGCACCGCCGCCGCCCGGTCGCGCGGATCGGGCGACCCGATGTCGGTTCCCGGGCCGAATGCCGAGTGGATGGAGTTGACACTGACCCCCGTATGCTGAAGGGCCTTCTTCATGGACGCGACGTCGCAGGGGTTGAACCCGTCGAAAGCAGGCGGGCTGAACAGCCCGATCTCCACAAGGCGGCAACCCGTCCAGGCCAGGCGGTAAACAGAATCAACCGACCGCTTCGCGTCCCCGCAGGCCGCCATCTGGCCGACGCAAAAACCATTATCGCTCATATGAACTCCCGAATCGAATATTGTCTGTTTTTCCTTCCGGAGCCGCGCCCGGATATCCTTCCCGGAAGGGGCGGCCGCGTTTGACAGGGGACTTCGCGCGTGGTTAAAGTATGAGCGTGTGGAAATCAAGGAGGACCATCCATGGCCGCCCAACTGAAGGAAGGCGACGCGGTGCAGGTAGTGGACCGCGAAGCGACTCCCGCTGACGAAAAGAACAGCATCTTTTTCAACCACTTCCGGAGCCTCACCGGTACGATCGAGAAGGTATATCCGGACAAGCGCGCCACGGTGGTTGTGGACATTGACAGCCTGCCGGAGGAGATTCGCGACCGTCACCAGGAACTGACGCGGGCGGCGAAGCAGAAGTGGCTGGACGGGCTTTCGGCCGAGGCCCGCAACCGCCTCACCGCCGAAGAGCAGAAGTTTCAGATGCGCTACACGATACTGGTGTCGTTGAACGACCTGGTGAAGCAGGGATCGTCGCCCGCTCGCAAGGTGCCGGTGAAGGCTGCGAAGGAAGCGGACGCCACCGCGAAGGCCAAAGAGCCGCGCGTGCTGAGCCAGAAGGATCTGGACGCGGCCGAAGAGGAGTTCCTGCGATCGCGGCAACAGAAGTAGTGCGGCGCGGACTTGCACTGACCGGGGCCGTGGTTCTGGCCTGTCTTCTGGTCGCGGGGTGCGGCGGCAAGAAGGCAGAAAAGATGCCGCGCGGTCAAGTGCGCATAGATGTGTGGCACCCGTGGGGCGGCACGCAGGCCGAGGCGTTTCAGAAGATCGCCGACGAGTTCAACCGCACGCACCCATCCATCCGCGTGCGGCTTCTCTACACACCCAACGACCTCGCGTCGAACCAGAAGTTCTTTACAGCCGTGGCAGCCAAGCTCCCGCCGGACGTCATTATGGTGGACGGTCCGCAGGTGGCGCAGTGGGCGGAACAGGGCGCGCTGGAGCCGCTGACGGGCAGGCTTGAGGCGGCCGGGATCCGCGAGGCGGACTTCTACACCCCCTGCTGGAAGCAGAACTTCTACGAAGGCGATGTGTGGGCGATGACGTACTGCGCTGACCCGAATTTCGCTTTCGGGTGGAACAAGCAGGACTTCCGGGACGCCGGGCTGGACCCTGAGCGCCCTCCGGCGACGCTGGAGGAGATGGACAGGTACGCTCGCGTGCTGACGAAATCGCAAAACGGCAAAATGCGGCGCATTGGCATAATCCCGTGGAACCAGTTCGGGTACGAGAACTCGCTGTTCACCTGGGGATGGGCGTTCGGGGGGTCTTTCTACGACGAGAAGACCCGCACCGTGACCGCCGATCACCCGCGCATTGTGCAAGCGCTCGAATGGATGTGCGAATACACGAAGAAGTACGATGTCAACCGCATCAACTCGCTGCAAGCGGGGTTCGGCACGCAGGAGCAGAACCCGTTCTATGTGGGCAAGCTGGCGATGCAGTGCCTGCACATTTCTTCTCTGAAGGACATCGAGATGTACGCGCCGCGCAAGTTCGACTACGGCGTGGGGTTTCTTCCGGCTCCGGCCTTCGGAGAGCAGCACAGCAGTTGGATCGGGGGCTGGTGCATGGCGATCCCGTCCGGGGCGAAGCAGCCTGACGCGGCATGGGAGTACATCCGCTGGATGACGTCCGACCCCGATGGCACCTGCACGGTTGCGCGGGAGGCGGGCCTGCTTCCGGGTTATCGCAAGAGCCGCTACTTCGACCCATCGGTTCCGAAGCCTCCGCACTATGACGCATTTCTGCGGATACTGGAGGAGACGCGGCATCAGCGCCCGGTGATGCCCGCCCAGGCGTTTTACATGAGCGCGCTCAAGCGCGCGGTTGACCTTGCAATACACGGCGACATAATCCCCCGCGAGGCGTTGCGGGAAGCGAGGGAAGACACTCAGAAGGAACTGGACCGGCTGCTGGCCGGCAGAAGGGGCTCACGATGAGCAACGAAGAGGTGAGGGTCAGGGTGCGCTGTCAGGGCCGCCGGCTGAACGAGGCGCAGAGGGAGGGGCGAGCGCTTGTGAAGGACATCGCGGTGCTCGCCGCGGCCATTGCCGCCGCCGGGCTGCTGGCGTACTTCGGCTGGCAGAGATAACCCCGGCCCCCAAAGCCCACGCGCCGTTGACACCGCCCGCGAGCGCTGGCTATCATACACCTCTTCCCCCCGGATGCACCGTCAGCGCGAGCGGGGGATTCATCGCACAGGAAAACGGACGCAATGAACACAGCCAGACTTATCCTCAACGGAGACGAGTACGAGCTACCGGTCGTCGTCGGAACCGAGAACGAGGTCGGAATTGATGTCACATCGCTGAGAAGCAAGACGGGCGCGATTGCGCTCGATCCGGGCTTCGCGAACACGGGCTCGTGCAAGAGCGCCATCACGTTCATTGACGGCGAGAAGGGCATTCTGCGATACCGGGGATACCCGATCGAGCAGATCGCCGCATCGCGCGCCACGTTCATCGAGGTCGCCTATCTTCTCATCTACGGTGCTCTTCCTACGCCCGAGGAGCTGGCCGAGTACTCGCGTCTGATGACCCGGCACAGCTTCATCCACGAGGATATGAAGAACTTCTTCAGCAACTTCCCTCCGATGACGCACCCGATGGCGATCCTCTCAGCAATGGTCGGGTCACTGTCCGGGTACTATCCCGATGGCACGGATGAGCTGAACATCTTGCGGGTGCTGGCAAAGGCGAAGACGATCAGCGCGTACGCCTACAAGAAGTCCATCGGCGAGCCGTTCGTCTATCCGAAGCCGGAGCTGAGCTACATCGCAAACATCCTAAACATGATGTTTGCGCATCCCTCCGAGGATTACGAGGTTCCGGAGGTGCTTGAGCGGGCGCTTCGCCTTCTGCTGATCCTCCACGCCGACCATGAGCAGAACTGCAGCACGTCCACCGTTCGCATGGTCGGGAGCAGCGGCGCGGGCCTGTTTTCGACGATATCGGCGGGCATCTGCGCTCTGTGGGGGCCTCTGCACGGCGGAGCAAACCAGGAAGTCATCGAAATGCTCGAACGTATCCGCGATGACGGCGGCGACTATAAGGCGTTCATCGAGAAGGCGAAGGACAAGAACGACCCCTCCCGGCTTATGGGCTTCGGGCATCGCGTGTACAAGAACTTCGACCCGCGCGCGAAGATACTCAAGGAGCAGGCGGACAACGTTCTGAAGCTGATGGGGATGGACGACCCGCTGCTCGACATCGCAAAACATCTGGAAGACATCGCCCTGCACGACGACTACTTCATCGAGCGCAGGCTGTATCCAAACGTGGACTTCTACAGCGGGATCATCTACAAGGCGATGGGGATTCCCACGAACATGTTCACGGTTATGTTCGCGCTCGGGCGGATTCCGGGCTGGATCGCGCATTACCGCGAGATGAAGGCCGACCCGGACACACGTATCAATCGCCCGCGGCAGGTGTACGTGGGACCGGCCGAACGCCCCTGGGTTCGCCGCGAGGAGCGCTGAGGCAGGACTCTCGGGAGGTCAGATCTCCGTTACGACGGGGATGATGACGGGACGGCGGCGCGTTCGGGCGTTGACAAAGCGCGCAAGAGCATTGCGGATTTCGAGCCTCGCAGTTGCGACGTCCGTGACAGCGTCTTTCGGAATGTCGCGCAAATGGTCGCGGATGGCATCCGCCGCCTCGGCGAGGAATTCCTCCTCCTCGTCCATGAACCCGCGCGACAAGATGGAAGGCCCGTCGAGCAGGTCGCCAGTCACCTGATCCACGGTGGACACCACGACCAGCACCCCGTCCGATGCCAGATGCCCGCGGTCGCGCAGGGCGGCATCGCCCACATCCCCCACCCCCAGACCGTCCACCATCACCATTCCGGACTGCTCCACGGTGCCGATGACGGCCGCGCTGTCAGCGGTCAGTTCGAGTTTGTCCCCAACATCGAGCCTGATGACATTGGACGAACGGTAGCCCGTCTCAACTGCCATCTCGCTGTAGAGGAACAGGTGACGCGCTTCTCCGTGCACGGGCACGACGAATTTCGGGCGGACGAGGCTCAACATCATCCGGAGGTCTTCTTTGTTGGCGTGCCCCGAAACGTGCACCGGCTCGATATCATTGTAGATGACCCTTGCTCCGCGCCGGAACAGATTGTTGATGACGCGGTTAACTAGGCTCTCGTTTCCGGGAACAGGCTTGGCGGAGATCACGACCGTGTCTCCGGGCTGAATCTTGATTCTGCGGTGGTCGTCGTTCGAGATGCGCGTCAGCACGGAGAGCGGCTCACCCTGGCTCCCGGTGGTCATGATGACGACCTTGTCCGGCTCCCGATCCGGAATCTTCTCCACTTCCAGCAGCGCCCAGTCGGGGATCTTGAGATACCCGAGCTCGCGCGCCGTACGCACGTTCTGCGCCACGCTGCGGCCAACGACCGACATCTGGCGGTCATACTTGACGGCGAGATCGGCGATCTGCTGAATGCGGTGGATGTTGGACGCGAAGCTGGTGCAGATGATGCGGCCCGGTGCCTCCGAGAAGATACGCTCGAACACGCGCGACAGCACGCTTTCGCTCTGCGCGTGCCCTTCCTTCTCGATGTTTGTACAATCGCTCATCAGGGCCAGAACGCCTTCGTCGCCGATCTCGGCGAAGCGGACGATGTCGGTGTAGCGGTGATCCACCGGCATGGGATCGAACTTGAAGTCGCTCGTCATGACGATAGTTCCGGCCGGGGTGCGTATGGCGAGCGAGCAGGCATCCGGGATGCTGTGCGACACGTGGATGAACTCGACCTCGATGGAACCGAGCGAAACGCGGTCGCCCGCCGCCACCTCGTGGAGTCCCTCATCGCTCAGCTTGTGCTCCGCCAGCTTGGGGCGCACAAGGCCGAGCGTGAGGCACGTGCCATAGACCGGAACATCGAGTTCGCGAAGCACGTAGGGAAGGCCGCCGATGTGGTCCTCGTGCCCGTGGGTCAGACAGATGCCGCGGACTTTGTCCGCGTTCGCAGCGAGCCACGAGATATCGGGTATGACGATATCAACGCCGGGCATCTCCTCATCGGGGAACATCAGGCCGGCATCTATGACGATAATGTCATCTCCGTACTGAACGGCGGACATGTTCTTGCCGATCTCGCCGACGCCGCCGAGAGGCACAAATAACAAACTGTCAGTCAAAACAGGAACGCCTCTTTCCTTTGCCAGACGCGGAAACAACCGGTGTCACTGCTGGCCGCCCCGAGGTTTCAGGTCCACGCCATGCGGCAGGGCGGCTATTGCCGCGCGCAGAGTCTGCTTTTCGGCTTCTGTCGCGCCAACGAGCGGCAGGCGCACGCCGCCGCAGTCCCAGCCGCAGATTGCCAGCGCGGCCTTCACGGGCACGGGATTGACCGTGATGAACAGCGACTTGAAGAACGGATACAGATCCGCGTTCGCAACCGCCGCGCTGCCGATGCGCCCATCGAGAAAGTCGCGGATCATGGCCTGCATCTGCGCGGCGGCGAGGTGGGCGGCGACGCTCACCACCCCCACCGCTCCGATGGAGAGCATGGGCAGCGTAAGGCTGTCGTCGCCGCTGTAAACGGCGAAGTCCTCACCCGTACGGGCGATGATGTCCGTCACCTGATCCATGCTTCCGGCCGCCTCCTTGACGCCGATGATATTCTCGATTTCGGCAAGGCGCGCCGTTGTGGACGGATCCATGTTCACGGCGCAGCGGCCCGGGATATTGTAGAGCAGGATGGGCAGCGCGGTGCGCTCCGCCACATGCCGGAAGTGCTGGTAGAGCCCTTCCTGCGAAGGCTTGTTGTAGTACGGCGCGACAATAAGCGCGCCGTCGCAGCCCGCCTTCTCAGCATAGTGACAGAGTTCCAGGCATTCGGCGGTGGAGTTTCCCCCGGTTCCGCCGATGACCAACCCGCGCGAACCGACGGCGTCGCGGACGACCCGGAAGAGTTCTCCGTGCTCTGCCATGTTGAGCGTGGCGGATTCTCCGGTTGTACCGGCGACAACCACGCCGTCAGACCCCGACTCGATGAGCGCCAGCGCCAGCTCTCCGGCACAGTCGAAGTCCATGGAGAGGTCTTCTTTGAACGGCGTGACCATCGCCGTCAGGACTCGTCCAAGCCTGGGACTCACTGCGGACGCAACCAGCCTTTCTGGACGGCGACCTCGGCGATCTGGACGGCGTTCGTCGCGGCGCCTTTCCGGATGTTGTCGGCGACAACCCACATGTCCAGCGAGTTCGGGTTACCCGGATCCTGCCGAATGCGTCCGACGAACGTCTCATCGGCGCCCGCCGCATCGAGCGGCATGGGGTACTTGCCGTCCGCCGGATCGTCCACCACGACGATTCCGGGCTGGGCGGCGAGAAGCTCGCGAGCTTCCTCCGGCGAGATCGGAGACTCGAACTCGACATTGACCGTCTCGGAGTGGCCGCGCCACACCGGCACGCGCACGCAGGTAGCGGACACAGCGAGGTTCGGCATGCCGAAGATCTTTCGGGTCTCCTTGATCATCTTTATCTCTTCGCCATAGTATCCGGGGAACTCGTCCTGGAGTCCGCTGATCTGCGGGATGAGGTTGCCCAGAATCTGATACGGATAGTTCTCGATAGTGGGCGGGCGGCCTTCGGCGATCTCGTGAAGCTGCGCGTCGAGTTCACGAATGCCCGCGTTTCCGCTTCCGGACACGGACTGGTAGGTGGAGACGACGATGCGGCGCATCGGCGAGCGCCTGTTGAGCGGCGCGAGCGCGGCGACCATCTGGGTGGTGCTGCAATTCGGGTTCGAGATGAAACCATTGTGTGCGCGGATGGCGTCGGCGTTGGCTTCGGGCACGACGAGCGGGACGCGGTCGTCCATCCGGTAGTCGCCGCCGTTGTCCACCACAAAGCAGCCGCGCTCGACAGCCTGCCACCCGAAGAGCTGGCTGGCGCCCATCTCGCCCTCAGTGCCGGCAAAGAACGCGATGTGCTTTCCTTCGAAAGCCTCGACAGTCGTCGGGAGCACCTGGTATTCCTTGCCGTCAATGACCTGCCTGCGCTCGCTGCGCGCAAGCACCGTGATGCTGCTGGCGGGGAATGCGCGCTTCTTCAGGACCTTTACCATCTCCTCGCCGACGAGACCCGCGCCGACGACAACAACCTCATAGCCATCCATAATCGTGATGATTCACCTTTCCCGCCCCGGCCGCGGCCGGGGACTCTATCAGTATTGCGCATAGCAGGGCCGCCGCCCCGCGTCTATCGCTAGTCGAACAGAAAACTCTCGAGCCCGTACACGAGCCCCTTGCGCTCCAGAACGCGACGGATTCCGAGAAGCACTCCGGGCATGAAGCTCTTGCGGTCGTAGGAGTCGTGCCGGATGGTGAGGCCCTCACCCGGGTTTCCGAACAGGACCTCCTGATGCGCCACCAGCCCCGGCAAGCGCACGCTATGCACGGGAACACCGGACACGCTCTGACCCCTCGCCGGGTGTTCGTTTTCGTAGCGCAGTCCGGCGCCGCCCCTGGCGGCGGCGATTCTGGCTGCGGTCATAAGCGCGGTCCCGGAGGGGGCATCGAGCTTGCGCTCGTGATGCAGTTCGATGACTTCGGCCCCCGAGAAGAACTTTGCCGCCTGCTTTGCAAACTCCATCATCAGCACCGCGCCGACCGCGAAGTTCGGGGCGACAAGCACGCCCACGCCGTTTGCTTCAGCAAGCGTCCCCAGAACAGCGCGCTGGTCCGCTCCCAGCCCGGTCGCGCCGACGACGCATGCAACGCCGGCGTCCAGGACAGTTCTGGCGTTTTCGAAGACCGCCCCCGGCACCGAGAAGTCCACGACGACGTCCGGACGCACGGCCTTCAGAAGATCGGTCACGCTTTGCGCGAACACGGGGCCTTCCGCGGACTCGACAGCGGCCGCCGGGTCGGCGCCGCCGCAGAAGAGCATATCGTCCGCTTCGCGCACGGCATTGGCGACGAGGCTGCCCATCCGCCCTGCGCAACCGGCGACAGCAACGGCTATGCGACGATCCGCGCTCATGCCGCCATCACCCCTTCCAGTTCGGCGGCAGGGCCGATGACGGCCATCGAGAGCGACTCCTCGCGCAGCAGTTCGTACGCCGCCGCTATCACGTCCGATGGCGTCACATCCTGAACGGACTGTAGTACTTCGTCGAGAGGCATCAGACGGTCGTAATCGAGAAGGCTCTTGGCCATCCGGCTCATGCGGCTGCCCATGGCTTCGTGGGCAAGGAGTACGGCGCCCCGGATGAGAGTCTGGGCCCTTCGGAACTCGGCGTCGGGGACTTCCTCGGCGGACACGCGGCGAAGCTCAGCGCGCACAAGTGAGAGCACTTCGCCGAGCGTATCCACGCCCGTTCCGCCGTACACCGCGAACATGCCGCCCTCGCGGAAGCAAACGCGGTAGGAGCCGATGTCGTAGGCCAGCCCGCGCTTTTCGCGAATCTCCTGGAACAGCCTGCTGCTCATGCCCCCACCCAGAATCGCATCGAGCACGGTGAGAGTGTACCTGCGCTGATCGTGCCCGGAATAGCCCGGCGCGCCGATGCAGAAATACGCGGCTTCGGTGTCCTTGTTGACGAGGCGGCGCGCGGGGATGTGCGCGACCGGCGGATATTCGACGGGCGGGGCGCTTCCGTTGAGTGAGCCCAGCGATCCGGCGGCGAGGTCAACAAGCTGGCCATGATCGAGATTGCCCGCGGCCGATATTACCAGGCGGCCGGGAGCGTAATGCACGTCGCGAAAACCCCTCAGGCTGCCGCTGGTGGCGGCGCGGACGGTTTCTTCCGTCCCGATGACCGAATGCCCGAGCTGGTGCTCACCCCATGTCACCTGGGCCAGGATATCGTGGACATGGTCTTCGGGAATGTCCTGGTGACGGCGTATCTCTTCGGTTACGACGTCTTTCTCGCGCTCGAGTTCGACAGGCTCGAAGGCGGAGTTCAGAAGCATGTCCGAGAGGACATCGAACGCGAGGGGCAGGAACTCCTTGAGAACGCGGGCATAATAGGTGGTGTGTTCGCGATCGGTGGCAGCGTTGATCTGTCCGCCGACCGAGGCGATCTCATCGGCGATGTCCCTTGCCGATCGCCGGGCCGTTCCCTTGAACAGCATGTGCTCGAGGAAGTGGGACATCCCGTGCTGGGACGGCTCTTCGTTCTTCGCGCCCGCGCCCACCCAGACGCCGAGTGCCACGCTCTCGACATGCGGAACGTGTTCGGTGACAACGCGAACCCCGTTGTTCAGTGTAGTAAGATTGATCATGGCGCGAGAAGTGCCCGGACCGGCGTAAGGGGCGCGGGCCCCGTGCGGGCAGATACGTCTGGCCCGCGAATCGCCCGGTGCGGAGAGACTCTGAGGAGTTTACCTGAAACGGGGCGAAGCTAACAACGAGAACGCCGCACACGAAGTGCGGGATGGAAAGGCTGTAAGAGATGGCAGATGTTTCTTCGCGCGGAGGCCGCCGCGGCTTTCTGAGGGGCGCCCTTGCCGCTATTGCCGGCGCGCTGGCGCCGGGCGCGGCCCGCACCCAGGAAGGCGCGACGGACGGCAGGCTCAAGACGGACGGCAAGATTCTGCGCCAGCGCGTTTCTCAGGGCGAGCCCCCCGTGGAGCCCCTTGACACGATGATCCACTTCCGCCGGTCGGACGACAACAACGGCCGCGCAGTGACCCATGAGATTCTGTCGCTGACTCACGAGGAGAAGAGCAGCAAGTCCTTTCCGTGGACGATCTACGCTCATCTTGACACCCACCATGAGGAGGGCGACGCCTGCGTGCTATGCGCGCGATTGCACAAGTACGGGCCGGGCTGGTCGTCGGGACTGCATTCGGAGGTGTTCGCGCACAACAGGGCGGTGGCGCTCGGCGTCAACGTCGAGATGTTCAACGACTACAAGGGCAAGGAAGCCACGCAGGTCATCGGCGTGAACGTGCAGTCCATCCCGTCGAGCCCGAACCCGACAGACGTGGGGCTGCAGATTCACGGCAGCGGGGGGTATCGGAGGGCCATCGCCATTGACAGCCACGGCGACACGGCAATTGACATCCGGGGCAAGTTCGGGACGGGCATCGCTCTCAACGGCCTGCAGCTTCGCCTGGGCGACGGAGGCGGCATCGCCCTTGACAGCGCGGGGGAGGTGGTGGTGCGCTACAGGGACGGCGCGATTGAGTTTATGAAGGGCGCCGAGCGGATTGCGCACATCCGCCTAGAGGGGCCGGACCGGGCGCTGTAGCAGGCGGGCGGCATCACCAGATATGCGTCCGGTAAGCGCCGTTTGCCCCAATATCTGGCCGTCTGGCATGACTTGCGGCACTCGTGTGTGATACAATCAGTGCAGCAGCCAGAGATGGCGGGCGGCGGGACGCCGCGGTCGCAGGATGCGCAGCTACACATGGCAATAGATTTTAGACAGGAGTCAAGCCCGTCTTTTCAGGTAACTCTTCGCGAGTTCGAAGGGCCCCTCGACGTCCTGTTGCACCTCATCCGCGAGCAGGAGCTCGACATCTACGACATCCCCATTTCCCGGATCACTGCCCAGTATCTGGAATACCTGCGGATGATGGAAGCGGTGGATCTAGGAGTGGCGGGCGAGTTCGTGCTGATGGCGGCGACTCTGATGGAGATCAAGTCCAAGTTCCTACTTCCGCGCCCGCCCGCGGCCGAACCGGACGAAGGCCCGGATCCGCGGGACGAGCTGGTGCGGCGCCTGCTGGAGTACGAGAAGTACCGCGAAGTGGCCGGTCTGCTGAGCGATCACGAAGAAGCAAGCAGGCTGCTGTATGCGCGGACGGTGGAGGTGGACGTCTCGGACCTGCCGCCGGTCCCATCCGGCACGGTGAGTTCGGTTGACCTTCTCACGGCGCTGAAGCGCCTGCTGGAGGAGGTCGGCGAGGGCAAAGCCCCCATCACAACCATTCCCCGGCAGAGAGTCACGCTCAGGATGAAGATGAGCGAGATGTTCCAGCGCGTGCGTGAGTTCGGGAGCGGGATGCCGTTTTCGGCGATGTTCGCGCAGGAGCGCACGCGCACTCATATAGTGATGGCATTTCTTGCACTTCTGGAGCTCATGCGGCTGGGCAAACTAGCGGCGGAGCAGGACGGGCGCTGCGGAGAAATATACATTTCGGTGTGTCCTGAGCCGGAGCAGGAGCAAGAGCAGGCGCAGTGACCCGCGAGGAGCTGAGACGCGGCATCGAGTGCCTGCTGTTCGTCAGTGACGGGCCGCTGGGGGCTAAAGAGATGTCGCTCGCGCTGGATACCCCCGAGGAGCTGGTGGCCGAAGCGGCCGCCGACCTTGCGGCGCGCGATCCTGCCGTTTCGGGCATCGCGGTTCAGGCGGTGGCCGGGGGCTGGCAGATGGTGACCAGCCCGGAGTTCGCGGTGGCGGTGGCGCGGTTTGTGGGCAAGAGAGCGCAGAGGCTTTCGAAGGCCGCGCTGGAGACGCTGGCGATTGTCGTGTACAACCAGCCCTGCACGCAGGCGGAAGTAGAGTTCGTGCGCGGGGTGGACTCGACCGGCGTTCTGAAGGGGCTGATTGATCGCGGGCTGGTTCAGGAAGCAGGGCGCAAAGAAGGCCCCGGCCGGCCGATTCTGTACCAGACGACTCAGGAGTTTCTGGTATACTTCGGGCTGAACTCGCTGGCCGACCTGCCGGATCAGGCGGAACTGGAGGCCAAGCTGGCGGACGCTCCGGAGCGGATTGAGGCGGCAGCCGCGGGCAGCCCTCAGGAGGACGCGCAGCTTCCGCTCATACATGTGGAACCCGCCGCGTCCGACGCTTAGCGCGGCGGGGGGACAGGGAGCGCGGACTTCGCGGGATATGCTTTTCTTCCTCGAACGGACAAAACTGCGATGCCGGAGCCTTGCCATTGCGGTCTTTGTTGCCGCGAGCATTGCTTCGGCCGGGTTAAGCGCCAGTGGGGCGGGCAGCGCTGACCGGCCTCCGGCGATCAAGGGGCAGTCGGCCGTGCTTTTGGACGCGGAGACGGGGCAGACGCTCTGGTCGCTGAACGCGAACGTGCGCCGTCCGATGGCGAGCACGACGAAGGTGATGACTGTCGTGCTTGCTCTGGAGCGAGGCAATCTGGACGATGTCGTGACCGCCCCCAAGGGCATTGATCAGATTCCTGCGTCTTCGCTCCACATCAAGCCCGGCGAGAAGCTGACTCTGAGAGAGCTGGTTTACGCCGCGATTATACGGTCGGCGAACGACGCGTCAGCGCTCATCGGCACACACATCGCCGGTTCCACGCCCGAGTTCGTGAAGATGATGAACGAGCGCGCCGCTGACCTGGGGATGAAGGACACCCAGTTCAAGAACGCCAACGGCCTGAACGCGCAGGGGCACTATTCGACCGCGCACGACCTCGCCATTCTCACCCGCCACGCGCTCACGGTGCCGCTTTTCAACGAGATCTGCGCGACAAAGGTGATGACGCTGGAGAGCAGAAAGACCGGTGACAGGCTTCTCAAGAGCCGCGCACGGTTTCTGATGCACTACCCCGGGGCGGACGGCGTGAAATCGGGCTACACGCGGCAAGCGGGGTACTGCTATATAGGCTCGGCAACGAGCGGCGGGTGGCGTCTTGTTTCGGTGGTGCTGAAGAGCAGCAATGCCGGGGCCGACACAAAGGCGATGATGGACCACGGATTTGGCCAGTTCGAGCGCCGCGTGGTGGCGAAAGCCGGGACGAGACAGGCAGAGGTGGAGGTTCCCGGTGGAAGGCCAAGACGGGTGGGCCTAATTCTCAGGGACGATCTGCATGTGTGCGTGAAGAAAGGCGCGAAGCCCGAGCCGCCGGAGGTGGCCGCCGGAGAACTGGAGCCGCCCATTGCGAAGGGTGCCGAGGTGGGCAGGCTGGTCGCGAAGGCTGGCGGCAGGCCGTTCGGGCAGGCTTCTCTCGTCGCGGAGGAGGAGGTCAAGAAGGGAGTGTGCGAGCCGCTCGCGGTGCTGCTGGTGATTGTTGGCGGACCGCCTGCGTTTCAGGCGTTTCGCGTTCTGACCGGCGGGCCGAGACCCTACGGCGCAAAACGGCACCCGGCAGCCGCCCCGGCGGCGCATCGCGCGAGTCAGGCGCGCTGACGATGCCCGAGAGGCTTCAGAAGATACTCGCCGCGGCGGGACTGGGCAGCCGCCGCGAGTGCGAAGAGCTGATTCGCGCGGGACGCGTGAGCGTGAACGGAGTGCGGGCTGAACTGGGCGCGCGGGCGGACCCAGAGAAGGAGCGGATTACTGTGGACGGACGCCCCGTCCGGACGCGCGCGCTTTTGTACATTGCCCTCTACAAACCGCGCGGGTGCGCCTCCACCCGCAAAGACCCCCACGCCGCGAAGATCATCCCCGATCTGCTTCCCGCAAGCCTGTGGCATCTGTTCCCCGTCGGCAGGCTCGACGTGCCGAGCGAAGGGCTGCTTCTGCTCACGAACGACGGCGAGCTTGCGAACCGTCTGATGCACCCCCGCTATCAGGTTCGCCGGACCTACCGCGTAACAGTCTCCGGAAACCTGCCGGACACAGCAGTCGAGGTGCTTCGGACAGGAATCCCGCTGGAGGACGGACTCGCGAAGGCGGAGAGCGCAAGAGTGCTGAAACGCGACCCTGACAGGGGGCGCACGCGGCTGGAGATGGTCCTGACGGAAGGGCGCAACAGGGAGGTTCGCAGGATGTTCGAGGCGCTGGGGCACGGCGTGCTGCGGCTCGTGCGCGTGCAGATGGGCCCACTGGCGCTGGGGACGCTGAAGCCGGGCGCGTGGCGCGAACTGACTCAGGAGGAGATCGGAGAACTGATGAAGCTGAAGACCGCCGCGGCGAAGCCGCGAACAGCGAAGGAAGGCTAAGGGAAGATGAGCCTCAGACTGACACCGTTGATGCGAAGATGCCGGACGCTGGCGCTGGCGCTCGTCGCCGCGGTGATTTCCGGATGCGGGGACGCGCCGAGGAGCCGCCCTGAAGTCGAGACGGCCTCCGGGCCTCCAAAACGAATCGTCTCGCTCGCCCCGAACGTCACGGAGATACTGTTCGCACTCGACCTGGGCGACAGGGTCGTGGGGGTGACAACTCAGGACAACTACCCGCCCGAAGTCGCCTCGAAGGAGAAGGTCGGCGACGCGTCGTCGAACATCGAGAAGGTTCTGTCGCTGAAGCCGGATCTGGTGATCGGGCATGCTTTTCTGAACAGCCGCGCGCTGGACGCACTGAAGACGCTAGGGGTTCCGGTGCTGGGAGTAGAAGCGAAGGACCTTGCGTCCACCAAGGAATCCGTGAGAGAAGTGGCGGCCAGATGCGGGGTGAAGGATCGCGGCGACGAGATTGCGGACGGGATGGACAAGTTCTTCGGACAGATTCGGAACGGGTATGGCAAAGTGAAGAGCAGGCCGGCGGTGCTCTTTGCCGCGCAGGGGAACCCGCTGTGGGCGGCGGGCAACCGGACGTTCGTTGACGAGATGATCACACTGGCGGGAGGAACGAACGCGGGAAGCGGCGCGGGCGAGGAGTTCGCGGTGCTGTCGGAGGAGGTGGCGGTATCCCGTGACCCGGAGTTCATTTTTGTGACGGATAAGCCCGCACTGCGTTACTTCAAGACGTCGAGGGTATGGGCGGAGGTGCGGGCTGTGAAGAACTCGTGCGTTCTTCTGGTGAATCCGGACCTGTATCTGCGGCCGGGGCCCCGGCTTGTGGAGGGCCAGAAAGAGCTGTGCCGTCTGCTGCATCCGGAAGTGGAGCTTCCCAGGTGATGGCAGGCCGGAGCGTGGCGCGCAGGCTGGCGGCAGCGGCCGCCCTGCTGGGAGCGGCGCTGGCGCTCTCGATTGCCGTGGGGCTGGCGACGGGCGCTGTGGGCATGACGCCGCAGGGGATACTGGCAGACATTCAGGCACACGTTCCGGGGGATGGGACGGCGGAAGCGAGCGTCATCTGGGACCTCCGGCTGCCGCGCGTTCTTCTGGCGGCGATCATCGGCGCGATGCTGGCGGCGGGCGGAGCGGCGCTGCAGGGCCTGCTCGGCAATCCGCTGGCCGAGCCGTACACGGTGGGAGTATCGTCGGGCTGCGTGCTGGGGGCAAGCGTGGCGATATCGAGGGGGCTGGATGCGCTGTATGGAGGCTGGCCGATTCCGCTGGCGGCATTTGTGACGGGAGCGGCGGCGGTGGCGCTCGTGTTTGTGATGGCACGGCGGGCGGGACGGCTGGATGTCAACACGTTCCTGCTTTCGGGCATCATCGTAGGGTCGCTGTTCTGGGCGATCACGACTTTCATCCTTTCGGCATCTCACGAGGACATCGCACGCATCTTTCTGTGGCTTGCGGGCAGCCTGACCTCCCCCGACCCATGGATGTATCTGGGCATCTGCTGGAAAGTGGCCGCCGTCGCGCTCGCCGGGCTGTTCTGGTTCGCGCGCGATCTGAACGCGTTTGCGCTGGGCGAGGAGCAGGCGAGGCAGCTCGGAGTGGAGCCCGAGAGGCTGAAGGCGTGGGTGATCGGCCTGGTGACGCTCGGGACGGCAGCGTGCGTGGCGGCGGCGGGAGTTATCGGCTTTGTGGGGCTGATCGTCCCGCACGGCATGCGGAGGCTGTTCGGCGCGGACCAGCGCACGCTGCTGGTGTCGTCGGCGCTTGCGGGCGCGTGTCTTCTGGTGCTCGCCGACGCCCTAGCGCGCGGGCTGGCGCCCCCGAAGGAGATTCCGATCGGGGTCATCACGGCTGCCGTGGGAGCGCCGATCTTCCTCGCGATTCTGACACGGAAGGGCGCGTGAGCGATCTGCTGACAATCGAGCGGGTGACGGCCGGGTACTCCCCGGGCAGGCCCGTGCTTCGAGAGCTATCGCTGAGCGTGAAGCGAGGCGAATTCGTGGGGGTGGCCGGCCCGAACGGCAACGGCAAGAGCACGCTTGTGCGCGTCGCATCAAGGTCGCTGCGGCCGTGGCAGGGACGCGCGCTTCTGGACGGGCGGGACATGTGGTCGCTGGGGGCAAGGGAGTTCGCCCGCCGCACGGCGGTTGTGCCGCAAGAGACGTACGCCCCGTTCGACCTGAGCGTGATCGAGACCGTCCTGCTCGGGCGCCACCCTCACACCGGCCCGCTGCATCTGGAGAACGCGGCGGACGAGAAAGCCGCCATCGAGGCGCTTGACGCCGTGGGCGCGGCAGGCCTCGCCCGGCGCTCCATCCGCGGGATTTCAGGCGGCGAGCGCCAGCGTGTCATTATCGCCAAGGCGCTGATGCAGGAACCGTCGCTGCTGCTTCTGGACGAACCGACAGCGCATCTGGATGTGGCCCACCAGATGGAGGTGCTCTCGCTCGTTTCGCGCCTTGCAAAGGAGCGCGAGTTGACGGTGGTGGCGGTGCTTCACGATCTGAACCTCGCCGCGGCGTGGTGCCAGCGGATCGTTGTGATGCACGGCGGGCAGATCGCAGCCGACGGGGCTCCCAATGACGTGATTACCGAACCGATGATCGCGCGTGTGTGGCAGGCCCGCATGTGGGTGAAGCGGCATCCCGCCACGGGGCGGCCGTTTCTGCTTCCCGCGCCGCCGCCGTTCGAGCCGGAGGACCCGCGAAACGGTCAGGGGCTACGGGTGCATGTGATCTGCGGCGGGGGCAGCGGCGGACCCGCGCTGTCAGCGCTGATGGACGCGGGATGGTCGGTCACCTGCGGGGTGGTGAACGTGGGAGATTCGGACGAGGAGATGTGCCGGGCGATGAACATCCCGCACATTGCCGAAGCGCCGTTTTGCGCCGTGTCACCCGAGCGCGCCAGCGCGAACCTGCGCCTGGCCACCGAAGCCAGCGCCGTCGTGCTGACCGCGTTCTGCGTGGGTTCGGGGAATCTGGACAACCTCCGCACGGCGCTTGCTGCGCTGGACGCGGGCAGGCCGGTCATCTACCTTCGCGGCACGGACGAACAAACGGCGGATTTCACAGGAGGCGAAGGGGCGGCCCTGCTGGCGGAGATACGAGAGCGCGCGGTGGAAGCAGCGTCGGTGGACGAGCTCAAGGCGAAGATCGCCGAGCGGGCGGCCTAGCACGTCGTGCAACATAAGGCCGCGAGCTCGTTGGGACGCCCACAAGGGGTTATTCTACGCGTCTCGTGCTGCTGCGAACTTATTACTGCGCTTACTTGCCGCCCGGCTGGTCCTTGAGGAACTCCGCGTATTCCGGCTGGAGCGACATGACCGCGCGCACCAGTCCCATTCGAACTGGAGCAAGCCCCGCATCCTTCCCCAACTTCGCGCCGCCCGGAAGCACGTAGTTCGCGAGCAGCACAACGAAGCTGCGCGTTCGCTGATCCATCCACAGGTACGTTCCGGTGAAGCCCGTGTGCCCGAGCGTGTAGCTGCCGGGCTCGTCGTTGAGCGGGGTGGCGAACCGTCCGGCCGAGTAGATGCCCCACCCCAGCGCGCGCCTGCCTTCGAGAGCCACCGGAGAGTGGTCGGCCGTCATCCGGGCGATGGTTCCCGGAGAAAACACCCGGACGCCGTCGAGAGTCCCCCGCGCCAGGATCATCCGGCAGAGCCGGGCGAGATCGGGGCCGGTGGAGAAGAGTCCGGCATTTCCTGGGCAATGCTCTACGGAGCCGTGGTAGTTCGCGAGCGGATCGTGCACGACGCCCTGCATCAGGCTGCCATCCTTGCGTTTGGCGGTCGGGGCGCACTTCGCCTTCTGGCGCGCGCTCAGCACGTAGCCCGTGCCCGTCATGCCGAGCGGCCTGTACACGCGGCGCTTGAGCAGGTCTTCCATGCGCTCACCGGCGCAGTTTTCCACCACGCGCGCCATCGTCTGCATGTTGAGACAACTGTAGCGCTCCTGCTGACGGGGCGGGTAGGCAGGCGGCAGAGCGCAGTAATGGCGGATGAGCGCGTCGGCGGTGCTTTCGCCCTCTTTGCGGGTCTTCTCAACCGTAGCGGAGTTCTCGTAGGGCTTCAGCCCGGAGACGTGCGTCAGAAGATCGCGAACGGTGACTTCTTCCTTGCCCGCCCCGAAGCCGGGAATGTGCTTCGAAACCCTGTCGTCGAGACTCAGCTTGCCGTCTTCGATCAGCACCATGGCGGCGATGGTGGTTCCGGCGACTTTAGAGACGGAGGCAAGATCGAAGATAGTGTCCAGGCCCATGGCAGGAGCCTTCTCGTCCCAGGACATGCGCCCGTACGCCTTCGCCCAGAGGACTTCGCCCTTTGACCCCGCGACCACGACGGCGCCGGGATAGACCCCTTGCTCGATGCCTTGGCGGACAATGCCTTCCACGGACGAAAGCGCGGGATTCGTGACGGTACGCAGGAGCTGAGCGTCGGATGAAGAACAGCAGACAAAGAGACAGATGAGCATGGCGCTAAGCGTGGTCTGAAGCAGTTTCATATCAGCAATCAGTGAGTTCGACAGGGCGCTGGCTCTTCCCTCCGAGGGCCGCCGCCATGCGTTGCCCGCGGCTCAACCCGGCGCAGGCAGGATGGGCGTCCGGAACGGTCAGGCACGCTGAGGACGCCATGCCCGGTCGGATTCCTCGCTCTCGGAGAGCGCCAGCTTGGCCAGAGGGAAGGGCTCGAGCGCGCGGTCGAGAATTCCCTGCACCTTCGCCAGGGCCACCCCGTAGTTCGTCATCGGGATGCCGAGTTCTGCCGCCTGGTGCTGACGCCACACGACTTCGCGGCGGTTCAGCATGCAGCTCCCGCAGTGGATGATAAGCTCGTAGGACGAGACATCCTTCGGGAAATCGCGGCCGTTTGCGAAGCCGATATCGAGGCCGCCACCCACGTACTTCCTGAGCCACCTCGGAATCTGGACTGACCCGATATCGTCCGGCTGGGTATGGTGCGTGCAGGCTTCGGTGATGAGCACGCGGCTGCCGGTCTTCAGCCTGTCAATGGCCTTGCTGCCGCGCACGAATCCTTCCAGGTCGCCCTTGTAGCGGGCCATGAGGATGGAGAAGCTGGTGAAGAGAACCCCCGGCGGGGTATCAGCGGCTGCTTTCAGGAACGCCTGCGAATCGGTGACAACCAGCTTCGGCGGCCGCGCCAGGCGCTTGATGGCCTGCGCAAGCTCGTGCTCGCGCGCCACAACCGATATCGCGCCGCTGTCGAGAACCTCGCGGATGGTCATCACCTGCGGCAATATGAGGCGGCCTTTCGGGGCGGCCTGGTCAATGGGCGTGCAGAGCACCACGATGTCTCCGGGCGAGATCAGGCCGGAGAGAATCGCCGGATCGGAGAGGCTCGAAGGCGCGTGCGTGACGATCAGGCCCTTCAGGCGCTCGATGTTTTCGCCCGTGAGCGCGCTCACAGAGGCGAAGGGCAGCTTGCGCTCTGCCGCCCATGCCTCCCACCCCGCCGCCGAAGCGAGGTCGCTCTTGTTCGCGGCGACGATGAGAGGGATATTGCACGCGGCTATCTGCTGCGCGAGCGTGTCTTCCCACTCCCCCGGCTCCTGAGCCGCGTCGCTGACGACGATGGCGATGTCCGTACGCTCCAGAACCTTGAGCGACTTCTCAACGCGAAGCTGTCCCAGATCGCCGGTGTCGTCCAGACCCGCTGTGTCCGTGATAACGACCGGGCCGAGCGGCAGGAGCTCCATCGCCTTGGAGACGGGGTCGGTTGTCGTTCCGGCGACTTCGGAAACGATGGCGAGCTGCTGCTTCGTGAGCGCGTTGATGATGCTCGACTTGCCGCTGTTTCTGCGGCCGAAGATGCTGATATGAAGGCGTTCGCCAGATGGTGCCTGGTTCAGTGAGGACATGGCACTTACGATCTTACGTCAAAGCGCGCCCTGCTGGCTGCGCCGGTGAGATCGAGTTCAGGTTTACGAGGCATCGCGGTAAGGGCCCTCTACGGGCAGGACTCTAGGAATCTGACGTAGTCGAGCGCGACGCTGGCGCCCGCGGCGTCGGTCATGTCGACCCGGACCGAGCGGACTTTGCCGCTCCATCGCGGAACCGTGGACAGATTGATTCGGTAGACGCGGTACTGATCGCCGGGGGTGAGCAAGAACCGCGTGCTGCGCGGCTCGGTGAATCCGGCACCGGCGTGCGTCCAGAAGAGCTGCGCCTCCTTGCCCGCGCTCACCTTCAGTCGCAGTTCGATGCAGCGGAACTTCGATGCGTCGAGACTTCCCACGTCTATGTAGAAGGCGGGGTCGCTGTTCAGAGACGTTCCCACGAGCGCGCCGCCGCGGACAGCGACGTCCTTCATGTTCTGCGAGGCGGGCGGCCGCACCGCATCGTTGAACTCGAACGCGGTGGAAGGCTTCACGGGTTCAATGTCGTAGGGCCCGAGGCCAACATCGGAGGGAACGAGGTCTGTGTGCTCGCGCGGGGCGGTCGAGAAGACATCGCGCACGGCGTCCAGATAGCCAAAGCCGAACTCCGCCGTGGGTTCGATGTAGTCTCCCTCGCCGAACTCGTTCCAAGCCTCGGCAAGGACGATCTTCTTGCCCTGCGGCAGCCTGCGGCCCGGGGTGTCCACAAAGGCTTTTGCGTTCCGGAGCATCCTCGCGAACAGATCCGGGTGCTTGCCGGTGCGAACGCGGGCCGAATGCCCGTGCCACGGCCGCGAATCCCAGCCAGGATCGGTTACGGGGATGTAGGGAACAGTGCTGAAGCGGTAGAGGCTGTCCCAGAACTCCTGATAGCCGGTGATGTTGTCGGAATACGGGGCGACCAGATTCCCCCCGTCTCCAGCGGACGGGTAGTTGTAGCCGGTCAGCGCATCGTACCCCTCCTGCTCTAGCACCTTGATGAAGGCATGGTGGGGATAGGTGCATGCGATGAAGTACGCGGGGCCGACTCCGGCCTGACGGCAGAGTTCGCGCGAGCGATCGAGCGCTTTGCGCGTTCCTTCGATGCCCATGTCCTCGGTGAAACGCGATGGCGAGAAGATGATCACAACCGGCCGGCCATTCAGCTTGAGGTACTCTGACCGCTTGAAGTAGTTGTCTATCCAGTAGCGCGTCACCGCTTCCATGTCTTCTATGGACGACGTATTCGGGGGGTTGTGGTTCGCCCAGAGCAGGCAGAATTTCATCTGGTTGAAGTATCGCGACTTCAGGAACCCGTCGTGCAGGGCGTGATCGAGGGAGCGCCCGCCCGCGTTCCAGTACCAGTCGAACACAAAAAAGCTGATGCCATGCTCCAGCGCCCACTTGATGTGCCAGTCGGCGACCTCCGGGTCGCCTTCGCGGTAGTAGCCGAGCAGGGGCCTCCGCTCAGGGAAGCCATCCAGCACCGTCCATCGCTCGTACGTATGCCAGCCGGGAAAATAGTAGCAGCCGACCAGGGTGTCGCCTGTCGGCGCCGGTTTCGGGGCGGGAACGTACGAAGCTGAGGTTGCGGTTCCGGCAGGCAGCGCAGGCTGCCAGCGCACAGTGGTGTTCGCCAATGCAGCGGGGGAGCCGGACGCCGCAGCCTGAACCCTGAGCGTCTCGGAAACAGCGGCGGAACTCGAAGCGGTCCAAGAATGGACTGCTTCCCCGCCTGGATCCAGTCCGGGGACCTCCCTCTCGAGCGCGCCGCTCACCGAGATGGACGCCGGGCGCGCGAGCCGGAGCTTCACCGGGCCGGTCGGCGCGCCTCCGGTATTTGTCAGGCGCGCCTCGATCTTTGTGCTCTTTCCCGCCCGCACCATCGGGTCAGCCAAGGCGAGAGCCGTGATGTTGAGTTCGGGGCCCCCTCCCCTGCCGCTTCCGAGCAACAGCGACTTCAGCGTGCACACCGCGCCCGAATCGCCTGGCGGCCCAAATCCCAGCGCAACAATGTTGCCGCCCCAGTTCTCGTCCGCGCCCATGTCGAGGTTGTAAACGTGGCTCTGCCCGTCGGGTTTGAGCCTGAACGAAACCGATTGAAGCCCCGGCTTGCGGTCGGTGACCCAGTAAAGCAGGCAGGTATCGCCCGCGGACGCGGTGAGGGTGACGGACACCCAGAGGTGGTTGTCGGCGGCGGCCCTGAGCGGCGGACTGAGGAGCAGAGGCTTCGCGCCGGTTGTGGTGAGACGCCAGCCCGAGGGCTGCCTCGATGTTACCGTGACATTCGAGGCCGCGCTCCAGCCGTTGTCCGATGCGTCGAAGCTCCACGCCGGGCGCGAGGCGACCGCGGCGGCCGGGGTTTCGAGCAGGCGGATGGCTTTCAGGGTAAACTTCGAGCCGCCGCCGTCCGGAGGGTCGAGACGGAGTTGGACTATCCTGCCTTCCTGCTGCCAGAACGGATAGACGCGGTACTTGTGAAACCCGCCCGGCAGGGCCTCGAATGCTTCACTTTTCTCCTGCTCGAATCCGCCGTGGCGGCCCTCGGTGCTGTTCGCCCAGAACAGCCGCCAGTCTTCCCGGCGGCCGGTCTCGAGTTCGATCTCGATAAACTGGCGATTGCTGGCGGGGATGGAGAGGCCGCCGAGTGTGAACAAGGGATCGCTGCCGCGGGTTTCGCAGACAAGCCCCCTGGGGCCGGACTGGCATCTGGAGACGTCGGCATTCGCCTTCCATCCGAGCAAGGATCCGGCGGAGGCGAAGTCCCACACCCTGTCCGCGGAAGCAGGAACGCAGGCAAACAGGAGCAGAGTCGTGATTATTGCTTGCTTCATGACGCCGCGATTATACCACGACGGGCACAACGGGACCGAAGGAACCCATTTCGGCGGCAGGGGCGTTCTAAAGGGTGGAGAGGTAGGCGGCGGCGCTTCGTCTCAGCCACCGGGAAGCATAGGTGTTATAATCCGCTCATGGGTTGCCGGAGGAACCCCGGAGGTCACCACTTGAACCGCAATTTCAAAAACCTGATCATGGTGATGGCGACGGTGATGATCGTTGTCTTCATTTCGCGGGGCGGCAGCCTGCGCGGCACGGTGAAAGAGACAACGGATGTCCCGTTCAGCGAACTCATCGCCATGCTGCAGAGGAGCCCGTCGCCCGTCAACTCCGGCTACATCCAGAAGGATCAGTTCCTGTT
Organism: Armatimonadota bacterium; assembly: GCA_052033935.1. Lineage (GTDB taxonomy): Bacteria > Armatimonadota > UBA5829 > DSUL01 > DSUL01 > JAGVUD01. Next base: position 34,871 of record JBPOJE010000011.1, read on the forward strand.
CGAGGACAACAAGGAGAACTGCTTCCGAACGCGTATTCCCGACCCCGGAGACCGCGAGGCGCTCTACACGGCTCTCACCAACGCCAAAGTCAAATTCGAGCTGAAGCCGCCCGTTGTGTCGGACGCGATGCAGAACCTGCTTTTTGGGCTGCTTCCCATTCTGTTCATCGTCGGCCTCTGGATGTTCTTCCTGAAACAGGCGCAGCAGGGCGGCAACCAGGCCATGGCGTTCGGGCGCAGCCGCGCCAAGCGCGTTTCGGAGAACGTTCCGAAGGTGACGTTCGACGACGTGGCGGGGGTGGAAGAGGCGAAGACGGAGCTCGATGAGATCGTAGAGTTCCTCAAGAACCCGAACAAGTTCAAGGCGCTCGGCGCGAAGATTCCGAAGGGCGTCCTTCTGCTGGGGCCTCCGGGATGCGGCAAGACGCTGCTCGCCAGAGCGGTGGCGGGCGAGGCCGGCGTGCCGTTTTTCCATATCAGCGGATCGGATTTCGTGGAGATGTTCGTGGGGGTCGGCGCTTCGCGCGTGCGTGATCTTTTCGACACGGCGAAGGCGAACAGGCCGAGCCTTGTTTTCATAGACGAGATTGACGCCGTGGGACGCCAGCGGGGCGCGGGCCTCGGCGGCGGGCACGACGAGCGCGAACAGACCCTGAACCAGCTTCTTGTGGAGATGGACGGCTTCGATCCGAACTCGGGGGTCATTCTGCTGGCCGCGACGAACCGCCCGGACGTGCTGGACCCGGCGCTACTGCGTCCGGGGCGTTTTGACCGCCGCGTGATTGTGGACAACCCGGACGCTGTGGGGCGCGAGGCGATTCTGGGTGTGCATGTGAAGGGCAAGCCGCTCACGGACGATGTGAATCTGCAGTCGCTCGCGAGACGGACACCGGGATTCTCAGGCGCGGACCTTGCGAACCTGGTGAACGAGGCGGCGCTTCTGGCCGCTCGCCGCGAGAAGACGAAGATCAGCATGGAGGAGTTCGATGCGTCGGTGGACCGCGTGGTGGCTGGGCCGGAGCGCCAGAGCAGGCTGATCAACGAGAAGGAAAAGCGCGTGGTCGCGTATCACGAGGTGGGACACGCAGTCGTGATGGAAGTGCTTCCGCACGGAGACCCCGTGCACAAGGTCTCGATCTTGCCGCGCGGGCTGGCGCTCGGCTACACGATGCCGCTTCCGGGAGAAGACAAGTATCTGACGACGCGCGACGAGCTGCTGGACGACATCACAGGACTTCTGGGAGGACGCGCGGCGGAGAAGCTCGTATTCGACGAGATGACCACCGGCGCGAACAACGACCTGGACCGGGCAACGGACATCGCCAGGCGAATGGTCTGCGAGTTCGGCATGAGCGAGGAGATCGGGCCGCTGACGCTGGGGCGCAGGCACGGCAACCCGTTCCTGGGGCGCGACATCATGGAGGACCGTAACTACTCGGAAGAAGTCGCGCAGAAGATTGACGTCGAGGTCCGCAAGATCATCGAGTCGTGCTACGATCGGGCCGTTGGAATCCTTACCACCCACCGGGAGAAAGTGGACGAGATTGCGGAAGTGCTCATCGAGAAGGAAACGATCGAGCGCGAGCAGTTCGAGAAGTTGATGGCGGGCATCAGCCCGCGCGTGGCAAGCGGCTTGCCTGGGGACGAAGGCGGCAGTCCAGCCGCCCCGGAGGCTGGCGAGCCGCCGGAAGAGCCCCGGCGTGGCCGCGAGGTAAAGCCGAAGCTGGAACCCGGGATCGCGTGACGGCCGCGCACCGGGAAAACCCGCCAGGAGTAAGACCCTGCTTTGCGGCAGCGCTCCAGAGGAGCCGGACTCCCTCGGGGCGCTGCTCTGTTATGTGCGCCCTTTCGTGAACAGCCCCATGCAACGTGAGCCGCTCTTTCTTTGTATCCCGAACTTCAGCGAGGGGCGTCGCCGCGCTATTCTGGACAGCATCACCGGGGCGATTGCCGGAGCTGGCGCGACGGTTATGGACGCGTCCATGGACACCGACCACAATCGCGCGGTGGTGGCGTTTTTCGGAAACGCCGCGGGCGTGGAGAACGGCCTGATCGAGGCCGCGCGGGCTGCGGTGACGCAGATTGACCTGCGGGAGCATTCCGGAGAGCACCCACGCTTCGGAGCGATGGACGTGGCGCCGATCGTTCCGTTGCGGGACTGCTCGATGCCGGACGCGGTTGCGCTCAGCAGGGCGGTTGCGCGGCGGCTGTCCAGCGAACTGGAACTGCCGGTGTATCTGTATGAGAAGAGCGCATCGCGGGCAGAGCGTGAGAGTCTGGTCCGGGTGCGAAAGCTGGGCGCGAGGGGGCTTGGCGTGGCGCTGACGGGAGACAGCACTCCGGACTTCGGGCCAGGGACGTTTCACCCCTCAGCGGGCGCGATTGCCGTGGGAGCGCGGAGCCCGCTTGTGGCTTACAACGTGAATCTGGACACGTCTGGCCCCGGCCCGGCGCGCAGAATTGCGGCGGCGATTCGCCATATGCGCGACGCCGGTGAAGGGATGACGGGAGTGCGGGCGCTCGGGCTGACGCTGGTAAGCCGCGGCATGACGCAGGTCTCGGCGAACCTCACTCAGCCGGACCGGTGCCCAGCGCGGCAGGTGTTCGATTTCGTGGCGCAGCGCGCAGCGGGCGAAGGCGTCGAGGCCGTGGAATCGGAGCTGATCGGCATTGTTTCGCGCGCGCATCTGCCACCCGAAGACGTGGCGGTGATGCGTTTCTCCGGGTTGAGGGAGACGCAGTTCATAGAGCACTGGACAGGGACAGATTGACGGAAGAGGAAAGCTTCGAGGCAGCGCGGGCAGCGTTTCTGATGAAAGGACGTCTTTCAAACCCATGACGATATATTGCACGCTTGCGGCCCTCCTGGTCCTCCTCGTGCCGGCAGCGGGAGCGTACGCGGACTTCACGTTTGCTCACGTAACGGACATTCATGTAACCGGCGACACTGCCCTCTACCCAAAGCTGGGCCTGAAGGACCAGAACTGGGTCAACGGAGGAGCTTGGAAGAACTGGGACACCAACCGGAAGGCGATCACCGATGCGGTCAACCGGGCCAATCCCGATTTCGTGATCGTCACGGGCGACCTGAGTGAAACGGGCGCAAACATGGAATTCGCCAATGTGGCCGCCTGGGCGCGGAGTATCAAGGCACCCGTGTATCTCATTCCCGGCAATCACGACGCCACGTACCGGGCGCGGCCAGCAACGGCCGAGCCGTGGAACCCTAAGTCGGGCAACCGCGGCCTTCTTAACTACGAGCGCATCTTCGGGCGCGGGTTCTACGCCTTTGGGCACCAGAACGCGTATTTCATCAATCTGACCTCCTACACAGGCGACAAAGAGGTGAAGGGCGATGACTATCAGCTCCGCCGCCATCGTGAGCAGCAGCAGTGGCTGGAGCGGGAGCTGCGCTACGCGAACTCGGCGGGTTACCCGTTTGTGTTCGTATGCCGGCACCATCCATACGGAACCCAGCCGTGGATTGACAAGGCTCTCAGCGAAGCGGGCGTGTCGGGGTATATGTTCGGTCACATCCACCGCTTTACGATTCCGGTTCACAACGGCGTCCAGTGGATCTCGGGGACATCCGTGAAGGGGCCGCGCGACAACCCCGCGAAGGCCCCCAGCTTCGGGCTGGTTTGCGTGGGCGCTGACGAGACAACGTATCAGCTTCTCGACACAGAGGGCAAGCCACTCGCCGCGCCGGTGATGATGCAGGTGAGGAAGACTTCTCCCGATGGTCTGTGGGCCACCCGAGCGCGGCTCTTCGCTAACCCACCCCCCGCGACGTGCGAGACGCTTCTTTCCGCCGCTGTGCCCGACTGACAGATCAGCAGCCGTGTGACGCGGATGAAGCGGGGCCAGTAGAGCCGGGCTGGCGACGAAGGACAAGCCGCCGCCCGCGTGTAAGATAAATGAGGGCGCGGCTGCGCGCGGGCGGCTGAGAGGCAGGCCGTTCTGACACCTGACGGCATCCCCAGAAGCATATTGCAGGAGCTAACGCATTGACAAACCCCGAACCGGAAAGGCAGCAGGCCGCCGAAGCGGCCGTATCCGCCGCCATAAAACAGATTGACGCGCTTGCAGGTGACGCCCGCACGCTTCTGACGGAGATGATCCGGTTTCCGAGCGTTGGAGGCAAAGAGGACGAGGTCCAGGAGTTTCTGGCTTCGTGGCTGCGCGAACGCGGCATACCCGCGGAGATGGCACCTACCGACCCGGACATTGAATCGGACCCCGACTATTCGCATCACTCGCTCGACGGCAAGCATGTGCCGAATCTGAAGACCTTTCTGCCCTCATCGGGCCGGGGGCGCAGCCTGCTTGTCAACAGCCACACCGACGTCGTACCCGCCGAGAACCCGGCAATGTTCGAGCCGGTGGTGGATGGAGACATTATCAGGGGACGCGGCGCGGCGGACGCGAAGGGCCAGGTCGTGACCTGGGTGCTCGCAATGCTTGCGATAAAGCAGGCGGGCATAGAGCTGGACGGCGAATGCGTGGGCCTGGCGGTGACCGAAGAAGAGGTCGGAGGCAACGGCGCTCTGGCATGGGTGCGTCAGGCCGAGCCGCGCGATGCGGCGCTGGTGCTCGAACCGACGAGTTTCGGCATCCACCCCGCGAACCGGGGCGCCATCTGGTTCAAGATCACGACGGAGGGCGTCCCCACGCACATGGGACGCTGGTGGGAGGGACAGAGCGCGTTCGAGAACCTGGAGGCCATTCTGGCGGCCGTTCGGGAGTGGGACGCGCGGCTGGTGGCTGAATCGCAGGGCGTGCCGCTGTTCCCGGACAACCCGAGCCCGGTGCATGTGAACATCGGCATGGTGCGGGCAGGCGACTGGCCGGCGAAGGTTCCCGCGACCGCAGAGGCGGAAGGAGGCGTCAGCTTCCTGCCGAACAAGAATCTCGGGCAGATTCGCGAGGAGATGACGGCAGTGGTGGCCCAGGCCGCCCGGCAGCGCGGAATCACGGCGAACGTCGTGTTCGAGAAGCTGCAGAACGAGGCGTATGCGACGCCGGAGGATCATCCGGCGGTGGCGGCGCTCCGGGACGCTTCGATGGCCGTCCGGGGCGCGGCGGACGTGACGGGCTTTCTGGCATCGTGCGATGCCCGGCTGTTCTATCACCGGGGCAAGATGCCGACGATTGTTTTCGGGCCGGGCGACCTGCTGATGGCGCATTCGGACATCGAGAGCATTCGGATGAGCGATATCGTGACAGCGGCGAAAGTCGTCGCGCGTTTTATACTGTCCTGGTGCGGGGTGGCGCGCTGAGGGCGGACAAGGCAGGCAAGGACACAATGAAGCAACCAGTAAGAATCGGAATCGTCGGCGCGGGCATCTTCGGACTGATGCATTTCCGCACGTTTTCGCAGATGGCGAAAAGGGGCGAAGTGGAGCTTGTGGGTTTCGCGGAACTCAAGGACGAGCAGCGGAAGCTGCGACAGGAGGAGTTCAGGGTTCCCGGGTTCGTCAGCCTTGGCGAGATGATCGAGAAGGCGAAACCGGAGGCGATCACCATTGTGACCCCCGATCACACGCACAGGCCCGTGGCGCTGGAGGCAGCGGCGGCGGGCATGCACATCCTCACCGAAAAGCCGATGGACATGACCGAAGAGGGCTGCAAGGAGATCATCGCGGCCTGCGAGAAGGCGGGCGTGTTCCTTCAGGTAGACTTCCACAAGCGCTACGATGCCGACCATCAGGCGGCACACGAGGCGGTGAAGGCTGGGCAGATCGGGACGCCGCTGTACGGAAACGCGCACATGGAAGACAGGATCGAAGTGCCGATCGAGTGGTTCCCGCAGTGGGCGCCGAACAGCTCGCCGGCCTGGTTTCTGGGAGTGCACTTCTTCGACGTGATCCGGTGGATCGTGGGGAGCGAGCCGGTTCAGGTGTTCGCGACGGGTTCGAAAAAGTATCTCAAGGAGCAGTTCGGTGTGGACACGTTCGACTGCGTGAATGCGAAGATTGACTTCGCGAACGGGTGCGCGTTTTCGTTTGACATGTCGTGGATCATTCCGCGCGGATTCGAGGCGGTTGTGAACCAGGGCTGCAGGATTGTCGGCACGAAGGGGCTGTTCGAGATAGACACGCAGGATCGAGGAACGCGGGCGTGCACAGATGAGACCGGCATGCGGACGTACAACAACAACTTCTTCAGGGAGTTCAAGGACAAACAGGACGCGACCTGGTACGGCGGGTACGGCATCGAGAGCATCGAGGACTTCGTTTACAACGTGCAGCATGTGAAGGAGCACGGGCTGGATTCGCGTCCGGCGGGTGTGTGGGCGGACGGTTTCGACGGGCTTCAGGCGACGCGCATGGCGGTGGCCGCGCACAGGAGCATCGAGGAGAAGCGGGTCATAGAGTTGTAGCGCCCGCGGCGGGAGTGACCTTTTCGCCTCTGCGCCGGAGCACCGTGGACCGGACGGAGGACTTCCGGCGCTTCGGGCGAACATTGAAGTATCCAGTCAGAAAGGTTATGCCAGTGTTACGAATCATTCTATTGCTTTGCATAATCACCGGGTGCCAGTCGTGCGCGAAGGCGCAGACACCGGCGGAGCCTTCGGCGATGCGCGAGTTCCGCGCGGTCTGGGTGGCGACGGTGGCTAACATTGACTGGCCGTCGAAGCCAGGGCTGCCGTCCGAGCAGCAGCAGAAAGAGCTTCTTGCGATACTCGACAAGTGCGTGGAGCTCAATCTGAACGCGGTGGTGTTCCAGATCCGGCCGACGGCGGACGCGTTCTACAAGTCGGACCTAGAACCGTGGTCGGAGTATCTGACGGGCAAACAGGGCAAGGCACCCGAGCCGTTCTACGATCCGCTGCAGTTTGCCGTGGACGAGGCGCATGCGCGGGGCCTGGAGTTGCATGTGTGGTTCAACCCCTATCGCGCCCGGCATCCATCCACCAAAGGCGAGAACTCACCCAACCATGTGGTCAAGAGCCGCCCCGACCTCGCCAAGAAGTACGGCAAGCACTACTGGCTCGACCCGGGCGAGCCGGACACGCAGAAGCATTCGCTCAATGTGATTCTGGACGTCGTGCGGCGGTATGACATTGACGGCGCCCATCTGGACGACTATTTCTATCCGTACAAGGAGAAAGGTCCCGACGGCAAGGTGCTGGACTTCCCGGACGAGCCCGCTTACAAGCGCTATGTCGCGGGCGGCGGCAAGCTCTCGCGCGATGACTGGCGGCGCGAAAACGTGAACGTGTTCGTCAAGGACCTCTACGACGCCATCAAGGCCGAGAAGAAGTGGGTGAAGCTGGGGCTCAGCCCGTTCGGAATCGCGCGGCCCGGAAAGCCCGAGGGAATCACGGGATATGACCAGTACACGCAGCTCTACGCGGACACCGAAAAGTGGCTGCGCGAGGGATGGGTGGACTACTGGACGCCTCAGCTCTACTGGCGCATTGACCAGAAGCAGCAGAGCTATCCTGTGCTGCTGAAGTGGTGGGCTTCGGTGAACACGAAGGGCCGGAACTTCTGGCCGGGCAACTTCACGGGCAAGGTGAGCGACCCCGAGGGCAGCTCGTGGAAGGCCGAGGAGATCGTGAACCAGATCAAGCTCACCCGCGAAACTGCTGGATCGAGCGGCAACGTCCACTTCAGCATGCGCGCGTTTATGCAGAACCGCGGCGGAATCAGCGACGTCCTGAAGAATGGGCCATACAAGACGCAGGCACTGGTTCCGGCTTCGCCGTGGCTGGACAGCAAAGCGCCCGCAAAGCCGGAGGCACGGGCCGACAAGGGCGCGCTGACCGGCGCGCTGACGATCAGTTGGAAGCCCAGCGACAGCGAGCAGCCCTGGCAGTGGGTGGTTTACACCCAGGGCGAGAGCGGCTGGACCTACAAGGTGCTTCCTGGCTCGAAGAGTTCGCTGACGCTTGCGGGAGTGAACGCGGACAGCCATCCGCGCTCGGTGATGGTGAGCGCGGTGGACCGCTGCGGAAACGAGAGTGAGAAGGCTCTCGTCACAATGCCCTGATCAGTGATTGCCTCGCGCTTCGCGGGCTGCATCCAGCAGGCTGCGCGGAAGCGCGAACTGGACGTCCTCGGTAACGCCGGGGAGCGTCGCGACCGACGTTGCGCCCAGCGCCCGGAGCCGGTTGACTGTTTCGTGAACCAGAGCTTCGGGCGTTGAGGCGCCAGCGGTGATTCCCACACACGCCGCCCCTTCCAGCCAGTCCGGATTGATCTCAGCCGCGTTGTCAACGCGGTAGCCCTTCGCCCCCTGCCGGATGGCAACCTCACACAGGCGCACGGAGTTGGAGCTGTTGGCCGACCCGAGCACCAGAATGACGTCCGCCTTCCGCGCGAGGTCTTTGACCGCGTTCTGGCGGTGTTGGGTCGCGAAACAGATGTCGTCTTTCGGCGGAGCGATGATTCCGGGGAAGCGTTCCTTGAGGACAGCGACGATCTCGGCGGTCTCGTCCACGCTGAGCGTGGTCTGGGTGAGGTAGGCTAGGCGCTGGGTACACGGAGGGTTGACGAGGGCGGCTTCGGCGGCTGACCCGACGAGCACGACCTTGTCCGGCGCTTCGCCCATGGTGCCGACGACCTCGTCGTGGCCCGCGTGGCCGATTAGAATGATGTCGTACCCGTCTCTGGCAAGCCGCAGGACTTCGCGATGGACTTTCGTGACCAGCGGGCAGGTTGCGTCAATGATGCGCAGGCTGCGCGAGCGCGCTTCTTCGCGAACAGACGGAGCCACCCCGTGCGCGCTGAAGACGACCACGGACTCCGGCGGGACCTCGTCGAGAGACTCCACGAAGATGACTCCCCTTTGCTCAAAACTCTCGACGACATAGCGGTTGTGGACGATCTGCTTGCGCACGTGCACAGGGGGGCGATACACATCGAGAACGATGTCCACGATCTCGATGGCACGCTCGACCCCCGCACAGAAGCCGCGCGGGGTGGCAAGCAAGACTGTGAAGCAGCGGTTATCGACCATCTGAACAATGCCTTCGCGGGCGACGCGCCCCGGGATTAGTCAGAGGATAGCACAGTTTCAGCGCGTCTTTCGCGCGATGGCGATCATCTGGATGGATGTTTCGTCAGCCTCGTCTCCCTCGTAGTCGCCGAGCAGCCTTTCGAGAACAAAGCCCTCAGTTTCGAGAAGCAGCCGAAGCTCGCCGGGGTGCAGCCAGGAGTAGGTCCACTCCTGCACGTAGATCTCCGGCGGCTCTGCCTGACGAAACACGATTGTGAACGCGTTGACGTGGCTGCGCCCCTCGAAGTGGTCGTCGCGCGACTGGGCACCGTAGAGAAGCAGCCGGCCGGACTCCGGATCGGCCAGCGAGGTCAGGTAGGGCTCCTCCGCACTCGGATTGGGCTTCGGCACAAAGACGTCCAGCCACAGGCGACCGCCGCCAGCGAGGTTCTCGCGAACGGCCGCGAGCGCCTCGCGCTGAACACCGAGCGACCCCAGATAGAGGAACGTGTTCGTGGAGCAGACGGCGAGGCGCGCGGGAGCGGGAAGCCGGAATGAGCGAAGGTCGGCGTGAATCTGAGTCAGGCGCTTCTCCGCGCCGCCGCCGAGGCCGCGCGCCTTCAGCGAGAGCATCTCCTGCATGCGCGGGTCGCTGTCGAGGGCGATCACTTCGTGCCCCGCCCGCAGCAGGGGAATGGTGAGACGCCCGGTGCCCGAGCCGAGATCGAGAACCGACCCGCCAGTCTCCTCCGCGAGGCGCAGAATGTGCGGGATATCGTCTTCGAAATCGCCCTCCATCAGGTCGTAAACTTCCGGCACCCATCCCCCAAAGCCGCGGCGGATGTGGGCGAAGCCGGACTCTGCGAGGTCGAAGAACACGTCGAAGAACTCGGGGTTTACGGGCGTACTGGGGGTCATCGGGCGCCCTCCAGAAACTCCACGACAAGAATGTCGTAGAGGTCGAGGCGAGGAAGAAGTATGTCGGCGCCGTTTTCGTTGATGTCCGCACTCAGCCCCGCTGCCCCGCGAAGGGAGCGGACCGAGCGGATTCCGGCCTTCTCGACGCGAATGCGCAGGTCGTGGACGGGAATGGTGTGATACATCGGGCGCTGCATGTCGCCGGTGTTGTTGACGAGATGGATCAGCAAGCGCGGCGGATGGCTCTGCTCGCGGACTTCCATCTGCACCGTGGGAGACGCGGACACGGTGACATCAAACGGCTTCTGGCATGCCCAGCGCACAGCCGAGGACATCAGCGACTGGTACTCCCGCATCTTGAAGCGCGCAAGGAACTCGGCGGTCAGGCCGGGGAAGAAGACCGTGCGTCCGGCCCCGGATGCGCGGGTGATCAGAGCGGGATGGCGAGAGTCGTCCTTTGGCGCGGCATAGAGGCGGCCGGTGGGCTCCAAAAACACGGCGGGTGCCTCCGTCCCCGGCGAGACCGCGACCTTCAGGCTGTACGGAGGGCGGGCGATCAACTGGCCCGTGGCGAAACCGCCCGTGACTGCATGGGCGCCGGTGACGCGGACATACTCCTCGCCGTAGGCGGGCGGCATTGCGCCCTCAACGGCGGCAACCCCGAAAAGGTCCGCAAGCGGACTCATCCCGCGACTGCGGCCGCGCTCGTCATAGCAGCCGGCCTCGAACTCCGCGACAAGACCGCAGCCGGACTGAACAAACCGCCGGATCGCGAGGGCCTGATCGCCAGACAGGCAGGCGGCATTGCCGATGATGAGCACGTCGTAAGCCGCCAGCCCTTCGTCCGTGAGGCTGCTGTCGAGGACGACATCGAACGGGATGTGCTCGCGCGTGAGGGCGTTGAACCAGCCCAGGTAGCTGTTGCCGCAGATTCCGTCGCAGATCTCCTTGCGGCGGCGCAGATCCTGCGGCGCGGGTCCGGAGCGGGAGGACGCGATGAGGTCGCGCTCTTCGACTGCTCCCTGCTGGCCATAAATTTCCGCAAACTCCGAGATGTAATACGTCGCGGTCTGGCGCGAATAGAGAAGCGCCACCTTCGCCGTGGAGCGCGCGCCCGTGAAGAACTCCTCGTGCTCCTCGATGAACGTGCTGACATCGTGCACCCCCTGCACCGCGAGATCGCGGCTGTGGTCGAGCGCGTAGTCGAACACCGCGAACCACGGGTTTGCGCCGCAAGCGGTTGTCTGGGCAATGGCGAGAGCGGTTTCGACGGGCGGCAGCGGAATGTAATGCCACGACCCAAGCGCATGGTGGCTGAAGACGACGGAGGGCTTATGGCCGGCCATCAGGTGCTTCGCGGCCGTCGCCCAGAAGAACAGCGGCCGGTCGTCCTGCCCCGGATGAAAGAACGCCTCCGCGCCGTTGAAGTCCTGGTGCTGGCCGACTTTCTCGATGTCGCGCGCAACGCGCCACACCCCGGCGTGCCAGCTTCCCGCGTTGAGAAACACCACCGCGTCCGGGTTCACCTCGCGCGCCGCCGAGCGGCAGTCCGCCAGAAACGCGGCTATGGACTCCTCGCGGAACTCGACGAAGTCCTTCCAGAGTTCGTTGCCCCAATCTTCTTCGGGCGGAATGGGGCTGCCCGTGCGTTCGAGAAACTGAGACCGGCAACTTTGGCAGTGGCAGCAGCCGGGGAAGACGACTGGGCCATCGAGGAACACCCCGTCTATGCCCGTGTGCATGGCCTCGGCAACCATCTCGCAGGCCCAGTTACGCCACGGCGAGTTGACGCAAAAGGTGGTTCCGCCACCGTAGAGCGGATTCACGCGGCCATACGGCTCTCCGCTGGCTGTGACCTGCTCCCAGTCCGGATGGCCTGCCGCGAAATCGTACGAGAACCAGTGCATATTCAGATACGCGAGCACCCGGATCCCATGCTTTCGGGCGTGTGGCAGGTAGGCGCGGACCAGGTCGAAGTCTCCCAGAGGAGCGTACTTCTCGAACTTCGGGGTGTTGAACGTCGTCAGATGCCCCAACCCGGGCGCGATGCCGGGCGTGCCGATGACCCACTCGCAGTTGATATGCCAGTCTTCGCGCTTGCTCCGCGCGAGGGTGTCGAGGTCTTCACCGCGCATGCGAGCGAGCCGGTCAACGTAATCGAGCCGCATCATGCGCACGGGCCGTTCGTGCCAGAGGATTGCTTTCGAATCGTGCATAGTACCAGCTAGTTCCCCATCCAGCGCGGTTTCGCCTGCGGCGGAAGTCAATCGGAGCCGTTCGCCTGCTGGCGGCCGACAAGAGACAGCACGACGGACGCTAGCACAAAGACGCCTCCAACCGCCGTTCCACGCGAGGGCATTTCGCCCACGAACAGCGCCACCCAGAGTGGATTCAGAACGGGCTCGATGAGCGTGATGAGACTCGCGGTGAGGGCACGGGTGGTGCGCAGCCCACGCTGATAGCACCAGTAGCCGCCCGCAAGCTGCCCCACCCCGAGCCAGATGAGCACCAGCCAGGCAAGCGCCGGGTCGTACCCCGGCATTCCCACCTGACCGGCACTGCGGATGAGGAACGGCAGCCCGATGACGGACGCCAGCACGTTGCCGTGAAACAGCGAGATGACGGGCGCGGACTCCCGGGCAGGCCCGAGCGCCATTTCACGCAAGAACAGCGTCACCAGCGCGTATCCGAGGCCCGAAGCGAGCGCCATCATGTCGCCGATGAGCTTCGTGCCCCACGAGCCATTGGCGGCAAACAGGCTGAGGCTCTCGCCCATGCACAACAACACCCCCACCACCCCCAGCGCTACCGCGAGAATCTCGCTTGCGCGGGGACGCTCGCCCAGTACCAGCCATCCAAGAACAGCGATCCAGATGAGGGAGGTGTACTGCAGAATGATGGCGTTAGCGGCCGTCGTGAACCCGATGGATGCGACGTACAGGCTGACGCAGGCGCAATACGCGGCCGCGCCCGCCCACGGCCACACGCCCGACCCGCGCGGTGGCATCACGCGCCCCTTCAACAGGAAGAAGAAGAACGCCGCACTGATTGCCGAGCGCCCACCGCTGACAGCCAGCGGCGGAAAACCGCTGAGGGTCTTGATGCCCGCGCCGCCCGTGCTCCACAGCAGGCCTGCCAGCAGAAGGAACGCTATGCCCACCGCGGACTGACGCGGCGTGACAGTGGATGTGTTTGAAGTCTGGTCAGTAACGTCCGTGTCCCCCGATCATTGCGCCCTGATGATACGCCAAACAGCCACCGAATTGCAGGGTGTGGGGTGACATTGCGCCAGGACGGAGGCCCTGGCAGCGCATTGACGGGCGAGGCGGACGGGAGATATAGTCAGACGGCGTCTTGGTGGAAAGCGATCGGGGGACCGCAGATGTCTGAGAGCAGTACGAAGAAGTGGATAGCTGTTGCGCGTATTCTGACCGGGGCGCTCCTGATTCATATGGCGCTGCCAAAGTTTTCGTCCGCCTATCTGGAGGGATTTCCGAACCTGCTTAACTCGTGGGTGAACGGCAACCCGTTTCCGTGGTACAAGTCGTTTCTGCAGACGGTTGGCGGGCAGCACGATCAGACGCTCGCGATGGCGCTTGCGGCCTGCGAGATGCTGGCGGGAGTGGGGCTGCTGCTCGGGTTTCTGGCCGGGCTGGCCGCCATTCTCGGCTTTGCCGTGACCCTGAACCATCTTCTGGCGACCTCACACCTGGCCGCCGGATCGCTTCCCTTCACAGCGCCCGCGTGGGAGACCCCGAACGTCTATCTGCTGATTCTGCTGGCGCTGTTGTTCGTCGCGAAGTCGGGCCGGACGTGGGGCCTCGCTGCGCGGCAGGGATCTTCGAAGAGCATCCTCTGGTGAAACCGGCGAAGATATGGCTAGTCAGCGCCATGGACTCGGCGACGGCGGAGCGCGCTCAGGCCGAGCAGACGGCTTCAAGGCTGTCAGGCGAGGCGGTGCGGCAAGTTTACGCGCTTTCCAGCCCGGCCGCCGAACAGACCGCCGCGATTCTGGCCGCCCCCCACGGTCTCGATGTGCGCACTCAGGACGGCAGTCCTGAGCCTGGCGAGGCCGCGTCCACCGAGGAGCTTCGCGCGGCGGCGGACAGGGCACGAGACGTTCTGGAGACAATCGCGCGCAGGACGTCCGGGCGCACGGCGATTGTCGTGACCTCACGCGCAGTCATTCAGCTTGTTGTCTGCGACCTGCTGGGGATGCCACTGGACCACCGCGAGCGGATCGGGCAGGATCCCTGCGCCGCGAATCTGCTGATACGGCAGGGCTACGGCTGGGTGATCGAGTCGGTGAACGACGATTGCCGCGTAGCCGAACCGCCCGAATCCGCGGACTGACTTCGCGGCGCGGCTGCGCGTCACACCTCGAACAGCAGCGTCACAATCTCGCGTCCGCGCGCGGTGACGGACACCGCATCCCCGTCCAGAGCAAGCTCCGAGAGGCGCTCTTCGGCCATGTTCGACATCCAGGCCCGCTTTGCCCCGCGCACGATCACCCGTCCGGTGACCTCCTCCGGCAGGATGTTGAAGAAGCGCACGGCAATGCCCTTGCCGTCCTCAGCGGCTTTGAAGGCGCTTAGCACGAAGCTGTCCGGCTCCAGCCCTGCGAACGATGCTGAGAGCGGAAGGCCTTTGGTGACAGGCTCGATGCTGCGCGTGCGGTTGAGGTCGCCAACCTGCATAGCTTGCAGGCGCACCTGATAGTTCAGCGCCTCTTTCCACACCTTCGCCTGCTTCCAGTCGCCCGCATGAGGCAGCACCGCGTAACGCGCCGTCTGCGTCCCCAGGCACTGAGCGCCGGGAGTCGCCTGCTCGTAGGGAATCTCCCCACCGCCCGCCAGCACACCCACCGAGCGCAGCACGGTGACGCCAAGCGTCCGGTTGTCGTCGCCGTACAGCTCGTACTCGCGCAGGCCGTCCACAAGCACCGCCAGCCCGCGCTCGCCGTTTGAAATATCCACCCAGCCGTCCATCGGATGGAACGTTGACGGTGGCGGGCTTGCCGGCCAGTCCGCCGGCAGATGCAGCGGACGCTCGATCGCATCGAACGCGCCTCCGGCCACGGACCCCACCGCCCCTTCGGCCTCGGTCGGGAACAGCGCCCGCAGGCGATGATCCTTTGCGCGGTTCTCGATGGTCAACTCGAGCTCGACCCGTCCGATGCCCCTGAAAGCCCGGGCAACGAGCCTCACCGGGCAGTCCACCGTGCGC
Organism: Armatimonadota bacterium; assembly: GCA_052033935.1. GTDB lineage: Bacteria > Armatimonadota > UBA5829 > DSUL01 > DSUL01 > JAGVUD01. The sequence continues at coordinate 49,961 of JBPOJE010000011.1, forward strand.
TCCGAGCGCGATTTGCGGCAGGGATCGGCGGACTCGGGAAGCCGAAGCACCGAGCGCGTCTCCATCGCGACCGACACCGGCCCCTCCACGAGGAAACGCTTCTCACCCGCGCCGCGGCTGAGGATGCGGATGTCACGATCGGGCTTGCGGTAGTTGTACTCGTCGCCGACGTCGCCCACGTCTTCGAGGCTCGAAAGGCAGCTCAGGAAGACCGCCTGCTCGTCCGAATGCAGCGCCAGGTCGTAGCCGAACGCCGCCCCGGGGCTGACATCGAGCGCGCCCGTTTCGGCGAAGAGAGCGTCGCGCTGCAGGGAGTTTATCGGAGGCCCGAAACAGGGCATGCGCTCGGCGCGGCGCAGGCGAAACACGCTGTAGCCGCAGGCGGGGATCTCCGGCACCACAAACTCGACAGTGAACCGGCGCACCCACTGCACCATCGGCAGCTTCTCTGGGTGCGAAACCCCGCGCACAACCTTTTCGCTGGAGAGGAGGGTGTACGGCACGCTCGCGCCCTCGGGGTCGAGAATCTCGAGCGCCGGCCAGTCGGCGGTCGCGTCCTGCCCCGGAATCGCGCGGTCGGGCGGCCCGAGCGGGATTTCGATCTGTGCCTCCACAACGTCCGCACGCGCCCAGCCGAGCGTGTTGAAGACGACGAGCGCCAGTCCGTCCACATCCACCTGTTCGGCGATGTGGCGCATGGCGCGGTCGCGCAGCGCGCCACCGAGTTGCTCGATCTTCGTAAAGCGCGTCATCATCTCGTCGTGCACCTCGTCGAGCGAGCAGCCGCAGATGGAGTCGTGCGGGTGGTTCTCGAGCAGCAGCTTCCAGGCATAATCGAGTTCGCCGGCGGGATAGGCAACCCCTTGCGTACTGGCCACGGCCGCCAGCGGCTCAGCGAACTTCTCCAGCACGCGCATGGACCGCTCGTTCGCCTGTTTGAGATATACCCGCGCCGAGAGAACGCCCGCGAGGATGCTTGCCCAGCGATCCTCTCGCAGCTCGCCGGTGAACGGTTCCAGCGCGAGCTTGCCTTCTTCGCGCTCCTTGCACAGCGCCTCGATGTACTGCGGAAGCGTGCTGTGGACCATCCGGTCGGGCGCGATGGCGGGGTTGACGGCGGCCAGCGCCTTCGAAAGGTTGTACTGGGCTTCGCGGTGGTCCACGCCATTCATGAACAGCAGGTGCGACGAGACCGAGACGGGGGCCATCCGGTTCCGCAAGGCTTCGAACCAGGCCTTTCCGGCTTCGGCCTCCGCCGGGATATCCTGCGCGTTGTTGTACCAGAACCACATGAGGCTGGAAAGCACGCTCGATCCGTCCGGCGAGCGCCATTCGAACTCCATGTTCCGGCCATCCACCGCCTGCCACCCGCGACCGAAGATGCAGTTGTCTATGCCGAAGTTGCGCAGGATCTGCGGCATCTGCGACATGTTCCCGAACTGGTCGGGCAGGTATCCGACCTTCATGACCGGCCCGAACTGTGATACCACCCTGTGGCCGATGAGCAGGCTCCGGATGGTGGACTCGCCGCTGACGAGGAACTCGTCGTTCAGCACATACCAAGGGCCGATGGTGATGCGCCCCTCGCTGATAAGCGCTCGCAGGCGCTCCTCATTTTGAGGGCGGATGCGCAGGTAGTCCTCGAGCACGATGCCCTGCCCGTCCAAGTTGAAGAACCGGAACTCCGGGTCGGACTCCATCAGGTCCAGAAGCCTGTCTATGAGATCCACAAGACGCAGGCGGAACAGTTCAAGCGGCTGGTACCATTCGCGGTCCCAGTGGGTATGCGAGATGACGTGGCAGGTATAGTTCTTATTCATATAAAGAGTCTCCGGAGAGTAGGATTCTGAGTTGTCAGTGCACGGGGAGAGACGGGTAAGCGATGTTCGAGGCAGCGGCAGCCGCCTCCTCGGGCGTCATGGTTGTAGCCGATTGGGCCATTACCGCGATGATCTCTGACAGATGCTGCCAGCCCCAGAGGTCCTGAGTGAAGGCGATAACGCCGCGGGGAGTCTGGATGAGGCAGGTATTCCCGAGATGGCCGATGCCGGTGATCTCATCCCAGCGCAATTCAACAAACGTCGTGCAATCCTCGAACGACAGCCCGTTGCTTGTGGCCGTGAGCTTTTCGCCGCGTTCCCGGCAGTTGCGAACGCGCCGCAGTCTGCGCCAGCCCTCCACGATTCCCGCGACGCCGCCAAAGGCCACAATCCCGGCGAGCAGATAGGCCCACCACGGCGTGCCGCTCTTCTCAAACTCGTCCCAGGCCCAGAAGCGCAGAGCCACGTACAACGGCAGGTACACCGACCCGGCGATGATGGCTATGCTGCGGGCGATGTCTTTGACCGGCGTTCCACGGTAGCTGAACGAGCGTGGAAGTCCGCTGCCTGTTTCGGAATAGTCTTGCTTTCTGCCCATTGCTGTGCCCTGGGCGGGCTTTCCGGCGCTGTTGACATCTACTCCACGGTGCCCCGACCATCCTGCCGGAAGCGACAGGTTTTGACTGACATATTCCGGGCCGCCAGACTGGAACCTGTTCTGAAAAGCAGAGCGCCGGAAAACAGAGACGCTCTCCCTGCCGGGAGGCTTGCGGAGCTGGCGGATAGCGCTCGATTTCTTTCTGAAACTGCTGCAGGGGGACTTCATTGTGGGCTGCCTGTGGCCGCTCGCGGGGCTCCTGCCGCGAATCCCCACCTATAGTTTTGTGCAGTAAGCCAAAAAAAGACAAAAAAGTGTTCCGGCCGCCGCTATTTGCGGTATCATTATAGGAGCAGATGTGTTTCCGGAGGGTAGGAGTGGCTTCATAGCCCCCAAAAGAGGAAGTGTCCGATAGGAGAAGCAGCGGGGAAGCGACGCCTGTAGGGTGCCCCGCTGAGAAGGAGAAAAGCATGACACACGCACGGAGACTCACTCTGGTGCTGACGGTAGTGTTGCTCACGCTTCCCGCTCTCGCGAGCGCGAACGTGTTCCCGAGCAACCTGAGCCAGAGCACCAATCTCGTCAACACTGCATTTAACCAGTCCGTGAGCCTCGGTTTCATCCTCAACGAGGATGCCACAGCAGGCGTTACGGTCGCCGTCAAGAACGAAACGACGAACACCGTCGTCCGCACCTTCACCTTTGCCAGCCTCGCTAGGGGCGCGCAGTCGGTGACCTGGGACGGGAAGGACGACGCGAACAATGTCGTTCTGGATGGCGCTTACTCGTTCAAGGTGACCGCCAGTGCAACGGGATTCGGCGGCTGGACGCAGATCAGCAACGACGCCAGCCCGACAAACCAGTTCTACAGCCCGCGCGGCGTGACGGTCAACAGAGACCCGGCCAGCCCCTACTACGGGCGGACCTACGTCGTGGAGCCGGTTGGCGGCCTGTGTGGATCCGGACGCACGACCACCGAGGGCCTGTACCTTCTGAATGCCGACCAGTCGAGCGCCGTGGGCCAGGGTGATACCGGCCTGAGGGGTGGAGTCACCTGGGGCACGACCAACAGCCCTTACAGAGCCGAAGTCGGCCCGGACGGAAATGTCTATATCTCCGGAGTGACAGCCACTCCGGCCTCTGGATGGCAGACGCGAACGTGGCAGCGGCAACCGAGGTGCTTGACAGCACCGGACGCGATGCCAACGGGCTCAATGCCACGCACGGCAGCATCAGTGCCACGATGGTCGAAGGCGTGGGCGCGGCCCGCACCATCTACACCATTGACGAGGACTTCCCGAACAGCGCCAGCGGCCAGCGCGGCAGCATTCTGCGCTACGACATCGGCACGGCCACCACGTTCTCTGGTCCGCCCTCCGCGATCTTCTATGACGATGCGGCAGCCGGCAACCGGAACATGAACTACAATAGCGATCTGATCCGCGCGAATGACGGCACGGTCTGGATGACTCAGAACCGGTCGGGCAACAACACGGACACGCTGGCGAGCCTCTGGCAGATCAGCGCTGACGGCACGACAGTGCTTTGGGCGTCGGTTCCGGACCTCGCGGCCAACAGCCTTGCCGACCCGCTGGTCAAGACCTACGGCCTAGCCTACGATCCGGTCAATAACCTGATTGCTCTGGCAACCAGCAATGCCGGCAATGTGATCATCTTCGATCCGGCAGCGAAGGCGGTCGTGACTACGTTCGCCGTGGCCGGCGGCGGGGTTAACCGCGACATCGCCTTCGACGCAGTCGGCAACCTCTACGTCGTCAACAACAACATAGAGTTGCTGCGCGTGTACTCGCCGGCTGGCGCGAACACGTCGTTCACCGACTCGCTGGTGCCGCTCGGGGCGATCAACGTTGTTCCCGAGCCGGGCTCGCTGCTGGCGCTCGGAGCCGGGCTTACTTCGCTGGTGGGCCTGATCCGCCGCAGATAGCAGTCTGGCCAGCACCATTTGTTCTGATTGAACGGTGGGGTCCGAAAGGGCCCCACCTTTTTGTTTGCCTAGCCTTTCACCGACGGCCGGTCCGCAAGGAAAGACGGGGCTGCGCGCATAACACAGAGGCTAGGAGACAACGAGCGATGACCAGCAGAGAGCGCGTTCTGCACTGCGTTACGTTTTCAGGTCCCGACCGGATTCCGATGTCGCTTCCCGAGCCGTATCCGAACGACTTCTGCATGGCCAGCGAGACTGCCGACCCCGGCTGGAAGCCATACAGAACGTGGGAAGTGCAGTGGGAGGACGAGTGGCACAACGTGTGGCGGCGGCTAAGCAACACGACGCGCGGCGAGGTTGTTGAGGGCGCGCTGAAGGACTGGAGCGATCTGGAGACGTACGAGTTCGCGCTTCCGGAGCGCTTTGCCCACGCGGCAGGGGTCTTCGCCGCGAACCCCGACAAGTATCGCATTGGCGGGTTTCCGGGGTTCCCGTTCGCGATTATGCGGTACCTTCGCAAGATCGAGGAGTTCCTGGCGGACGTTCTTCTGTACCCGGACGAAGTGAAGCGGCTGCAGGAGCGGGCTGTGGCAATGCTCAAGGACTGCCTGGACCAGTGGAAGGCCGCCGGGGCGGACGGGGTGATGTTCGCGGAGGACTGGGGCACGCAGGAGCGGTTGCTGGTATCGCCGTGGCTGTGGGGGAGATGTTCCGGCTAGGTTTCGAGGCGCTGGTGGGGCATGCGCGGGGGCTGGGGCTGCACGTGTGGATGCATTCGTGCGGGTACATCAAGGAGATCATCCCAAGCCTGCGCGACATCGGAATCACCGTGCTTCAACTCGACCAGCCCGAGCTTTCGGGCATTGACTGGCTGCGCGAGACAGTGGGCGACCGGGTGACGATCTGGTCGCCGGTGGACATCCAGCGAAAGCTCCCGACGGGCAACCGCGAGCTGATCCGCGCCTCGGCAAGGGAGACGATCGAGAAGCTCGGACAGGGCGGCGGGTTTATTGCGGGCCACTACTCGGACGTGAGGTCGCTGGCGGTGGAACCAGAATGGCAGGAGTGGGCCTGCGAGGCGTTTGTGGAATACGGTGGAGCGGGCAGGACGTGATGGGTGAGCGGCTGCTGAGAGCGCTTGCTGAAGCCGTGCGCTGACGTCTCCCACCGGCTTGCAGTCAACGGTTCAGCGCAACCTGCTCTACGACCGCAGAAGATACCGCGCGCGCAGACCCTCATCCCCGATCGCACCGCCGGATACTGAGGCGAGATCGCGCGCAACCTGGTCAATCTCAGCGCGCTGCTCCAGTGGGGACAGCAAGGCCTCCGGAAGAGCTTCGAAGCCCAGAAGCGTCCCGAGGATATTGCCGGCTATGGCGCCGGTAGAGTCGGAATCGCCCGAATGGTTCACCGCGAGAAGAACGCCGTGAGCGAAGTCCTGTGCCTTCAGCGCACAGAAGACAGCGATCGCCAGCGCTTCTTCGGCGACCCAACCGCCGCCTAGGCTCTCGACAGCTTCCGAGCAAACCCGGACGCTGCCCACTTCGCGGATCGCCGCACGAAGCGCCCCGGCGCATTCACGCCCCTCGGGATGGGAGGAGATGCGATCGAGGGTTGCGTCCACTACCTCCTGAAGGGTGTGTCCTGCGGACAGCATTGGACTATCAGCGCAAGTCTTCCAGCCGCCAGCCATCCCGACGGGTGGCCATGCGTGAGCGCCGCGCTGTCACATCCGAGTTGAAAAGCATCGCCGCCGACAAGCCCGCACGGGGCCGCGCACATCACACCGCCGCACCCTTTGCTGTCGTTTATGCGATGCTCCGTTGAGCCTACTGTTCCGGAGGCCAGCGCCGACAGGCAGGTGTTTCCAGGAGCACGCCTGTTGTGCATCCCCGGAAGCTCGATCAGCCACCCTTCGGGGTTCGGGACAGCAGCCTCGGCGCGCTGTGTGCTCAGCCAGCGCAGATAGGCTCGATGGACGTGCCCAATGCCGCCGGGTTCGCCTGCCACAGCCGCACAGATGAGACCCTCCGCGGTGAAGACGTCATCTGGGTGTCGTCGGTTATCGGCGCCGCCTTGCCAAACGCGCCCGTGTGCCCGGTGACACCGGCGAGGCCGTACCGCGAGCGTATCCCGGCAATGGTCAGAAATCGATCCCCGCACCCAGCGCATCGCCGATTGCGCCACCCTGCAGGCAGCCGCGCACGCGCTGTAGATACTGCTCCTCACTCTGGCGGGTCATCTTCTCCCAGCTTCGACCACTGCTCCATAACGTCGTCCCGGAAAAGCCCGGTCACGGCAGGATCGGTCAGCTCACGGATGGTGAAGATGTGAGCGACCGGGAACCAGAACGCGTCGGGGTCTTCACCCGTGTCCGGATCAATCGGACGAACCTTCATCAGGCTACCCTCAACGGCGACAACACGAAATTCGCCCTCGCCGCCCTTGCCGCTGTCGAACTTGATGAAGACCTTCCTGCCTTCGAGACTGTGCATATCGGACAGGGGCTACTTGCGCGCGCTGGAGTCCGCGCCTCTGGATATCAACAGGGCAGCCACTCTGTCATAGCCCATTCGCCGTTTCATACAGTGTGCCTCCCGGGGGGCTGAAGCCCCTTAGCTGTTACGCCCCGCATACACAGAAGTACAAAAAGGGAGCGGCCTCCATTCCACTCCCCGCATTACGCGAAGGGGCAACTGCGCGCGGGCGCGTCTACCTTCTGGCACGGCCCCGAAGGGCCGTTCCCCGGTCTCTCGCGCGCAGGGCGCCATCCTTGGCCCCCTCTTCTGTATCGCAGGCCGGCTTGTGACCCCCGGCCTACGAACACCCGCTCTGGGATCCGCAGTTCGCGCACTTGTAGCAGCTACCGCTGCGGATCATGATGGCCCCGCACTCGGAACAGGGAGGGGCATCCTGCTGTTGCTGCTGCATCGCAGGCACCTTGCTTCCCTTGCTCGCAAGCGCGGCATCGCCATTAGACAACGCCGGCCGGTTCACCACACCAATGGCGTCCCTTTCAGCGCCGGTGAGGAACTTGGCTCCCAACCAGCGGAAGATATAGTCCACGATCGACTTGGCGATCGGTATCTCGGAACTCCCGGTCATCCCTGCCGGTTCGAACCGCATATGGCTGAACTTGCTGACCAGCGTCTGCAAGGGCACGCCATATTGCAGGTTCAATGAGATAGCAGTCGCGAATGAGTCCATCAGGCCGGAGATAGTGCTGCCTTCCTTGGCCATCGTCAGGAAGATCTCTCCCGGCGAACCATCCTCATACATGCCGACGGTGATGTACCCCTCGTGACCCGCCACCTCAAACTTGTGCGTAATGGAAGCCCGCTCGTTCGGCAACCTGTGGCGATAGGGCTGCGGCGCCTCCTCCTTGCCCTTGCCGCCGGACAGCGAGGTGTTGAGCGGCTGCGTCCGCTTGGAGCCGTCGCGGTAAACAGCGACAGCCTTGAGACCGCTGCGCCAGCTCTCGACGTAGGCCTCCTTGATCTGGTCCGGCGTCGCGTCGTTGGGCATGTTCACGGTCTTGGAGATAGCGCCGCTGACGAACGGCTGGACGGCGGCCATCATCCGGATGTGACCCATGTAATGGATGCTGCGGTGACCGTTGAACGGCTTGAACGCACAATCGAACACGGGCAGATGCTCGTCTTTCAGGAACGGTGCCCCTTCGATAGTATCGTTGGCATCTATGTAGTCCACGATTTCGCGGATTTCGCGGGGGTTGTAGCCGAGCTTATCGAGCGCCAGCGGCACGGTACCGTTTACCATCTTGAGCATCCCGCCGCCAACGAGCTTCTTGTAGCTCACGAGCGCGATGTCGGGTTCGATGCCGGTCGTGTCGCAGTCCATCATGAACGCGATGGTGCCGGTGGGCGCCAGAACCGTGGTCTGGGCGTTGCGGAACCCGAACCTGCTGCCGAGATCAACCGCCTCGTCCCACGCATTTCGAGCCGCGGCGGCCAGGTCTTCGTCGAGCAGCTTCTGGTCCAGCTTCTCGACCGCGGCTCTGTGCATCCGCATGACCTTGAGCATCGGCTCCTGGTTCTTCTCGAAGTAGCGGAACGGGCCGAGATGCTCGGCCATGCGCGCGGACTGCGCGTAGGCCTCGCCGCACATGACGGCGGTCATCGCCCCCGCGAACGCCCTTCCAGCGTCGCTGTCATAGGCGACGCCGTTGCTCATAAGGAAGGCACCCAGGTTGGCGTATCCGAGCCCCAGCGGGCGGAAATCGCGCGAGTTGCGGTCAATGGACGTGGTGGGGTAGCTGGCGTTGGAGACGATCATCTCCATGGCGCTGATGATCACCCGCACCGTGTGGCGGAATGGTTCGATGTCGAAGCGCCCGTCCGGCAGGCGGAACTTGACGACATTCAGGCTCGCAAGGTTGCAGGCCGAATCGTCCACAAACATATACTCGCTGCACGGGTTGGACGCGTTGATGGGCGCGCTGTTCGGGCAGGTGTGCCAGGCGTTGATGGTGGTGTGGAACTGCAGGCCCGGGTCGCCACAGATCCACGCGGCCTCGCTGATGCTGTCCAGGATGTCCGCCGCGTTGTAGCGGTCCATTACACGCCCGTCAATGACCGCATGCGTCTCCCACGGCTTGCCGTCCAACGCGCGCTCCATGAAATCGTCGGTGAGCCTGACGCTGTGGTTGGCGTTCTGGAACTGGACCGAGTCGTAGGCACCGCCGGGCACGTTGAACCCGCCGTCGTAGCCCGCATCAATGAGCGCCCATGCCTTCTTCTCTTCCTCGGCCTTCGAGTTGATGAACGCGACGATGTCGGGATGATCCACGTTCAGGATGACCATCTTCGCGGCGCGACGGGTTTTGCCGCCGGACTTGATAACGCCCGCGAAGGAGTCGTATCCCTTCATAAAGGAGACCGGACCGCTTGCAGTGCCTCCGCCCGCGAGCAGCTCATGGCTGGAGCGGATGGGCGACAGATTTGTTCCGGTTCCCGAGCCCCACTTGAACAGCATGCCCTCGGTCTTCGCCAGATCGAGGATGCTGGCCATGGTGTCCTGCACCGAGTTGATGAAGCAGGCGGAGCACTGCGGGCGCTCTTCGACGCCGCAATTGAACCAGACCGGGCTGTTGAACGAGCAGATCTGATGAAGCAGAATGTGCGTCAGCTCGTCGCGAAAGGCATCGCGGGCGGAGGGGCCGGCGAAGTAGCCGCCCTGCTCACCCCAGCCGGTGATCGTGAAGACGATGCGGCTGATGAGTTGCCGGACGCTGTGTTCGCGCTCCGGTGTGCCCACCTGGCCGCGGAAGTACTTCGAGACGACCACGTTGGTGGCCATCTGGCTCCACGCCTTCGGGACCTCAACGCCCTGTTGCTCGAAAACGACTTCGCCTTTTTCGTTTGTGATGAGGGCCGTGCGCGTCTCCCACTCGACCAGATTGAAGGGGTTCTGCCCCTCCCTGGTGTACACCCGCGCAAACCGGAGGCCGGCTATTCCGGAGCCGCCGGGGCGCGAGGCGGGCGCTGAGCCCCCGCCCTCCGCATGAGAAACACTTGCGCCGTCCGTCACGGCCTTTGTTGTCTTGTCCACACCATCCACAGCAGTCAGATTATCATTCCCGGAAAGGTTCGAATCCATTCGCCCATTCCTCCTTGCGAAATTCTTGCCTGGGGCCAATTCCCGCCGCGTATTCAGCACCCGGCCGGTGCGGGGCCGGCCCGAGACGCACTCATCGCCTGAACCGAACCTCAGGAGTCGCAGAGAGCGCGCCGCCGCCCCGTGGGCTGTGTTGCCCGTCTTTCGCAGGCCTATCAACCGGAGCTTCCTTGTCATCCGCTGGCACGGCACGTTGTTGTGCCAACAGCAGAGCCAAGTGTAAACCCCTTATCGCCCGGCGTCAAGTGGATTACCACAACATCTAGTAACTATTTTTTCCATGCCCGCCATATATTGTGCCCGAATGTACAAGTTTGTAACGTGAGAGTTGCTCATGACTAGGGTCTCGTGCGCTCGGGCCTGCCGTCCAAAATAACCCGGAGACGGCTTTTTCGCAGAGCCGCCGCAGGAAGTTCCGGTGGTCAGATGGTATTGATACGATGTCAGACTGACATTCGGAGGTACAGGTCATGGACAAGATTCGCTGGGGGATTCTGGGGCCGGGTCAGATTGCAAACAGGATGGCGGCGGCTCTCCGCAATCTGCCGGACGCGGAGATTGCCGCGGTGGGCAGCCGGCGTGAAGAGGCCGGCCGGGAGTTCGCCGCGAAATACGGCATACCGACGGTGCACCGCGGCTACGAAGCGCTGGCGGCGGACCCGAACGTGGACGCCGTGTATGTGGCGACGCCTCATCCGTTCCACAAGGACGCGGCGATTCTTTGCCTGGAGGCGGGCAAGGCAGTTCTATGCGAAAAGCCGTTTGCGGTGAACGCGCGGCAGGCAGCGGAGATGATCAAGAAGGCGCGGGAGAACAAGGTCTTCCTGATGGAGGCGATGTGGACGCGCTTTCTGCCGGCCATCCAGAAATTGAAGTGGCTCGTGGCCGACCATACGGTGGGCCAGGCGAAGATGCTGGAGGCGGACTTCGGTTTTCGCGCTGAGCGCAACCCGAGCGGGCGGCTGTTTGCTCCGGAGCTCGCGGGCGGAGCGCTTCTAGATGTGGGGGTGTACCCGATCTCTCTCGATTCGTTCCTGTTCGGCACGCCTTCGCGGGTGGCGTCGCTCGCCGACATCGGGCCGACGGGCGTGGACGAGCAGAACGCGGTGATCCTTGCGCACGACGGCGGCCCGCTGAGCGTGCTCGTGTCGGCGGTCCGGACAACAACGCGGCACGAGGCCTGCGTTCTGGGAACGCAGGGCAAGATCACCGTGCGTTCGTTCTGGACGGCCTCGGGCCTTACGATAAGCCGCGAAGGCCGCGAGGAGACCATTGATCTCCCCATCGCCGGCAACGGCTTCGAGTATGAGGCGCAGGAAGTGATGAAGCTGCTGCGCGAGGGCAAGACCGAAAGCCCAGAGATGCCCCTGGACGAGACCCATTCCATTATGAAGACGATGGACAGAATCCGTGACCAGTGGGGCCTCAAGTATCCGTTCGAGTAGGACGCGGCGCTGCGTGGCAGACGCCACCATCACAACAGATTAGGAGCATGTTCACAAATGCAGTATGGATCAGTCGTCGGGTTGGACAACCCCGTTTCCCGCATCGTTCACGGCACGGTTATGGTCAGTTCGGGCGACCTGGACTACAGCTTCGGACTGCTGGACGCGGTTTTCGCGCGCGGGTGCAATACATTTGACACCGGACACATCTACGGAGGCGGCGATAACGAGCGCACCGTGGGCAGGTGGGTCAACGAGCGCGGGCTGCGTGACAAGGTGGTGCTCATCGGCAAGGGCGCGCACCACAACGAGGATCGCAGGCGCGTGACGCCGTGGGACATCGCCTCCGACCTCTACGACTCGCTGGCGCGCTTCCAGACGGACTACATAGACCTGTATCTTCTGCACCGGGACGATGAGGGAGTCCCGGTGGGGCCGATCGTCGAGATACTGAACGAGCATCGCGAGGCGGGGCGCATCCGCGCATTTGGCGGATCGAACTGGTCGCACAAGCGCGTGCAGGAAGCGAACGATTACGCCGCGGCTCACGGTCTGACGCCGTTTGCGGCAAGCAGCCCGCATTTCAGCCTGGCCGAGCAGTACAACGAGCCCTGGGACAACTGCGTGACCATCACGGGCAAGAAGCAGCAGGCGGCGCGGGAATGGTACAAACAGACTCAGATGCCCCTGTTCACCTGGTCCAGCGTGGCACTGGGCTTCTTCACGGGACAGGTCCGCCGGGACAACCTGGACTCTGTCACCGAGGGGCCGTTCGCGCTGTGCGCCCACTGCTATGCGGGCGACGAGAACTTCGAGCGGCAGGCGCGCGCTGAGAAGCTGGCAGCCGATAAGGGGTTGACGCCAAGCCAGATCGCACTCGCGTGGGTACTGAACAGCCCGATGAACGTGTTTCCACTGGTGGGAGCGCGGTCGGAAGAGGAGTTCACCCAGAACGAGGCCGTGCTTGATCTGAAGCTCACGCCGCAGGAGATGGCGTGGCTGAATCTAGAGTAAGACGAGGAGGACAGATATGCAGCAATTGCAGATAGTCCGGCTTGGTACGGATGAGGCTGTGGGGTTTGCGGCAGAAGAGCTTGCCCGGTATCTGGGCGAGGCGACGGGCGAACAGCCCGGGGTGAAGACGGCCGATGCGCCCCCGGCAAGCGAGCCTGGCGGGCTGTGGGTCGGCACGTTCGCGGACTTCGGCGACGATCTGCGCAACTGGCCCGAAACAACGGGCGATGCGGCGCTGGACGACGCGGTCTTCATCGAGACGAGCGGCGGCGCGGGCATCATCGCCGGGTCGAACCCGGGCAGCACGCTGTTCGCCGTGTACCGTTATTTGAGGGAGCTGGGCTTCCGCTGGGTGAGCCCGGGCAAAGAAGGCGACCGCATCCCCGCCGTGAGCCTGGAGGCGGCCGCGGTGCGTGTAGCCGAGACGGCGTCTTACAGGCACAGGGGCATCTGCATCGAGGGCGCGGTCAGCTACGAGAACGTCCGGGACGTCGTGGACTGGTCGGCAAAGAACGGCTTCAACACCTACTTCATGCAGTTTCGCGAAGCGCATACATTCTTCAACCGCTGGTACACGCACATGAAGAACCCGTTTCTGGAGCCGGAGCCGTTCCCCGTGGAGCGCGCGCGTGAGTTCAAGGCATGGCTGACGCGCGAGATCGGCAAGCGAGGAATGGTGTTCCACGACGTGGGGCACGGGTGGACATGCGAGCCGTTCGGGATTCCGGGCCTCGGCTGGAACGACTACGAGGAGCCGCTGTCCGATGAGGTGACGGGGTATCTCGCCGAGGTGAACGGCGAGCGCAAGCTGTGGCGCAAGATTCCGATGAACACGAACCTGTGCTACTCGAACCCGGAAGTGCGCCAGATTGTGACCGACGACATAGTGCAGTACGCACGGCAACACCCGGAGGTGGATGTCATTCATTTCTGGCTGGCGGACGGGTCGAACAACCAGTGCGAATGCGAGGAGTGCCGTAAGGCCCGGCCTTCGGACTTCTACGTGAGGATGCTGAACGAACTGGACGAGAAGCTGACCTCCGAGAACCTGCCGGCGCGGATCGTATTCCTCATATACGTGGACCTGCTGTGGCCCCCGGAGCGTGAGGTCATCAAGAACAAGGACCGCTTCATTCTGATGTTTGCCCCCATCACGCGGACATACAGCCGGGCGTTCAAGGCGAAAGAGGCGTTGCCGAAGTTGCCGCCGTACGACAGGAACAAGCTGGAGTTCCCTGCCAGCGTGGAAGCGAACGTCGCGTTTCTGCGCGCGTGGCAGCGGATGTTCGACGGCGACAGCTTCGATTTCGACTACCACTACATGTGGGACCATCTCAAGGATCCGGGCTACTACGCCATCGCCCGGACGCTGCATAGCGACGTGGTGAACCTGGTGGACATAGGGCTGAACGGGCTGGTGAGCTGCCAGGCGCAAAGGACGTTTCTGCCGCACGGCCTCGGGATGTGCCTGATGGGGCAAGCGCTCTGGGACCGGACGACGGACTTCGACGCGTTCGCGGATGACTTCTTCGGCGCGGCGTTCGGGCCGGACGGGAAGGCCTGCCGCGAGTATATGAAGACGCTCTCTGCTCTGTTCGACCCGCCGTACCTGAGGGGCGAAAAGGACAGCGTTAGCGAAGAATCGGCCACAAAGTTTGACAGCATCCCGGATGCTATCGAGCGGTTCCGGCCGGTGATCTGCCGCAATCTGGAGTGCGACGACCCGAACCTCGCCCAGGCGTGGCGCTATCTGAACATCCATGCGGACATGGCTGAACAACTGGCGCGGGCGCTGGCTCTGAGGGCACGCGGACAGAACGCTGAGGCGCGTGAGCGATGGGTGGCGCTCTCGGAGTTCGTTCAGAAGCGTGAGATGGAAGTGCAGCCAGTGCTGGACGTGTTCGAGTACATCTCCATCATCGAGAGGCTGTTCGCGGCGAGCTGATGCGCCGCGCTCTGGCCGCGCCGGCGGCAGTCCTGAGCACCGCGCTTCTGGCGTTCTGCCTTTGGGCGTACACCGCACAGCCAGATGAGTCCGTCTCTCTAACCGTCTGGCCAAGGTGGGCGTGGGCGTTTCCCGGACTGCTGCTGGCGAGTCTGGCAAGCGGCAAAGCAACAAGAAGGGGCTTCTTGCTCTTGCTGATAGCCTGGACCGGCTATCTTTCCGCCTTTGCGGAGGAACCCCGAAGTCTGGTGCGCGGGCTCTGGCCCGTGCCGAAACCGGCCGGTGAGGCACTGAAGGTGGCGAGCATCAACTGCTCGGTCGGCATGGTGGAGCCCGCTCTGGAGACAGCCCGCTTCCGGCCGGATGTGGTACTGCTGCAGGAGTCTCCGCAGGAGGAGCATGTCCGGCAGATCGCACGCAAGCTCTACGGGCCGCGCGGCAGCTACGCGTACGGGCTGGACTGCTCGATCGTGTCCAGAACCAGGCTCACAGCTTTTGACTGGGGCTTTGACGCGCCTTCCACCACCGCGGCAACGACTCGAATCGGCGGCGTTGACGTTCTGGTTGTCAGCGTGCGGCTGGCTCCTGCCCCCTTCCGCGAGGATATGTGGAGCGCCGATAGCAGAAAGGCCTATTCCTCGATACGCAAGCTACACCGGACACAGCTTCGCGAGATTGCCGGCCAGATTCGCAGAAGCGGCAGAGGCATGCCGGTTATTGTCGGGGGGGACTTCAACTCGCCGCCGGATTCCAGCGCTTTCCGCGAGTGGCAAGGCCAAATGCATGACGCCTTCCGGACGGCTGGGCGGGGTTGGGGAAACACTTTCGTCAACGAGCTGCCAGCGATCCGAATAGACCAGATATGGACGAGCCGAAACGTCCGGCCACTCAGCGTCAGGGCTTTCGCAAGCGCGCACTCGGACCATCGGATGGTTATCGCAACTGTGGACGTCCACAGACGTCAGCCCAGGCGGCTGGCAGACGGGCAAACTGGCGACAGCGTGCGCGCCCGCAACCATTGACACGCGGGGTCACGATGGATATGCTATTGGGCGGATGAGCAGAAGGTTCGGTAACCACGGCTGGCCTTTCTTGGGCAGAACTATGCAAATCAAACGACTCGTTGCTGGCTTGCTTATTGTTACGATCGTGCTCGGGTACGGAGGGGCTCCTGCCCTCGCCGGGTACGCGCGGCTCCTGTCGCCGCAGTCGAGCGCTGTCGTCAGCGGGACCGTCGAGGTATCGGCCGGATTCGAGGCCGATCCCAAGACACGCGTGACGCGCGTCGTGCTCTCGGTGGACGGCACGGAGTACGGGCTGAAGGGCCTTGGCGCGCCTCAGGCAAGCGGGGTGGTCTCCATGCTGTGGGACACGACGGCGTTCGCGGACGGGCTCCATGGACTTTCGCTGTACTTCTACAGCGGCGGCAAGCTCGCCGGCAAGTGCTATCAGAAGGTACGGGTTCAGAACCACGGGGAAGCGGCGCTGACGCCGCCTTCCAAAGGGTCCTCGGTTATCCAATTCAGCAATCTGCGCGATGGCGAGCGCGTTTCGGGCGGGCGGCAGGTGGCGGTGAACCCATCGGCAAACCTGGGTCCGGACGTCTTTCTGTCGGTGTATGTGGACAAGACCCTGAAGCTGATCAGCAACCGTCCGCCCTTCGAGTTTTCCCTGGACACGGCAGGAATGTCCGACGGGCCGCACACGGTGGAGGCCCAGGTTCGCGACGCGAGCCAGAACCTTCTCGCTACGTATGCGATCCGGATTACGGTCGAGAACGCGGGCACGATAGCTTCAGCCGTGCGCGAGGCGTCGAGCACGGCGGCCGCCCGGCCAGCGTCCACGAAGTCAATCGAGCGGCCGCAAGAGGCCCGGGCAGTCCCGCCCAGCGCTTCGGCGAGTCAGCCGCCGGACAACGGCAGCGCCGTGGCGGCGCGGGCTTCGGAACCCGCAACTGCCGCTGCGACCCAGCCCACGGCCGTAACGAGCGAACCGCGGCAGGATTCGTCTGCATCGAGGCCGGCTCCGGTCATTCAGGCTCCGGAGCAGAAGCCTGCGGCGGCGCCTTCTGTGAAGCCAGCGCCCTCGGTTGAGCCAGTTCCTCTCGCGAAGGCCCCGGCATCAGAGTTGCCAGACCCGTCATCGGGACAGGCCGCGACGAGGATGGCCAGCCTGCCCGCGCCGCAGTCCGTGCAGATGGAAGTCTCCGTGACGCCGTCGGCCGAGGCTGTGAGCGCCGAGGTGCCCTCCGTTCCGGAGGCCCCGGCAGAGGCAACAGCCCCTGAAGCCTCTGCGCAGATAGACCCGGGCGAGGCGGTGGAGACGGCATCGAGCCTGCCGCCGGACGAGACAGCCGCATCCGAGCCCAGGTTTGCGGGGGCTGAGGCGGACGCCCGCGCGGTGGAGAGCGACATTACAGCGCGCCCGCGCACACCCGCCAGGGTGCCGAAGCCCGCTGCACCCGCGCCGCCGGCGGCGGCGTCACCCGCCGCGGCAGCGCCGGCACTGAAGCCCGAGACGAAATGGCAGGGCCAGATGGCGCGGGCCGTGGAAGACCCGCGTCTCAGCCGCCCACCTCTCATTACGACACCGGCGGTGAAGCCGAACAGCGCCACGACAGTGGATCAGGTGCGGCCGCTGCCACCCAAGACTCTTGTTGAACCGAACGCCGGGACGCCGCACGCGGCGGTCGCCGGAAAGGTTCTGCTGGCCTCCCTGCCGCCCGCCTCACCGGCCCCCGCCGGAGACGGCCTGATGGCGCGGCCCGCGCCGGCCGCCGAAGCGGAAGTTTCCGAACCTGCGTCGCCGCCCGCTTCGTCCGCGGCTGACATTCGGCTTGAGGCGAAAGCCGAGACCGCCTGGCCCGAGGCAAACCCGAAAGCCGACGCCGCAGACGTTACCGCGCGGCCTGCCACGCCCGTGCGCGTCGCTCTTGCCCCGGCACCCGCCGGTACGCGGACGGCCGCCGTGAGCGAGACAACCACGGGCAAGACCGTTACGTACACAGAGCAGGCGCTGTCCGGTGTTCGCGGGCCAGCGATGATTACACTCAGAATGGCGATGGAGCATCTCGGCGGCAGCGTCTCGTGGGACCATTTCGGAAAGATGGCAACGGTGTGGCTGGGCGGGCACAAACTGATGGTTGACGTCCGCGCTGGAACGGCAGCGGTGGACGGCAGGCAGATTGAGGACGCGCGCGTGACTCTGACAGAGGGGCGCATCCACCTGAGCGCAATCGAGGTCGCCAGGGAGATGGGCCTCAGACTCACCGCCGATCCGCGCACGCACCAGGTGCGGCTGACCAGGCTGGCCGGGAACTCCCAGGCCGACTAGCGGAACGAAGTCAGGATAAACAGAACTGCGGCCAGGCTCCCGGCCTGGCCGCTTTCACGTACGGCGGAATGCGGTGCCGCGTTCAGCCCTTGCTAGCTACGGTCTCCTTCTTGTCCGAAGAGGCGGCGGGCTTGCTTTCAGCGGACGGCTCAGCATCCTTCCGGCTGGGCTTCGCATAGTCGTTGACGTGAAAGCCCGGGCCCTTGAAGACAATGCCGACAGGGAAAAGCACTTTGCGGACCCTGCCACCGCACTGGGGACAGGTTTCGAGTGGGGCGTCAGTTACTTTTTGGATCAGCTCCGTCTGCTCAGAGCACGCCGTGCACTCATACACGTATGTGGGCATACACTCTCCTCGAGAATGGTTGTTAACTGTATTGCGGGATTATAGCAGAGGGCAGTTTCTGGCCGCCTTCTTCTTGCGAGGGGGAGGCCGCTCCGCTATAATCGTGCCCACTAGCAGGAAGGACAGACAGCGGAACTGGAAACATCGCCGGAGTGCAGCCGGATAAGCGCAAACATCGAGCGAGTGCGGGGGCGCATCGAGCGGGCATGCGGCAGGGCCGGCAGGCAGCCGGACGAAGTCACGCTCATTGCCGTCTCCAAGACGGTGGCTCCAGAACTGGTTGCGCTCGCCGTGCGGGCCGGAGCAGGCGATCTGGGCGAGAACTACGTCCAGGAAGCCCAGGCGAAGATCGAGGCATTGGGGCATCCGGCACACTGGCATATGATCGGCCACCTTCAGACGAACAAGGCGGCAAGGGCCGCCCAATTGTTCGACATGGTGCAGTCGGTGGACTCCCTGCGTCTGGCGCGCAGGCTGAGCGACGCTGCCCAGGCGGCGGGCAGCCGGCTGGAGGTGCTCATCGAAGTGAACATCGGCGGCGAAACGGCGAAGACCGGAGTCGCGAAATGCGAGGCGCTGAGCCTGGCCGCGGAGGCCGCTGCGCTGCCTGGGCTTGAGGTCAGAGGACTCATGGCCATCCCGCCGTTTCTGGACGGCCCGGACCAGGTGCGGCCGTACTTCAGGGAACTGCGCGAGATGTTTGAAATGCTCCCAAAAGAGCGGCGTCAGGTTCTTTCGATGGGGATGTCGGGGGACTTCGAGGCGGCAATCGAGGAAGGTGCGACGATGGTGAGGGTGGGAACAGCGATATTTGGCTCACGTCCGGCGGCATAAATGCCGAGAATACCAAAAAGGGCGAGCGCAACAGACTGCAGGTCTTCACTTTGGCGGTTCCGGGTGATATTATTATAGGGGTGACAGCGGTGGGTTCCGCCCCCTATCGGAGCCTGCCGCGGCAACGCACCGGAAAAACCCGGCGCAAGACCGGGATCGGTTTGAAGGCTTCGCCGCATACTCGCCCATGCTTACGGCTGCCGGACGGCACCAGCAGTTGCGCACGCCTGGCGCCCAACACAGTCCGTTTGCGCGACTTGGGAGATAGATCAGATCATGGATGACAGAGCTCAGCACGACGCTGATGAGACAAGGGGCTTGTGGGGCTGGCTGAAGAACCACGTCAACCTCACGTCCGAAGAAGAGGAAGAGGACGATTTCCGGGAGGACCGGCGGAAGGGCATTCCTCTGCGGCTTCATTCGGCGCGCCGCAGCCGCGTTTCGATCTGGCACGCGGCCGAGACGTTCGACACCGCGCGGCAGGTGGCTGACGGGCTGAAGGAAGGCCACCCGCAGGTCGTCAACATTGACAAGGCTGCCCCCGAGATGGCCGGGCGCATTATTGACTTCCTCAACGGGGTGACATACGCGCTGGACGGATCGGTGGAGAAGGTCGGCGACAAGGTTTACTTCTTTACCCCGGCTAACGTGATCATCGAGATCGCGGAGTCGTCGCACCGCCACAGATCGCTGTTCCCGGGTAACTGACGCTGCGTGCTAAGGCTTTGAGCGCGACTTCGCGCGGAACGGCAGGCCGATTATGAAACTAGCATTCCTGGGCACCGGGGCGATGGGCAGCGCGCTTGCCAAGGGCGTCGTGTCCTCGGGTTTCCGGGCACCTGAAAATGTGGTCATCTTCGATCCGGACAGCAAACGTCTGAGCGAGACCTCCACGGCGACCGGCATCGCCGCCGCGGCATCGGCGCGGGACGCCGCGGCATTCGCCGAAGCGATCATCATCTGCGTCAAGCCCGCCATAGTCGAGACCCTGCTCAAGGAGATGGCCGAAATCATCGAGCCGGGCAAGCTGGTCATCAGCATCGCGGCCGGGGTCAGGCTCGACCGCATGCATGCCTGCCTGCGCGAAGGAGTCGGCGTCATCCGCGTTATGTCCAACACTCCCGCGCAGGCCGGCATGGGCGCTTCGGCACTCGCTCTGGGCAAGAACGTGAGCCAGCGGCAGCGCGACACCGCCACCGGGCTTTTTGAATCGGTGGGGTTGGCGGTTGTCGTTGACGAGAAGCTGCTGGACGCGGTCACGGGGCTTTCCGGGAGCGGACCCGCCTTCGTTTACACGTTTATCGAAGCGCTTGCCGACGGGGGCGTGAGCATGGGTTTGACGCGCGAAGCGGCCATTGCGCTGGCGGCTCAGACAGTCGCGGGGGCGGCGCAGATGGTGCTGAAGACGGGCAGACACCCGGCGGTACTCAGGGACCAGGTCACCAGCCCAGCAGGCACCACGATCGCGGGATGCGCCGAGCTCGAGCGCAAGGGGCTGAGAGCCGCGGTCATCAGCGCCGTGCAGGCGGCTGCGGCGCGCTCGGCCGAGATGGGCAAATGATATCCGCGATCGTTCTGATCATTCAAGTGCTGGGCATCTACCGCTGGATAATCATCGCGGCGGCGGTGATCACCTGGATTCCATCCGTCCCGCGGTATCACCCGATTGTGCAGCTTTTGCACCGGCTGACCGAGCCGGTGCTGAGACCGATCCGGATGATTCTGCCGCCTGAGAAGACGGGTTACATGGACTTTACGCCCATCGTCGCGCTCGTGGCGCTGCAGCTTCTTATCAGGCTGCTGGCGCAGGCCCTGGTTCGGCCGGCCGCGCCGATAGGGCTCTGAGCGCGCCGCGCGGTTGATTGACTGGTCGGGAGGGACATCCATGAAGACAACTGCGATTGACGTTTCGAACAAGAAGTTCTCGCGATCCTTCAGGGGCTATCGGCCTGCGGAGGTGGATGACCTGATGCGCGACATCGCCTCCGAGCTGGAGACGGCCGCGCGCGAGCGGGCAAGGCTGGAAGACCAGATTGACAGAATGCACAGCAAGGTTGCCCGCTACAAGGAGATGGAGGACACGCTCAACAACGCCATTCTGCTCGCCCAGCGCTCGGCCGACGAGGTGCGCGCGGCGGCGCATAGAGACGCGGACACGATTGTGCGGGAGGCAGAACAGCGTGCGCGCGAGATCACCGAGCGCGCCGTCCACGAAAACCAGGAGCTGATGCGCGAGACCCGCCGCCTGTCCGAACGCAGGGCGGCGCTGGTGGACAGCCTCCGTTCGGCCGCGCGCGACCTTGGGGACTGGATTCAGAGCCGCCGGTGGCAGGAAATGATCGAGATAGAGAGCACCCACCCCGAGGGTGAATACCCGGAGGCGGCCGCTGACTCCGATCAGCAGCCCGCTGCGCACGAAGCCGCCGGCTGAAGGAGCACTCCCGTCGTTCTAGAAGACACGCCCGCAGACAGCCCGCGCGAGCACCGCGCTTCGAACGCGCTGACAAAAGTGCTTATCGCGCTGCTTCTGTGCGGCATAGCCATCGCCCAGAACATCGGCGCCGCGCGCAAGCAGGTGGAGGATGCCGCAGCCGCCCTTTCCCTCCCTGTGACCGATCTGAAGATCGCACTCACCATCGGGACACAGCCCCCTGTTACGCGGCAATCAGCCGAGACGCCCGCAGCCCTGAAGGAGACGCTGAATGAGCTGAAGTTCTCGGCGCGGAAAGCCAGATCGCTGCAGGATGCCTTTCGTTTCCTGCTCCTCACCCGATACTACGGCAAGGCTCCGGGCGAGACTCTTGCGCTTGCGGAAGAGCTTGCGCGAGAGTCGCAGAACCCGCGGCACGTTCGGATAGCGCGGATTCTGGGCAGGGACACTGGTGACTGGACCCAGGCCGAAGCGCAGACGATCCTATCCGCCGGACTGGGTCCAGCGGCTCTTCTGGCAGCGAGCGATGTTTTGCAGCGTCACGGCTCCACGGCCGCGGCCGCACACTGCCGCGAGCAGTTGAAAGAGAACTCGCTCGCAGCGCAGATCAAGATGGCGGCTTCGTCCGTGGCGCTTCTCGCAGTCATGCTCGGGGGGGCGTCGGCATGGATGCTTTACTCGGCGTCCCGCCGCAGGCGGACTCTCGGAACGGGCAACCGCACGCCCGATGAGCGTGCACAGGCATATCCGGGCGCGATGTGGCAGACATTCGCCCTGTATCTCGTGGTCTTCCTGGCAGTGGCGGTTGCGATCGCGCCGGCGGTCCAGTACGGCCCGAAGTCCGCGCCCGGACACGAGAACACGCTGGAGCTTGTCCACTACGCCGTAACAGCCGCCCTCGTCTTCTACCTCGCGCCTCTCCCTCTGCAAAAGCGGGGGTATTCGCTTCGAGACCTGGGCTGGAAGAGCAGCGACACGCTGGCGGACATCGCCTGGGGCATCGGCGGATTCCTGGCGGCAACGTCGCTTGTCGTGGTGCTGCAGATGTTGACCGGCCTGGTGCTCGGCGCGCTCGGCGCGGCGCCATCGGAAGTCACGTCGCCGGCCGCCGAGCTTCTGGTGGGGGCGCGGTTCGGCTGGAAGCTGGCGCTGCTGCTCGCCGTTGTTGGGGTCATCGCGCCGCTTACGGAGGAGACGTTCTTCCGAGGGGCGCTCCTGCGCGCGGCTGGTTCCGAATGGGGGCAGTCCGCGGGCGTGTTCGTGAGCGCTCTTGCCTTCGCGGTGATCCACCCGGGCATTCCCGAGATGCTCGTGCCCTACCTCGGCATCGGCTACGTACTCGGGAAACTGGCGGTCATTCGCCGCTCTCTGCTACCATGCGTCATCGCCCACTCCCTGAATAATCTCTTCTTCGTGGGCCTGGTGATGCTGCATCAACTTTAGATGAGCCTCTGGAAGATAGTCTTTTCATTCGTCTTCTTCTTCGTGATCATCGGCCTGTGGATCACGCTCATCATCTCGACTCTTCGCTCGATGCTGCGGTGGCGCAAAGAACTGAAGGCACCACTGGAGGCGATCGGCTGCGAGATCGGCAAGCGCGAGGAAGTGGAGGCGTTCGTCTATCACCTGGGCAAGCCTGCGGTTGCGTATCACAGGATCGAGTTCGTCTGCGACGATGGGCGGCGGCTGACATTCTCGCTGATGCCCGCGCAGTATGAGGCGATTGCCCAGGGCGATGCGGGACAGCTTGTGCTGCGGAATGGGGAGTTCGTGGAGTTTCGTACACAGACGCACACCGGACAGCGTCTGTTCCGGGGCGGCTCGGAGCCCGACCGCGTTTACACGCGCATGGTGAAGGGCAAGTGAGAACACCTGCGGGAGCAATTGTGCATGTCCGCGTGACGCCCCGGAGCTCGAGGTCCGAGGTATCATCGTATGAGGGCGGCGTGCTGAGCGTCCGCGTGACAGCCCCGCCCGTGGAGGGGGAGGCGAACAAGGCTGTGATTGAACTGGTCTCGGCCCTGCTCCGGATCCCGAAATCGCGAATCGAAGTGAAGTCGGGTGCGTCGGAGCGGCGCAAGTCGCTTCTGATCGCCGGGCTGACGCAGCAGGAGATCGACGAGCAATTGGCCGGGCTTTAAAGGCGCTCTGAGCTCCGGCGGGAGGTATCCCTGATGTTGAAGCTCTACTCATTTGCAGCGGCTGCGCTTCTGCTTGCGCTGCCCGCCGCTTCGGCCGGGCCGGATCCGTCGCCGTACGGCATCAACGGGGTGGTGGCGATCCACGCCCGCACCTCCCCGAACGCGATTGCGAAGGCAAAAAGCGACATCCGCCTGATGCGTGAGGCGGGCATCCGGTGGGACCGCATCGAGATCTGGTGGAGCGTTGTGGAACCCGAGAAGGGCAAGTGGGACTTCGAGTTCACGGACAGGGTGGTAGCGCTCTACAAGGACAGCGGCGTCAGCCCGCTTGCCATCCTCAACTACTCCAGCGCATGGTCCGGAAAGCCGCCCGCCGACGATGGGGAGCGCCAGGCGTTCGCACGGTACGCAGCGAAGATGATCGGGCGCTACAAGGACACGATCAAGTGCTGGGAAGTGTGGAACGAGCCCAATATCCCGACATTCTGGCCCACCCCGAACGTGAAGGACTACGCCGAGCTTCTGAAGGTGACATACAAGGCCGCCAAAGAGGCCGACCCTGAGTGCGTCATTATCGCGGGCAGCACGAGCGGTCCGGACTTCGGCTTCATCCGGGGCATATTCGACAACGGCGCGTGGGACTCGTGCGACGCTATCTCGATTCATCCCTACTCGATGGCAGGAGGGCCGGGCAGCCAGCGTCTCGGCGAGCTGCTGGAGATGGCGAACGACTGCATCGCCTCCACAGGCAAGGACAAGCCCCTGTGGATAACAGAGATGGGCTGGACGTCGAGCAGCTCGGAGGAGGATGCGCGGCAGGCGGCCTACCTGACGCAGTCGTATGTGATTGCGGCGGTGCAGGGGGTTGACAAACTGTTCTGGTTCAAGCTGGAGGACTGGTCCGAGAAGTGGGGCATCGTGAAGGCGGACGGCACGAAGAAGCCGGCGTACAAGGCTTATCAGACCCTCACGAAGAACCTCACGTCGCCCGTGCTGGTGGGGCCGCTGCAGCTTGCGCCGGAACTGGAGGGGTACCTGTTCCGGATCGGGGACTCCAGCCTG
The DNA here is from genome assembly GCA_052033935.1 of Armatimonadota bacterium. Lineage (GTDB taxonomy): Bacteria > Armatimonadota > UBA5829 > DSUL01 > DSUL01 > JAGVUD01. Next base: position 74,512 of record JBPOJE010000011.1, read on the forward strand.
TTCGTCACATGGTCCCGGTACGGCACGCCCGTGAGCGCGGCGCTGCCCGTGGGGTCCGGATCGAAGGTGATGAACGCGCTGGGAGAACCTGTCAGCCTGAAGGACGCCAGGGCGGCCGTGGGCGATATGCCCGTGTTCGTGCTGGAGCCGGGCGCGCACGCACGGCTGGAGGCGGCGCGCTCACGGCGGCGGCCGATCCGGCCGTACCCTGACGGAAATCGTCTTCTGAACGCCAGTTTCGAGAGGGGCAGCGGGAGCGAGGCGTGGGCATGGAACCAGGGGGTTTTCGACGGGCAGCAGAAGAAGGGGGAGTTCTTCGCGGGCGTGGGGCGCAGCGGCCGCGCGGCCGGCATCCGCAAGGCCGAGGATGCGGCGTGGGATTCGTGGCCGGTTCCGGTGCGATGGGGCAAGGACTACCTTCTGACCGGATGGGCGAAGGTGAACGGCCCCGGCGGAAAGGTGACTGCGGGGATTCACTGGTACAGTGGAAATCAGTGGACGTGGAAGAGCGCTGATGTGACCGATGAGATTCCGGCTGACGGCCTCTGGCACGAGTTCTCGGTGCGCGGGAAGGCTCCAGAGGGGGCTGTTCTCGCCCGGATCCGGCTAACCGCGAAGGATGTGGAAAAAGAGGCCATCTTCGACGACCTGTTCTTCGCTCCGCAGAACTGACGCCCAGACGTGTATAGCTTTTGCCGGGAGACCCGAACACAACGGGGCAGATAGTTTGGGGCAGGCAGCCGCGGACGACACAAGCGCCAAAATGGCACGGGAAAGGCCGAATTATTGCGAACGGCACGCAGCAGACCGCCGGATGGAGCAAAAACCGCCTGTGGATACAGACGTGCCCTGTGTGCAGGTTTCGCACTCAGGCCTCAAACGGGGTTTGTCCACAAAGTTTTCCACAGCCTGTGGAAAACTAGTGGAGTTTGTCTGAGCGTGAGCGTGAACAAGTTGGACAGAGGTCTCCGGCGGGGCTGTGGAAAGCAGATGAGGCGCGATTTGGGTTGAATGAAGCCGTAAGTAATAACCGGCGGATGGATATCCTGACAATAAGGGCAACGCTGAAGATCGTGAGCGTTGGCGACTGGTTCGGAACATCACGAAGCTTCGAGGGCGTCCTGACCAACCACATCCGGCCGGGCGACGAGGATATGCGGTTGCCCGCGGGACACCCCTGCTGCGATATTCGCAGAAGCGACGCCGGATTCGTGATAATCCCTCACGGGGGCGGCGGGGATGTCTTCGTGAACGGAGTTCGTGTCAGCGGCGCGCGCGTTCTGGCGGACGGCGATCAGATTAGCGCGGGAGGCGCGCTGATGCTGTGGAGAGAAGAAGTTGTGCATGAGGCGTCGGGAAACGGACGGGCCGCGCCAAGGGAGGAAGGACTGAGCAGCGTGTATCAGGGGCTGAAGAAGCTGTTCCGGAGGCTGGGACTTTTTCGCACGGCGGAGCCAATTCCTTGATAGCGGGCCTGGGGACAGACATCATCGAGATCGGGCGGATTCGCGAGTTTGCGGCGCGTGGAGAGCGCTATTTGCGGCGGGTTTTCACGCCGCGCGAGCTTGCCACGGCATCCGAACGCAGGATGAGCGCGGCGTTTCTGGCGGGCAGGTTCGCGGCGAAGGAGGCCGTCGCCAAATGCCTGGGGCCGCCGCTCAAGTGGAGCGAGGTGGAGATACTGGCTCTGGAGGATGGAAAGCCGGAGGCCGCGCTGAACGGCCGCGCGGCAGAGATCGCGGGAGAGGGAAGAGTCCTCGTCACGATCTCTCACAGCCAGGACTACGCGGTGGCTGTGGCGATACTGGAGCGGGACTGAAGGGCGGAACGGGGGTAGCAGATGAGAGTTCACAGCGCTGAAGAGATACGGGAGTTGGACCGCAGGACGGTGGAAGAGGCGGGGGTGCCCTCGCTGATTCTGATGGAGAACGCCGGGCGGGCGGTGGCGGCCGCGGCGCTTGCCTGCGTTTTGAACGTGGAAGGCGAGGACAGGCAAACCGCAGGCGATATGCGGCGTCTGGCGCCGCTGGCGGCGGGACCTCCGGAGTTCAGCGACGTCTGGGACGCGCGCGTGATTGTGGTCGCGGGCACGGGCAACAACGGGGGCGACGGACTCGTGGCGGCCAGGCATCTGCTGGATCAGGGAATCGAGTGCGGGATTGTGCTGGCCGGGCCGGTGGAGAAGATCACCGGCGATGCGCGAGTGAACCTTGAGGCTCTCATCCGGCGAGACGCGATCTTCTATGAATACCGCGAGGAAGCGCTGGATGCGGTAGAAGGGTACGCGGATGTGATCGTGGACGCCCTGTACGGCACGGGACTGCACGGCGAAATGCCCAAAGAAGCGCGCGGGTTCGTCAGGGCCATCAACTCATCCGGAGCGCCGGTCGTTGCGGTTGACATCCCTTCGGGCGTGAACGCGGACACGGGCAATATCTGCAAGGACGCCGTGTACGCCGACGTGACCGTTACGTTCGCGGCGCTGAAGCCGGGGCTGCTGATGTATCCGGGTGCCAGCTTCGCCGGAGAAGTGATCGTTGCCGGCATCGGCATCCCGCCCACGCTCGTCAACATGACGGCCGAGCGGGCGCGGTACATCATCACTGCCGATGAGGCCGCGGGGATCATCAGCAAAAGGATGCCGGATTCGCACAAGGGCAGTCACGGACACGCGGGGCTGTTTGCGGGCTCAACGGGGATGGTGGGCGCGGCGGCGATGTCGGGCGAGGCGGCGGCGCTTGCCGGGGCCGGGCTGACGACGGTGGTGACGCCGGGCGGACAGTATCCGATACTCGCCTCGCGCACCAGCGCCGAATGCATGACCCTGCCCATCGGGGCGGGCGACGCATTCTGCGCGGAAGATGTTGATGCAGCCCTGAGTGCGGCATCGCGCTTTGACGCGGTGGCCATCGGCTGCGGCATCGGGCGCTCGGAAGGGACGCAGGAGTTCGTGCGGCAGCTTGCCTCCAGGCTGGACCGGCGCTTCGTGCTTGACGCGGACGGGCTGTGGGCGCTCGGGCGGGACGCGGCGAAGATTCTGTCGGAGGCCGCCGACCGCGTGGTATTGACGCCCCACCCCGGCGAGATGGCGCGGCTGCTCGGAACTGACGCGGTATGGGTACAGTCGAACAGGTTGGAGGCGGCCGAGCGCGCGGCCGAAGAGTTCGGCTGTGTCTGCGTGCTCAAGGGCGCCCCAACGATTGTGGCACACCCCTGGGGAGAAACGTTCTTCAACCTCACGGGCAATCACGGTCTGGCTAAGGGCGGATCGGGAGACGTACTGACAGGCATCATCGTGAGCTTCCTGGCGCAGGGCATTCCGCCACTGGACGCGGCGGTTGCGGGCGTGTGGGTACACGGGCGCGCGGCGGATTTCGCGGCGGAGGGCCGCGCGAAGCGCACGATCAGCGCCCCCGACACGGCGGCAGCGCTCTCGGAAGTTTTCAGACTACTGGGCCGGGACTGACAGGGAGGACCGGCCGGAAGGTACAATTAACCTCATACATCTGACACCGGCGGTTCGCATGCCGGTTGGGCCACGAACGGAGGCGCACATTGGCAAGTCGCATCAAGCTTCTGACTCTCGCGCTGGCAGTGTTGCTGGCGCTGCCGCGGTGCGCGGCATACACACAGGAGGCGGACAAGAAACCGGCTGCCGCCAAGCCTGCTCCCGAGGCGGCAAAGCCGGAGGCAACCAAACCGGACGATGCCGCGAAGCCGGCGGGCAAGGAGATGTCGGGGACAATCAGCCTGCCAGCCAAAGGCGCTTACACCTGGTGGGCGGACGCCGGAGCGGGCAAGATTCTCGCTGCCCCGAAGTCCTTTGAAGGCGAGTCGCTGGAGTGGTCTCTGCCTGCCGCCGATGACGCCACGATTCACATTCTGAACGACAAGACGGGCAACGCCGCATCGCTGAGCGCCCCGGAATACGCGAAGCCCGGCGAGCACAAGCTCGTGGACGCCGACTTCAACCTGGTGCGCCGCCTGGATGTGAAGGTTTCGGCGAAGTCCGGAAAGCCGGTCAGCGTCGCGTCGGTGGTGCTGACGGACGCGAAGGGCGCGGTCAGCACGCGGATTCTGGAAGCGGCGGACAGGGGCGTGGCGCGGTTCTATGACGTCCCGCTGGGACCAGCCTCGCTGGACGTGGGATCGAGCGGGGTGAAGATTGCGCAGGAAGTAACCATCGAGCGCGAGCGCAAGTCGAAGGCGGCCATCGCTGAGGTGGTGCTGGCGGGCGACATTCCGACGGTGGCGCCCGAATCTGACGTAGCCAAGCAGAAGCCGGCCGCCCCGGCTAAGAGGAAGACCCCGCTCCGCTATTCTCTGCTGCAGTTTCTGGTGGCGCTGATTCTGGTGGCCGCGATCGTTTACATCGCCTATCTGGTGTTGAGGGGCAAGGGCGTCACGATGAAGGGCGCGCTGGAGAAGGCGGGAATCGAGGTGGACAACGGCACGCTTCCGCCGCCAGCAGAGGCCGAACCTACCACCCCACCGCTCGACCCGAACCTTGTGGGGCCTGCTCCCGGTTCGGCTCCGGCCGCAGCGCCCCCGGCTGCTCCGTCCGTCAGCGGGCCGAGGCTCGTTGGGGTATCGGGGACTTACGCCGGGGCTGTTTTCGCCATCAAGAGCCCGGCCACGATTCTGGGGCGTGACCCGTCCTGCGACGTGGCCCTTCCGGACGACCACACGGCCTCGCGGCGGCATGCGCGCATCGCGGCGAACGGGGGCGTTGTGATTCACGACGAAGGCAGCTCGAACGGGACATTCGTGAACGGCGAGAAGGTGACCGAGCGCGAGATCAAGCCCGGAGACGACATTCAGATCGGGGCAACGCGGTTCCGGTACGAGGCGTAGCGTGGTCTCTGTTGCAAAAGTCAGCCGCAGTGTAGTAGCTGGACTCGTGGCAGGTGTGGCGGGATGGACTGTGTTCATGGTGCTGTGGGCGCTCTACCCCTCCCGCAACCTTGAAGTGCTCGGCCTGCGCAGTGGCGCCTACGAGCAGCTCTTCGCGGCGATCTTCGGCGCACTCCTCGGACTTACACTCGGTTTCGTGGAAGGCATCAACACGGGGTCACAGAAGCAGCTCGTACGCGCCTGCGCTGCATTCACCGCCGCTGGCACGCTGGGCGGTCTGGTTGGCATCTATCTGGGACAGATGGCCATGGGCTTCATTGGTGGCAGCATACCGCGGTCGGACTTCAGGCTGATCGCTTTCTTGCGGCTGCTGCTTGCACGGACGTTGGCCTGGGGCCTCTGGGGTGTGGTGGCAGGCGTGGGCCTGGGCATTGCTCTCGGGGCCATCACAGGATCAACACGCCGCCTTCAACTCGCCGCGGCGGGCGGCGCTCTGGGCGGGTTGCTCGGCGGGTTTCTCTTTCAGCTTCTGGGTGCGCTTGGCCCACTCATGAGCTACCCTGTCCAGACGTTGGTGTCCTTCACGTGCATCGCCGTAGCCATCGCATTCCTGCAGGCGCTGGCGCAGGAGATGTTCAAGCAGGCGTGGGTGAGGGTACTCGTGGGCAGAGGCGAGGGACGGGAGTTCCAGATCGCGAAGCCCACCACCGTTATCGGGCGCGACGAGTTGGCGGACATCCCGCTGTTCGGCGACCAGCAGATCGCGAAGCGTCACGTGCTGATTCAGCAGGCGCAGGGGCGTCATACGGCGGTCGCGGCGGCCCCGGGGCTGGCGTTCGCGGTGAACGGGCAGATGCTCGCGAGCGCTCCGCTGAAAGACGGCGACCTCATCCGCATTTCATCGCGCGAGTTGGAGTTCCACGAGAAGGCCAGCCGGCAGTATTCCCCGGCAGCCGCGAGGCAGTTCCAGCAGCAGCCCCCGCCCGTATCCGAGCCGGCGGTTGACGTGGCCCCGGGCACCTGCCCGTTCTGCGGTCAGACGAAGGACGCCTACGGCAACTGCGGCTGCACGGTGGGCACCGCTCAGCCCACGCCGCAGCCTGCGAATCAGGCGGCCACGCAGATGTTCGGGCAGTCTCCGGGCTTCGCGCCGGGCGGCGGGATCGGCTTCGCGATCGTCGCGGGCCCGGCCGCCGGAAGGCGCATCACCCTTGCCGAAGGCCAGTCGGCGGGCATCGGGCGGTCGCCGGACGCGGACATTGCGGTTGAGGCAGACACATTCATGTCGCGGCGTCATGCGCACATCAGCGTGCAGGGAGGAGCCGCCGTGGTGCAGGACGACGGCAGCGCGAACGGCACATTCGTGAACGGATCGAGGGTGACGCAGCAGGCTCTGCGCCCCGGAGATATCATATCGGTGGGACAGACGCAGATTCGCGTTGAGTAGGCGGTCAGCACAGGCGAGAGGTGATTTGATGAGCATGAACATGTTCGGTTCGGACGATGATCGCACGCAGGCGTTCGGAGCGCCCCCACCGGACCCCGGAGCGACACAGGCTTTTGCGGCCGATATGAACCGCACCCAGATGGCGGGCGCGCCCGGCGCGGGCTCCATCACCCTGGAGATTGTCGCCGGCAACGCGTATGCCCTCTCCACGAAGAACACCCGCGAACACGCGCTGATCCGCGCAACGGCACCTCAGGGCGCAATGGGACAGCGCATGCCCCTCAACCTCTGCCTGCTGCTCGATCGCAGCGGCTCGATGGAAGGCCAGCCTCTGGAATACGCGAAGCGGGCCATGCACTATGTTGTGGACCTTCTGCAGCCCGCCGACGTGCTCTCGGTCGTAACGTTCGAAGACGGCGTCGAGGTGATGATGCCCGCGCGGCGCGTGGTGAACAAGGAGCTGATCAAGCAGCACATCTCGCGCATTCAGCCGGGCAACACGACGAATATCTATGACGGTTTTGTGGCGGCCTGCAGCCAGGTGGCAAGCGTCCCGGCGGGGTATGTGAACCGCGTGCTGCTACTGACGGACGGCGAGCCGACGGCCGGGCTGACCGACTTCCCCTCAATTGTGGGACAGGTGGCGGAACAGAAGTCGCGCGGGATTACCCTGACCTGCCTGGGGTTCGGCCCCGAGTACAACGAAGAGCTTCTGGTGGGCATGGCGAAGCGGGCGGGCGGCAACTACTACTACATCGCGCGTCCGGATCTGCTTCAGGAGGTCTTTCGCAAGGAGATGGAGGCGTTGCTGTCGGTGGTCGGACGCAATCTGCGGCTGACGCTGAGGCTTTCGCGCTGGTGCCAATTGCGCCAGGTGTACGGCAAGCAGCCCACCTGGGGTGACCGGTCCGCCGAGGTGACGCTCGCCGATCTGGAGCGCGGCGCGACGGTGAGCGCGCTGGTCGAGATGGAGCTAGGCAACCGGCCGGGCGGAGTGTATCGCGTGGCGCGAGCGGAACTGCTGTACGATGACGCGGTGAGCGGACGGCAGGAGCGCGTGGGCGGCGACGTGGTTTTCAACTTCGTGGCGGACGAGAACCTGGTCGCGTCGGGCCGCAATGCGGCAGTGGATCAGGAGCTTCAGGTCGCGCTTGCTTCGCGCAGCCTGGAGCAGACGGTGATGGGCATGCGGACGCAGGCGATCAGCCCTCAGGCAGCGGTCGCCGAGCTGGAGAAGACGCAGGCGCTGCTGGTGTCGCAGGGGCGCACGCAGGAGGCGGCGCAGGTGAAGGAAGCGCTGGACGCGGCGCGTTCGGGAGCGGATCTGCAGAAGACGCTGGTGGGCACTGTTCTAAACCTCGAACAGGGCAAGACGAAGCAGTAAGCAGGTTGCAAACCCGCAAAGGATATCTCCAGCGCATGCGCCAATGAAGCGTCTGGTGAAACACCGGCACTGAGCGGCAAGGCCGCATTTGATGGACAGGAGATTTCTATGGCTGGCAAGATTCCTATTGGTCTTCAGTTGTATTCGATTCGCGAGGACTGCGCACGCGATCTGCCCGCGACGCTGAAAGCAGTCGCGGAGATGGGCTATGACGGGGTGGAGTTCGCGGGCTACCACGGCTATCCGGCCGCGGACCTACGCAAGCTGCTGGACGATTGCGGGCTGAAATGCTGCGGAACCCACACGGGCATTGACACCCTGCTGCCCGAGCAGATGGCAGCGACGGTGGAGTTCAACAAGACTCTCGGCAACCGGTTTCTGATAGTCCCGGGCCTGCCCGGGGAATACACGGAATCGAAGGCGGCGTGGCAGAAGACGGCACAGACCTTCAACCAGATAAGCGACGCCCTGGCGCCTCTGGGCATGGTGACGGGCTACCACAACCATTTCACCGAGTTCGCGCCGCTGGACGGCGAGATGCCCTGGGACACCTTCTTCGGCAACACGAAGAAGGAAGTGGTGATGCAGCTCGACACCGGCAACGCAATGCACGGCGGCGCGGACCCGGTGCCATTCCTGAAGCGCTACCCGGGGCGCGCGCTCACGGTGCACCTCAAGGAGTATGCGAGCGGGTACGACAAGGCGCTGATCGGCGAGGGCGAGGTGAAGTGGCAGGAGGTCTTCGAGCTCTGCGAGAACTTCGGCAACACCGAATGGTACATCGTGGAGCAGGAGTCGTACGCGCTGCCGCCGCTCGAGTGTGTTGACAAGTGCCTGCAGAACCTGCGCAAGATGGGCAAGTAGCAGCCCGGGTTCACAGCGCCGCCCGGCGAGGGCACGCTGCGGATTCATGAGCCCGCTGGCCCGCCCGGACCAACGGGCGCCATTGACCTTGCCGACCGTTTGGCCCTATACTGAGAGCTGGACGCCGCCGCGGCAATGACAGCTTCTCACCTTCGAGCAACTGCCTCACAGGAGAATGCCCATATGGTACGTTTGCAGATTCGTCAGTCTCTTACAGCCCTGATAGCAGCGCTCTTGTGCTGTGCGGCGCTGCCCGGACAGGCCGCCACGTCTGTGTATGTGACGCCGGACGGCGCTCTCTACGCGCTTGCCGTTTCCGGGCCGGACACCGTGGAGACGGCGCTTCAGGCGCTCGGCAACCCGCCTTACACGGCACCGGACGGCCGGGCGCTGGACTCCGCCATTCCTTTCGGAACCCGGCTTCTGAGCTACTCGGTCGGTGACGGCATGGCGATTGTGGACTTCTCGCGCGACATTATCGGAGACGGACTGGATGACGCGCGCCTGGAAGCGATTCACACTCAGGTGAGGTTCACGCTGGAGACCAACGGCGCGCCAGCGAGCGCGCGCTTGCTTGCCGCGGGCAAGGACCTGTACGAGTATCTGCCGCCGGAAAACCCGGTTCCGCCGAATCCCGCTGGCCGCGCCGCGCCGAGGCTTGCGGCTGGAACTCTGGCGGGAAAGATCATCACTCTTTCGCCAGGGCATGGCCTCAAGTGGTCCGGAAGCTCGTGGACGACAGACCGGCCTGTTTACTGCGCCCCCCTGAACCAGGAAGACTACCACAACCTGGAAATGGGCATCTATCTGGAAACCTATCTTATGGAAGCCGGGGCGACACTGAAAACGAACCGCTGCACCAACAAGAGCTACGGCAACCACCCCATCGGCCAGCCATGGTGGCGCATGGGGCCGTCGTACTGGCTGCAGCACAAGGGCTACCCGTGTTCCATCTACGCGAACTCCACCGGCGACTGCACGCTGGGGGCAGGGGCGAGCGAAGCCAACGACAACATCCGCGCGCGCGGGCTGGCCTCTAACTACGATGGGGTAGATATTCACGTCGCGATCCACACGAACGGTTATCGGGGCGACTGCGTTGGTTCGAGCTGCCCCTCGGGGACAGCCACGTATTACGACAATAGCACGAGCCACGCCGCCTGGGGCGCTGTCAGCCGTGACCTAGCGACCAAGATCCAGAACGCCGTCATGAGCGCTGTCCAGAATCACTACCCGGACTCGACGTGGAAGAACCGGGGGACGCCGGATTTCGCGGGCAACAACTACGAGACGCGCGTTCCACAGCGGGCCGCGGCCCTCATTGAGAACGGCTTCCACGACACCTGCGACAAGGACGCCGTGTATCTGCAGGACAACTTCTTCAGGTCCCTCACGATGTGGGCGATGTACAAGGGGATTTGCGACTACTTCGGTGTCGCGACCACGTGGGTGATGTACTCCAGCGAGCTTGTGAGCCACGATATCCCGGCGAAGATGAAGGCCGGAGAGACGGTGCAGGCGCACATCACCATGCGCAACCACGGCGTGCTCTGGAACAACGCGCGCCAGTTCCGGCTGGGCGCGTTCGGTGACAGCGATCCGCTGAGCGCGACAACCCGCGTGGAGGTCGCCAGCGAGGTGGCTCCCGGCAACTCGGTGACGTTCACGCTGACACTGACCGCCCCATCCAGGCCTGGAACCTACGTCACAGACTGGCAAATGGTACGGGACGGGTACACATGGTTCGGCGATGTGGTGCGGCAGTTCGTGGTGGTTGAAGCGGTGGACTCGGTTCCTCCCGAGATAGCCTTCGTAGCGGTGACGCCGAACCTGGCGGCACCGGGAGACAGCCTGCTTGTGGAGGTTGATGCAACGGATGACCGGGACGTGGCGTCGGTAACGGTTGCCGGACTGCCGATGTCGCACGTTTCGGACAGGATATGGTCACGGACGATAAGCGCCACCGGGGGCCTCGGTGAGCATCCGCTGGCTGTCATTGCCACCGATACGAGCGGCAACACTACGACGGCGTCTGGCGCATATACCGTGGGAAGCATTCTGTGGGCTTCAAGCCAGAGCCTGAGCCAGGATGACATCATTGCTCTTATGGCCGGGCGGTATCTGTTCTCGACCTGGGGACGTGTGACGAGTGTGACCGTGGATGGCTTTGCTCTTCAGGGAGCGAATGGCGAGACAGTTCAGGTGAGAGCGCCCGGGCATACGCTCGGGCAAGGCCACTTCGCCGCCGCGCGCGGCAGGTGGGACGGCAACGCCACCCCGCCGGCGCTCAGCTGCCAGCCGCAGCATGTACACAGGCTGGACTAGCGCGGGAACAGACAGTCCAGGCCGGAGCACACACCACAGGAGATACGCCGCGATGAACAACAGCGACAGCCTTAGGGCCAGCATCCTCACACAGGCCCTGGGGGACCTGCGCAACCGTCTGATTCGCCTGCACAAGACGCTTCTGCTCGTGGAGCGCAGGAGCTACGAGCGCATGAACGGACGGATCGCGAGCCCGGCCCGGTTCTTCGAGCTTGCCGTCTCCGACCCATGGTTTGCGTGGCTGCGGCCGGTCTCGGAGTTGATCGTGCGGATTGACGAGGTACTCGCGGAAGAAGGCGGCGCGCAGGAGAATGAGGCGGACATCACTCTGCGTAAAGCCGGGGGTCTGCTGACCCCAGACGAGATGGGCGCGGAGTTCCAACGGCGCTACTACGAAGCGCTACAGATGGAGCCGCCGGTTGTGATGGCACATGCGGAGGCTGTGCGCATCATTCGCGAAGCAACCGCAAAGCTCAAGGAGTAGCCCTGGCATCAGGGCTGCCAGGGTCCTCCGGTGTTGACCACCATCTCGGAGGCGACCTCAGTCAGCAGGCGCTCGATGGCGCTGCCGGATGTGAAATCCCAAAACGAGGTGTCCTTCGCGCGCAGTGCCAGCACTGCCGCGGTCCAGGCCGCGCCCCAGCCCGTCTCGACGCTCCACGCGCCCCACCCCGCATCAGCGCTGCTTGCCCAGTAGTCCCACCGCCGGAAGTCGAACGCCCGGAACCAGCAGCCATCGAACCACGGCAAAGCGTCCGAACGGACCTGCACCCGGCAGAGGAAATCCGCAAGCCGGTCCCCGGCGGCCTTGAGCCTGGCGTCGCCTGTCGCCGCGAAGGCTTCGTGAAAGCCCAGAAGCGCAAAGCCCGTAGTGTAGAGCTGATCCGACGCGGGATCACCGTCCCTCTGAATCAGCGGAGTCTCACCCGTGCCGTAGGCCTCATTCGATTGAGGGATGAGATAATGCCCGCCCCCCGTGCCCGCCAGCTTCTCCTGTAGCGCGCCCGAACGGTCCTGCCGCTCGATCAGATCGCTCGCGATACGGCTCAGCCATTCGCGATGCTCCGGAGTATCCTCCACCCGGACCAACCAGGCGAGGCAGAGCAGCATCCGCGCCCGCTCGATCGAGTCCTGCCAGCGCCATCCGCCGGGATACTGCTCCAAGGTCATTCGGATGGCGTTGCGCGTGCTGTCCAGAAACGCGCGCTGTCCGGTCTGTTTGTACGCCCACAGGTTGCACGCCCAGAGGTAGCTCTCGAAGTGCGGGGAGTAGTTCACGTTCTCCGCATCGGCGAAGGCCTTCCAGCCCCTTGCTTCCAGCGGCCCAACGTCCACCCGGTCTTCGCGGAAGCCGAGCTTGCCGGTGGTGCGCAGGTTTGCCAGAAGCCCCCGCAGCACCCATTTGTCCCAGTCCCCGCTTTTGAGGCAGGCCGAAGCCAGAATGGTCGCGAGCAGCACGCGGGCGTTGTCGTCGCCGTAGTTGCCGATGGTCCAGGCGGGATGCACGGCACCCCATCCGATGAGGCCGAAGGCGGGATGCGCCGGGTCGGCGCGGACGCCCCCGCACATGCCACTGCTGACGTAGAGATAATCGAGCAGGTTTCGCGCCGCTTTCGCGCTTGCCCGGTCTTTGTTGACCACGGAATCGAGTGCGAACACCATCGCCGCTTCGGCATTGCAGTCCGCCCGCAGAGGAAGACGCTGCGGCTGTGAGCCATCCGGGTTTATGGCCGAGGCGTACCCCTCAAGGATACCGAAGGAGCCGTCGCCGGCGGGTTTGTCCGCGGGCGGGATGTCAACCGCCTCGACGCCCGCGGCAAGCTGACTCTCGACTTCGGCCTTTCGCCATCCGGGCACGAGCAGCCGCGAGTTGTGGTACCACCGAACGAACGAGCGCACTGCCCGATTCTCGGCATCATCCGGGAGCCTATCGAGACGGCCATAGGCAGGCCAGACCCTGTGAGGTGCCTCGAAGTCCGGCACGGTGTGCTCCGGATCGAGCCTGGAGAGGATGACGCGCCACACCGTCACCCATTCTTCGTGCGGGGCAAAACGCGCCGATACGAACCCGCTGAGCATGGTTCCCGCAACTATCAGGCTGCCGTCGCCGGACTCTCCGAGGAGCGTGGCCACATCATCCGGCAGACCGAACAGAGCGGTGTCGTAGCCAGCGACACGGGCGATCGAGAGTATAGGTTTCAGCCCCTGCAGTTCAACATACGCACACTGATGCGCGGAGAGGATGCGCAGATGTGGAAGCCTCCGGCCGAAGTCCAGGCCCGTCACGACAACGCGCTCCCACACGGCCTTGCGCTCGTCTCCCACCTCTACCCCCTCGAGCGAATCCGGAAACTCGACGTAAAGGCGAAGCCGCTTGTCGCGCGCGCGGGCAAGCAGCGACGGAGTAACGGACGTTCGGCTGTCCGGATAGCCGTCGGCGAGGATGAGCACGCCCGACCCGGGCGCGGCGTTCTCAACGGCTTCGAACGCCGTGTCGTAACGCGGCGCTTCTCCCACAGAACGGCAGATGGCGGCGTACAGATCATTGTTGGGCGAACAACTGAACACGAGCGACATGGATGGTCTCCGGTGTGCGGGCAAGAGCACCGCCGCTACAGCATCCGGCAACATTGCTGCCAGGATGGACACGGCCAGAGCCAGACGTCTGATAGGCATTGTCCGATTATAGGACGCCCGCCCGCCCGATGCAACGATTGTGCCGGATGGCGCTTCCCCTGCACGGCAGGCAAGTGGTAGAATGATAGCATCTCACACAGCCAAGGCCGGATGGCACGCGCTGGATAGGACACTGCCATGCGACAGGGCTTCACGCTCATTGAACTGCTTGTGGTGATCGCGATTATCGCGGTGCTCGCCGCGATGCTGTTTCCCGTGTTCGCCCGGGCACGGGAGAAGTCCAGGACCGCCATGTGCCAGACGCACCAGAAGCAGTTGTGCGCGGCGCTGATGATGTATACCGGCGACTACAACGACAAGCTCCCCTGGTTCCAGTTCCTGACCTGGCACGACTTCGGCGGATCGGTGGGCATGATTCACTTGTACGACCCGTACGTGAAGAACGACAAGATCGTCATCTGCCCGTCGAAACAGGCGTACGGGTACAACGAGCACCTCACCTCGCCGCTGGCCAGTGACACGTACGGCAGCCGCATCGGACGGCCTGAGATTCAGGTGTACGCGCCGAACGCCTTTCCGGGCAGGGGGCGGCCGCTCAGCGACATAGCGTCACCCGCTCTGACGCCTGTCTTCTTCGACACGTTTCAGTATCATCCCGGCCCGGACGGCAAGAAGCGGGGGTTCGGCTGGGGAGCGGACGACGCCGTCAACCCCGTGCGGCACCTGAACAACCACAATGAGGGATCGAACTACGCGTTTCTGGACGGGCACGTGTGCTGGTACCGTCCGCAGGGCGGCGGATTCCACGTCGTCATCGAGGGGATGGACTACGACGGCAACGGCAGCGTCGGGACGGCGACAGTGATGAGATGAGCAGGGCGGCCTCTTCGAGCTTCCTCGCGGGAGCGCGCCCTGTAATCAGCCTCACCGGCCGGTTTGCCCTCTTTGTCCACAACCCGCGGGGCGCCTTCGGTCAGCTTGGGGACGGGCTTGAGCGGCGAACCAGTGATTTAGCACGGCCCCGCAAGGACAACAGCCCCGCTGGGTCGAAGTGTATTCGACAGGAATGACAGGTGACAATGAAGACGCCGGAAGATTACATGCGCATGGCCATCGCGAAAACGCGCGAGGGGATGGAACAGGGGCAGACGCCGTTCGGAGCCTGTATAGTGAAGGATGGGGAGGTCTTGGCCTGCTCGCACAACACGGTGTGGGCCGCGACGGACATAACCGCCCACGCGGAAGTTACGGCCATTCGCGCAGCGTGCCGCAAACTGGGCGCCATTGATCTGACTGGCAGCGTCATATACTCGACGTGCGAGCCCTGTCCGATGTGCTTTTCGGCATGTCACTGGGCGAAAATCGGCAAGATCGTGTTCGGTACCTACATCGAGGACGCGAAGGCCTGCGGCTTCAGCGAGCTGACAGTGTCCGACAAGACGATAAAGGAACTGGGCGGGAGCCCGGTCGAGATCGAGGGCGGTTTTTTGCGCGAGGAGTGCCAGGCGCTGTTTGACGAATGGCAGAAGAGAGACGACGCAAAGAGGTATTGACGCGCCTGTGGGCGAACCTGTGCACAGGTGGTGCAAGGAGAGCAGAGGTCTGATTTGATGATTCGTAGAGTGATTCTGGCTGCTTGCCTGGCGGCCATTCTGATGTCAACTGCATGCGCCGCGGGGCCCGAGCCGGGCTTTGTGAGCCTGTTTGACGGCAAGACGCTGAAGGGATGGCAGGTCACCGGCAAGCATGGCGAAGGGTACGTCGCGCGGGACGGCGTGCTGCGGTGCCCGGCGGGCAGCGGCGGCAACCTGTTCACGATCCGGCAGTACAGCGACTTCGTGCTGCGCTTTGATGTACTGCTGACCAAGGGCGCCAACAACGGTGTGGGGATCCGCACGCCCATAGCGGGCACGCCGGCGCACACCGCGATGGAGATTCAGCTTCTGGACGACGGCGATGCGCAGTATGCCAACCTGCATCCGGCGCAGTACTGCGGATCCGTCTACAAGACCGTGGCAGCCAAACGCGGCTCGCTGAAGAAGCCGGGCGAGTGGAACGCGATGGAGATATCGGCGGTCGGACGGCACATCAAGGTCACCATGAACGGCAAGGTGATTGTGAACGCTGATCTGAACAAGGTGAGCAGCCCGGAGGTTTTCGCCGAGCACCGCGGATTCCTGCGGGACAGGGGCTACATCGGTTTTCTGGGGCACCCGCCGGCGGAGGTCGCCTTCCGGAACATCCGCATCAAGGACCTTTCGCGCCCGGAGAAAGAGAACACGCCTCCCCCCGGCTTCAAAGCGCTCTTCAACGGCAAGGACCTGAAAGGATGGAAGGGGCTCGTCTCCAGCCCGCCGGAGCGCGCGAAGATGAGCGAGGACGCGCTTGCCGCGGAGCAGAAGAAGGCGGACGAGCAGATGCGGGCGCACTGGAAGGTTGTGGACGGCGCGCTCGAGTATGACGGCGGCGGCAACAGCCTGTGCACGGCGCGGGACTACGCGGACTTCGAGATGCTCGTGGACTGGAAGATTGACGCGGGCGGCGACAGCGGCATCTACCTGCGCGGCTCGCCTCAGGTGCAGATATGGGACGACCCGGTGGGCTCGGGCGGGCTCTACAACAACGAGAAGAACCCGTCGAAGCCGATTGAGAAGGCGGACAACAAGCCGGGCCAGTGGAACCGCTTCCGGATTCTGATGCTGGGCGAGAAGGTGAGCGTGTGGCTGAACAGCAAGCTGGTGGTGGACCATGTGACGATGGAGAACTACTGGGAGCGCGACAAGCCGATCTACCCGTCGGAGCAGATCGAGCTTCAGCATCACAATAGCAAGCTCTGGTTCAAGAACATCTACATCCGGGAGATCGTGCAGAAATAGCCCCGGGGAAACCGAGCGGTTGAAACGCAAGACCCGCGCCAGTCCGGCGCGGGCGTGCGCAATTGCGCCCAGGTCTGACATCCGACACCTCGCTTCGCAGGATTGCTGCTGGACCCGGATTTACAATTTGCTGGACCTGCTGGACGCTGTTGGCCTCGGATTTGTAATCCGAGGCCAACAGGCAGCGGGTACCACGCCATCCCGAACCATACCACGTCGTCCTGAACTTGATTCAGGACCCACCCGCACCAGCCGACTGGATGCCGGATCAAGTCCGGCATGACCTGATCAAGTACTCCCGCAAGTGCACCGGGCTACGCTTGGCGCACCGGATGGGCGATCACAGATCGCCGGAACGCCGACGCCACAGTGGCAACCCCGCCAGCCCAAGCGCCAGCGCCACCAGGCTGCCCGGCTCGGGCACAAGGTACGTCCACAGCAGCGCCTCAGCGGGGCCACCGTTCACGACCCCCCATAGCCAACCACGTAGATGTTGCCCAGTTCGTCCACCCAGACGTCGTTCGCCACGCTGTCGCAATAATGGCTGGGTCCAGAAGCGAATGCAGGTCGAAGAAAGATTCGGCGCTGCCGAACCACACGCTTGCATGAGTGGGGGTGTTGGCGTTCGGTATGTCAAAGACTACCAGCCCCACCTGAACGTTCTGGCTCACACCGTATGCAATACTGGATAATGCTGTGGGAATCCAGTCCGGATGCAACCTCACATAGCTCTCGGCTGACCCACACCACAGTGCAGCGCCGCGGTTCAGCCGACCGACCTGGCTGCCGCCACAAAGCGCATAGGCCTCCGACCCGCGGAATGGCTCGCTGCTGGGATCCATATCCACGTACGAGCCCTCGGCCACGTCGTCCCAGAGCACGGCGTGGGTCACGCCCCCTCCAAACCCCAGCATTCCAACAGCCCGGTTTCCATCCAGGCCGCCCACGTTCGATCCGCTTACTGCCGCTGGCGGGTGCAGATCATACTCCTGCTCACTGGCGATATCCCAGACATAGGCATGCCGAATTCCACCATTCTCCGTCCACCCGCCGACCAGCGAGCCTGACACAGCGAAAGCATCCGAGCCAATCGAACCTGGCGGGGTCAGAATGCGGGCAGGGCCACCCCCAATCGGCCACGCCGTGGCATCGAACCTGTAGCTCCCAAAACCGTAGTTTGTATACAGATAGCCTGCCGCCCATTCGGTCGAGTTCCCTTTCGCATTCACGGGCGTCAAGCGCCCTCCACGATCCCGTCTGCAGGTCGTAGAGACCAGCCTGTGACACCACGTTGCGTGGGCCGTTGGTATAGGCGATCTCGCCGACAGCATAGCGTCCAGAGATGCTCGTAAGCTGCGTCCAGTAGGCATCAACTGGTTGCACACAGGTAACTTCCCAGCCAGAAAGGCACGGCTGGGCTACGATGACAAGAAGCAGTAACGCGAGGATCATCGCACTTCGGCGCATTGGGGGTGTTCCTTTCAGTAACACGGCGTAACTGTGCGGTTGAGGGGCTCGGGGTCAAGCCTTATCTTAAACACACTGCGGCGTCGGAAGCGTGGGGACGGTCACACTGCCACTGCAAACGCCAAGAGCCGGCGACTCCCTTTCGCGGGTAGCAGCCATGACTGTGTACTCACCGGGTGGCAGACAGAGGGTGAAATAGCCGTCTGCGCCTGCCTGTGTCACATAATCAGCACCCTCGGCCCAGACCAGCGCACCCGCCACCGGAGCGTCCTCGGCCGGATTGTCGCTATCGTAGCGAACCACCCAGCCAGAAACAGTCGGATGAGCCTCGAATATCAGCCCATAGCACTCGCCCGGCTCGATGATAACAGGAGGCTCAAAAACATGATACCCGGCGGTATTAACCTGGAGGTCGTACACCCCTGCCGGCAAGCCGCGGAACTCGTACACGCCGCAGCGACGTCGCCGTCTACGAGCGCGTCCACCGTCACACCGCGTAACGGCATGCTGGTCTCCGGGCAGACCACATGGCCCGCAAGATTACGCGGCTCGGACAGCGCTGAGGAAGGCTGGATGTCCATAACAGTCATGGATGCTGGGGGCAACAACCAGACGAAGTAGTTGGTTTCCAGCGGCACATAGTACCCGGGCGTCGGCGAAAGAGCGGCAGGCCCGCCAGCCCCAGCGCCAGCGCTGCCAGGCTGCCGGGCTCGGGTACAAGTATGTCCACAGCAGCGCCTCGGCGGGGCCGCCATTCATCCGCGCGGCGGAGCCAACGACGTAGATATTGCCCAGTTCGTCCACCCAAACATCGTTCGCCACGCTGCCCCGGTAGTAAGCCGGGTCAAGAAGAGAGTGCAGATCAAACACGCTCGCTGCAGTGCCAAACCACACAGTGGCATGCGCGGGAAACCGAGGGAACGTGCCAGCGCCCCGATCATAGTCAACATAACCAACTTGAACGTGAGCGTCGGCACCAAGAGCGTAGGACAGCGCCGCAGAGGGGAGCCACGACGGGTGCAGGTTCACATAACTGCCTGCTGAACCGCGCCACAGCGCTGCAAGCCCATCAACTTCGCCCACCTGTGTGTTGTCCGAGATATCGTATGCAGTGGAACCGTAGACTGCGCCAGTGGGATTGAGATCCACGTAACCCGCGGCCAAGCTGGGCCACAGCACAGCGTGGCTGCCGGTACCCCCGCCCAAACCGATTTCGCCAACAGATCGCGTGCCATCTATCCCATTGACCTGCGAGCCGTTTACGGCGGCCGGCGGGTGGAGGTCGTACTCCTGGCCCGTCGCCATGTCCCAGACGTAGGCGTGAATCTTCCCGGCGAACTGCGCGGACCCCGCCAGCAACTGGCCAGAGGCCGAAGTGAGCTTGGATGTCAGCGCACCCGCCGGCTGAAGGTCCAAGGCGGGCCCGCCTGCCAAAGGCCAGGCTGTTGCCTTCACCACAGAGGCATTACCTGGCTGGTACGCAGCCCACATGTCAGATACAGCGTTCGCCGTAGTGTCGCGGGTGTCCAGGGGCTTCCACGTGCCCCTATCCAGGTCGTAGAGAGCCACCTGCACCATCATATTCGGCGGGCCGTTGGTATAGGCAATCTCACCGACCGCATACCGGCCGGAGATACCCATGAGCTGGGACCAGTCTGCCCCTGCGGGGTGGACGCGGGTAACTTCCCAGCCGGAAAGGCACGGCTGGCAGAGTGCGGCAAGCAGAAGGGCTAGTATAGACACTCTCATCTCATTCTCCTCTAGGGGCAAACACTGAACGCGCGGTGGTTCGGGTCGGGGTCAAAGATGAACTCGACGCATTGGGTGGTGACCAGCTGCGGGATGGTCACGATGCCAGCGTGAACGCCAACGGTGGGGGTTTCCTGGAGACGCGTGGACGCCAACACACCGTACTGACCGCGGCAGCAGCAGCGTGAAATAGCCTGACGCGTCGGTAACGGTCTTGTATTCGTGAGCCCACACCCAGACCACAGCGCCCGCCACAGGGAGCCCGGTGCTGTACCGCTTCACCGTCCCGGTTATGGATGGGTACGCATCGAAGCTGAGGGCGTAGGTCCCTTCTGTGGCGATGTAGACACTCGGCGTCGCTGGCACCACCTGGTACCCGGGGGCATTCACCCTGACGACGTACTGTCCGGGGTCTAGCCCACGGAACTCGTACACGCCGAAGTCGTTCGTCGTCGCGCTTGCAGCGACGTCGCCGTCTACGAGCGCGTCCACCGTCACACTGCGTAACGGCATGCTGGTCTCCGGGCAGACCACATGGCCCACAAGATTACGCGGCTCGGACAGCTCTGAGGAAAGCTGGATGTCCATGACAGTCATGGATGCTAGGGGCAACAACCAGACGAAGTAATTGGTCTCCAGTGGCAGGTAGTATCCGGGGGCCGGAGGCCCGACCTGGGCCAAACCCGTGGGCTCGTCTGTCCCCTCCATCGGCGAGGTTGCGCTGCTCTGAAGGGTGTATGTGATCAGCGCACCGGCAGGCTCCGCGGTCTCCCCGAGGTAGATGCTCTGAGTCTGCTCGTCGGTGGCGTTCGTATTCAGCAGCATGATTCGGTACGCATCGCCCTGCGCCGGTACACCTGCGCGAATACATCCCGCTCTCCAGCCTCCTGGTAGGCCGCATCGGTGGCCACGGAAGCGCCCCTGTCGAAGTCGTACCCTTCCACACGCGGTACCGTGACGAGATCAACGATAATAGTGCGCTCGGTCTGCGGGTCGTCTGCCAAGTTACCATGCGAGACTGCACAGGCGTGAAAGAGGTTGAAGCCCTGCGCGTGTTCAGCCACCAGTTTCATCTGGAGCGACGCAACCGCTAACGCGCTCTTCAGCTTGAAGTTATCAGCGATCGGAGCATCGCCGTCATACAAGAGCAATGGTGTCACCACGCGTTACGCTTGTGGATACGTCGCCCCTGTTCACCCGAATACCAGCGGCGCGCGACTGATCCTGGACGTAGAGATAGCCGCCGCTAGTGGTCCCGTGGGTCACAACGACGTCCTCGAAAAAACACCAAGGTACCGTCTCCCCACAGTCGCCGGTGCCAAACTTGGGGCCGCCCCCAGCGCTCAGGTTGATATCATTGCCGTCCACCGTGATAATGTCAGCCACCCGCGCCACGCGTTGCGACGTAGTAGCGGGCGTCGAGCAGTAGATACGCAGAACGTCCCGCCCTCCATCGTCGGCAATGTCCATGTATTACTGGGAGTTAAGGTCCGTACCCTCCGCAACTATGCGCTTGTTCTTGAGACCGACAAGATCTCCGTCCTCCGCTGCCAGGGCGTCCGCGACAGTCGCCAGCCACGCAAATTCACAGTGGCTGCCAGAGGGTGTGCCACCGTCCCCCAACACGTTCATCCCCCCTGCCGCCACTGGCGGCGTGGGCATTGCCAGAACCGTGCCTTCGGCATCCACATAGGCATAGACCATCGCTCCGTCAACTGCGCGTGTGCCATCGGCAAGCGTGCACATAAATCCCGCAACGTCCACGGGCTGATCCTACTGAATGCCGAAGATGCTGATGGAGGCGGGGGATCTCAACAGCGGGGTCGGTACGGTCTCGTACGACCAGGCGGCGCTCGTTCGCGTTCGCAGAGGTGACCAAGACGCCGCTCAGGGTGACGGCGGTGTATCGGGCGCTGTCTGCGCCGCTCCTACCACCGCAGCAATCTGAGCACGAACGGATCCATAGGGCGTTACGGCGGCCACGCTTAGCGCGGCCCAAAGCACGAGAAACCTCATCAGAACCTCCAGTCCCGCCTTCCGGCGGACGGACACTGCGGCAATCTCCCGCGGACACGCAACCAAGCTTATTATACCATATAGAGGCCGCACTGCATCACCGGGTCCGGCAGCAGAGATGCTGGACATCGAGCGATCACAGATCGCCGGAACCCGGCCTCAGATTGCAAATCCGAGGCCAGCAGTGAGTCCAACAGGTACCACGTCATCCCGAACCGTACCACACGTCATCCTTCACCACACCACGTCGTCCTGAACTTGATTCAGGACCCACCTGCACCAACCGACTGGAGCCGGATCGAGTCCGGCATGATGTGATCAAGTGCGCCGGGCTACGCTTGGCGCGCCGGACGGATCGGGAGATTGTGCAGTACCGCCCCAAACACTGGCCGCGATGACGCCTTCGCCGGAACCTGGACTCCCGAGTCCAGCAGGTACCACGTCATCCTGCACCATACCACGTCGTCCTGAACTTGATTCAGGACCCACCCGCGCCAGCCGACTGGATGCCGGATCGAGTCCGGCATGACGTGATCAAGTGCGCCGGGCTACGCTTGGCGCGCCGGATGGGCGATCTGTGATCGCCCGAACCTGGCCTCGGATTTGCAATCCGAGGCCAGCAGGGACCCACCTGGCTCGGGACAGTACTACTAGAACACCAGGTTGTGCATGCCCCGCCAGCGGTGGTCGCGGAAGGGCTTATTGTGGATGCCGAGCCAGATGTCCGCCAGGTCGCTCTCGGCCTTCAGAAGCGCCATCAGCGCGTAGGCGGTGGCGCGCATATTGACGCACCGGCGGCCGGGGCGATTCTCCTCCTTGCCCTCGTAAGCGCCGTGGAACGCGCCGTCCATGCGGCCGTCGCCGGTATCGAGATACTGCGTCGGAAGGAGTTTCTCAAGCGCCCTGTCCGCCGCGGCCAAAAGGGCGTCGTCCTTCAGCAGCGTCCCGTAGTCACGCAGGATCATCCCGGCGACGGGAACCGCCGACGGACGTAGCCCGCCCGTCCAGCCACCGTCGGGCTCCTGCTGCCCCACAAGCCAACGCGCGAACAGCGCCCCGCGCTCGATGAACGAACGGTCGCCGAAAAGCTCCGAGGCCTGGATCATCATCGCCGCGCCGTGGTCGTCATTGTAGGCGTGTTGATGGAGGAAGGCCTCGCCTTCCTTCGGGCTGGTGATCTCGTTTGTAAACGGGTCGCGCTCGAGAATGAGCTTGCCCGAATCGGTGATGAAATCGTCGCGGTAGATTGTGGCGATGGGCAGCAGCCCCTTCTCGATGAACTTCGCGTCGCCCGTCAGGCGGAACAGGTCGTAGAGGAACAGGCCCGCGCCGGACTGGAACGACCCGCGCGAATAGAAGTTGTCCATCGCGCCGTCCATATAGATTGCGTACATCGGCCAGCCGCGGTACATCCCCCGGTCCACGAGCCAGTCCCCAAACAGCCGCGCGCGCTCCAGATACAGGCTGTTTCCCGTCGCCTCGGCCAGCCACACCAAGCCCCAGGCGGCGCTTGCCGCATCGCGCGGAGCGAACTCGATGCTCTGGGGGATCAGCTCGCGGATGGCGCCGAAGTGCCTGTCGCGCTGGTCCATCACCTGCAGCGACATAACGTAGCGCCCCGCGCGCTCGGCGGCTTCGAGGCAGGCCACATCGCCCGTTCGCTTCCACAACGCCGCCAGCGCCGCCGCCATGCTCCCGGTCATCCAGTTGCCGGTCAGCACAAGCTCGCCCGTATCCATGTCGTAGCTGCGGACGCAGCGCCCGTTGTTGGCGTCCTGCCGATCGGTGATCTGGTTGCGCATCATCCAACCACCACACAGGACGGCGCGTTCCAGCAGCAGGCCCTTGTTCTGAGATCTCATGGCATCACCCCGGCAGTATCAATCGAACACAAACGCACGGAACCTGCGCGTATCGTGGTTGAGGCCGCGCGGCTTTGATCCCCACGCGGACACATTCATCCAGTGCGGCCCAAGCTCTTCGGAGAGCACGGATGCGTGGTCGTTGCGGATCAGGTTCATCATCCACACCCGCCCCTTCACGTCACCCGTCACGCCGAGGGCGGCAAAGGGAATCCGGTAAACGGCCGTCCACACGCCCGCCTCCTTCGACGTGCTGACCTGCCAGCCGCCCGTCCAGTCAAAATCGAACGCCCCCGTCTCGGGCTGGCGGCCGTCGAACTGAACCCCATTCGCATTCGCGATAAGCTGGAAGTACGGACGCCCAAGCCCGTTTGTGTTGATGAACACCTCCGTGGAGTCGTCCTCCCAGACGATGCCATCGCGCTGCGTGACGTTGAGAACAAGCCGGTCCATGGCGGCCTCGTAGCAGGTGAACGCAATCCAGAGGGCGTCATCGGTATAGAGCATCCTCGCCTCGGTCGGGTCTTCCACTTCACCATTGTCGTTACCCAGCAGGAACGGCTGCAGGACGACGGCGCTCTCCCAGGCTGAGTCCTTGAGGCCATCGGCAAGAACGGGCGCTTTCGGCGCCTTCAGGATGCGCGAGGGCTCCGGGAATTTCTCCTCCCACGCGCCGCTGTACAGATCGAACCTGCCCAGCTTCTGCTCATCGAGCACAGCCCTGATCCGCGACAGCTCAGCGTCCACGCGCTCGCGCGCTTCCCGGCTCCAGGCTTCGGCCTGCGCCGTGTTTCCCGTCCGGACAGCCATCATCACGCGAGATTCATGCGTCGGCCACCAGTATTCCGGATACTGCAAATCGAGAATGGCGCGCGCCGCGCGGACGGTTGCCCGCGCGGGCTCGATATACGTCCGCCGGATTGTCTGCTCGTCGAGCATCGCGCCCGTATGCGGCCCGCGCGCGACTCGCTCGACCGCATCCGCAAATTCATCGAGAGCCTTTGCCGCCTTCTCCCGCCCGGTGAGGTCCTTGAGCCTGGGCGGCCAGGCTCCGTCCATGTTGTCGGTGGGGCGGCCGGGCTGGTCAGGCAAAAAGTGGAAGTGAGACTTGAGTTCCACCAGAGCGTTGTCCATTTCCAGCGCCTGCGCCACCATCGCGGGGCCATATATGCAACTGAGCAGCCTGCGCCGGTGCGCGTCCCAGTCTTCGAGTTCCGGCGCCCACGCCCACAGGCCCATAATCCCCGGCACCATATAGTCGGGCCACGCAGACCCGCCCCAGGGCATGACGGCCTGCACCACGGCGCCCGATCCTGCCAGTTCTTCCCAGCTCGGCTCGTGCCACCCTTCCGAAAGCGCCGGAAGCTCCATGAACGCCGCCGCCCCGTCCGCGCGGGTGCTGCCGTTGTCAATGTGCGTGAACCCCCCGCGCGGACGCGGCCAGTTGTGCCACCAGCAGGGCTTGTTCTTGAACCCCAGCGACCGGTAATCCCGCAACCCTTCGCGCGAAGGAAGCGGGGTGAAGAACAGCATCGCGTTCTCCATCCCCGGGACGGCGGCGGTCTTGCGGTTTGTTTCGCCAAGGATCGTTTTGTAAGACTCCGAGCCGGGGGTCATCGCGATCTTCTCGCCCGTAATGCCGTGCTTCTTGCCGAGCGCGACGATTCGCCGGATGAGGTCGAAGGACGTGCCCATCCGCTTGTCGCCGCCGGGGTCGTCAATGGAGATCCAGAGCCCGTCCGCGCCGAGTCCGATAAACTGCTCGTACATCCTGATGACGTCGTCATGATACTTCGCGGGCACGGCGCAGTTGACGGTGGCGAACACGAATATGCCGCGGCGGTGCGACTCGCGGATGATTTCGCGGATAGGCTTCTCGTCCAGCTTCAGCGTTGGGTAGGTGCCGTAGATGGCGCTGCCCTGCCGCAGGTCCACGAAGTTGATGCGCGCGAACGCGAAGTTGTCGAAAGTGCCGGGCCGGAAGTAGGTCGGCATGCCTGCGTGCGGACGCCCTCTCCAGCGGATGCTGGGGCGGTCGCGGACTGCGGCAGCTTCCAGCGCCAGATCATCACCCTTTTCGCTCAGGAGCTGGGACAGCGTATCCTGGCCGTAAATGACACCACGCGGATTGCTCCCGCCGGCGAGCGCGACATCGCGCGAGCCGCTCCGTCCGCAGTGAATAACGTAGCCATCCCAGCCGGGCACGGACTCCGAAAGGGTGAGCTTCCATTCGCGGCAGAGCCGATCGGCGAGGGCGCAGGTGGAACGCTGGCCGAGGACAATCAGAGCCGAGTACGGCTTCAGGTCTTCGTTCTCACGGACGACGGGGATGGCGGCGTTCCAGCGCTTCGCGGCGGTCTGGCGAAGAGCTTCAGCGGCATACTCTTCGGGTTCCGTTGCCCGCGCGCCGATGACAATCGCCGTCTTTCCCGCGGGAAGTGTGACCGTGCGATTGAGCCACGTCAGCTTCTTGGGCACGGGGAATACCTCGGGCCGCGCGGCACCGGCATACGACGCGGCCAGCGACAGCACGAGGACAAATAGCGCAATCAGGCTTTTTTCGAACATCAGAACACCTCTCCTGTGGGATTCGGGGCTTCGGGATACACGGCGAAGAGCCTGGCGCCGCGGCTCTTCAGGAGCAGCCGGACAGGGCACCCGGCGAGAGAACTTACATCCGCGCTTCGCTTCCAGGTGAGAACATGCGCGGTGTCGTTGGTCTGGATGCGGTCGGAGTCCTCCAGTCCAAAGCCCGGGATCTCCCACCCCTTCTCGTCCAGAAGCGCCGCGTGCGCCTCGCCGCTAGCGGATGTGTCTATGTTGATGCGAAGCTGTGGCGCGCCGATCTGAAAAGGCACCGTGACCAGTCGGCCGCCTTGATAGCCGCTGTCGGCCGAGACGAGGCCGTCCATTCGCTGCTCCACACGGAACGCCACGGGCTGACCGAGTTGCGGCTGGAAGCGCGGTTTCGGGTTCCGCGGTGTACGATCCTGGCCGTGCGTGCGTGCGCTACCGACGTAGTACTGCTGCAGAGTCCGCTCACCCGGTATCGCCCCCATCAGCATGTGCATCTGCTTCGAGCAGGGGCCACCGGGAAGGTCGAGGCGCACGTAGCTGCCCCGGAAGTCGCGCTGCCACAGCACCCCTCCGCGGCTGGCAGCGAACTGAAGGTCAAGCGTACCGTCGTTGATGAACCCCTCGGGAGGCGGCGGATAGTGGAAGTAGAGCGTCGGAAACGCGAAATACACTCCCGGACAGTAGTGGACAGCCGCCGCCTGGTAGAGGTCCGCCTCCGGCGGGTCGAATTCGTCCATCGCGAGTACTTTCGGCAGTTCGCGATTGATGGGCGGCAGAGGCCGGATCGGCATCCCATCCGCGTCCGGACGCCACATGCCGTGGTCCCACGGGTCGGGAGCGTTCTCCCGGACGGGCAACGGCTTGAACAGGTCGTCCGTCTCGGCGAGAACAACCATGCGGCCGCCCCTTGCGGGAGGAACCGGACGGCTACGGTCGCCGCCCCGAAGATAGATCCGGTAGCAACCGGCTTCCTCGTCCCAGAAGGCGGACATATGGTTGTCGGTGTGATGCTCCAGCAACAGCCCCGGTGCCCGCTTGAAGCGCAGGCCGTCCGGTGAGGTCATCAGAAAGGTACCCTCGAACGGACGATGCAGGATCATCTTGAACCGGTGCTCGTCCGGCCCGGTCGGATCAACGAAAACGCAGATCTCGTCTGGCGAGAGGCCCTGCATGTCCACCAGATTGTTCCACTTCGAGCCCGCGAACTCAACGACGCCGAGATCGGGCCGCGACCATTCCAGGCCGTCATTGCTCGTCAGAAACGCCAGCGCCCCCGTGTCGCCGATCTTGACCCGGCAGTAGAGACGATACTCGTCGTCCCACCGCACGATCGAGGCAGGGCGTAGCGCCTCCAGCTCCCATTCCTTCTCGATATGAACGCAGGCACCCCGCTTCAGGGGCGGGTTCATGGTGAGCGTGACGTTGTGCAGCGACTCGATGCCGCTCATGTCGAAGAACAGCAGCCTTCTGTCCCGAAAGATCATTTCTTGCCTCCCGCGGTCGCGGCCTTCAGCCGCGGCTGAATCTCTTGCCAGCGCCCGCTGACTTCCTGCATCAGTGAAGGGTTGGATGTGACAACAAGCATCTCGGCGATGTCTATGTCGTGCAACTCCGCCGAATACTTGCCGCCCTCCGGCTTCAGTTCAACAGGCGCGATGCCCGCCGGCCCCACCCGGAACGCTGATGCCGGCTTGAGCCATCCGGGCAGCGTGAGGGTGAGCGGCGCTTTGGGGACGGGTTTGAAGACGGTACCCTGGCGGTCAGACAGCACTTCTCTGTTGATGAGCGTGACAATCGCCGTGTCCGTGCCGCTGAACAGGGTGCGCGACATCAGCCAGAACGGGCAGGTAGCCACGAACGGATCCACCATCGTGCCCGACACCGCGCCCGGGCAGGAGCGGGCCAGCAGCGGAAGCACCGCCCGCGCCTCGGCGTTCAGTTCGGCCATGTTGCGCAGCAGCGCCTTCGCCTCGGGCACGTCGGCCCCGACCCCGTAGCACTCGTCGTAAGGGGTGAACCACCAGTACGAGATTCCCTTCGCGCCCGCTCCGAGCGCAAGGTAGAACTGCATGCGGTTCTCCTCGGGAGTGGGAAAGCGGAACGCGCCCTCCTCCGAGCGGTAGGACGTGCTGCAGAGGATGACGTGCGTCGGGCGCGGCTCGGAGGTCCAGCGAGCGATCTCCGCCGCCCCCCAAACATACATCGGCTGAGTGTACTGGGGCAGGCGGACGGGATGCCGGTTGTACGCGAGCTGAATCTCGCCCATGTAGTACGGGTCGAGGCAGTTGATGTCCGCCAGCCTCCCGTAGGTGATCCAGTTATCTACTTTGCAGGTGTTGTCTATGTTCAGCAGACAGAGGGTGCGGCGATCGGTGTTGCTCCATTTCGCCTGCCGCTCCACCACGCCCTGCCCCAGGCTTCCCAGACGCTTCTCGTTGGGAAGATCGCTCACGCTGTAGTCGTGGGCGTCCGGCTCATCGTACAGGAACCGGCAGTAAACGATCGGGTTGCGGATGTCGTCGGGGTTCGGATCGGACGACATGACGCGCATGCCGAGACCGTCGAGCATCTTCATTCCTTCGCTGCTCACGAGAAAGCCACTCTGCTCACCGGCCATGCGCATGTGCGTGTTGAACAGGTTCTCGGCAAACACCCACGAGACACCCCGCGCGCGCTCTTCGGGGGAGTTGCCGTCGTGACGGTAGCCCCACATCCCGAGCGCGTAGAAGTCGTCCCGGGCGCGCACGACAGCGCGGGCGATGGAACCGTCTTCGGCGGTAGCGGCAACATGGTGGAAGGAGCCGTACTCCCACGCCTTCGGAAGTGGCGCTTCAACCGGCAGGAAGGCCGACTGGCTGTCGAGCCAGGCTCCGGCGGGCAGCCTGACGGGGACGCCGTCGAGCTGCAGCGTTTTGAGCCGGAACCCCTTGTCGTCCTCGTGGCGCAGGTACAGGTAGATGCGGCTGATCGCCTTGTCGAAGTTCACGGATGCGATGCGCAGGCGCGGCGCGCCGGCCGGGCTGACGCTGGCCTTCCGCGCTGCTCCGCCCGCGGTGGCGACACCGACGGACAGGCTCTTTGCGGCGGGAACCCGGCGCAGCCGGACCGTTACCTCAGCCACCCCGCCGGGCGGCACCGGGTTCGGTCTCACCTGATACCAGAGCGGCTCGCCCATCTCGTCCAGCCGCGCGGCCACGTCCTTCGGTGTGCGGTCAGGCTTGTTGAGATGGTAGCTCGCGGCCTGAATGCCGCCGCGGTCTATGTGGCCGGGAACGATGTGCTTCGCCAGGTCTATCCCGTCGAGCAGAACGGCAGTCACCTGCGCTGGCTGCAAGCCGCTGTTGAGGACGTAGCCCTGCACGTACGCGCCGGGCTTGATCTCCTCGGCATACGGCGGCGCAAGGCCGAACTCATCGCGCAGCAGCCAGCCACCAATGACAAAGCGCGACAGCGAGGGAAAGGCCCGGTCGGCCTCGACAGATGCCGACAGCAGCCTGATGCTGTCGGCCGCAGCCGCGGGGCCGCGGAGGGCGGCGATACCCAGCAGGATGAGGACGGAAACGAGCCAGATGCGAGGCTTGTTCATTTCAGCACCTATGGCCATGGGAAAGTGGGCGGGACGGCCCCGGTGACCCCGGCCACCAGCGCCCAGATAACAGCCATCCCGAACTCCCCCAGCACCATCCCGAGGAACCAGGGCCGGGCCTTGATATACAGACGCATGCCCCCGTACCGGATGATGGCGGTCTTCAGCAGCCACGCGATCAGGCACGAGAACCAGAATACGGTCATAGTCCACGACACGCACAGCGCGTAGCCGAGCGGGTGAAGCGGCCACCAGTAGAACGCCGAGCGAAGATACGACAGCAACAGCGTGAACGCAATGCCCACGGCAAACCAGATGCGCCCCTGCACCACAGGCGGGAGATTCTCGATCATCTGGTTCTCGATGTTCTTCATGGACCAGTAGTTGTTTCCGTTGTACGCGTAGGAGTAGAGCGACATACCCCCTTGCGTGTACGGCAGCCAAAGCTGAACAGCCCCGGCAATCAGCAGCGCGGACACCACGGCAATCGCGAACACCCTGCGGAACGACTTGCGGGGCGCATCGGTGCCATCCGAGATCTTCAGGCCATCCAAGAAGCCGGTCAGCAGAAGGCCGCGCTGGTCGCGCAGGAACGCGGCGTCCATGAAGCCAAGCATTGTGAGGTTGGCCGGGCCCAGCCCCGCCGAGGTGCCGAACATCCGGTAGAGGTCCATCGGGCGGAACGAGGTCTCGGTCATCAGCATACCCGCCTCGGCCGTACTTCGGGCCATCACGATGGCGATGATGAAGATGAACACACAGAACTGGAGCATTGCCACCCAAACGGACATGCCCGCCAGCACGCACCAGCCGACGATCAGCGCCAGCCCGCCGAACAGCCCCCAGACAGCAACCCGATAGGACAGAAGCTCCTGAGAGTCATCGGCCGGGCCCCGGCCAAAAGCGCCGGCGAAAACCCGCTTGAGATGGGGCCGCGCCACCCACAGGAGATATCCGGCCAGCACGACGTACGCTCCGGCGGTCTGGTATGCGACGAACAGATGCGTGCCATACACCGGCATCAGCTCGATCTCATAGCCCAGACTGGCGGCGACAACGTCCTGAGCGCGCGCAAACAGCGCGAAGAACCAGAGCGAGAACAGAAGCTCGGACGGCAGCAGAAAGAAGAAGCCGACAGCCGCAAACGACAGGTAGATCGAGAACCAGTAGATCGAGTTCCAGGGCGGGTTGGGCATATACGTGTTCAGGAACACGCTGAGCGTGAACTGCGGAATGCTCGGGAACATGTTGTGCAGCCCGTTGATGGTGAACACCGCCGCGGGAAGCAGAACGCCCCCCCACATAAGCGGGTTCTTGAGGAGAGGCCGGCCCGATGACCCACGCGCCAGTTCCATCGGAAGCTGAACCAGAGGGAAGGGTAGCTTTTCGTTATCCACCCACTGCCTGCGCAGAATGCTCGCCATGCAGAGGAGCACGAAGATGACGAGCAGGATCAACACTCCCCACGCCGCGAGAGGAACGATCCACAGATCCCAGGGAATCGTCTCTCCCGACCAGAGCCGCTCGAAGAACCGAACCGCAACCTTCTGCTGCGGCGGGCCGGATGGGTCGTACGGCACCATCCACTTCTTGATGTGCGCATCGAAAAGCTCGTGCCAGCGGTTGGCTTGGTTGTGGTAGTAGTTGGGCGTGACGAGCAGCGGCAGCACCTTCTCCATAACGCCGCGCGACGAGATCATGGCTGCGACGACCATCATGCAGTAGATCATCAGCAGCTCGGTCGGCGTCAGCCCCAGACGGCTCCCCAGCGCTCTGAGAGCGTTGTTGAGCAGCACCAGAAAGAAGAAGATGCCGATGACAGCGGGCGGCATCTGAAGGAAGCCGATCTGGATGCTCATCAGCACGAGCTCGGCGTACGAGACGATGACGCAGACCGCCGCCACCAGCAGCAGTCCGAGCACGAGCGCGCGCGGCGAGATGCCGCGATTATTTGTGGCGAGCCGCGGCCCGCCGGTTTTCTGACCTTGTGTCATCTACTCTGTGAATCTCTCAAGACACCCGGCAACGGCTTCCCGCACTTCGTAAAGACGGCCGGGGCCGGTCTCATAGTCAACCAGGGTGCGCACCAATCCGCGCGCTGAATCGAGCGCGGCACGGGCCTGCTTGAGCCGCTCGCTCTTCTCGCCCGCTTTCTCCGCCTCGCGCACTTTCTCCGAAAGCATCATCAGATAGTCGTAGTCTTCGATGCCCTCGCGGATCATCTCCCAGCGGATGGAGTCCATGGGGCCTTCCAGCACCGGAGCCTCCGACGGCTTGCGGACTGCCGGATAGAGCAGACGTCCATCGCCGTTTCCAAACGGCGTGCCGTCGTCAGCATAACTCATCGGCGTCTCCCAGGGATCGCCCTTCCAGTAGGCCGTCTGCCAGTACAGCACCCCTGTGACGCCATACTTCCAGTTCATCCAGTGCAGAATTCTGTGGTCAATCGCCGGATAGTCTATGAAGTTGTTCGGGAACGGGTGCTTCGGCCCCACGCAGACATACCACCAGACTTCGTCGCCCTTCTTCTGAGCAGCCTTGCAGGTGAACTCGTTGTAGGCGTCCAGCACCGGCGTCCAGATGTCCACCCACCCTTCCAGCGCGGGCTCCGGCTGCTCGGTGAGGAGGATGCGCAGGCCGGGCGCAGCCTCTCTCCAGAGCCGGGATTCCGCTATCACATCTGCATACTGGTCCTCGTCCGGCTCGTCGAAGATATAGTTGTAGCCCTTCTCGAACCAGCCCTTGGCCTTCAGGTGATCGGCGACCTGCCGCAGGAACTGCTTCTTCAACTCCGGATAGCCCTCTTCGCCGAAGCCGCGCCGGGCCACTCCGCGCATCCAGCAACCCGGCACGTTGAAGGCATTGACGAACGGCAGCCAGGTGTCGTGCCCGGCATCGTAAGCAGTCAAGTCCAGCTTCAGGACTCCGTCAACGACCTCCTCTCCGATGTCCCAGTACCGCCGCCACGAGAACGGCGACACCCGGTGACGCAGGAAGTTTCGCCAGACGAGATCCGCAACCTTCTTCTTGTCTTCGATTTCGGTAACGCCCTGCCAGCGGCAGAGCGCGTCCACATCACAGCCGTACGCCGTCTGGAGATGCGGTATCACCGGCAGCGAGAAGCCCCACACCCGCAGCTTCACGGGAATCTGGAGCGGCTCTTCGCCGGAGGGTGCAATCGTCAGGCTGCCGGCGTATTCGCCCGACGCGGCACCATCCGCAACGTAAAGGATGAACCAGAGCGCCGTATTCCTGTCCGCCGGGATGCTCGCCGCATCGAGAGGCATCAGCGGGTCGGGGTAATCGCCCGGAAGGCAGTCCGGGCCCGTCGGCTCGGTAACAGGCACTGTGCCAACGAGGCGCACGCTCACGGAGTCTTTGCTGATGACAGCCGGACCCTTCAGATCGCTGAGACTCACCCGCAAGTCCTTCAGAGTGCGCGAAGGTCGCAGGACAATCTGGAAAGGCTCATACTCGTTGCCCGCGCAGGAAACACGCACTGCGCCGCGACGTTCGCGCGGCGGCTCCTGCTGCGGCAGCACTTTGGTTGTCGCGTTCGCCTCCCAGACCGTGCCCCATTGCGTCCGGGCCAGAATCGCGCCGGTGGCGGCAGGCATAAGCGGTGGCATCTCCACGCGGAAGCTGGTGAGCAGGACAACGCTTCCGCCTTCGCGCGGCGCCACCCAGACATCAACGAACGACCGGTGCGCCGGGGGTATCTCCACGCGCGCGGCAAGCCGGGCGGACGCCCAGCCGTCGAGCGACGCGCTGCCGCCCATAAAGCGCGACACACGGCCGGTTGCGGGGACTCCCACATCCACCCGGGCGGACGCCTGCAGCGTACTGGTGCCAGCGTTGCGCAGCCGCGCGGTCAGGACGGCCCGCCCCGGCCCGGCTATGAGCGGTGCCTGGGTGCCATCGTCGCGCAGAGGGCTTGCGTCCGCGAACAACACGTTGCCCATGGAATGCGCGTTCAGCACGGCTCCCACCCTGGGCATCCACGCCTGCCGCTCTTTCAGTTCCTGCTCGTTGCGCGCGAAGTTGGCGCGTATCGCCAGACCCTTCGACGGCGAGACACCAAGCGACTTGAACGGGATGCGAATCTCCGCCGCCCAGCCGGACTCCGAGCGCGACGCTTTCGCGTCCCACTCACCGCTCCATCCGTAATCGGGAGTCGCGCCCGCAACCCCCTCCAGCCAAGCGAGTTTCTCGCCGGAAGCGGTTACGAAGAAATGGAGATAGTCCCTGCGGTCACGATCGGCATCAATGAGGACTTCCACCGAATCGTTCCGCCAGATGTATTTCTCGTCCGTAACCAGATCACCCGTCCGTCTGTCCGCGCAATGAAAGCCCACGTAGAGGGCACTGGTATCGCGGCAGACGTGGACGGAGGTCGCTTTGCGCGGGCGGCCGCCCGCGGCAAGAGTGAGGCCCTGAATGGCGGGCCGTCCCCGCCAGCAGGCGTCCGTGAGGCTTCCATCGAGCACGGGAGCAGCAGCCGCCGGGGTTGTCCGGGCAACAGGGTCCGCCGTCACAACCGGCGCGGACGCGGCCCTGGCGCTCAGCATGAGCACAAGCAGGACGAAGGCCCCTCCAACGAGCGGAAGCCCCCGGAATTCGATTCGTTCTGATGTCAGGTGCTGCATACGAACCTCCAGGGGTCACTTGTAGAACACTACTACCACACCGCGCCCCGTCTTTCAGCCTCACCCCTTCCCGAAAGGCGTCACCAGTCCTGCGAAAAGGCCCCGGCCGCCGCCGGGGCCTGGTGAATAGCGCCCTGATTGAATGTTGCGCGCGGCGGCTAATCGGCCCCGCCGGCTATTCTGTCGCGGGCCGCCGTTGCCGCCGCTACGCAGTCGGCGCAATACGTACTGAGACCCAGGACGTCCGCGCCCACGTTCACAAACCGGTATCCGAGCGCAAGGATATCCTCGACAGTATCCTGCGTGGCCGTTGTCCCGGCGAATTTCCCCGCCGCGAGGGCCGCATCGGCAACACGCTTGCGGGCATCAATCAGCCTGGGGTTTTTCGGGTCGCCGGGCGCCCCGATGCCATGCCCGAAATCGGCAGGCCCGAAGTAGATGATGTCAATCCCCTCAACCCGCGCGATCTCCTCAACGTCATCGAGCGGTTCGGGATCCTCGATCTGCACCCCCACGAACCGCTTTTCGTTCGCGTCGTGAAGATACTCCAGATAGGGAACGTTGCAGTACGCGCCGTCGGCGTTTCCGCTGTCCACCGGGCGGCGGCCCACAGGGTGGAAGCGGGTCATGCGCACGACGTCACGCGCATCCTGCACGTTCTGGATATGCGGCACAAGAATGCCCGCCGCGTCCAGTTCGAGCGGGCGGATGTAGTCGCTGTAGCCCCCTCGCGATACACGCACCATCACGTCCGCGCCGTGCACCTTGGACGCGTAAATCTGCTGCTCGACCACGCTCCAGTCGCAAGCGGTGTGCTCCATGTCCACCCAGATGCAGTCAAAGCCCTTGAACGCGGCAATCTCCGCGACACGAGCGCAGGTCAGGTTGAGTTTGAACGAAAACGCGGCATCGCCCGCCCGCAGCTTCTGCAGGACACGGCTCATTCGCATATGCATTTGTGTCATTTCCTCTGGGGAGGTATCTTACCGCGCCGGAGCAGGGTATTTCAATCGTCTTTGTGCGGCTGCCACGTACCGATGTGCGCAACCATAACCTCTTTTGCCCTCTCAACGTCCCTTGCCCGCAGCGCGGCGACAAGCTCCCGATGGCCCCGGGCAGCCGCGAACCGCCTCTCGCTGCCCACCAGCGTGCGCGCCTTCATGAAGAAGTTCACGAGAAACGACCCGAACTCCATCATCACCGGGTTCTTCGACGCATCGAGCAGTTCCATATGGAAACTGAGATCCGCCTGCGTCCCGTCTTCGTGCGTCGGCGCGTTTTCGAGAGCATCCGTCAGATGGTCGAGACGCAAAAGCATCTCGTCGGTAATATTCGGGGCGGCAAGGTCGAGCGAACCGATCTCAACGATCAGCCGCGCCTCGATGAAATGCTGGACCACGGGCTCGTGGCGCTTAAGCACATACGAGATGTGATCCACGACGCTCGTGTAGTCGAAGTGCGACACATACATTCCGTCGCCGACTTTGATTTCGATGAGTCCCACCGCCTCGAGGGACTTCAGAGCCTCACGCAGTATGTTGCGGCTGACGTTGAGGCTGAGGGTCAGGTCCTTCTCCGATGGAAGGCGCGAGCCGGGGCCGAGGTTGTTCGTGGCGATGTAGTCCTTGATGGCATCCATCACCTGCGAAGTCAGATTCGTCCGCCTTACCGGCGTCATTGGTGTGCGTGTTGTCGGCATAAGTTATCACCGTGGCGCGTTCCTTGCGCCGCCAGGCCCTGGCCGGGTCGAGCGGGCCCCATCTACGCGCGCTACGTCGCACGCGCAAGCTCATTTGCGGCTTATCCGCACTGCTGGCGGACGTCCCGCGTTACTGCACTACCGGCCGTCCACTGCTCAAGAACTACGGCTCGGCAAGAATCTCCACCTGGTCCACCGTCGAGGTCAACGTCGGCGGATCGGCCTGGTTGTCTAGCAGTCCCGTCGCCTTCACGAAGTCTCCCGGAAGAGCCACGCAGTTTTCGGCCACCACCTTGACGGTGCGGCCGGACTTGTCGTCAAGGAGGAGAAAGCTGTAATAATCGGTGTCCACGACCTCGCCGTACACCGTGAACTTGAAGAGCGTCTTCGCCTGCCCCATAATCGCATGCGTCGTGCTGCTGCCGCGCACGACTACGGTGGACATAAGCGGCGGCTCCAGGTCGTAGGTTGTCTCCACGCCGTTGATGCCTATTGTCAGCTTGTCCACGTAGGCGTTGATTCCGCAAGACTCGTGCCACCACGCGCCGTAACGGCTCTCAAGGGCTTTGCCCGAGCCGATCTTGATGCTGAGGCTCGTGCCCGACTGGTTGCCCACCTGCAGTTGCGCGTTCAGCGGGTCGTTGTAGTCGCCCACGACAGGCGCCTGCAGCTTCATGGTGCCCGCATCACCGTAGCGAGCCTTTACCCAGTCCCAGTTTCCATAGTAGTTCGAGCTGCCCGTCTGCATCAACTCCCAGTAGCTGTCCGAGGCGAGCAGGTCCCACTCCTGCCACGTCTGCATCAGATCGTTCGTGCTCCCGAGAACACCCCAGGGCCGGAACCAGAATACCCGCTGCTGCGGCTTGTGAGCACCGCCCACAGTGCCGCTGTCTGTCACCAGTTCGATCATCGGGGCGTGACCCCTGCGGTCGAAATCGTCAATGACCCGGTACTGCACGTAGGTCCAGTACTTGAGGCTGGTGATGCTGGAGAGCGGAATGCCGCTGAAGTCGTTGGTCCCGAAGTAGATCTTCGAGATCGGGTCCGTATCACTGTAGAACACCTGCATATGGAGGGCACCATCGCCCGCCGGTGCGCCGGGCGCGCCTACGAACTCCATAACCGGCGTCCTGTTCGACGTGCCCTGCTGCGCGGCTCCGACCCAGTTGCCCATCTCTCCCGGCCGCACAATGACCGCGCCGGCCGCGATGGGCAGCACAAGGGCAACCGCCAGCAACGCGAGCCCCACACAAAGAATCTTCACCATCTCTCTCTTCATGTTCTTCACCTTTCCCGTCCTGTTGATGGAGGGTGCGAACACCGATCGGGGAAACTCCCCCGCGACAAGACTCAGGAAGGTTCGCCCCCGTCCCAAAGCCCGCCGTCCCTCAAGCACCTGCGGCAGCGCTTACCATCGGCTCCGCCGAGCCAATGATACTACCTTTAGAATAAACCCGCGCGCGAGCCCCTGTCAAGGGAAAAAACGGGAAGTCTGGTGAAACTGGCGCGGCCTGAGTCTGGCTCGAAGAGGAAACGGGAGGAGGAGCCTGTCAGGGCAGCTCCTCCTCCCCGAGGGAATCGTTACGGATTGAACGGGTCGTACAGCACCTCTATGTCGGCCGGTGCACTGCTCAGAGTAGGCGGATCCGTGAGGTTGTTCAGCCGTCCGGTCGCCCGGATGAAGGCGTCGGGCATGCCGAAGAAGTCCGCCGCCGTCACTTTGATGATCCGGTTGGAGCCGTCGTCAATCGTGACGTAGCTGTAGTAGTCCGAGTCAACAATCTTGCCGTACATCGTGAAGTTGAAGTTGCCCTTGGCATTACTCATGATCGGATCCAGAGCGTTCGCCCCGCGCACCACCACCGTCGGCAGGATCCGCATTTTCAAGTCGAACCGGGTTATCTCGCCGTCAATGCCAACCTCAAACCAGTCCACGACGCCGCGCGCGGACGAGTAGTACTGGTTCATTTCGTTGTAGAGCGAGCCGGAGGCAACATTGAAGCTCTGACCGGACGGCACTCCCCAGCCCTCCGCCGTCGCGTCAGTCACGAGCATCAAGTCGGGATAGGCAGCAAGCATGTCGGCGTAAGTGGCGAATCTTACGCCAATCCAGGGGATGTACCACTCGCCCGATGTAAGAGCATCGTACTCGTTCCACTGGCCCGGAAGCCTGGGCTGATTGACCCAGGGAAGCCAGATTGCCTCACGGCGGCTGAGATTGTCCGGAGTCTTCTGGAACACAAGATGGAACGAGGGCGGCTGCCAGTTCGAGCCGTCACCTTCGATCCCGTACGTGCGGATGTTGAGCGTGGTGATCTGGCTCGCCCTCTTCCCCGCGTAGTTGCCGGTGCTGATGCCGGCCCACGAGCGGCTTTCGGTTTCCGACCGCTTGGGGTTGAACTGGAAGCCTTCAGAGCCATCTTGCACGCGGTCCGACACGGAGGCTCCCACCTCGGACCCGTCCTTCACCGTCACCTTCCACCCGTTGGCCTCAAGATCCGCCAGCGACATCTCGAGGGGCACCACTACCGCGCCCGCCTGACCGGCCGTCAGCGCCAGCGCGCAGACAACAACAACTGCCAGCGTAGTCTTCACTTTCCTTCTCCTTTCCCCGGCCGGCTCTGCCATGGCCGGGTCAGAATCATTGCGTGATGGCTGCCCGGCGGCGCGCCGGGCTGAGCGCTCACGCCCGACTCGATGAAGCTTTTCGAACACCTGTAGAATGATACCACATCTGCGCACCCGTTACCTTCACATCTGACGGCTTATTCCAAATTTCACGACGGGCGCACCGGTGTTGCGGGGCAGCGCGAACTGCCGCAAGATGTTCACACGGCGGCGAAAATGCGAGACGGACGCCCCTGCAAGGAGATATCTGGGTATGAAGAGATCGGAGATCAACAGAAGCATTGCGATAGCCGCGAAGGCCTTTTCCGAGGCCGGGCTTCACCTTCCGCCCTTTGCGTTCTGGACGCCCGGGCAGTGGGCATCAAAGGGAGAAGAGGCCAACGAGATTCGGTTCGCGCAGCTCGGCTGGGACGTGACGGACTTCGGGAGCAGGGATTTCCCGAACTGGGGCCGGACGCTTTTCACGCTGCGCAACGGCTACCGCGCGAACGGCGCTCCCACCAAGAGCTACGGCGAGAAGCTCATCCTCAACCTGCCCAATCAGAAGCCGCCCCTGCACTACCATCAGACGAAGAGGGAAGACATCATCAACCGGGCGGGAGGCAACGTGCTGATCCGGCTGTTCAGCGCCACCCCGGACGGGCAGTGCTCAGACGAGGACTTCGACGTTCAGGTGAACGGCGAGACGCTGCATCTGAAGCCGGACACGGTGCTGCGCCTCACTCCCGGCGAGAGCATCTGCGTCCCGCCCCGGCTGATCCATCAGTTCTGGGGCGAGGAAGGCACCGGCTTTGAAGTCGAGGGCGTTCGGTGCGTCATCAGCGGTGAGGTCAGCTCATTCTGCGACGACTGGAGCGACAACTGCTTCCTCGCGCCTGCGGAACGGTTCCCCGCCATTGACGAGGACGAGCCGCGCCTGCGGTATCTCTGCCACGAGTATCCGGCGGCTGCGGGCTGACAGGTGCGGCCACAAGGGCCACAGCTACTACTGGGGCAGCGGCTTGCGGCACAGATCGCCCAGAACGGACTCCACGATGTTGTCCCGCGGATACCCGCTGCCCAGATGCTGAATAAAGCCCTCGGCGGCCGCGAACCCGAACAGTTCACCGCGCTCGGCCACGGTCACGCGCATGTCCTCGATGTACTGGTCAATGTTGTGGTGGCGCCGCAGCCAGTCTCTCTGTGACGCGTGGCAGGCGAGCATGCGCTCCTTGACATGCAGCTTCGACGAGATGTCCACGCCCATTGTGAGCGGCAGCGGACGGCCGTAGATATCGCAGCGCCCGGTGGCGTCCCAGTAGTAGAGACGCGGCACGCACGGTGCAGGCGGCAGCGGCTCGCCGCAGTCGCTGTTGGGGACGGCTGAAATGAAGCAGGCATGGCGCACGAGGCGCGAGGTCTCCTCGTGGTCAACCATGTAGTCGGTGGGCGCGTGCGTGAACACGATGTCGGGCCGCGCCTTTCTGACCAGGCAGATCGCGCGGCGGCGGTAGGCGGCGTTGTATTCAATCTCCGCGTCATAGCCTCCGGCGAAGGTGAACCGGGCACCCAAAACATCGGCGGACGCCGCGCCCTCTCTCAGGCGCTTCTCGCGCACCTGCTGCGGCGGGAGAGTGGCCGAGCCGAGATCTCCGCCCGCCATGACAGCGATATGTATCTCGTACCCGCGATCCGCCAGAAGCGCGAGTGTTCCCGCGCAGCCGAACTCGACATCGTCCGGGTGCGCTCCGACAGCAAGAACCGTCTTGCTCATTTTGTTTTTCACCTGCCCGGAGCGGTCACTCCGGCTTTCTGTTCGATATGCTGCTCGCGCATCTTCTGCTCATCCACGAACGGCTTGATGAATACCTGAATGGACGTCACCCGGTCCCACACATCCTTTTCGGACCAGCGGTGGCAGACCTGGCGGGGGCTTGCAGTATTGCAGAGCGCAGACCGCGCCTGATGACCGGTGAACTTGATGCAGACCCGGGGATCATCCGAGATGTACGAACCGGCGTGCGCAAGGGCAACCGTTTCGCGCGTTCCATCACTGGCACGCTGGTTTGTTATGCCCGCCCGATGTTCTTTCCTTCGTAGAGCACTATATGTAAGAGGACAATTGCGTGGCGGTAGCGAAGTTCTCATGGTAGCAATGTGTTAGCCGCCGGTTCTGGCTTAGTTCCTGACCGACGAGCCGCCAGATCGGTGGGGAAGACCCAATTGGAGGGAAGATAATGCGACTCCGTCACATAACGCTGGTGCTGCTGATCCTCGTGACCGCAGCCTCAACCGCCAGCGCAGCAGTTTACGTCAACAGGGATTACTACTGGTACGAGCCAGAGCGCGAATGGCGCTACAGCATAGTCGAGCGCCACTACGGCTCGGGCTCCAGCGTCACTTGGAACGCCGATTCCAGCTTCGGACTTCAGGGTTCGGGACCGGTGTATATCTTCGAGGCCAACGTCTTTGTGGACGCGGGCGCCACACTGAACATCGGCCCCGGGGTCACGGTCAGGTTCCCGGGCAGCACCGGCATGTACGTACGCGGGACTCTGAACGCCCAGGGGACCGCAAACAGCCGCATCACATTCACATCCACGGGCGCCGCAAGCCCTGGGAGTTGGAGAGAGATAGCCTTCATC
Source organism: Armatimonadota bacterium (assembly GCA_052033935.1). GTDB lineage: Bacteria > Armatimonadota > UBA5829 > DSUL01 > DSUL01 > JAGVUD01. The sequence continues at coordinate 115,753 of JBPOJE010000011.1, forward strand.
GGTGCGGACGCGAACGCGTCGCAGATGCGCTACTGCAACGTCACCGGCGGCGGTGACGGGGCCCATATCTCGGTGGGCGGGTTCTGGCACAACGCCAATGGCAACGTGATGGTGAGCGGCTGCTCACCGAAGTTCGAGAACTGCACGTTTTCTAGTTCAGCGAACTGCGCGTTCTACGGTCATGACGCCTGCCAGGCCGACATCGCCTACTGCTCGTTCTCCGGCAGTCCTTACGGCATCGTGCTGAAAGGAACATCGTATCACCTTCCCTTCGGCGCTCAGCCGCCGATCCGGTCTTGCACGATCTCCGGCAACGGAATCGGGACGCACTCGTCGGCACAGGGCGCGGGAGCATTCGCGGCCAACAACACCGTCAGCGGCAACACGCGCAACGTCTGCGAGATATACGGCAGCTCGGTCCAGAACGCCACCGCCTGGCGCACGATGTCCGGTTCGCCGGTGTGGTATCTGCTGGGCGACGTCTACTGCGAAGCGGACAAGTCCATCACCATCGAACCGGGAGGCACTGTGAAGCTGGCCGGCTCGTCCATCTACAGCAGGGGCGTGCTGACGGCCAGCGGAACTGCCGCAGCCCCCATCCGCGTCACATCGTTCAAGAACGACGCCATCGGCGGCGACTCAAACGGCGATGGAGCCTCCACGTCAGCCGAGGCAGGCGACTGGGGCACCATTCTGATGATCGGCTCCGGCTCGAACGCGTCCGCTTTCAACTACTGCAACATCTCTTTCGGGGGCAATGGGCGCCATGTCAGCAACCCCGGGTTCTGGCAGAACGAGCGCGGTCTGATCGGCTTCCACGAGTCAAACGCCTCCGTATCCAACTGCCAGCTCAGCAACTCGGCGAATGACGGGCTGTACCTGATGAACAACTCGCACCCGCAGTTCACCCAGACAGCGGCCACGAGCTGCGCTGCGTACGCAGTCTATTGCAGTGACATTGACAGCAATCCCGCCCTGACCGCTTGCTCGGCAGCCTCTTGCGGAACGAACGGGATACGGATTCCCAACGGCACTCTTACCGGAAGCCGCACTTGGTACAAGTCCATACCCTACGTGGTCGAATCCAGCCTCTGGCTCCAGTCTGACGCGAGTCTTACGATTCAGCCCGGCGTCGCGGTGAAGTTCTCGGGGGGTGGCGCATTGTACGCCAAGGGCAATCTGCAGGCTGTCGGAACCTCCGCAGAGCGAATCTACTTCACGGAACTCCGGGACGATGTGTACGGAGACACTAACAACGACGGCGGGGCGACTGCTCCAGCCAAAGGTGCCTGGAGGGACGTAGCGCTAATCGGACCCGAGGCCACTCCTTCGCGCCTGGAATACTGCACCGTGCGCTTTGGCGGCAACGGCTCCTATGACTGTGCGTCAGGCACGTGGTACAACCACTACGGCAACGTGTTTACGCACGACTCGGCGCCGGCGCTGCGCAACTGTGTATTCGAGCACTCGGCAAACTACGGCATCTACTCGCGCTGGGCCAGCAACCCGGTCATAGAGAACTGCGCCGTGCGAAACAACACGTATGGGATCGTAGTCGAGGACGATGCGTTCCATTCGATCGCGGGCACCCCGCGCGTCAAGAGCTGCACGTTCACCCAGAACACCTGGGGCGCATCGTTGTCCGCGGAGTCGCTCAGCCAGTTCGCCGCGAACAACACGTTCTCCGGAAACACGAGCAACGCGCTGCGCGTGTACGCAAGCTCCATCGTCAATGACACGGCCATCTGGCGCAGGATGCTCGGGACGCCGACCATCGTCCTCGACGGGATCGTTCGCGTTCCCGAGGGCAAGATTCTCACGATCACCCCGAAGAACGTCGTGAAGCTCAACACGGGCGTAAGTATGTACGTGTACGGCAACCTGCAGGCGCCGGGGACGAGCGCTGAACCCATCTACTTTACGTCCTTTTCGGACGACACCATTGACGGGGACACGAACGCCAACTCCACTGAGACCGCACCGGCGGCCGGGGACTGGAACTCCGTCCTGTTTTCCGGGGCGGGCAGCAGCAGTTCGCTTCTGCGCCACTGCCACATTCGCTACGGAGCGCGCGGGGACCACAACTCCTCTCCAGGCTACTACATAAGCCACAATGGCTCGCTGATGTTCAAGCAGTCGGACGCCAGCATCGAGGACGTGAGCATCAGCAGTTCCAAACACCGCGGCATTGATGTGCACGACAACTCTCACCCCTCGATACTGCGAACGAGCATTACGGGAAGCGGTTCGTACGCGATGTGGCAGAGCGTCAGCAGCAACGCTTCGCTGTCGCTGTGCACCGCGTCCGGGAACGCCTGGAACGGCATCTACCTGCAGGGCGGCACAATCTCCGATTCGCGGACCTGGTACAGGTCCATACCTTATGTTATGCCGGAGACTCTCTGGGTCGAGGCGGGCGCGCAGTTGACGCTGCAGCCCGGAACCATCGTCAAGCTGCACAGCGGGATCGGGCTGTACTGCTCCGGGGATCTCCAGGCCGTTGCCCAAGACGCAGACCTGAAGATCGTCTTCACCTCCGTCAAGGACGACAACGCCGGCGGCGACACGAACGGAGACGGGGAAGCAACAACGCCGGCGGGCGGCGACTGGAGGGAGGTGGCGATCTCGGGCGCGGACTCGTCCGGGACGGCCCTTCGGAACTGCATCATCCGTTACGGCGGTGACAGCTCGTATCAGAGCACACCGGGCTACTGGCACAATGCATACGGCACGTTGATGCTGCACGATACCTCGGCATCCGTGGAAAAGTGCGAGATATCCAACTCGGGCAATATGGGCGTCTATTGCCGGGCGAACTGTCTCGCGAGTCTCGTGGAGAACACGATTCACTCCAACCCCAGCCACGGCCTGTACGCCGAGGACTCCTACAACACCGTCCTGACCCCGCTGCCGATCCGCTGCAACGAGATACGGGGGTCGGTAGCGAACGCGGCGATATCGGTCAACGCCAACACAGCCTGCAGCATCGCTTCCGACAACTACGTGGATGATAACGCGCAGAACGGGATTGAGGTGCGGACGGGCGTCCTCGGGGTGAGCGGCACCTGGCACAGAGTCTCGGCCGGGAACTGTCCGTTCATCATCTCGGGGCGCACGTCGTTCGAAGCCCCGACGGCACTGACGATCGAACCCGGTGTGACGGTGAAGTTCGGGCCGGGGGCCTGGCTCGGAGTTGCGGGGACACTGACGGCGCAGGGCACGCACTCGAGCCGGATCGCATTCACGTCCATCAAGGATGACTCTTTCGCCGGTGACACCAACGGCGACGGCTCCGGCACATCGCCCGCCAGGGGCGACTGGAAGGAAGTCGCGGTCTATGGCGGCGGCGACGCGAGTCAGTTCGAGTACTGCATCTTCCGCTATGCCGGGAGTGCCAGCTACTCGGATCACGGCGGGTTCTGGCATACCAGCGATGGCAATGTCTACCTGAACGGGGTCGCGCCCGCGTTCGATCACTGCGAGTTCAGCTTCTCAGGACGGGACGGGGTGGCCAACGGTGGGGCCGATGTCACCTACCAGAGCTGCACTTTCGCGAACAACGCCCGATTGGGCCTGTACACTTTCGGAGACTCGGACATAACGCTCAACAGTTGCATCTCCGCGGGCAACCTGGAGGCAACGCAGGTCAACGGCGAGGAAGGCGGCAGCATCGTCGCCAACTACTGCGACCTCGTAGGCGCCAACAAGTTCCGGAAGCAGCTATGGGACAATGTGAACAAACAGTGGTACTGGGCATGGACTGACACCTTCCCGCCCGGGATGGGCAGCTTCTCGGCCGACCCACTGTTTGCCAACGCAGCCGGGGGGAACTTCAACCTGAGTCCGCCGTCGCCGTGCATCAACACCGGCGACCCGGGCAAGACCGACCCGGACGGAAGCAGGATGGACGTCGGGGCGTATCCGTTCACGGGAGCCGTTGCGACTCCGACTGTCGGCTCTACCCGGAATCTGCCCGATGGAGCAAACATTCAGTTGACAGGCAAAACGGTGACAGCGGGGACGAACGAGGTCGCCGGGCGTCTGTATATCCAGGATCCCGACCGCTCGAGCGGCATAGCGGTGATCACCTCAACGCCGGTCTCGGCCGGGGCGGTCGTGACCGTTTCCGGCTCACTCGGGCGAGTGGAAGGCGAACGGGCGCTGATCAACACGATCGTGCAGGTGGTCTCGCCTTCGGGCGCTCAACTTCCCATCCCGATGTATGTGAACGGACGGGACATGGGCGGCCGGAGCCTGAATGTGCTCAACCCGGGCGTTCCCGGTTCTGCCGGGATGTACAACCTGGGGCTGCTTATCCGGGCCGCCGGCAAGGTAACCGCAGTCGGAACAGGATGCTTCTGGCTGAATGACGGCGGCAGCCGCGCCGCGGAGGGCGGCAGAACGGGCATCAAGGTGCTCTCGAATGCCGCCGTGACCGTGGGCAAGGCCGTCAAGGTGACGGGCGTGTCGTCGGCGTACAGCGACGGCGGCACAATCCGCAGCGTCATCCGGACACGCACCGCGGCCGATGTGACAGCGGTCAACTAGCCAAAGTACAAAAAGTTCAACTGGTGAACGACAGGGCCGGCGCGCGACGCGCCGGCCCTTTTTTGCTGCAGATACTCAGGAAACGGGGGTCAGGGACCGCCGGGATCCGGACAGACGCCGTCTCTTGAAGCGAGCACGACTTCCACTCCGTGCTCGCGAAGCATTCGCAGATGTTGCGGACCCGCATTGACATCGGTGACAAGCACGTCGAGCATCTCGACCGGGCCGACCAGCGCGTTCGCATGGAGGCCGAGCTTCGACGAATCGCACAGCCCGACGACCTTCCTCGCATGCGCCAGAATCCGGCGGTCGAGCATCGCTGGCGCGCGGCTGGCGCTGGTGATGCCGTGCTGCTCGTCGAGCGCCGTCATCCCGTAGAAGGCAACATCCCAGAACAGGCTGTCTATCGCATCGTCCGAGAGCGACCCATCGGTTTCCTGAGACTCCCGGATCACGCGCCCTCCGAGAAGCTCCACGGTCACAGTGGGGAGGCAGGAGACGAGCAGGGCAAGCTCGGGGGAGTTGGTAGTAATGGCGATCTGGTGCTCGCCGGTCATTGCGGCCGCAAGCTGCAGAGTGGTGCTGCCCGCATTGATGAACACGCAACCGCTTGACGGCAGCAGGCGGGCGGCAGCGGCTCCGATCCAAGATTTCTCTTCGAGGTGGGTGGCGCGCATCTGCGCATAGGGGGGAGTGGGCCTTCCGGTTCCGTTCAGCACCGCTCCGCCGTGCGAGCGCCGCAGCTTGCCTTCGCGCTGAAGCGCGTCCAGGTCGGCGCGGACGGTGTTCTGCGCGACGCCGAGCAACACTGCGAGATCGGAAACGCTGACGGAGCCATCCCTGAGCGCAAGATCGAGAATCCTGCGGCGCCGCTCGATAGCCATCAGGCTCCTACCAGATTCGGTCTTCTGTCTGCTCATAATGCTGCCTGCCTGCTGGATGATAGGACTTCGTCCGGCATTCGTCAACGGAAAGACGCCAGTGTTCTGAGCATGTCTGCGGAGTATGTGCGTTTTGCTTGACATTGGCGGAGAATCTTGAGTTAATGAGAGCAGGCCGAAGACAGCATATCCGGCCGCTTCTGGAGGTTTCCCGAACATGGCAGCAGCAAATGGCGAACGTTACTGGGCGGATGTTGATCCCGCTTCCCTGCCCCATCTGGTCACCGAGCCGCCCGGGCCGAAATCCCGCGAGATGCACGGCAGGGCGTCGAGCATCATACGGGGGCTCTCGGGTCAGGTGCGCTTGTTTCCCGTCGTCTTCGAAAAGGGACACGGCTGCGTGCTGGAGGACGTGGACGGCAACCGCTACATAGACTTCTCGAGCGGCATATACGTGACGACGCTCGGCCACTGTCATCCGAAGGTCTCGGAGGCGGTCGCGAAGGCGGCGAACACGCTGATGAACGCCCACGACTTCACGACGCCGATCAAGGTGAAGCTGCTGGAGAAGCTGGTGGAAGTGTTGCCCGGCGACCTCAAGGGCGTTCAGCTTTACGACAGCGGAACGACTGCGGTGGAGGCGGGACTGCGCACCTGCCGCGCAGCGACGAGCAGGCAGGAGTTCCTCTCCTGCTTCCGCGACTTCCACGGCAAGACCGGGCACGCCGTCAGCCTTGCGAGCACGAACAAGCTGTATGGCCCCACCCGTTCACCCGGGTTCTATCTTCTGCCCCGCCCGGACACGTACCGGCCGCTGTTCACCCGGAACGATGGCTCGCTGGACACGGAGAAGTATCTGGAGCTCTACGCCAGCTTCATTACGAACGCAACGGCCGGCGACGTGGCGGCATTCGTGCTGGAGCCGATTCAGGGCTGGGGCGGCTCGGTGATGCCTCCGGACGACTTCTTCCCGAAGCTGCGCAAGTTCTGCGACGAGCGGGGCATTCTGCTGTTCGCGGACGAGGTGCTCACCAGCATGGGGCGCACGGGCAAGTATCTGTGCATGGAGCACTGGGACGTGATGCCGGACGTCGTGACGCTCGGCAAGGGCTTCGGCAACGGCTTCCCCGTGACGGCGATGGTGGTGCGCGAGCAGTACGCGGACGCCGTGGACAAGATCAGCGCCAGCACGAGCTACGGAGGAAACCCGATGGCGTGCGCGGCAGCGCTTGCCTGCATCGAGGCGATTGAAGAGGAGAACCTGCTGGAGCGCGCTATGCACCTGGAGGATCTCTTCCGCCGCAAGATGGCGCACTGGACATCAAAGTACAACATCGTCGGCGACACCCGCGTGAAGGGCTGCCTGATGGGAATCGAACTCGTGAAGGGCAAGGCCACCAAGGAGCCGTTCGACGAGGCGGGCAAGCTGGTCTATCAGACGGCCTTCCGGAAGGGACTGGCGTGGGTCCCGGCAGGACACATCTTGCGCATGAGCCCACCGATAGTCATGTCCGACGCGCTCGCCGAAAAGGCCATGGACATCATCGAGGAATCCATCGCGGAGGTGCAGGCGAAGCTGGGGTACGCGTGATGAAGACGGTGCGGTTCGGCATTATCGGCTGCGGGCTAATGGGCCGGGAGTTCGCGAGCGCGGCCGCGCGCCGGTGTCATTTGCCCGAAATGGACGTGCGCCCGGAGATCGTGGCCGTCTGCGACACCAGCGAGGCGATGCTCGACTGGTTCCGGCAGCATTTCGACAGCGTCAAGCAGGTCACGTCCGACTACCGGGACATACTGCGGAACCCGGACGTGGAAGCAGTTTACTGTGCGGTTCCGCACAACCTGCACCAGCAGTTCTACTGCGACACCATTCGCGCGGGCAAGCACCTGATGGGCGAGAAGCCCTTCGGCATAGACCTGCCAGCGAACCGCGCCATCATGGAGTGCATCGCGGAGCACCCGGGCGTGTTCGTGCGGTGTTCGTCGGAATACCCGTTCATCCCCGCCATGCAGCGTCTGTGCCGCATGGTCGAGTCGGGAGAGTGCGGCGAGATCATCGAAGTCAACACGGGCTTTTTGCACTCGAGCGACATGGACCCCGCCAAACCGATCAACTGGAAGCGGATGAAGCAGTTCAATGGGGAGTACGGGTGCCTGGGTGATCTGGGCATGCATCCCTGCCATGTGCCGTTCCGCGCGGGCTGGGTTCCGAAGAACGTCCGGGCCATCCTTTCGAAGCTGATTACCGAGCGCCCGGACGGCAAGGGCGGGATGGTCCCATGCGAGACATGGGACAACGGCACGATGTTCTGCGAGACGCTCGACCCGCGCACGGGCAAGCTGTTCCCGTGGACTATCAAGACGCAGAGGATCGCCCCCGGCGAGAAGGATACCTGGTACTGCGAAGTGCTCGGTATGCGCAAGAGCGTGGGGTACAACTCGAAAAACACCGACAGCATCAGGATCATGGACTACTCGCGGAAGGGCGAGCAGGCGTGGCTGCACATAGACATGGGGCACGAGACGGCGTTCAAGAGTATCACGGGCGGCATCTTCGAGTTCGGGTTCTCGGACGCAGTGCTGCAGATGTGGGCGGCGTTTCTGTATGAGCTGGTGCACGGACAGGCGCCGTCGCTGTTCACCGGCTGTGTCACGCCCGAAGAGACGGCTCTCAGCCATCGGCTTTTCACGGCCGCGCTCGAATCGCACAAGAACCAGTCCACAGTGCCGGTGGACGCGGGGCTACAGTGAGCAGCATTTACCTGGGCGCGGATATCGGGACCACCTCGGCGAAGTGCCTCGCGGTGGACTCGGACGGCACGATTCTGGCGCTTGCGCAGCACCCGTACGGCCTCACTCATCCCCGGCAGGGATGGGCGGAACAGGATCCGGAAGACTACTGGCGGGCCCTGCCGGCAGTTGTGCGCGAGTGCGTCCGGCAGCTTCGTGACGCCGGGAGGTCCGCGGGCGACATCGCATCGCTCGCGCTCAGCACTCAGGGCGACACGCTGGTCATCTACGACAGCAGCGGCCGCGCCGTGCGCCCGGCGATAAGCTGGATGGACTGCCGCGCCACGGACACCTTTGAGAAGAGCGTCTCCGAGGTTGGCCAGCAGTTCTGGTACGCCGAAACCGGACACAAGCTCACTCCGTACCGGTCGGTCTGCTCCATCTGGTGGCTGGCGGAAAACGAACCCGAGACGCTGAAGGCAGGCCGAATCGGATGGATTCCGGACTACATGTCGCTTCGGCTGACGGGCAGATGCGCCGTGGACACGCCGAGCGTCTCGTGGACTCCGCTCTTCAGCCCGGCGCGGCGGACGTGGTCGGGCGCGGTTCTGGAGCAACTCGGTGTGGGGGAAGACAGTCTTCCCGATGTGCTGGAGTCGGGCGAGACGATTGCAGGCCTGCTTCCAGCGACCGCCGACGAACTCGGCCTGAGCCCGGATGTGCATCTGGTGTCGGGCGCGTTCGACCAGGCCGCGGCGGCGCACGGCGCGTCGGCCGCGCCTGGCGGGCGAAGCGTGCTGTCGTGCGGAACGGCGTGGGTGCTCTACGGCGTCAGCGGCAACCCGGTGGTTGATCCGGGACTGGGCATCTCCGGATGCTGCCACGTGCGCGCCGATGAGTGGGGCATGGTGCTGCCGTTCAGCGGCGGGACGGTGTACGACTGGGCGCGGCGCACTCTGGCAGGAGAAGCCGCGAAGACCGCCGGCAGCCCGAACGAGCCCCTGATCTTCATCCCCCACCTGTACGGGGGTCTCAGCCCGGACTGGCGTCAGGAATCTCGAGGGACGATTGTGGGCCTCACGCTGTCGCACACGCCGGAGGACATCGATCTGGCGGTGATGCGGGGGCTGGTGTTCGAGGCGCGGCGGAACATGGACGCGTGCGCTGCTCTCGCGGGACGCCCGGAGCGAATCCGCATGGTGGGCGGCGCGACGCACAGCGCGTTCTGGCCGCAGCTTGCCGCCGACATCTTGGCCCTGCCGGTCGAGGTCTGGAACTGCTCCGAGTCGGCCTGCTACGGCGCGGCGAAGCTGGCGGCGGGCGCGTTGTCGGACGGCTGGAGCGGAGGCGCGGTGCGCGTCATTGAGCCCCGGCCCGAACGGGTGGAGGCCGAATCCGCCACGTACGAACGCTATCTCATGGCCTACGCGAAGGCCTTGGACTTCTACTCAGCCTGAGCGCGCAGTATCGCTTCCGGGCTGCTTCATCGAGAGGATAGGACTGAATGACTGGAAAAGACATCCGGCTTGGCAGGCTGTTTTCGGGCGGAAACGCCACCGTTGTGGCCATTGACCACGGCGAGTTCGACGGCCCGCTTCCGGGCATGATTGACCTGCCGGAGGTCATCAGGAAGGTGGCCCCCTGCGTGTCGGCGATCCTGCTCTCGCCGGGGATGATGAAGCACTGCGGCCATGCGTTCACTGCGAAGGGTTCGCCACTTGCGATGGTGCGGATCAACTGGAGCAGCCACTTCTGCTTCCACTGGGACTACGATCAGGGCATCGCCGTGCAGGCGGCGTCTCCGGCTGAGGCCGTAGCGCTCGGCGCGGACATCGTGCTGGTGTGCCTGACTCTGCAGACGGGCAGCGAGGCGCGAGACGCCGCCAATGTCGAGCTTTTCTGCCGCCTGACGGCCGAGGCGCGCTCGCTCGGACTGCCGGTTGTCGGCGAGTATTTCCCCGCCCGGCCCGACCGCCTGTCGCCGGAGCAGCTTCACGAGCAAGTGTATCGAGGCTGCCGCATCATCGCCGAGTTGGGCGCGGATCTGATCAAGACCTACTGCACCATCAAGTTCGACGAAGTCACGAAGGCCTGCCCGGCGCCGATTCTGGGCCTGGGCGCGGAGAAGACCCCGCGCCAGATTCAGGCGCTCGAGCTTGCGGAGCGGATCATCAAGGGCGGCGGGCGAGGCGTCGTGTTCGGTCGCAACGCGATCCAGGTGGACGACCCGGCGGCATTTCAGCGCGCGCTGGTTGAGGTGGTGCAGGGCGGCAAGCGTCCGTCCGACGCCGCCGCAGCGCACGGCCTGAAGGACTGACCACCGCATCGTCCTGAATCGCGGAAGCGCGGAAACCCGGATTCCGTGCCTCCGTCCGTTCCGCGTCTCCGCGATTCTACCGCCTCAGCGTCTCAGCGATTCCGTCACTCCCGCGATCCAGCGGCGATATTGCTCCAGATCGAAGGGCGGAACGCCCGCGAGGTAGTGGCTCAGGCCGTCTCCGGACGCGCTCGTCCAGCGCAGGACCCAGAGCCGTTGTTCGGACGGGCTGTAAGGGATGCGATCGAGCGTGGTGACGGCATCCACCCCCGCCGTTGCGCGCCCCGCCGCGATCTGAGCGCCCGTGCCCGCGTCCGTGACCGTGTACTGCAACTCGATGGCGTCGCGGCTGTCGTTGCAGGCGGCTAGCTCCTGACAACCGCCTTCGGGCTCGCGGAGAGCAAGCAGCAGAGGCTGCTGGCAGCGTTTGATGAACGAGTACGCCAGCTTCTTCGTGAAGTAGTAGTCCACAACGGCGTCTGAGAACTGCGGCCACCCGTCCATCAGGTTCCACCAGATAATGCCCGTGCGCCGCCACTTGCCCGTGCGGAACATCTCGATAAAGAACTTGACCGCCTCGGCCTGCGACGCCTGGCTTGCGAACACGAAGTCTTCGAGATTGCCGGGCGCCTCGCCAAACAGATTTCGGACCTGGCTGGCCATCAGTTCGACGCGGTAGCCGAAGTTGTCCACGCCCGGCACGGGGTCGGTGGCGTGCAGAGTCCATTCGCAGTTGTCCTGATACGGCCAGACCTTCTCCGGCGAGATGAACCTGCGGATGGACTCCGCCGACGGGCATCCGTGGTAGCCCATCTCGCTGGCGAAGTGGCACGCGGCGCCCCGGTAGAAATCGCTCTTGTAGTAGTCCCGGGGTCCCCAGGGATGGTCCTCGGGTGGGCTTCCGTGCGCGGCGAACGCCGTTTCGTCTATGTACGGCGAACTGGGGATGTAGGGCGTGGCAGGGTCTTCTTCCTTCAGCACATCCGGAATGACGCGGCGGGTGAGAACGTTATCGTTGGGGTTGCGCCCCGCCGCCACGATCCCGGAATCAACCTCGTTGTCTCCCGACCAGAGCGCAAGGCAGGCGTGCTGGCGCAGCCGCCGGACGACCGTCCTTGCCTCAGCGGCGATTACCCGCTGGTGGGCCTCATCCTGCGGGGGGAAGCGGCACGCCATGGCGAAGTCCTGCCAGACGAGAATGCCGCGGCGGTCGCAGCAGTCGTAGAACAGATCGTTCTCGTAAACATTGCCGCCCCAGCAGCGGATCATGTTGCAGCCGATGTCCTGGGCCAGATCAAGAACCCGCGGGAGGCGTTCGGCATCACGCGAGTGGTAGGCATCCACGGGAACCCAGTTCGTGCCCAACGCAAAGAACCGCTCGCCGTTCACCCGGAAGCAGAACTCGCCGCTGCCCGATTCGTCTGTGACGCTGGTACGGTCGAGCGCGATTGTGCGGATTCCGTGGGTGAAGGTGAGCCGGTCCAGCTCTTCTCCGCCACGCGTGAGGCGCACGGTCACGTCATAAAGGTTCTGCTCTCCGCGCCCACGCGGCCACCAGAGCCTCGGACCACAGACGTTGACACCCAGAACACCACCGATGGCTCCGGCCTGTTGCGAAGCGTGGAACTCCGAATCGCCGCACCGACCCGCAATCTCGACCCGGACGTCCGCTTCGCCGGACAGCGCGGCTGTGTAATGCAACGCGAGATGCGCCGCCTCGCCGGATGTGCTCACCGTGCGCAGGAATGCCGTCTCCAGCCGCTCCTTCGGGCGGAAGCGCAGGGCGACCAGCCGCCAGATTCCGGCCGAGACCGCGCGCGGCATGATGTCCCAACCGTACATATGGGGCGCTTTTCGCACGTAGAGCGACTCGAGGAAGCCGCCGAGAGCCCCCACGGAGGGCGGATAGCTGAACTTCTTCGCCTCCTCGACAGCCGGCCGGATGTGGACGAGAAGCTCGTTCTCCCCTCTCAGAAGCCCGTTGACCGGAAAGACGTGCTCGATGAGCATGTTGTCCGCGCTGCCGGCGAGCTCCCCGTTCAGGAAGACATCGGCGAAGCAATCAATACCCTCGAAGACAAGCTCCGCGTCGAACCCGGGCATATCCTCCGCCTGGAAACGGCGCGCGTACCAGACGTGCGAGCGCTCCCAGCGGGTGAGGCCTGCGATGTTCATTCCGAAGAACGGCTCGGGGATGATGCCGTTGCGGTGCAGGTCGAGTTCGAAGTTGCCCGGCACGGTGCAGGACAGCAGCGCGCAGCCTGCCGCTTCGAGGTCTGCGACGGACGTGAAGCGGCGCAACTCCGGCCCTTCGCTGTACGCGAACGACCATTCGCCGCACAGGTCAACGCCCGGGTCGTGATCGCGGAAGCGCACTAGAGTGACCCCGCCGAAAGCGCTCTTGTGGACGTGGCCTTCATCAGGGCCTCAGCGTGATGCGCCCGACGTACACGGAGGCTTCGTCGCGGGCATCCTGCGCGCGGGCGTGCTGAGAGTACCAGCTCACGAGGAAGGAGGGCTGATCTGCTCCGGCCGCGGCGGGGTCTAGGAGCAGGCCGGGATACGCGGTGTCGCCGTCGCGCCCGCGGCCCGCGATGAAACAGCGGCCCTTCCAGGTGAGCATCACCGGCGAGTGAATGAGCACCTCCAGGTCTATGCGGTGCCACGTCTTGAGCGAGGGATCGCTGCGGAACAGCATCGCGTTTGCGTTGCGCTCGCCGGAGCGCGCGACCAGCTCGACAGAGCCATCGGCGAGGAAGCGCATGTCCGCTTCGTCCGGAGTCCGCGCGTTCGGGATTGCGCTGACGATGTCCCACTTGAGGCCGTCTTGCGACCTCAGCAGCCGCATGCCTTCCTTGCCGCCGGAGGGCCAGTTGCTCGAATACGCGGCGCTGTAGAACGCGCCCTTCAGCCAGCGGACGCGCCACAGCCACCACCGGGACTCGTACACGCCCTGCACCTTCGACCAGTGAATGCCGTCCTCCGAAGAGGCAAAGTGAGAACGGAGCTTGCCCCTGCCCGGCACGCCGTTGTCCACGGCGTGGGCAAGGTCCCAAGTGCCGAAATAGACGAAGAGCCTGTCATCCGTCACCGTGAAATGCGGGTCGCGGTCATCGCCGAGCGTGTCGAGCGTCGCGCAGGGATCCCACGTCTTCATGTCGCTGCTGCGCATCACGCGGATCTCGCCGTCCATCGAAAGATGTGACGCCCCATGACGGAAACAGAGATAGTAATGCCCCCTGTAGAGTGCAAGGTCGGTGAAGGCGTTGTGCCTGCCGTCGCCATACGCCTTCTGGTGCCAGTCCAGCGTCGCCGCCCGCGCATCTCCCGTCATGCAGATCGCTCCCATCAGAACTGCCGCCGCCAGCACGGCGAACCCGCGGGGCCGCAATCTCCTGCCGTCAGTTGAAACGCTGCCCCCGATGAGCCACCACGGCAGCTTCTCGCCCGCGAGGAAGTAATCACGCCCGCTGCTCTTCGTTTTGCGCACGGCGTACATCCCGAGCGCAATCACCACGACCACATACAGCACGAAGATGCTGATATCTATCCCGCCTAGCTCCAATTCTCACCTGATTCCTTCCCGTTGATAGAGGTTGCGCCTCGCGGCGCATCACGCGGACGCGCTCACTTGCCGGACGATCCGTCCGCCGGCCACCCCAGAAGCCTTGCCCCGTTCGAATACATGACCTTCTCGACCACGTCCCTGCCCATGCCGAGCCGTTTGACAGCCGTAATCAAAGCCCGCACCCCTTCGTAGAGAAAGAAGGTGTAGTTCGCTTCGATCTCCGGGCTCTTTCGGTTCGTGTTCCACGAGTACGGCCCATCCGTGTAGTTGATGTAGTCCTCGCCGTCGTATTCCCGGTAGCCGCGCATAAGCATGATGGGCAGGTCGCTGCCGAAGAGAAGCCGGTCGGGCCCGGCGGTCTGGAGCGCAAGCTCGATCACGTCGGGGTTCACGTTTGCGGTAATATCAAAGAGAATGTCTTCGCGCCCGGCGAAACGCGGCAGTCCGCGCCGGGCGGTCGGCAGGCAGTAGGCCCGCCCCACATGCGCGACGATAAGCCTGGCGCCGGGATACTCGTCGGCTATCTCGAGCACCTCCCGGATGTTGTCCGGGTCGGCCAGCCTGCCCACGCGGGGGATATGCAGCATCACGATGCCGCCGAGCCGGTCGAGAACCTCCAGATGCTCGCGCGGAAGGAAGTCGTATACGCTCACCTCCAGGCTCTTCTGCGGCGAGAGGTCCGGGTAGGGCTTGATCCCCAGGAACCCCTGCCCGCTGATGGCCTGCTCGATGACGGACGGATCGTACTCGGGGCGCGTCACAAAGAGAGCGACGGCGTCGTTGCGGGGGTCCGAAATACCGTCGAGGACATACCGGTTGTTCACCTCGACGTCCGTCTCGCGCGTCACATACCCGAACACCAGAGCCGAAACACGCTGCTCGGGAAACAGCATCTGGAAGTTGTCGCGCATCTCCTCGAAGGAGTGCTGTGTCGCGATCTCCGTCGTCCAGCGTTCACGCTTGCGCTCCTCGCTGACCGGGGCAATGTGCTCGCGCAGATAGATGTGGACGTGGATATCCAGGATCCGGTCAGGCAGCCACGGAAGAAGCTCCTCTTCATAGACTCTTCTGTCAACGGGCCTGCCTTTGGGTGTCTGAATAGCCATTGTTCCTCCGTGTCGTGCAGCCGGCTGCGCCGGACATCAATCGGGGGCATCCCCGCACAGGAGGTACGGGGATGCCCCCCACCAGCCGCCGGGTACCGGCGGTTGGCTGGCTGTGTGCTAGGCCGTGGGGTCGAAGCTCGGAACACGCATCTGCAGCCCACCCTTCATGGAGGACTGGTGCGCGATAATACCGGGAACCGTATATGCAAGAGCCTCATAGACATCAATGGCGGGCTTCCGGCCCTTCACCAGCGCGTCCACGAACTCGTGAACAAGGAAGTTGTGAGAGCCGCCGTGGCCCGAATCCTGCCGCAGAGGCTCGGGCAGCATTTCGGTTTTCCACCACATAGGCTGGTCGTACTGCTCAAACTCCGACATCTGCCGCTCGAACCCGCCATCGTCTCTCTCGATCTGGCCGCTCGTGCGGACAATGACCGGCCCCATGCCGTTGGGGTGCTCCATAAAGAAGCTGAACTTGTTGCCGTACCACTCGGCGCGCTCCGTGCCGCGCACCGCCCCGCGCCAGATCTGGCCAACCCGCAGAGTGTTGGCCCGGTTCGTCTTGAACAGTGCCACCTGAGACCCGAACGGGTTCTTGTAGCTGTTGTTCTGATACGGTTCCGTGCCATCGTTGAAGCCGAGACACATGACGCTCACGAGCCGCTCGCCCGTCACGCCCACTAGAAACGCTGTCGCGTGTGTGGGATACCACATCGGCGGAAGGGCGTACCGCCATGTGCGCTTTCCCTGAGGGTCATGCCACAGCGGGCTGATGAACCCCGGAGGGTTGGGATGGAAGTACTCCGCCTCCGTGTAGAACAGCTTTCCGAACTTGCCCTCTTTGTAGAACTTGCGGGCGGAAATCGTGCCCTGCCGGTAGTAGCTGGTCTCGAACATCATGTAGGTGAGGCCGGTCTTCTGCACCGCGTCCCGGAGCCTCTCGGCGTCTTCCAGGCTGGTCGCGGCGGGAACGGCGCTGATGACATGCTTGCCCGCCTTGAAGCACTCGATAGCGTGCTTCACATGGTTCGGGGCTTCCGTGAAGACGGCCACCGCATCCACGTTGGGGTCTTTGATGAGCTCTTCGAGCGAGTTGTAAGCGTTGTTGCACTGGTAGTGCTGAACCAGCGCGTTGCGCCGGTCTTCTCTCAAATCGCTGACCGCCTGCACAACGCAGTCCGGATGCCGGTGCCAGGCCATGCCGTTGCCGAATCCTCCACCGACAATTCCAATGCGAACCTTCTTCAGCGGCTTCCTGCTGCCCGTCTGCGCCAGCACGACGTTCGGCGCAACGATAGCACTCCCGAGCGCGATCCCCGTATTCACAAGAAACTCCCTTCGTGTACTGCCCTTGCGGGTATCCGATCCTGATGAACTGTCCATACTCACTAGAACTCCCTATAACTCCGGATGCTGTGCCGAAAGCCTCAAGCCCTGTTGCTCCCCTCAGCACCTGCAACCACCACATCCACCCCTTGCTCTCTGATAGCGTCCACAAAGACAGGGTTGGCGCCCGGGTCGGTGACCAGCACATCGGCCATGGTCACCGGGCCAACCTGCGCATGCGAGTAGCAGCCCAGCTTTGACGAATCGCAGAGCAGCACAAGCCTGTTGCCGCGACTGATGATGCGCCGCATGCAAAGCGCGGCGTCTGTGTCAACGGTCGTGAGACCCGCCTCGACGTCCAGCGCCACCACGCTGAGGAATGTAGTGTCCCAGTAGAGCATGTCGAGCGCCGGGTCTGAGATGAAGTTGATAGTGCTGGTATCCGGCCTGACCACCCCTCCGAGCACGTGCACCGTGGCTGATGTGTGGGTGACGAGGTGGTAGGCAATCTCGACGGAGGTGGTGACGACGCGAATCTTGAGGTCCACCGGAACACGCAGGGCGAGTTCCCGGGTGTGGTGCCGCCCGTTAGGGCGACAGAGCCTTCCTGCGGCAGCAGCGCCGCCGCCGCGCCGATTGCGGCCTTCTCACGCGTGCAACTGTCGCGGGTCTCGGAGTACTCAGGGCGAGCGGCCATCCTGTCCTTGACAAGCGCGCCACCGTGCGACCTGACGAGTTTGCCTTCGTTATCGAGAACGTTAAGGTCGCGCCGTATGCTGGCGGCGGCGCTCCCCGGCAGATCCGCGAGCTCGGAGACGTTGACCGAGCCTTTGCGAAGCGCGATTTCATACACCCTGCGCCGTCTCTCAGCGGCGATCAGTCCATTTCCGCCTGATATCTCGTCGCTCATTAGGCATTCCTGAACTTCCTGACACGCCCGGATTCGTCCCGTGGCCGCACCGCCCGTGCAGGCAAATAGTGCAGCCGCAGGCTACTTGTAACACGCCGCTGGCCCCCTGTCAATCGTTTCCGAGTTGCTCTTTTCGTTTTGCTTCGCTTCTGGGTGACATACCGTCCGGTTGCGTGCGTGTTCCCCACAAAACCGCAGTTTGCGGCCGGCCTCCGAGGCATTTCGCGCACAAACGGGATTCGGCCTGTTTCCGGGTGTTGCCGGACGCCGCACAAAGACGCCGGCTCAGCTATCCGTCTGATATACGTAATGCGCAGTATCACCTGGCATTCTGTACAGTGCCGGCGCGCTCTGCGCTGTGGGGTCGCTCATTCGGGGCGACAGACGAACTTGATTCAGCACCCTGCCGGACCCAGACCCTGGATTCCGGGTCAAGCCCGGAATGACGTTGAGAGGGCACTGCCAGCGGGCTGCAAGCCCGGCACCGGGCAGCCCGATCGTGGGTACGGGGTCAACAATCGCCAGCGCCGGACGGGAAACCGAAAAGAGGCTTTGACAGCCCGTTTGACGCTCAAATCTGGCGGAGAGGGTGGGATTCGAACCCACGCTGGCGTTGCCACCAGGACGGTTTTCAAGACCGTTCCCTTAAACCGCTCGGGCACCTCTCCGCAAGACGGACGGGCATATTGTAGCAGATTTCGGCAATGCCCCGACACGGCGGCTGCGAAAAGCGGACAATCCGGGTGCGCGGGATGCCCCTCCGGGGTGCGAAGAATTGCGCGTTCTTCCGAAACTCAGGCGGATGGCCATTGCGCAACACCCCTGCCATCGGAGTAAGATGACCTGTGATTAGCGAACACCCAGGCAACACAGTGAAAGTCAACCGCCTTCCCTACCGGATCAAACCCAATCCGGGCCGCGTCATCACCAGGCTCTTCGCCTGGCCCGAGGAGCACCGCAACGTCCGGCGCATCGAGCGGATTCTGGCCCTGCCCGATGAGAAGGCCGCGGAAATGGCCGCCGATCTGCGCGAGGAGTATCGCGAGCACATTGCGGACATCGTGGAGACCTGGCAGGAGAACTACAGGGCCGTCCAGCACCTCGTGCCCCATGCCAGCCTGCCGTTGCCCGAACACCTCCGGATGCTCATCGGCGCGTTCTTCACGTCGGAGTACGCCATCGAGTCGGCGGCGCTGTTCAACCCGTCCATCGTGCGGGCGCACGACCAGAGCGGCGCCCCGCCGGGCACGACGCGCTTTCTGATGAGCTTCCGGGCGACCGGCGAAGGCCATCTCTCGTCCGTGGTGTTCCGGAGCGGCGCCATTGACCGCGACAACAACATCACCTTCGAGAAGCAGCCGCGCAACCGCAGTCCGCTGCAGGCAGTGGAAGACGCCGCGTTCAACACCCGCCAGTTCCGGCGCGTGCTGGTGGACATTGGCGCGCACGATCCCTTCCAGCAGATGGTGCTGAGGGAACTCGGGGATCAGTTCACTCTGTCGGAGCTGAACGCCGCTCTCGATGACGCGATGAACATCCACCCTCTTCCCATCGCCTGGGAGGAGAGCGCGGCGACCATGCTCACCCTGGCAAGGTCCGATTACCGCCTCGAGATTCCAGAAGGAATGGACCCGTCGGAGATCGTGATCTTCCCGCGCTCCGAGAACGAGCGCCGGGGCATCGAGGATCTGCGGCTGGTGCAGTTTGTGGACGAAGACAACTCCCAGATCCTTTACGGCACCTACACCGCGTTCAACGGCACGGCGGTCTTCCCCACGCTCATGGAGATGAGAGACACGCACGCGATCGCGGTGCACACGATGCGCGGGCAGTATGCGCTGAACAAGGGCATGGCGCTGTTCCCGCGCAAGATCAACGGGCGCTACGTGATGAGCGGGCGGCTGGACGGTGAGAGCCTCTACATTCTGGAGTCGGACAACGTCCTTGTCTGGAACGAGGGGCGCATCGCTCAGGAGCCCGAGTACGCTTGGGAGCTGTCGCTGATGGGCAACTGCGGATCGCCCATCGAGACGGAAGAGGGGTGGCTGCTGCTGACGCACGGCGTGGGGCCGATGAGGCAGTACTGCATCAGCGCGATGCTGCTCGATCTGGAAGACCCAGCGCGCATGATCGGGCGGTTGAGCGAACCCTTGATTGTGCCCACGGGCGACGAGCGGATCGGCTATGTTCCAAACGTCGTGTACACCTGCGGGGCGATGCTTCACAACGAGTGGCTGCTGATACCCTATGCCGTCAGCGACAGCCTGACAACCTTTGCCACGGTGGACTTCCGGGAGCTTCTGGAAGCCCTGAAGGCGGGCGGAAGGAAGCTCGCCGGCAGTTCCGCATAACATATCGAAAGGGGACGCGAGAGATAGATGACACACAGTAAGCGAGAGGTTCTGGACAGGCTCGAGGGGACGGGAGTTGTCGCGGTTATCCGGCTGAATGACGCGGGCGCGCTGATGGATGTCTCGCGCGCGCTGCTGGACGGCGGAGTGACCATGCTCGAGGTCACGATGACCGTGCCGGACGCCATCGAGATGATACGGGCGGCCTCGAAGGAGCTGCCCAAGGATGTGATACTGGGGGCAGGAACCGTGCTGGACGCAGTGACGGCGCGGCTGGCGATACTGGCGGGCGCGGAGTTCATCGTCGGCCCGTGCACGGACGCAGGCGTGATGCAGACCTGCCGCCTCTACGACAAAGCCGTGATGCCGGGAGCACTGACGTCCACCGAGATCGTGACGGCGTGGAAGGCGGGCGCGGACGTGGTCAAGGTCTTTCCCGGCACCGTGGGCACCCCCACCTACTTCAAGGACATTCGCGGCCCGCTGCCCCAGATCAAGCTGATGCCAACGGGCAACGTGGACCTGAACACCGCCCCGGAGTACATCCGCGCCGGCGCGGTGGCGGTTGGCGTGGGAGGCAAGCTGGTGGACGCAAAGGCGGTGAAGACCGGCGACTTCACTGCCATCACCGAGAACGCTCGCAGGTTCATCGAAGTGGTCGCCGAGGCAAGGCGCTGAAGGCGGCAGCCCGTGCAGGCTGCTTAGCCAGTTAGCAGATAAGAGCAGAAGCCTGTGGTGTTTCGGGATGTCGCATCGTGCAGAACTGATGGATTGCGTGTATCCGAAATCCGAAACATCAAAAGAGAAAAGAGCAAAAGAGACAAAGGGCCAGACCTAGCGGGCAAGACGGAACCCGAGGCCGAAGCTCCAGTAGCTGTAAGGGAAGCCGCTGCCGCGGCTGGCGCAGCGGCCGTCGTGGCGTCGCTGCTCCAGCTACCGCCGCGCAGGACCCGATAGCTACCGCTTGATGGCCCCGGAGGATCCGTGGAAGGACTCACAGATAACCGCTGCTGTACCAGTCCGCAACCCACTCCCAAACGTTGCCAGCCATGTCCTGACAACCATACGGACTCGCACCCGAAGGATAACTCCCCACAGGAGCCGTCTGAAACCTCTGGTAATAACCGCCTCCCGCCGCGGAGTTGTGGTCATACCAGTTGTTGCACTTCTCCGCGTCCCACACGTTCCCCCAGGGCCACACGTTCGGATAGCTGCCAGTCCCGCGCGCAGCCTTCTCCCACTGCGCCTCCGTCGGCAGATGTCCACCCGCCCGCGCTCAGGCCTCACGGGCCCGCGAACGTCAGCGTCCCCATCAGGTCCCAGCCGTCGGCGAGGCCGCCGGTGTCCATCGTGTACATCCGGACGCCAAACGACCGGCCTGCCGCATCCGCCAACGGCGTCAGCGACCACCGGATCTCGAGCTGGTTGTCGGCCATCGCCGCGCTGCTGTTCGCGCAGTTGATCGCTACGAACCTGTTGCTGATGGTGTTCGCGCTGCCTGGCTCATAGCCGCCCAGCCAGGCGCTGTTCGCATCGTTCCTGAGATACATCTTGTTGGCCGGGCCGTCATAGCCGAAGTAGATCGGGTCGGAGCCTGTGCCAGACGCGTTCAACAGCAGGTAAGAGCTGGTGGCGGCTTTGCCGCGGGGCGCCAGGCAGGTGGCGGTGATCATCACTTCTTGCCCGGCCGGAACGCTGGTGTTGATCGGCACGACGGACACGTTGAGATCTGGCACACCGATGGTATAGATCTGGTCCCAGCCGTCGGCAAGCGACGCGCTGTCGAGGACATACATCCACGACTTCAGGGTCCTGCCCATTACCGGCGCCTTCGGTTCGAGCATCCACCTGACGCTGAGGTTGCCGCCATTCCTGCCGATGGTTGTCTCGGCGCAGTAGAGCTTGCAGTAGCTGTTCTGAATCACCACATCCGATCCAGGCGCCGCTCCCCCAAGCCAGGCGGTATCCATGTCGTCGCGGAGATACAGCTTGTCGCCGTCCTCGTCGTACCACAGCGAGATGCCGCGGAAGGACGAAAGAGCGGTGTTCAGCACCAGGTATGCGCCGCGGATATCCGAACTGCCGTCCGGGTCGGCATACGTCGCTGTCAGTGCCGTCTTCGCTCCGCCCAACAGGCTGTCTCCTGCGGAGGGTTCGAGGGAAACGTTTGCCGGCGGCCCTCCGAAGCTGACCTCTCCCTTCTTCTCGAAACCGGTGTTCTGGTTGGCGATGTCCGCGGCATAGAGCCAGATCGCCTGGTTCTGCCCGACCATCGGCGGCTTCATCTCCAGGCGCCACCCGATCGTGAGGGTGTCGCCGCTGCCGCTCACGGCCGTCTCGGAGCAGTGCAGCTTTACGCGAGAGTTCTCGATGGTATCGGTCGCGCCGGGCGCGCAGCCGCCAGACCAGGCTGTATTGGCGTCATTGCGCAGGTAGAGCTTGTTTGCGACGGCGTCATACCACGCGTAGGCCGCGCCAACGCCGGAGAGCGTGCTGTTGATGAGGATGTACGAGGCCTTGATGTCGTCAAAGCCGTTCGGGTCCGTCTGCACCGTCGTGAACGTCACAAGCTGCGATGCCGGCAGTTTTCCGCTGTTCGGATCGAGGCTCACGTTCGCCGGCGCCCCTCCGAAGCTGACCTCGCCTCTCTTCTCGAAGCCGGTGTACAGGTTTGCGGCATCAGACGCATAGAGCCAGGCCAGGCAACTGCGCCCGGCCATCGTCGGCTTCATCTCCAGGCGCCACCCGATCGTCAGGGCGTCGCCGCTGCCGCTCACGGCCGTCTCGGAGCAGTACAGTATTGCGCGCGAGTTTTCGACTGTGCCGGACGAGCCGGGCGCGTGGCCGCCAGACCAGGCTGTATTGGCGTCATTGCGCAGGTAGAGCTTGTTCGCGGCAGCGTCATACCGTGCATAGACTCCCCCGACGCCGGTGAGCGTGCTGTTGATGAGGAGGTAGGAGGCCTTGATATCGCGAAAGCCGTTCGGGTCCGACTGCACTGTCGTGAATGTCAACGGACGCGATGCCGGCAGTCTTCCGCTGTTCGGCTCGAGGCTCACGTTCACTGGAGGCAGCGACACTGCCCTGATCTCGCCCGCCAGGTTCCAGCCGTCCCCGAGGCCCGACCGATCCCCGGCATACAGCCACTCCTTCAGCGTCTTCCCGGCGGCCGCAGGCTTCAGCAGCAGGCTGCAGGCGATTGTCAGACGCTGGTTCTGGCCACTCACGGTTGTGCCGGCACAGAAGATTGTGCAGCGGCTGTTCTCGATGGTGTTGGCCGACCCCGGCGCGAAGCCGCCCAGCCAGACAGCGTTGTTATCGCTCCGCAGGTAGATCTTGTTCTCAAGCAGGTCGAACCGCAGGAATATGCCGTTGGCGCCTGACAGCACCGTGTTCAGCAGGATCCGGCAATCTGCAATATCGGCGAACCCGTTGGGATCGTCGAAGGTCGCCTCGAACGTGTGTGGCGTCCCTGTCACGACCTGCCCCGAGGACGGAGTCAGCGTTCCTGTCTTCGGCGCCGCTTTGAGCGGTTCCAGGAGCCGAATCTCTTCGCTGACTCCCGTTTCACTCCAGGCTCCGGCGCCGTTGCGGCACCTGACATAGACGTAGCATATGCTGCCCGGAGCGAGATCAACAGCGTGCAAGGTTGCCGCGAGGCCGGATCCGGCCGATGTCCACGGCACGATGTAGCCGCTGCCGGGGTCTGCGGCGCTCGTTCCGAGAGCGTACAGCGACTCGGCAATACCCGACTCCGAGTCTCGCGTAGTCCACCTCGCTTTGATGTCGCTGCCGGTGACGTTCTGCTCCTGCTGGATGCTGATGGACGGCGTCGCCGGCGGCGTCACGTCTGGAATGATCCCGTCGCTGACGCTTGCCTGACTCCACTGCCCGGCGCCGTTCCGCGCCTTGACATAGAAGTAGTAAGCCTGTCCGGGCGCGAGGGTGACTGGCGAAGCAGTCACGGATGGCGTCGTGCCGGTGGACGTCCACGGCACCAGGAAGCCCGATGCGGGCACTGTCGGCGATGTGCCGATCGCATACTGGTATTCCGCGATGCCCGATTGCGGGTCGGTCGAAGTCCAGCTCGCGTGCAGCGAAGTGAGGGAGGTCTGGAACAGCCCATCGTCGGCTACTGCCGGCGTGGTGGGCGGGGAAGCATCAACCGTGATGCCGTCGCTCGTGCCGGCGGCGCTCCACATTCCGGCGCCGTTTTGAGCCTTGACGTAGAAGTAATAGGTCTGGCCGCTCGTCAGCGAGAGGCCGGTGCGCGTCACGCTGGAGCTCGCGGACGTCCAGCCGACGATGTAGCCAGAGCCCGGGTCGCTCGCGCTGGCGCCGATCGCGTACTGGTACCCAGTGACGCCCGATTGAGGGTCGGTCGAAGACCAACTTGCGTGAAGCGATGTGGTGGACGCCTGATAGCCGCCGTCGTCCACAACCACGGGGGTTGCGGGGGGCGATGTGTCCACCATGATACCGTCGCTCACGCCCACGCTGCTCCAAAGTCCCGCGTTGTTCAGGCTCTTGACGTACACATAGTACGACTGCCCGTCCTTCAGTGAAAGTCCTGTCCGCGTGACCGAGCCGGCCGTGCCTGTCGAAGTCCAGCCGGCAAGATAGCCGGACCCGGGGTCGGAGGCGCTTGTTCCGATCGCGTAGCGGTACTCCGCTATGCCGCTCTCGCCATCTGACGAGGAAAACGTCGCGTGAATCTGCGTTCTGGACGTCTGCCAGGCGCCGTCATCAGTGACAGAAGGAGTGGTGGGCGGCGTGGTGTCTGTTGTGAATGTGCGCGTGGCCGGCGTCGGGTCCACGTTGCCCGCCGCGTCACGCGCGCGCACGCTGAACGTGTGCTGTCCGGATGATAGGCCGGTGTAAAGCGCTGAAGTGGCCGAACCGTATGCTGACCATGCCCCACTGTCGAGTTGGGTGGCGTAAAGCAGCGAGGATGTAGCCGTGACGTCGTCGGAACCCGTGAAAGTGAAGGTGACGGACGACGTGGACAGAAGCGAGCCATTGGCGGGGCCGCTGGTTATCTGCGTGTCGGGCGGGACGGTCTCCGGTGGCAGAGGCACAAACTTGCAGATGCTGCCGCTGTTTGTATTCGCGACATAGACGGCGCCATACTGGTCCACTGCGATGCCCTCGGGCCTGAAGAGCTGGCCCGGCCCCGTTCCGGCCCCGCCAAACTCGGTGACGTATGCACCGTTTGTGGTGAACTTCTGCACGCGGCCGGAATAGCTCTCCACCGTATAGACATAGCCGCCTGAAAATGCCACTCCTTCAACATACGTGAACTGACCCGGGCCGGTGCCGGAGGTGCCCCAGTGCAGCACGTAGTCACCGTTGAGGTTCAGTTTCTGAACCCGGTAATTGCGGACGTCCGCCACGTAAATGTAGGAGCCGTCGCAGGCAAGGCCTGCCGGGTTCCTGTAGAGCCCACCCGTGCCGCCGTAGTCACCCCAGGTCGCGAGTGTGGTGCCCGAAGCATCGACCCTGACCAACCTGTGGTTGTGGTGATCGCTAACAACGACGCCACCTGAAGGATGAGGCGCAACACCCCAGAAACCAAAATCAGTATCGTGGACCAGGGTCCAGTTGTACCACTGTGTTATGAGTGTGCCTTGTGCGGAGAACTTCTGGATCGCAAAATCGTCCGTCACATAGACGTAGCCGCTGGCGTCCACTGCCACGCCGTATGGATAAGCGAAGAAGCAACCAAGGTAGGTGTCCCAAGCAGCCAGGAATCGGCCGGTCCTGTCGAACTTCTGGACGCGCTGACCCTCCGGATCGGTCACAAACACGTTACCCGAGCGATCAACGGCGACCGAAAGGGGCACAACCATCTCGCCGTTGACCAGGCTACCCCCGAGGCTGTTGGCGGCGTCCGAGGTCTTCCACGACCGCTCAAGGATGTAGCCGCCGTTGCTGTCTGCCGGCACGACTTCAATGTTGGCGGTTGCCGTCAGTCCGCTGTAGCGTGCTGTCACGGCCTGTGGAAACGCGCCGACCGTGGTTCCGGCTGTGAACAGCCCCGATTGAGTGACGGTGCCCGCGCCAGCGGTTGCGGACCACGTTGCCTGTCCAACGGATACGGTCTCACCATCGGCGTTCAGCCCGAAGAGAGTCAGCCGCATCTGAAGCCCGGCCTGGAGACGCACAATGTCGGGAGTGATGTAGAGCTTCGCTAGCGCGGCGCAGCATCTGCACGAACAGGCGAACAACAGCCCCACCAGTGCAAGCATCAGCAAGACAGTCCTACGAGAATCCTCGCGTATCACAGCCAACTCCTCGGTCACGGTTCTACAGCCTCTAGTAGCCGCTGTGGCTATAGACCCTGGGGTCAACGTAGTCCGTGACGCCCGGATGGAATGCGGCCTTTGCCGTGTCGTAGTTGAAGTACATCGGAGCGCCAGTACGCCGCGAAGCTTGACCCGATTGCTCATCCGTCTTCGAGGGGTATGCCTTTGGTCCGTTGCGAACTATCAGACGCTGGACGTGGCCATCAAGGCAGACTGCGTTGATGAGCGACTGCTCCCTGATGCCTCTGGCGCCTCCATAGTGCCAGGCCGAATGCTCGTAGAACACAATCTGCTCTGAAGGACAGCAAAACTGGGTAGCGCTACGGACACCAAGGGTTCGCCACGCCTGGTCTATGGCAGCAACCCACCAGTACGAGAGGGTTGTTTGCAGCACATCCGAAGGACAGTAGACACGGCTCTCCCACAGGGAGATGTAAGGCAGCAGGATCTGCCCCCAGCTCACAGGTTTCGTCCCCGTGGGCGGCGCACCCGTGAAAGTCGCCGTAAGGAATTTCGTGATCTCCTGCTCAGTTGGCGCACTCCCGGTGGCACACACCACGGAACTCGGCAACGTGTCGTTGTTGTCGTCCAAGTACATCATTAGTGCTTGTGCCACCCCTTTCAGGTTGTTAGCGCACGACGACTCTCGTGCCCTCTCTTGGGCGCGATTGAACACCGGGTAAAGATACGCGGTCTCGGCGGCCACAATGAGGAACAGGCTGACAGCCTGTGCAATTGTGACGACGCCCCACCACCTTCTCAATAGCAATGCAAGTCGTTTCACAACTGATGCCTCCCAAAGGTCCCGGTCAACGGTGCAGCGCGGGAACGGTGTCAAGTATAGCACCACCCGCCCGCTGGGACAATGGGCGTGCCAATGGCTGTCGGGCCAAAGTAGAAATGTCACATGCCGTCCAATGTAAGAATGTCACATTCGTGAGTCTCTTGAGTCTGGCATCCAGTGGCCTTCCCCTGTTTTTGTGGACACGCAAGCACTCGGCTAGCTTCGACCTCCAAGCCGCCCGCCTACTCCACCCTCTGTATATCCGCCTGGCTGCGCGGCCAGATCACTGGCAGGTAGAGCGTCTCGTAGATCATCTCGCCCGTGTAGCCGCTCTCGGTCGCTGTAACCATGGCCTTGTACTGCGTCCCGTACGCTCCCCGGATGTCCGCCCCGGCGTCCCATACGATGTGCTTGCCCGTGCCCGGGGCCACGTTCTGCCCGACGTCGCCGGTGAGGGCAGTGGGGATGATGCTCCAGGTCGCGCCGCCGTCGCTGGAGATCTTGACTTCCACGAGAAGCCGGGCGGAATCCGGGTCGGTGAGGTTGTAGGTGATGTCCACGAGCCGGGACTGCCCCGGCCGCTGCGCCGCGGTGATGTTGGTGACGGCCGGCGCCACAGCGCCAGCCACAGAGGCGGTCACGAAAGCCAGAACGATGGATCCGGCCATCGTCAGTCTCGCGGACCGGCACGCTGTCGTGGTTGCGATTGACACGTTCCCTCCCGTATGCACAGAGCACGCGACGCGCATTGAACGCACGCCGTCATACTCCATACAACAACACTTCGGCCGCCCGGTCAAGGGCATATGGCGCGAGCCTCTGCATGCGGCTGGGGTTCTCGCGCCGCATCTCGCTCACCGCGCCGCTCGCCTACTCCACCACCACAACATCCCCCGCCGCCCTTGGCCTCAGCGCCCGCACGACCTTGCCGCCGATCTTCTGGGCGGAGCTGAGGCCGTGCAGGGTCACGAAGCTGCCCTTCGTGGGCGGCGCGATGCTGTTGCCGGAGGCAAGGCCGTTCAGAAGCACCCGCACGCCCGTGGCGCCTGCGAGTCCGCTGCCGTCCGAAAGCCCGCTCCCGTCATCCAGATAGAAGAACTGTCCCCCGCCGTCAACGAAGCTGA
The DNA here is from genome assembly GCA_052033935.1 of Armatimonadota bacterium. Classification (GTDB taxonomy): domain Bacteria; phylum Armatimonadota; class UBA5829; order DSUL01; family DSUL01; genus JAGVUD01. Next base: position 143,703 of record JBPOJE010000011.1, read on the forward strand.
CTCTTCCCCACGCCTGCACCAGAAGCCCGACGTTGTTCAGGCCGAAGGCTCCGTTGATGCCGGGGGTTTCTCCCGCGGGCCCGCCGCCGAGCACCTTCCCGGCCATCTTCCACGCCACGGGCAGCGGCTGGGCGCTGAAGCGCCGGGTCAGCTTCTGCAGCCGGATGTAGCGCTCTCCCTGGCTGCTGGTCAGAAGCGTCCCCTGCACGTCCACCCAGTCGCCCTTGCTTGCCGACGCGCTCGGGAGGTAGGTGCGGTCCACGCGGATGCCGGCAAGCGCGCTGCCATCCTCGACATACAACGCTGTGCTGAAGTCCTCCGTGCCGCACGAACTCCGGATTGAGCGGCCCCGCGGACATCTGCCAGTTGTCGGACGCCGCCAGCGGCCCCGTCAGGCCGCCGAGGACATCCTCGACCACGAAGTTGTCGCTTGCGCGAAAGCCGCTGCCTGAGTTGATCTCGGCTGCAGCCGGACAGAATCCCGCAACCGCCAGGATCAGCACAGCGACTCCGGCTATCATTGACCTGTTTCTCATGTTTCCTCCTTCGTTTCTGCCAGCCTCGCAGAAGCGCCTGCGGACTGAACTCGATATGGCTGCCGCGCCGCCCCGCGCGTTTCCCGGCTTCGGGAATTCGGGCTGGTGGTTATCGTTACCATGGTGCTCGTTGTCATTCCCGAAGCATAGAGAAACTCTTGATATTCCCATGCTTAGGTCTTAATGATGTAGTTCACAACCAGGAAAGGCGGGTTACTGGTGCCGGTATAGCCAACAACAGGGGAGTAATGACTGAAGCTACCACCAATCTCATTGCTGGCCCCGACGGCGACATATGTCGGATCCCCAAACCCTGCGCCCGTGTTGGGATCCATGGCGCCAACCACCACCAGGCCGATCGTCTTCGGACGGCCATTGCAGGTACCAATCACAGCGCGCAAATCGCCGCCTTCTGCGCCGTAGCCCTTGTGGCTATGGTTGATGGCTCCGCCTGCTTCACCAAGGGTGGAAGCAGTGCCCGACACCGACTTTCCTATGGGAAACCGCTGCCGCAGATCTGGGAGCGCGAAGGTGTCTTGAGAAGCGCCGGCACCATACTTGGTCCCAATGACACTAAACAGAGCAGCATAGGCTGTCCGTGAAACGTCGGTTCCATCACAGAGCAGCCAGCCGTCCGGCGCGGCATCTCCAGCGTAGGCCATTATGGAACCAGGTGGGCTGAGGGCCTGGGCAAGCTCGGGGGGCAACGACGACGCGACAGTCGCGCTCGCCGCCTTCTCCGCTACCATCGCGTACGGCACGCTGCCGAGGAGCACGTGAAACGCGCTGCCCTTCACCTGAAGCGCATCGTATGTCTCCGTCCAGATGGCCGTTCCGCCCGTCGGAACCTCGTAGATGCTGAACGCGATCTTGTACGCCCCGTCCGGCACGGCTGCGCCGCTCCCTTGTCCTGGTAGTTGATGAGCGGCGGGACGGCGTCCGCAAGCACAGGCATAGCGCCGGCAAGGGGTGCACGTCTTGATCATGGCGAACGGTTGTACGGCATGATTTCTGGCAGTGTTTGTTGAAGTTTCCTTTTGGCGATAGCCGAAGGGAGATTCAACAGGATGTGCGACAGCCGGAAGCGGCAGATCGAGGAGTTGACCGCGGAGAAGGCGGACCACCCGGTGGTGTGCGTGAGCTGGGACGACGCGCAAGCCTACTGCGAGTGGGCGGGGCTTCGCCTTCCAACGGAGCTGGAATGGGAGAAAGGGGCGCGGGGCGTGGACGGGCGTGAGTATCCCTGGGGCGGCGACTGGGAGGACGGCCGCCGGTGCCGTTGGAGCGGGAACAAGGGGAATGAGGAGACCTGCGGAGTTTGGGGCTACCCTGAGGGGTGCAGCCCATGGGGCCTGTACCAGATGAGCGGGAACGTGCGGGAGTGGTGCGCGGACTTGTGGGAGGAAGGCGCGTATGAACGTTACAAGCGGGGCGACCTGTCGGCGCCAGCGAGTGGCAGCCATCGGGTGTTGCGTGGTGTTGCGTGGTGGCTCGTGGGACCGCGTCTTCAGCTTCCACTTTCGATGCGCCTACCGGGGCTACGGCGGCAGCTACTACGACGGGTTTCGTTGCGCCAGGACTCTGTAACGGCTTGCGGCTTTACGGCTTTACCCCTTACAACTCCCCTCTCCTGGCAGGAGAGGGGGCGACCGGGACCGTCAGATTCCGATCTGCGCCGAGTCTCACGGGCAACACCGGTTTCTCCTCCGGTCACCCAACCTGGAGCCGGGCAACAACCCGCGCGGGATATTGAAGATCAGTTGCCCGCAGTTCAACCACATGCCAGGGACGAGAGCCAGTGCGAAGCCTCTCGCGGATGAACAGATCACGACGCAGATTGCTACCGGCATGGAAGCTGGCGCCGTCCACGTACACCGCGACACGCCGGCCCGGTATTGCGAAGTCGGCCACGCTGATCGGCAGCCCCGCATCATCTGGCGCCACAGGCACCTGCTTCTCGACCTTGATGCCCTGCTGCTCGAACAGCCTGAGGAACTTCAACTCCAGCGGCGACCCGACTCCCGCAGCGTAGGCTTCGAGCCAAGGGCGCGGATCGTGCACATCTCCGGTCTCGCGCGGCCCGGGTTCGGGAGCGGTCTCTGCCAGCGACTCCAGTTCGCCAGTCGTACCAGGCCAGCGAAGGTATTCGTGGTACCGCTCGATTTCAGACAGCGATAGCAGGCGGTCTCGCAATCGGGATGCGCCAGGTGCTCCAGCGCCTGCCGCGCAACCAGGTGCAGCGACTGTGCCACCCGGTGCAGGTAACCGCTTCCGCCAACGCTCGGATCTATGAACGCCAGTGATGCCACGCGGAACTGCCCCCCGCCCCCAGCGGTCATCATCCATGCTCCCTCAAACAGGAAGTCAATGTCGCTGTCACTCAGAACGAACTGGCGCACAATGCCAAGCCTGAGGGCGTAACCTAGCGAATGCCCCCAGGTCTGCAGTGCGCCGTGGTCAATCTCCGACGGCACGCAGGCCAGCAGGCGCAGAATCTCGGCTTCGCGTGCGGCTATGAGCGCGATCGGCTGTGGTGACTGCCCCCGGTTGGCGCAGGCGCCATCGTGCCCGAACGGATCCCGATCCTCGCCGATCCGGCGGGCATTCCGGCGCCGACCTCCATCCGTCGCATTGCCCGCCGCAGACAGTGTCCGCCAGCAGGATGTACAGATGAAGAAGCCCCGCACAGTGTTGTGCAACACAGGCGGCGCTTCCGGCCCTTCCGGGGTTGTTGGCGGAGGACCTTCATTCACCCAATGCACGTTCTCACGGACGGACAACCGCAGAGCCCACCCGGGCGGAGTCGTCCATCTTGCGGACACTTCGCCGTTCCACTGCGGGTGCACGGTAACCCAGCTTCGGGCCGCAAACCGTTCCTCTTCGTCAATAACCGGGCTTTCGTTTCGTGTGGCCACAAACCCGCCGTATTCCATACCCGGGAAGCAGTCGCCCGGCTCATCCGCGCCACACCGGGGACACCGTGGCTCCGTAGCTGCGTACCGCAGATCGCACTGCGAACAGATTCGGTAGCGCCAGCTTGGTTCGCCTGAACGTGGATTCCAGGGAGACGACGAATCCACGCCGGCAACCTTCCAGCGACGGGTGCGGGCATACACGGCAGCGTCCGGCTGGAACTGGCTGATGCCGTGCGTTTTCCTGCCTCGCGCCGCATTGGCGGAAAGCCCAGGGGCGGTTCGCCATTCCCCGCCGATCTGTAAAGGTCCCAGAGGTCGCGCGAATGAGGGACACACGTCCCCGGACAGCAACTGGCAGAACATCTGCCAGTCGATCGCCGATCTCCGGCGACAATGCACTCACCTTGTAATCGGCAGATACAATGGATTAACCTTGTTGCGCGCGGGGGCCTGCTGACCGGCCTCGCGGCGCGAAGCCTGCTCCAGTAGCGCCGGGGCGCCCGGCATAACCCAAGGAGACCGACAATGCGACTGATTGAATGCATGCTGATACTTGTGCTGGCGATATGCGGCACGGCGGGAGCCGCCGCCAACAAGGCCTACCCCACCGCGCTGAATGTGATGGATTTCGGCGCGAAGGGGGACGGCAAGACCGACGACACCGCCGCCATTCAGAAAGCGATTGACGCCGCGAGCGCCGTGGGAGGAACGCAAGTGACCCTGCCGCGCGGAAACTTCCTGATCAAAGGGCATCTGGAAGTAAAGGATCATGTCGTCCTGAAGGGCGTGTTCGAGGCGCCGACAGCGCGCACGCAGATGCTGGGGACGACGCTGCTGGCCGTGGACAGCAAGGGCGGCCTGGAAGGCGAGCCGTTCATCACCCTGCACGCGAATGGCACGCTGAAAGGACTCACCGTCTTCTACCCGGAGCAGTCCGCCGAGAAGCCCAAGCCCTATCCCTGGACCATTCGCGGCACCGGCGACAACTGCTCGGTGCTGGACGTGCTGCTGGTGAACCCGTGGGCGGGCGTGGACTTCGGCACCTTTCCCGCCGGGCGGCATCTCATCCGGGGCCTCTACGCGCAACCGCTGCACATCGGAGTGTTCGTGGACAAGTGCTTCGACGTCGGGCGCATCGAGGACGTGCATCTGTGGCCGTTCTGGGACTCCTCGGACGCGATGCAGGCATACCTGAAAGCGAACGCGACGGCGTTTATCATCGGCCGCACCGACTGGGAGTACATGAACAACTGCTTCTGCATCTGGTACAAAGTCGGCTTCCACTTCAAAGCATTCGCGGATGGCCCGGGCAACGCGGTTCTGACGCAGTGCGGATCGGACATCGGCCCGACGGCGGTGCTGGTGGAGGCGGTGCAGGGACACGCGGGGGTGTCGTTCTCGAACGGGCAGTTTATGGCGGGAATCGAGGTGAAGCCATCGAACAGCGGCCCGGTCAAGTTCACGGGCTGCGGGTTCTGGGGCGTGGAGGGCGTGACCGGACCGCACGCCGTGCTCGAGGGATCGGGGCAGCACAGCTTCAGTAACTGCCACTTCACCGGATGGGACCAGAAAGGCTCCGGCGTGCCCTGCATCCGCGCCACTAACGGCGGGCTGAGCCTGCAGGGATGCGACTTCATGGACGAGGGGAAGTCTCAGATCGAGCTGGGCAAGGACGTGAAGGCGGCGATGATTGTTGGCAACCGGCTGCGCGGCGGCGAAAAGATCAAGAACAGCTCGGCGGGCGACGTACAGATGGGGTTGAACGCGAAGCAGTAGCAGCAGCCGGGGGCGGGACGAATGTCCCGGAAAAGGCCAGGGCCGGGAGCCATCTCCCGGCCCATCGGTAACGACGTTACGGCGCTACTCGGAGAAGGCAAGCCTCCGCGCAAGGGTGTCGGCAGCGGTCTGGAGTTCGGCGCGGGGGCCGAGCACAATCAGCGAGAAGCGCAGGCTCGTTTCGGCCGGGATGATCAGCAGGCCGCCCGCCTGCTGCGGTGATCGCCGGGCAAGCGTCGTCCACCTGTCGCCGTCCACCTCCCCCACCCACGCTTCGGCATCGCCGCCCGCGAACCCGCGCAGCCTGATCTCGCACGTTCCGAGGGGACAGAGCGCAATCTGCCCGGCATCGGCAAGCGGCTTGCCGTCCAGGCTCACAGCCATGCACTCGGCACCGAACTCCGCCCAGTCCTTGCCCGCGAGTTTCACCGCGCCCTGCGCGATGAGGCTTGTGACCTGTCCTGCTTTGGTGATGACCAACGCCTTGCGCCCGGGTTCAATCCGAAGCTGCGTCGCGCCCGGAAGTGCGGCACCCACCGGCTTTTCGCCCCGGTTGTACAGGAACCAGGCCTGCTCGTCCGCGCCGCCCGTGCGGTAAACAATCAGCGACGGGTCGTCCGGAGTCACGGGGAAACGCTCGATGCCCGCCAGATCGAGCACCTTCGCGTACTCCAGAACCGGCATACCCGCCAGTTCTGCGGACACCGGGTTGAAGACCGCCTGCCCCCCGCCGCACTTGTTGAGCCACAGACCCGTTTCCGCGGCCTGATCCGCGCCGGACGCCGCGACCTCGATTGCGGGAAGCAGATTGCCGCCGGCGGCCTTCCCCGCCTGCAGCGGGGCTTGGGCTTCCTTCCGGAACTCCAGCCCGAACAGATCCTTCAACCGATCCTGCCGCGTCCGTTTGCGCGCCGCGTCGAAGGTAATGTCGCCGGAAACGTAGAGCGTGCCGCCGCCTCCGACAAAGGACTTCAGGGACGCGAAGGCGTCGTCGCTGAGCAGATACGGCACGGGCAGAAAAACGGCTTTCGCGGAGGGCGGCAGGTCTTTCAGCGACATCTCGTTGATGACGCCAAACTCCACCCGCTGCCGGATGAGGGCGTCAATCGCGTTATACACCGCTCTGTTGACGGTCTCGCCCCCGGCGCCCATGCGGTTCAGATCGGGAACAACCAGAAACACGGCAGGCGAGGCGTACGCAGGCACAAACCCGCGCGTCGCAAGGGCAAACGCGCGAAACGCTAGCAGCGTCTCGCGCGGGACATCGTCGTTCGGCGAACTGATGCCCCATGGGAAGACATTGTCGGGCATCTCCTTCCAGCACCAGTTGAGAACGAACGCGCCGCCGAGTCCCAGCGTGGTTCCAGCGACCTCGTAGAACCAGTCCCAGTCCGCCTCTTCGCGGGAGCGTCCCTGAATGCGCGCCTGCTGGTCGAGGAGACTGCCGAACTCACCGGCGGAGAACCCCTTGCCCGCGAAGCGCCGGTCAATGAGCTTGATCTCGTGCGGGAACTGCTCCTTTGCGCCGTAGTAGTGCTTGTTCGTGAAGTCCTGCCAGACGTTGCCCATAAGCTGGTCGGCAGCGCTCACGGTCTGAAGATACCCAACAGTGACGAGCGCCTTCGAGGCATCGCGAACCCCTGCCGCGTTTTCTGCCATCCATCTATTGAACAGCCACGCACGGAACAGGTCCTGGTCGGCGGCGCGCACGTTCGGCCAGTCGCCGGGCGTGGGCGCGAGTGAAACGCTGCCGAGTTTCTCGTCTCCGAGGTACGCACCCCAAGCCGCCGCCAGCGCCGCCTGATCGCCATACTTCTCCTGCAGGAAACGGTTCCAGAGCGCAGCGTCCGATTCGGGAGCGCCGAGTTGCACGTTTGGCTCGTTCTGCACATCGTACATCACGTGCGGGCAATCTGCGTATCGCCCCGCCACGAGCTTCGCGAACTTGCGCTGGGCAGCCAGCTCCTCGTCCGTCAGGTTCACGCCCATCCAGTCGTGCAGCGTCAGGAACAGCACGATCTGATGCCGGGCCGAAAGCTGCACCAGCGCGTCGAGCTTGCGCTCGAGCCACTTCGGGAGCCTGTCCACGCCGAGTTCCAGCGGTTTGGCGCTCGTCGTGCCGGTCTCGGAAACGACATACGGGCTGAAATGCAACACGCGCATTATGCTGAGGCCATTCGAGCGCATCGCTTTCAGGTCGCGCTCCCACACGAGCGGATTCTCGAACTCGGAAGAGAACACGGCGCCCGTCTGATTGGTCCCGATCAGAAACGCCGGAGCCTCGCCGCGCCGGAAGTAGTTGTCGCGAAAGGCGAGCGGAAACCCTTTGGCCCTGAGGGCGGGATCATCCACGCAGAACGCTGACGTCATCTCGTCTTCGAGCGACTCGGCCACCATCTGGCAGCGCACGCGATAGAGGTCCGAAGCCCTGCCCGGCGGCACGCTCCAGATGGATTCGACGCGCTGCTCGAATCCGGCCGCTATCTCCTGCTCGACCGGCGCGAGGGAGCCGACGGGAATCCCATCGCGGTCCTGAATCTCGAAACGCACCCACACCTTGACCGACTGTTTCGACAGATTCTCGCATACGGCGGAGAGCGTGGCGGACTCGCCGGGCTTGTACAGCGCGAGATCGGTCTTGAGCGACCGGAGATAGACCTTCTGAAGCAGCCGGTCCAGGATGTCCCCGAACTCCATGGATAGCGGCCCGCTACGCGAGAACAGATCGGTGTTCGTGACGCCGAATGCCGCCCAGCTCGAACCCTTGAACGGCCCGGCGAAGTTGTGCACGATCTGCCCGATAGCGCCCGCTTCGCGCCCGATCTGGTCGTAGCTCATCAGCAGCGGGATGCGCCTCGCGTACGCTTTGGGGAACACCGGGTCGTTCGACCCGAGCAGCGCGGAGGCGGCCCACCCCTCGAAGGGGCCGTCCAGACGGACACGCGGAATGAAGGGCACCAGCGATTCGGCGTAAGCCGCGCTCTTGAGCGGATTGGCGGGGTCGAACAGCGGAATCTGGCCGGGCTGCGGGCCGCGGCCGTCGCCGGGTATGCCGAAGCGATGGTTCAGCCCCACCGACTCTATGCCTTTGTCCACCTCCTCGACCGTCAAAGACTGTTCAACCGGCAGCCAACCTCCGCCCGCCCGCACACACGGCCTGTCGAACGCATAGCCTCCCGTGGTGAACAGGCTGCCCCCGCCCGACAAAAAAGAGCGGATGGCGCCCGCGCACGGCAGGGGGTAGTAGGGGGCGGACGGGATGATGAGGATGTCGAAACTGTTGGGCGAGAGATACCCCGGGCTTTCCAGCGCCGAGGCCGAGAGCAGCGTCGCTCCGTAGCCCGCGCGCCTTGCCATCTCCGCGAGCCATTGCGGGTCGGCGGCGGACGGAGAGCCGGTCTCCTCATCTTCTTCCGTGAGCAGATCCTCCCGTTCATCCTCCACAGACGCTGCTAAAACCTCCAGCGGGTTGGCCCTGCGCTCCACGAAATTCTCAGAGAGGATGGCGACCCTGCCCTTCTCGCCTTCCTCGGGCGTGGGCGGCGGAAGCACAGCGGGCGATGCGCCGGGCGTTTCCCCGGCGAGAATGAAGCGTATCTCCTGGAAGCTCACGTCGAGGTCCGCGAAGTTGCACCCGACCATGAGGCTGCTGGCCGCCGCCATGCCGCGCTTCCCGTCTCCGCGAGGCTCATGGCGGAAGCTGCCCACGGCTGCCTGAACGTCGTGCCAGCCTTTGGTCAGGTCGCCAAAGCCCTTGCCCTCAATGACGACCTCCTGCACCCAGGCATCACCGTCCGGCTCCTTGAGCCAGAGATGAAGCGCCGCGCCGGGCGAGGCGGAATGCTTGTAAAAGCGGAGTGACACAGCTCGCGTGGTGGGCGGCACCTGCACCGGACGCGCGACATTTCCCCAGTGGGGGGACGAGTCGGTGTAGATGAGGCGCAGGGCCGGCGAGCCTGCCGGCTGGATTGAGGTTTCAGGGAATGCTCTGGGCGGGTTGCCCCCGTCTTCGTTCGGCTTCCACTCGTCCACCGCGATGGCCAGATTGGGGTCTTCGGCGGCGAAGAGCGCTGCGCCACAGCCTGCCGTCAGAAGCGCCGCTGCAAAGAGTAACAGAATCATACGCCCGTTGCCCCCGCTCTGTTTCAATGGCCGCCCCCCTTTGCTTTGCAGGGCATTGTGTCACCCTGCTTCGACCGACACATGGAGCCCGATCTGCTCCAGAACGCCCGCGACGCGCCTGCAATCATCCGGGTCCCCCGCATAGACGACAGCCAGCCCGGCCGTGTGCGCTTCGAACATGATCGCCTCGGCCTTTTCCAGGCTGTATCCGGTCGCCTTCTGAATCTGCAGGACGACCTCCTCCATCGAGTGATAGTCGTCATTGAACAGAATGACGCGCGATGAAGGCGCGCGCTCGTCCTCGATGCCGTTGATCTGGCGGATGATCGGCTCCGCCACCGGCACCGCGGCACCCGCCCGTAACTCAACACGCGACGGACATACTGGGGTTGATGCCTTCACGCAGCGCATTATATGTGCTGTGCCACGAAACTGCCGCAGTGGCAGGCAGAAAGCAGAAATGCCGGGCGCGGCAAGGATGCTGTTGCCCGGCAAGTCAAAAACGCAAAAGGGGGCGCTTTGCGAAAGCCTACTCGGCGGCTTCCGATGCCTCCCCGGAGGCGGGCGCCGCCTCTTCGGCGGCTTCGGCTGCCTCTTCTGCCTCGGCCTCCGGCTCATCAACCTCGTGAACGTGGCTGACGCGGATCACAACGACCGGGTCATCCTCAGGGCCTTCGATGACCACGTCCGGAATGCTCAGGTCGCCGATCTTCACCGAGTCGCCGATGGCGAGCCCGGAGATGTCAACCTCGATTTGAGGCGGGATATTGCCGGGCAGCGCCTGGATCGTCAACTCACGGTGGACGTGGTCGAGCGTGCCGCCCTCTTTGACGCCCGGCGATTCCCCAAGGAGCACGACGGGGACGCTGGCGGTGACTTCCTCGTCCATCGAAATGGTGTGGAAGTCAACGTGCAGCACGCCGCGGCTGACCGGATCAATCTGTATGTAATCAACAAGGACCGGCAGAGTCTGCGTCTGGCCGTTGCCTTCGATCACGAGATCAATGACGGCATTGCTGCCAGCTTCGCCCCCGACGCACGCCTTGAGGTCCGCGAGCATCACTTTGATGCTGATTGACTCGTCAATGCGCTTGCCGTACACCGTCCCCGGAACGCCGCCGTCCCGCCGTATTGCTCTCGTATCGCTCTTCTTGAACGTTGAGCGTAGTTGCGCCGAAAGTTTCTGTCGATCCATAGCACCCATGTCTGTACAGGTCTGAAGCTCTGGCATTAGAGACCTGGAAGTTTTCCTGCGCGGTCCCAGAGAACCTTGGGAGTATATCCGCGCGCCCGCCGTACAGTCAAATTCTGTTACCGGAGCGCTCGCATTCCGCGGCGGCAGGAGGGCGGATGAGCCGCGCCGAACATCTCATCCGACGGGCCACAAGAAAGATGAGAGGCAGGATCTCAGAAACTATGAAACACGATGTGAAACCCGGGAACGCCGGGAAGGCGGCCCGTACTCTGGCCGGGTGCCTGGGTCTTGGCGCCATCGGCACGCTGATTCTGATGATCCGGGAGTGGCGGTCAGGGCGCTGACTGCCGCGCGGAGACTTCAAGCTATGAACACAGACATGTGCAGGATTATCTGCTTTGCGGCGGCGGCACTGCTGATCTCAGCCGCGGCAGGACGAGGAGAGAATGCAATGAAGGACACCACAGCGGCGCTGAAGAGCGGCGACCTGGCTCTGGAGTTCTCTGTAAGAGACGGACAGCTTGCCCTGACCAGCCTGACAACCGGACGGGCGGCGTGGGTGGAGGCGCCGGCCGAGGGACAGGCGCTCTGGCAGCTTGCGCTCGGCGGACCGGGCACGCAGACCGCCGAAGTGCCCTGCACCGGACTGAAGGTGTCGCGCATCGAGGAGCGCCCGGAGCGGGTCACGATCGAATGGGCTGAAGACGCGTCTCGCGGGCTGAAGGGCGTCACGATGACTGTCCGCGCCGAGCCGAAGGCGAACATGACGCACTGGTCGCTTTCGGCGGAGCTGGCCGAGGGCTGGCAGGTGCGGCGAGCGGACTTCCCCAGAATCCCCGGCATCACGCTGCGGCGCGGGTTGAAGTTCGCGGCCCCTGCCGGATGGGGCCTCGAGTACGGCGTGAAGCCCGGCATGTCCTACGGCGGGACGTACCCCTCGGTGATGGCCGCCATGCAGTTCGCCGCCTACTACAACGGCGGGCGCGGGCTGTACATCGGGCTGCACGACCACTCGGGCGGCCACAAGCATCTGAACGCCAGAGCAGATGCGGCAGGCGCTGCTTTCGTGTGCACGAACTGGCCCGCCATTGACAGGAAGGCGACCAGCTTCCGCCTGCCCTACGAAGCAGCCATCGGCGCATTCCGGGGCGATTACTACGAGGCGGCGCGGATCTACCGCGAGTTCACCAGCGAGACGAAGTGGGGAAAGAACCTCTCGCTGGCGAAGCGCGGCATCCCGGACTGGATGCGGGAGACCGACATCTGGCTGATGCCCGACCCCGAGCCGCTGACGAACGTCGAGCCCTGCCGGAAGGCCGCCGCTTACTTCGGCGTGCCGATTTCGCTTCACTGGTATCGCTGGCATGAGATTCCTTTCGACACGCTCTATCCCGAGTATTTCCCGGCCAAGGCGGGGTTCGTCGAGGGGATCAAGAAGCTTCAGGAAGCGGGATTCCACGTGATGCCCTACATCAACGGACGCCTCTGCGACCCGAACTCGAAGACGTGGAACGAGGAGGGCGGCAGCAAGTGGGCGGCGCGCAAAGACAGCGGAGAGCCTTACACAGAGGTGTATGGCTCGAAGGTTCCGCTGAACGTGATGTGCCCCGCGACGGAGTTCTGGCAGAACAAGGTCGCCGGCATTGTGAAGCGGCTGACACAGGAATGCGGTGTGGACGCCGTGTACATTGACCAGATCGGCGCGGCCTATCCCGAGCGGTGCCTGGCCGAAGACCATGGCCACCTTCCCGGCGGCGGCACGTTCTGGGTGGGCGGTTACCGGCGGATGCTCGACCGGATCCGCCGCGAGCTTCCGAAGGGCAAGGCTCTCACGACGGAGGAGGACGGCGAGTGCTGGAACGACCAGCTCGACGCGCTGCTACTGGTGAACACGCCGACATCGGCGGTTGCGCGTCCGGTGCCGATCTTCCCGGCGGTTTACTCGGGCCGCGCGCTTTCGTTCGGGTTCCAGTACATCGCGGGCGACGACTTGCAGCGCTCGCTACCCTGGCGGGCGAAGATGGCGCGCGCTTTCGTATGGGGATCGCAGCTCGGATGGATCAATGTGGACAGGATCATGGACCCGAAGGTGGCCGCGGAGGCGGAATTCCTGCGCAACCTGGCGCGCTGCAGGAATCAGGGGCACGAGTTTCTTGCGTGGGGACAATTCCTGGGAGAGGTCGCGGCAGAAGGGGACAACCCGCGCATCAAGGGAGAGGGAACGGGCTCGTTCTCGGGCACGTACCCGATTGACATGCCGTCGGTGCTGGCGTCCGCGTGGCTCTCTGATGAAGGCGCGGCTGCCGTGGCGCTGGCGAACCTGTCGGATGAGGCCCACAAAGTGACGGTGAATCTGCCGCTGAAGGCCGCCGGGGTGAACGAGGGTACCCGGTTCGAGGTGACGGTGTTCGGGCCGGAGGGCAAGCTATCATCAGCCCGAAGCTCGGACCCAGCGCAGGCTGTGAGTGTTCCGGCCCGGAGCGCGGCGCTGGTTGTGGTAAAGAGCCTGCGCTCGAAGTAGCGCACGGAGACAGGCAGATGAGAACCATGGAAACTCCGGACCGGCTCCTTGACAAGCGGCTCCCGGGCGGCGGACAGGGGCACGAACGCCCGAAGGAAACACGGGCGTGACGCTGACGCTTCCGATTGTGCAGATCACCGGGCGAACCCTGCCCGAGGTCTGGGAAAAGGCCGTCGTCGAGACCCGGCGGCGCGGGGCGCCGATCGCGACGCAGTACGATAAGCCGGGAGACCCGCCCAGCCGCGACGCCATCTGCGTTCTCGCGGTAGCCGAGCCGATGGCGGAACCCCGCATTCACCGCGCCTTTCCCGGGGGGATTGTGGAGCTGGAAGCCTACCGGCAGGAGGTTGTGGACGGCATTCACGACCACTGGGTGAACCCGGCCGAGGGGAAGTGGGAATACACCTATCACGAACGCCTCGCCGCGTACACTGCACCCGGACTGGACGAACCCGTGCAGCAGCTTGAGTACATCGTGGACGCGCTGGCCGAGGCCCCGCACACGCGGCGGGCGCAGGCGATCACGTGGAAGCCGTGGGTGGACGCAGGCATCCACGACCCGGCCTGCCTGCAGCGCATCTGGTGCCGCGTGTTTGACGGCGAGCTTGTGATGAACGTCCACATGCGCTCGAACGACGCCTTCAAGGCCGCGTTCATGAACATGTACGCATTCACCGACCTCCAGCGCGCCCTCGCCGTGCAGGTGTCGGAGAGGCTCGGGCGGCCGGTTCGCGCGGGGCAGTACACGCACATCTCGGATTCGTTCCACATCTACGGGTCGTATTTCGGGGAGTTCGAGGGCTTCCTGAAAACGCTCGAGATGCGCTCGTTCGAGGAGCGGACGTATGCGACGAGCGACGTCGCCGAGATCATGGACGGAGCGCGGCAGACGATAGCGAAGTCGCTGCGTGAGGAGGCGGAGACGGGCCGGAAGGGGCTGTAGTTGACTCCAGGCCGTCAGCCGCTGGAATTCGTTCCAGACGCACGGCGGAACGAGCCAGTCCCTGTTGCAGTCATGCAAGTGTAGCGCCATGGATGTAGCACGGTTTTCGTTCGGCAGATGGCTCTCTGTCATGGTGGGATGCCTCTGCTTCGTCTCGGCGCCAGCATGCGCCAACATGGTCATACCGAGCATGGTGCACGTTGTCGCCGCGCCCTTTCCATTCTCCCTTGCGTTGTTCAGGCTGCCTCTCATGTTGCAGACACTCGCGCTCGTGTCGGCCGTCGAAGCAGCCATCGTGTTCCTGGCGGCTCGAAAACCCCTGTGGCGGGTGTTTGTTGACCTCTTCTGCATCAATGCGATAACGTCGGTGGCCGGCCTGCTGATGGACCCCATCGGCTCCCCCCTCTGGCCTGGCATCCTCTGGGCCTACGCCCTCACCTCCGTGCTCGAAGCGGTGATGCTGCTGATCTGGCTCTTACGCAAGGGCGGCGTTGTCAGGGCGCTAGCCCTCTCGCTGGCGATGAACGCGGCCAGCTATGCCATCGTCGGCGTCGCGCTCTACACCATGCTGAAAGGGCCCTACCAGGAGACGCGAGACCAGTATATCCTTCAGCGCGTCAGCGGCCGGCTAGTCTCCGACACGCGGGAGGAGATTCTGCTTGGACAAGGCGACGCAAGAGTCGCGAAGGACAGCCCCGGCGCGCCCCAACTGCTTCGCCGCCAGCAGGGCACGACCAGCTACGCCGCGGTGTCTCCAGACCTCAAGGCGGGACTCGTTATCGGGGCGCCGGCCTCTGAGGTGCGCGAGCTCTCCACTGAGCGCCTCATTTGGCGCTGGACGGGTGGCGTCTCCAGCCATCCCTCGCCGGGCCTGTCCAATGAAGGGCGCAAGGTCATCTTCAGGAGCGAAGACGGTCGCGTGTTCCTTGCCGATACACGCTTGCCCCGGGTCGGCCCGATTCCAGGCGTCGAGCACGCGTGTGCGCTCGCGATTACGGCCGATGGGGTCAGGGTCGCCCTGTGCGAAGGGGACGCCATTGCCATAGTGGACACGGAGACACTGAAGAAGGTCCACATCGAAATGGCGGTCAAGGGGCCGTATCTGTGCAGTAGCACGTGGAGCCCTGACGGACGCTACCTCGCTGTTGCGGGCAACTTCAACCGCTTCACGGCGGGCAACGCGATCGGAGTTGACGTGACGATTATCGACACACGGACGAGGCGATGGGCGAGGCTGCCGATACGAGTGGACGACATGTGGACGCAGCGCGCCTTGACGTGGGTGGAGTAGCGCGTGATCGCCCCCACCGGGTCCGGAGCGCCTACCCGGCGGCTATACTCTCCATGCCGCCCATATACGGCCGCAGCGCATCAGGAATCACCACGCTGCCGTCCTCTTGCTGGTAGTTCTCAAGGATGGCGATGAACGTCCGCGGGAGCGCGATGCCGCTTCCGTTGAGGGTATGCACAAACTCGGGCTTCGCCTGCGGCTCGGGACGGTAGCGAATGTTTCCCCTGCGCGCCTGATAGTCGGTGCAGTTCGAGACGCTCGACACCTCCAGCCACCGGTCCACGCCCGGCGCCCACACTTCGAGGTCGTACATCTTTGTGGCCGCCTGCCCGATATCGCCCGCGCAGCAGTTCAGCACACGGTAGGGCAGCTCGAGCGTCTCGAGCACCGCGCGCGCATGCCCGAGCATCTCCTCCAGCGCATCGTAGCTGTCGTCGGGTTTGGTGAACTGGAACAGCTCCACCTTGTCGAACTGGTGCAGCCGCGTGAGGCCGCGAGTGTCCTTTCCCGCGGCCCCGGCCTCGCGCCGGAAGCTGGCGCAGTACGCGACATACTTCACGGGCAGCGACTCGGTGGGCAGAATCTCGTCCACATGGATTCCCGTGACCGGCGCCTCGGCTGTCGGGTTCAGCCACAGGTCGTCCAGTTCCACATGGTACATTTCCTCGGAAAACTTGGGCAGCTTCCCGCTGTCGTACATCACGACTGCGCGGGTTAAGAACGGCGGAAGCATCTCGATGTAGCCGTGGCGCGTGGTGTGCAGGTCGAGCATAAAGCCGATGAGCGCCCGCTCGAGGCGCGCGCCGGCCTTCTTGAACAGCGGGAACCCCGAGCCAGCGATCTTCGCCCCGCGCTCGAAGTCCACGATGTCGAGCGCTGTCGCGATCTCCCAGTGCGCCTTCGGTAAGAAGCCGAAGGAGCGCTGCGTGCCCCAGTGGTCAATCTCGACGTTGTCCGCGTCCGTGCGCCCTTCAGGAACGCTGGCGTGCGGCAGGTTCGGCAGTTCGGCCGCCTTCGCGTCCAGCGCCTTCTCCACGTCCGCAAGCTCCGCGTCGAGCTTCTTGATCTGTTCCGAGACGTCTTTCATCCGCGCAATGAGCGCCGCCGCGTCGCCCTTTTCCTTCTTTATGCGGGCGATGGCGTCGGACGCCTGGTTGCGCTGCGCCTTGAGGTCCTCTACGAACGAGATGAGCTTGCGCCGCCTCTCGTCCGTGGCGATCAGATCATCAACAGCGCCGCCATAGCCACGGCGGGCCAGGGCCTTGCGTACGGTATCGGGTTCTGAACGTATGAGTTTGATGTCGAGCATGATTATCAGGTTATGACCGAATTCCCTAGTTCGCTGCAGGCCGGCGAGACTCCTGCCCGCTGCTTCCGCGCATTTCGCCGCCGCCGGTGCTACAATGGCTGAGGCATTCACGCCATACGAAAGGAGACAGTGCCTTGCAGATTCGCCAGAGAGAGTTGAGACAGCGGCGCAAGCGCGTCCAGGAACGCAGAAAGCTGGAGCAGAAGGCGCAGGCCGCCGAGCAGCCGGCCCAGCCCCCGAAGTCCAAGAGCAAGTAGCCCCGGCCGGCCGCCGGTGAGGAGGACGGAATGATCGTTACGACCACGCCCACCATCGAGGGGCAGCCTATCCGCAAGTACCTCGGCATTGTGACGGGAGAAGCGATTGTCGGGGCAAACATCTTCAAGGATCTCTTCGCGGGAATCACGGACATCGTGGGGGGCCGCGCCGCGGCATACGAACAGGAGCTTCAGCACGCCCGGACCATCGCCACACGCGAACTCGAGGAGCGCGCCGCCCAGATGGGCACAAACGCGGTGGTGGGGGTAGACCTCGATTACGAAGTGATCGGCTCTATGCTGATGGTTTCCGTTAGCGGCACGGCGGTGCAGGTGTAGGCGAGCCCTTCCGGGACCCAAAGTTGAAACAGGCCCCGGCTTCTCAAGCTGAGAAGGGGGCCTGTTCTTTTCGTAAAGCCGCGGCACGCCGCCGCTGCTCAGCCCGGGTTAGAGCCTGCCGGAGCGTACCGCTTGAAGAAAAGCTGGCGGATTAGTTCCCGCGCCTCGGTTCTGCCCATCTGAAGCGCCGCCCCGCGGGGTGTCACGGGCAACGTCTCGAACCGCATGCCCCCCGCCGCGAGCTGCCGCCCGAAGTTCGCCAGGCATATCGCCTGCGCGGGCGTCAGCGAAGTCTGGCTGCCCTTGTGCACCATCGCCAGAACCCCCGGCAGCTTCAGCAGATTCTCCGGCTTCGTGAACTCAGCCCTCATGCTCGTAAGAAGCTGCTGTTGCCGCGCAATCCTCTGAATATCGCTGTCCGCATGCCCGTCGTTGGAATGACGGTAGCGCACCAGCCCGAGGGCCTGATTGCCGTTCAGCACCTGCGGTCCGGGCTTGAGGTGGATGTGCAGGTTGCCCCAGTTGTCGTCGTAGTCCAGCCTCTTGTCCACGTTGATCGGCACTCCGCCAAGCTCATCAATAATCATTTCGAACATGCCGTAGTTGATCATCATGTACTGCCCGGCACGCACGCCCGTCAGCTTCTGGACGGCCGCCGCGGCGAGCGGCGGGCCTCCGTAGGCGTTTGCGGCATTGATCTTGCGCTTGCCGCGATAGCCCGGAATCTCGGCGAGCGTGTCCCGAGGAATGGAGAGCAGGCTGACCCGCTTGCCGGAGAAGTCCACCTGGGCGAGCAAGATCGTGTCGGTGCGGCCGCGAGTCCGCATAATCTGGCCGCGGTTGTCCCGATCCTCGTCCTTGCCGAGAAGCAGGATGTTTACGCTGTCCTTTCCGGGGAATGATTTGGCCGGGTCGAGACCTCCGCTCAGGGCGACCTGCACCACCTGCCGGAGGGGAGGGTTCTTCATCACGTACCAGGCACCCGTTCCACCCGCGGCCAGGACGGCCAGCAGCAGAAGAAGAAGCGCCCAGCGAAAAATGCGGGAGAGGAGCGAACGCTTCCGCCTTCGCTTCTTCCCGGAGGGAGCAGCAACGGCGGCGGCGCGGCGAGAGTTGTGTTCAGACATCAGGGATCAGCCTCCTTGGCTTTTTGCCAGAATTCAGACGCGCGCTTATGGATTGTCAACCGACTGCGCCTCTTGGGTGGGCGCTGCAGTGCGGCCTGGAAATGGATCCCGGATGCAAGGACATCTTAGCCACAGCACAACGGCCAGGTCAACAGAACCCGGCCGTTTTTTCACTAGTTTTGCAGGGGCGCCTGCCGCGGCGGACTAAAGGAGGTCGCTGCGCTTCAGCACGAGGTCTGTCTGGAGAAGTCTGGCATCGCCCTGCTTCACGAGATAGGGCTGTTCCGCGAGCGCACTGCCCTTCCAGCCAAGAACATCCCTGACTTCGCGCGGCGTCTTCCTGGGGTCGAGCGTGAACGTAGCAACGTACTCCTCGGCCTTCAGCGGATAAATCGCGGAATCGCGCTCGATGTCTATCGTCCGGTTGAACTTGCCGTCGCGCACGTAGAGGTCGTCAATCAGGATGGTCCGCGACTGGTCAATGTCCCACCGGAATCTGCCGAAGAATGCTTCCTTGAATCCCCTGTCCGCGATTTGTAGCCGCACTCTGCAGCCGTTGGGCACGTTGATGACGCCCCACACCCGGAACTTCCTCGGCGCGATGCGCTCCCAGTGAGCCTCAAACTTCGCGTTGTACGTGGGCGTCAGCTTCGCCCGGGTCTCTTTCTCACGAAGGACCAGCGCCAGGTTGTTGCGCGCGACATCCACCATAATCTGGTTGCCGTCTTCTCTGGCGTATCGCCGCGCATACTCTTCGTTTGCCCGGATGTTCTCCTGCCACTGGCGGATCGCCGCATCAACGTCGCCGGAGTTCTCGTAGGCATGCGCCAGGGTGTGCCCCACGAACTGCGGCCGCGTCTTCCTGCGCCCGGTCGCGGGGTCCACGGCGTCCCTGATGTTGGCCTCTCTGAACCACTTCGCGGATTCAGCGTAGTCGAGGACTTTGTTGAAGTTCAGCCACCCGAGCTGGAAGTACATATCGTACGTGCGCGGGTTGTTCTGTATTCCCTCACGCAGCAACGCCTTGGACGCCGGGATATAGCGCCGGTCCGAGCGTTCCTGAGAGTCCGTGAAGTTGTACGACAGGTGCCACGCCCCCGTTTCGTACACGTTCATCTGGTGCGGGTCCAGCCAGGTGACTATGCGCACCATCGGGATGATGGCGTCGTAGTTGCCCTCGTGAAAAAACTCGTCGGTGCGAACCCACAGCAGACCGCCCACAACCTCTTTGAGCCCAATAAGCGTGGCAGCGATAAACTGCGTGCCAAGCTGGATGTTCGTCACCTTGCCAGGCTGGTATTTGGCGCGCAGGGGATCGAGATGGACCTGCATGGCCGCCACGAAAGCGAACAGGACGACAACCAGACCGATCAGAAAGGCTCTTTTGCCCTGACTCATGATCGTCCTAGACCTCCTTGCGCTGGAACACCAGAACACCAAGCACCACGAGGATTATCGTATAGGCGAGTCCGTAGAGGGCAGCCTTAAGCATATACATCCCGATGTCCGCCTGCGGGACGTCCGGATGGATGAGCGGATTCTGGATATCGTAGTTCCCGAAGTTCGGGACGAGCACATGAATCGCCTTGTAGAGAGGCCTCAGCACAGCGGCGGTTTTCGGGCTGCTCGCCATGGACTCGGTGACGCTTGACAGGTTGCCGACGATGAACACGGCGGAAGACAGGAAGAAGTTCACCGTCATGCTCATGAACACCGAGAAGAAGATGACGACAGCGGCGAGAAGCAACAGCTTCATATACACCATCGCGATGCCGCCCATCAGACCGGGGATCTCCGACGACCACTGCCAGAGGCCGAGGAACCCCTTGAAGTCGTAGTTCCCGAGCGCCGTAAACGCCTGAGCGTTCGTCTTGGCGGCAAAAACGAGAAGAAACGCCGCACCCATGAGAAAAATGTTGAGCGCCAGCGTGAGTGCCGCGCCCAGGAAGCGCCCCACGATGTACTCGTGCCGTTTGACCGGCTTGGAGAGGATGGTGTAGATCGTCCGCTGGTCCACATCGGCAGGTATCAGGGTAATACCCATGATGATCGCGATGAAGATGCCCCAGAACTGCACCATCCCGAGGCCGAAGCTCTTGAGGATGGTGACCTGCTGCCGAAAGTCGAGAAACGGAAAGGTCAGAGAAATGATGACCGAACCGAGCGCCAGAATCAGAAAGACGTTCAGAATCTTGCGGCGCATCGCCTCGCCCAGAGTGTTCTTGGCAATCACCCAGGTTATCACTGTGGCAGGCTCCCTTCCAGCGACAGGTCAGCGGCCGGCATGCCAGCCTGCTGAATGGTTTCGATGAAAATATCCTCTAGAGTCCTCTGCGACGGCGTCACCGCCACGATGTGCCCTCCGTTTTGCACAACCACATCAACGAGACGGTTGACCTGGTCCGGCTCGACCCGCGCACTGAGCACGTCCTCCACAAAGAAGGCATCCGGGGCGACCTCCTTGACCTTTGCAAGAGCGGCGTCGGACACTTTCCCGGCCCGCACCTCTGTGGTCTGCCCGGCAAGCAGTTCCTTGAGGGCGCCGACCTTGAGGACTTTGCCCCGGTTCATAATGGAGACCCGGTCGCAGACCATCTCAACGTCTGATAGCTGGTGGGAACTCAGAAACACGGTGCGGCCTTCCTCACGAAGCCGCAGGATCAGGTCGCGGATTTCGAGGTGCGCGATGGGGTCGAGGCCGGATGTCGGCTCGTCCAGAAACAGCACCCGGGGGTCGTTGACGAGCGCCTGCGCGAGTCCGATGCGCTGCAGCATGCCCTTGGAGTAGAACCTCAGACGCTTGTGCATGTTGCTCGCGAGGCCGACCTGTTCGAGCAGTTCGCTAACGCGGGCTTTTCGCTTCTGAGCCGGAATCCTGAAAAGAGTTCCGTAGAAGTCCAAAACTTCGAAGCCCGTCATGTGCTCATAAAAATAGGGCGTCTCGGGAAGATACGATATCTTGCGTTTGGCGTCTATATCGCCCGCCGGCTGCCCAAGGATATAGGCGGTGCCCGAATCCGGGAAGATCAGCCCGAGGAGCATTTTGATGGTTGTGGTCTTGCCAGCGCCGTTAGGGCCAAGAAAGCCGAATATCTGGCCTTCCGGGACGTCCAGCGTGATGTGATCCACGGCAACCACGTCTTCCTTTGTGAGCACATTGTGGAAAGACTTGGTCAGGTCACGGATTTCAATCGCGTTTTCCATATTAAGAGCAGTCTGCCTTCCCTTTGGCGGCCGCCGCGCAGGTGGACGAGCAGCGCCTAGTAGTAATACGTCGAATTGCGCAGAAAAGTTCTGACGCGGGCGCGGCAGGGCGGCTGTTTTAGCAGTACGAGCGGGAGTATACGCCGCCGGGGGGTGGGTGTCAATGCGCAAGACATGGCGTGCTGCTGCGGGCGGCGTCATAATAGTAAATTGGGCGGAGGGAATGCGGCCGAGGCCGGAAGGCATCCCGCGGATTCCCACGCCTGCCATTTCTTACCGATACCGGAAACAACACCCGACTGTGGGGACGGCGCAGCAGTCCCTGCTTGGAAGGGCGCATCCCGACGTGGAGGATATTGCAGCAATGAAGTTGTCCAGGCATTTCCCCAGGACCCTCGCGGTTCTCGCCATCGTAGGCATTCTGGCGATCGTGTGCACCCCGGCCGCCACAGCCGATCCGAAGATTCAAATCAACCCCAAGTACGATTTCGGCACTGTGGCTCAGGGCACGAAGGTGGACATGAAGTACGACCTGAAGAACGTGGGGGACGCTCCGCTGAAGATCGGCCCCATCCACCCGTCGTGCGGCTGCACTGACGTAACCAGCACACTGAACGTGGTGCCTCCGGGAAAGACTGCGTCCATCAAGGCCGTCTTCAATTCGGGCGGATACCGCGGCAAGGTCACCAAGACCATCGCCGTGCAGACAAACGACCCGCAGAACCAGAACGTGCAACTGGTGCTGTCCGGCTACGTTCAGCCGCAGGTCGAGGTGATGCCGTCCAACGTCAACTTTGGCAAACTGGTGAAAGGCAAGACGTTCTCACAGACCGTGATCGTGAAGGCGTTCAAGCCCGCCGGGTTCCAGGTCACAGGCGTTGAGACACACTCGAACATCATCTCCGCTGGCCCCGCCCGCAAGTCGGCGCGCGTGGCCGGCGCCTGGGAGATCCCGATAACCATCAACTCGGCCAATGCGAACATCGGCCGCATTTTCGACACGATCACTGTCAAGACGAACCGTGAAAGCCAAGGGGTGACGATCATCCGGGTGCTTGGCAGCATCGTCGCAAAGTAGCGCACGAGCCGCGGCTTGAGACCAACTTTCGCTTCATCCATCGCCGCCGCGCTGCTGATCGTGTTCGGCGGCACGGCGCTCGGCCTGATTGCCAACGCCGCGGCGCCGAAGGGCATCCCGGTCGTTACCCCTCCCCTGCCTGCGGCCGCCCCGGAGATACCGTTCGAGGACGCGTGGGCGGCGTTTGACGACGGGAACGCGGTGTTTATTGACTCGCGTCCGATGGAGGAGTACCGGGACGGCCATATCGCGGGTGCACTGTGCGTGCCTTACGGCGACCGGAAAGACCACGTCGAGAGCCTGCGGCGGGAGGTACCCCTCGATAGGCAGGTGATCGCCTACTGCGATGCCGCCGACGAATGCGAGTCCTCCAAGCGGCTGAGCGGCTGGCTGCTGCAACAGGGCTGGAGAAACGTGCGGTTTTTCGGCGAGGGTTACCCCGCCTGGCGTGATGCCGGCCTGCCCGTCATCGAAGGAGAAGAGCCTTGACCGCGCGGCGGATTGCCTTCGTACTCAGGCTGTTTCTCGGGGGCTTGCTCGTGTATGCGAGCCATGACAAGCTGTTCGACCCGCAGCCGTTCGCGAACGCTGTGGACAACTACCAGATCCTTCCGTACTCCCTTGTGAACCTGGCGGCGATTGTGCTGCCGTGGATCGAAATGGTGACGGGGCTGTGCCTGATTGCCGGTGTTTTCGCTCCGGGCGCGGGGCTGGTGGCGACGGGCATGTTCGCGGTGTTTACGGTTGCGCTGGTGAGCGCAGTACTTCGCGGGCTGAACATCAACTGCGGATGCTTCAGTCTGGAGGAGGGAGCTGAGAAGGTCTCGTGGCTTGCGGCGGGTGGACGCGCGGTTCTGACGGCGGCGGGTGTCTTCGTGACGCTCAACAGCCTGCAGACCGACTGGCCGGCGGCGTGGTTCAAGAAGCCGCGCAGAGAGAAGGAGTGAGGCGCATGCGCGTAGCCTGTCCTGTCTGCTGGCATTCCGTTGTGACCACCGTTGTTTGCCAGTCGTGCGGCCTGATTCAGTGCATCGAGCATGAGGGGCCCGCATGCATTGCCTGCGGCGGACCGTGCAAGCCGTCGCCCGCGCCCGGGGAAACGAAAGCTGAGGAGGACGCCGCGCCGGACTGAGCCGGACTCCGGGTCAGGCCTGGAATGACGCAGTCACCACACCACGTCATGCCGAACTTGATTCAGCGCCCATCCCGACTGGGTCCCGGATCAAGTCCGGGATGACGTGGGGGCATGGGGACGCGGGGCGCGGGGTCGCGAAATGGCGTGTGGCGCGCTCGGTGGATGTGGTATTATGCATGCCGAGTGCGCCGGAGATGAGAGCGCACAGATCCACGCAGGAGTCCGCACTTGTGACACTCGCCTTTGCTATTCTGAGCCTTGTTGCGGGATCGCAGCCGGTGATGGCAGCCGCCCCCCCGCCACCGCTGTACGCCGCCGATGACGCATACGTGATGGAGCAGGACACGTCCCTAGTCGTCACGCAGACCTACCCGACGTACCTGGCAATCGGAAACAGCCTCACCCACAACAGCCCCGGATCGTGGAACAACAACACACCACCGGGCTGGGGCATGAACGCCTCGGCCGAGGATAAGGACTTTGTGGCGTTGATCACATCGTTCCTGCGCGGCAGAAACAGCCAAAGCGCGGCGCAGGTGTACGACAACGGCACGGCCCGCCAGCCATTCGGCAGCGTAGCCGCCGCCCTCAGCATTATCGCAACCTACAAGGCCTATCACGCCGATGTGATCACGGTTCAATTGGGCGAGAACGACAGGTATATGCCGCTGGATGAGTTTCGCGACAAGTACGCCGATCTGCTCGATGCTCTCCTCGACAACACCCCACGCCCGAAGATCCTCTGCTTCGGAATCTGGAACTCCAGTTCGCTCTACCGTCCCTGCCTTCCAGGCGTGCCCCTGACGCAATGCGACCACGAAACGGAACTGGACGCCATAATCAGCAGTCTTTGCGCCGAGAGGAAGCTCATCTTCCGGTCTGTAAAGTATGTGGCCATGGACCCGGCCAACCACAATCCGGGCGGAGGCGCATACAACTGGCACCCGAACGACTCTGGCATGGAGGCGTACGCCGCCCTTTTCGCAACGGCTTACGAGTCGCTTTCACCACCACTTCTGATGGCTAACGACACCTTCCCCGCCGGTGCAGTGGTGCATGCGGAGATGGTCACGGAGCCCGCACACGGCACGCTGTCCCTGGGGGCTGACGGATCTTTCGTTTATACGCCCGACGAGCACTTCGCGGGCGTGGACTCGTTTATGTATCTGGTAGTGGGTAAGACCGAAGCCTCGCCGGCGGCGACAGTGACCATCGAGGTACGCCAGAGGAATCACTCCCCGGAGGGCGTGGCCGACGTCTACCTGGCCGAGGACGACGGCAGCCTCAGCGTGCCTGCGCCAGGCGTCCTGACGAACGACACGGATTACGACAACGACCCGTTGACAGCGCAAATCTGGGTGCAGCCAAAGTACGGACAGGTGACCCTCAACCCGGACGGGTCGTTCACATACACTCCCGGGCCATCCTTCAAAGGCTCCGATGAGTTCGCCTATCGCCCGTACGATGGCTTACGGAAAGGTGCTGTCACCGCCGTCTCGATCGGGACCCGGGCGCTCGGTGAGCCCGAAGCAATATGCCGGGACTCGGACACCATCGTACTGAAATGGAGGAAGCCCGCCGATCCGGCATTTCAGGCAGTCAGCATTCAGCGCGCCGAAGGGAACGGCCTGTTCGTCCAAGTGGGCCGGACTTCTGCAGAAGAGTTCGTGGACAGCGGGCTCACCGAAGACCGCGTATATCACTACTGCCTGACTGTCGAGAGTCCTCATCCAGTGAGACAGACCCTCCTCACCGCTCAGACTTTCAGGAAGATCCCCGACAAACGACGGGGCGCTATCGGCCCGGACGGTGGCACAATCTGGTGCGCGGGCGCGAGCGACAGCAACATTCTTTATCACTCCGATGACGCCGGGGAGACATTCACCGCCGTGAAGGACTTCGGCGCACTGGCGGGCGGACCGGTGACCGCGATCTTTGTTGATCCGTTCGGGTCGGTCTATGTCAGTGCATCCGACGCCGCGGCGATGGGTGACGGAAAGGTGTACCGCTCAACGGACAACGGCGCGACGTGGGAGACGTGCAAGACCCCCACGGGAGACGACCTTGTGCTGATGGACGGCCTGCGCGCTCCCGCAAGCGCGAGCACCTGGTTTCATTCGAATGGTTTCGACTGCGGCCTGGACATGCTCGGGCAGCCGATGTGGATGCTGGGGGTGTTCAAGCACGACAATGGGCCGAACAACGCCTATCTGTACCGTTCGAGCGACGGGATCACTTTTGAGGAAGACAGCCAGCTTGCGGACACGTACCCGCTGCTGCGGCACATCCACTCAGTGGCGTACGATCCGTACAGCGAGCGATGGTATGTCGCCTACGGAGACTCCCCACGCCAGTTCAGCGTGAGCGAAGACGGTATGAGCTTCACGCCCCTTCCGCCGGAGGCACGCGGCGCGTCTTCGGTGGCGGCCTTCACGCCGGAAGCCATTCTCATGTCGGGTGAGGCATATTTCAACAACGGAGTCTGGCGCAGCACGGACGGCGGCCTTACGGCCGTGAAGACCCCCATGCCAGCGCACTCGGATCTGCTCTGCTACGGTCTCAAGAGCTTCCCGGACGGCGAGGTGTGGCTGGCGAGCTTCCGCGATACGTTCCCGCAGCCGGACGAAGCATCCTGCATGTGGGTTTCGAGCGATCACGGGGCGACGTGGCGCAGAATCGCCCAGGAGTCCACCGACACCGCCAACCTGTCCGATCCCGATTTTTATACCATCGCCAGCACGGCCAGCAGCGCGCTTGCCGGAGACTATGTTTTCGTGGACTGCTGGCAGTCGAGGTACATCGCGCGCTTCCGGCGTCTGTCCGGCATTGGCGCGGCCTCACCCCCGTCCATCACGAGCATAGACGCATCCGGCAGCTTTGTGACCGTGCCACACACGCTTCAGGCAACGTGGATGGCCGAGCAAGGGACGGCGCCGATTGCCGAGTTTGAATACGCGGTGGGGATGCAGCCCGAGGATCCGAGCACGAACTATGTCGTGGGCTGGACATCCACGGGAACCACAGCCGGCGCCATTGTTCCGGGCCTCAGCCTGGAAGCGGGCCGGCAGTATTACTTCTATGTGCGGGCGCGGGACAGCCGCGGTCTCACCTGCCTGCCGGTGGCAAGCGCCGCGGTTGACGTTCCGGCGGACGTGGAGCGCATAGGGGAGCTGTGGGACCTGGCGAATGGAGTGCTGATCCGGTTGCGGGACAAGGTTGTGACGTGTACTGTTCCAGGCGGGTTCTGGGTGGAGGAGGACGACCGGGCTGCTGCCCTGCGTGTGATCTCGCCGGTCGAGGCGGCGCCGGGCGACCGGGTCACCTTCACCGGCGCTCTGGAGGCATCGCAGGACTCCCGCCAGTTCGCCACATCCGGGGCGGTTGTCACCTGTTCAGGGGCACCCATCCCCGCCCCGCTTTCCACGCCGGGGGCCGCGCTGCTCTTCCAACCCGCAAACAGCCTGACACCCGGAGTGAAAGATGGTGGCTCGACGTACGGCGTGGGGCTGCTCGTGAGATGCTGGGGCTTCGTGAGGTCGTCCGGGCTTTCGGACAGTGTGGGGCCCTACTTCCACCTGGACGACGGCAGCGGACTGGATGAGGGGAGCGGCATCGCCGGCGTTCGGGTCCGCATCGCAGGCGAGTGGCCGGCAGTGGGCACGATGGTTTCGGCAACGGGGGTGGCGGCCATGGAGAGTGTCGCGGGCTGCCTGGTTCCGGTTCTTATCACCCGTTCCGCCGAAGATGTGCGGCTGCTGATCGAATGAGCCGGACGCACCAACCAGCCAAAAGTAAGAGGTATTGAATCGTGCGTCTTCTAACCCTTCTGAAGGGCAAAATTCACCGGGCGACCGTCACATCCAGCGATGTTGACTACATCGGGAGCATTACCATTGACAGCGACCTGATGGAGCGCTCCGGCATCGTCGAGGGCGAACTGGTGCATGTCTGGAACGTGACAAACGGGCAGCGCTTTATCACGTATGCGATTCCCGGAGAGCGGCTGTCGGGCATCATTCAGATAAACGGATCGGCCGCGCATCGCGCCACGGCGGGTGACAAAGTCATTATTGTTGCGTTCATATGTACGGATGAACCAGTGGAACCGAGCGTGGTTCTGGTGGACGACGCGAACCGATTTGTGAAATACCTGCACCGTGGTGACCAGGGTGACGGCGCTGATACCGGAGGTTAGAAACATGCGGAATACTCGGGCGATGAGCTTTGCGGCGATGGCCGCGGCTGTTTGTGTGCTTACAGCGTACGCTCCCGCGCCAGCCCTGGCGCTGAACGAGAAGGAACTGGGCAACCGGTACCACCAGCAGTTGTCTCGCGAGTACACGGTTACGAAGGATGCCCGGGTTACAGAGCTTGGCAAGAAGGTGGGCGAGTTCTCGGGTGTGTATGACGTGGAGTACTACGCGATTGACCTGGGCAAGGACGACCAGCCGAACGCATTCCAGACGCCCTACCACATCTACGTGACAAAGTCGCTGCTCAAGGACTTCGACGACATCTCGCTGACGTATATTCTGGCGCACGAAATGGGGCACCAGGTCGGACACCACATCGCAAAGCAGAACAAGAAGAACCAGACGATCGGCATTGGAGCGGCTCTTCTGGGGACCGTGCTCGGGGTGGAATCGAACTCCCTGGGCGGCTACGCGATCAACATCGCGGGCGGGGCGCTGGTCAACAAGTATTCGCGCGAGCAGGAGCAGGAGGCCGACCTGTTCGGTCTCGAGGTCATCCACGATATGGGCATACCGTTTACGAAGGCGGCCGACTCGTTCCGGAAGCTCGGAGGCTCGGCGGGCGGAAGCCGCACGCTGAACTCGCTGTTCGGCTCGCATCCGCTCATGAGGGATCGCATTGACCGCGCGGAGTCGGCGGACAAGTGGCTGACCATGAGGGCCACAGACCTCTACAAATCGGATAAACAGACTATTGCCGTCGTGTGGCCCTATATGATCGAGAAGCCTCTCCCCGCCAACACGCAGAGCCTGCGCAATGGCCTGAAGGCGCAGATGTCCGCCGCGGGATACCGCCACACGGCGCCGGACGGCAAAGCGCTGATATGGGCGAAGATGCACCGCCTGGAAGAGCTCAACCCCGACGATGTCGCGAAGGTCGCCTCCACGCTCGGCGCCAATCGCCTCGTTGTGCTCAAGTCGGTGGACAAGAAGAACAAGGCCAAGGTGGCGGTTCTGAACCCCGGCACGGCGAAGCGGGCCGACGTCGAATGGAAGGACCTCAAACCCCAGAGCCTGGCTTCGAGCATCCTTTCAGCGGCCGGGCAGTAGCGCTCGCCCGGCAGATTCAGCCGCGCAGGAGAGTCAGACGGGCTTCGATCTCTTCGATGCGCGCGGTTGATTCCGCCACGACCTGGCGCTGCTTCTCGACAACATCGGCAGGCGCCTTGCTCAAGAACCCCTGGTTGGCGAGCTTTGCCGATGCGCGCGCCATCTCCTGCCCGGCGGCCTTCTTCTCCGATTCGAGCCGCTCGATCTCGCGCGTCACTCCTGCGGCATCGCCGAGCTCCAGATACAGCGTTCCCGCGGCGGTCTGCGCGGTGAGGGCTCTGCGCCCATCCCCGGGGGCGGCACTCAGGATTTCGAGCGTCTCGATGCGCCCGAGATTCTTGACTGCCTCCTCGTTTCGCCTCACCACATCCGCCATCTGAGCGGACTCGACGGCGAGCATGAAGGGCAGACGTTTCGAAGGCGGCATCCCCGCGTCAGCGCGCAGGTTTCTGGCTCGGGTCACGATGTCCTGCACGATGGCCATTTCCGCCTCGGCGGCGTCATTGACCATCGTCTCGTCGAAGACTGCGTAAGGAGTGACCATGATGGACGGCGCCTTCGAGGAGCGGGCCGCTTCGGGAAGGGCCTGCCAGATCTCCTCGGTCACGAACGGCATCATCGGATGCAGCAGGCGCAGGGTGCACTCGAGCACTCCCACAAGGACGCTGCGCACGGCGGGTGCCTCATCCGTCTTCAGGCGCGGCTTGGCCATCTCGACATACCAGTCGCAGTACTCGCTCCAGATGAAGTCGTGGAGCGCGTGCGCCGCGACGTCCATGTCATACGACCCGAGCGCCTCGTTGACCACCTGGATGGTCTTCACCAGCCGCGAGAGAATCCAGCGGTCCTCGACGCGCAGACGCTCGTGCGAGGGCAGCCCGCCGAAGACGCCGGACGGGTCAATGTTCATCAGCACGAAACGGCTGGCGTTCCAGATCTTGTTCGCGAAGTTGCGCGCCTGCTCCACGCGGGCCGACTCGGCCCGGACATCGGTTGACCCGCACTCGCGGCACTGCGCGGTGTAGGGAGTGAGGGTGCTGTTCAC
Organism: Armatimonadota bacterium; assembly: GCA_052033935.1. GTDB lineage: Bacteria > Armatimonadota > UBA5829 > DSUL01 > DSUL01 > JAGVUD01. The sequence continues at coordinate 173,799 of JBPOJE010000011.1, forward strand.
CTTGCCGCAGTTGCGGCACTCGAAGGCGACGCTGAAGCGCATGTCCTGGCTCTTGCCGGCCTGCTCGACCAGCGCGAACCGCAGCGCGTCCGTGCCATAGCGGTCAATCAGCTCAAGCGGGTCCACGCCCGTCCCGAGCGATTTGGACATCCGCTGGCCTTCCTGGTTCATCACCGTCGCGTAGATGTACACATCGCGGAACGGGATCTCGTTCAGGAAGTGCATGCTAGCGACGATCATGCGGGCAACCCAGAGATAGATGATGTCGCGCGCCGTTGTGAGAACAGTCGTGGGATGGAAGCACTCCAGGTCCGGCGTCTTGTCGGGCCAGCCCATAGTCCCGAACGTCCAGAGAGCACTGGAGAACCAGGTGTCGAGCACATCCGGGTCCTGGACGATGCGCGTGCCGCGGCAGTCCGGGCAGGCGGCCGGCTTCTCCCGCGCGACGATGACTTTCAGGCTCGAAACCCGTGTCTTGCCCCAGTCAACGCTGAACTCTTCGCCAGGGACCGGAGTCTCCGCCCCGACGATGCGTTCGCCGTTACAGTCCAAACAGTAGTAGGCGGGGATGCGGTGCCCCCACCAGAGCTGCCTGCTGATGCACCAGTCGCGGATGTTCTCCATCCAGTTGAGATACAGCTTCGAGAAGCGGCCGGGGAAGAAGCGCACTTCGCCGCTCTTGACGACATCCATCGCCGGGCGCGCAAGCTCTTCCATCCGCACGAACCACTGCTCGAGCAACAGCGGCTCGATGACGGTGTGGCAGCGGGCGCAGGTATTCACAGAAAGCTGATACGGCTCCATCTTGCGCAGCACGCCGAGGGCTTCCAGATCGCGGACAAGCTCCTCCCGCGCCTCGTAGCGCTCCTTGCCCGCGTACTTTCCGGCATCTTCGGTCATGACCGCGTCGGTGCCGATGACGCTGACTGAGGGAAGGTTGTGCCGCCGCCCGATCTCGAAGTCGTTCGGGTCGTGTGCGGGAGTCACCTTCACCGCTCCGGTGCCGAACTCGGGGTCGGCATAGTCGTCAGCGACAATCGGCAGCGGACGGTTCATGACAGGCAGGATGACGTTCTTGCCGACAATGTCCGTGTAGCGGGCGTCTTTCGGGTTGACCGCCACGGCCGTGTCCCCGAGCATCGTTTCCGGCCGGGTGGTGGCAACAGTCACATGCCCCCCGCCGTTCTCCAGCGGGTAGTCTATATGGTAGAGTTGAGCTTCCCTGTCCTCGTACTCAATCTCGATGTCGGAGATTGCCGTGGAGCAGCGCGGGCACCAGTTGATGACCCGCTCGCCACGGTAGATATGCCCTTCCTCGTGCAGCCGCACGAAGTGCTCGGTAACAGCCCTGTGGTATCCCTCGTCGAGCGTGAAGCGGCTGCGCTCCCAGTCGAAGCTGTAGCCCATCTTGCGGAACTGCTGGAAGATGGTACCGCCGTACTGCTCCTTCCACTGCCAGACGCGCCCCAGGAACTTCTCGCGTCCCAGGTCGTGCCTGGTGAGGCCCTCGCGGGCGAGGTTGCGCTCCACGGCGTTCTGAGTGGCGATGCCGGCGTGATCCATGCCGGGCAGGCAGAGGGTCTCATATCCGTGCATGCGCTTCCAGCGCGCCAGCACGTCCTGCAGGGTGTAGCACAGAGCGTGGCCGATGTGCAGGGACCCCGTCACGTTCGGAGGCGGGATGGTGATCGAGAACTTCTCGCGCTCCGAATCAGCGGCGGCGTGGAAGTAACCCTCACGATCCCAAGTCTCGTACCAGCGCTCTTCGGAGGATTTCGGGTCGTAGGTCTTGCTGAGTTCAGGCATCGTTAACGCCTGGCTTCAGACGCGAAGACGTGGGGAACCGACTTTCCCTTTTCCAGCCCGAACGCCCACTTCAGGCCGCCAAGGATGTGCTGCTGGAACTCCTTGCTCTCCCAGACTTCGTCGCGATGGCCAAGAGCCGTGTAGAACACCTTCCCCTTGCCGTAGTCCTTGCACCAGGCGAGCAGGTAGTCTCCCGGCTGACCGGCCTCAGGGTGCCCGTCGTCCGGATGCCTGTCCAGCGAGAGCAGCACATGCACCTTCGAGCGTTCGTTCTCTTTGTGCTCGTAGATCTCGTCGTACACCCTGTACGGGGTCTTGAGATGCTTCGTGGCGGGGTGCGAGGGATCGTCAACAATCGCGGCGACCTCGCACTGTTGTCCGTGCGTCTTGAACTGGCCCCCGATCATTTCGATGTAGCTCTTGTCGCCGCGGTTCTGTTCGGGGTGATAAGTGTCCGTCGCGGCATGCACACCCAGGAATGCATGCCCGGACTTGATCCAGTAGAGGAACGAGTACAGGTTCGGGATGCCCAGGTTTCCAGTGGTGTTCGCGAAGAAGACGCCGTCGTAGCTCCGCAGCCCGGAGAGCGTCATCATCTTCTTGACGTCGTCCTTCGTGCGGCAGAAATCCACCGTGAAGAAGCCGCTATCGTCCGCAAGCTGCTGCAGCACCTTTTCAGAAGCCGGAATGACGCTGTGGTAGAACCCGGCGGTGTAGGTGACGACAAGAAGCCGTTTCTTGTCCCCGTCCCTGGCCCAGGCCGCCGTCGCGGAAACGAGAAGAGTGATCCCAACGAGAAGAGCAAGAATCCGATGCATGTAACAGGTCCCTCGAATCGAAAAGTGCGCCGCAAGAGATTCGGCGCACGCCCCCATCCTCCGCAGATAATCATATCCTGCCTGCGCCGAAAATCGCAAAAGGACGCCCGGCGCCGTCAGTCCGGTTTTGCGGTCTCGCCGAAGTGGCCGAAATTGGGAAGGTAGTCGCGCCAGACCTTGTTCTGGCTGCCGTCCACGAACTTCGTGAGGCTGACGAAGGGAATCCACTTGGGCCGCCGCGGCTGGCGGGCCAGGGCGAAGCCAACCTGCTGCAGCGACTTATCGCCCTTCTTCGTGTTGCACTTGCGGCAACAGCAGACGAGGTTCTCCCAGTCAGTGCGCCCGCCCAGCCTGCGCGGGATGACGTGGTCAATGGTGAGGTCCTTGCCCGTGTGCCCGCAGTACTGGCATGTGTACCCGTCGCGCGCGAAGATGGAGCGCCGCGACAGGCGCAGGCGCGGCATGGGCCTTCGGATATGGTACTTCAGCCGCACCACCGACGGACTGACGAGCGCCGTCGTTGCAGAGTGCACCGTGATCGAGTCCGAGTGAAGCACATCCACCTTGCCCAGGTAGATGAGCCCGATCGCACGGCGCATATTGCAGATGTTGATCGGTTCGTAATCGCTGTTAAGGACGAGAACGTCCTGATTCAGGCTTTGCATCCAGTCTTAACACATCCTGAGGCCGGGCGAACCCACAAAAAAATCCGCTCCTCAGCCGTTCGAGAGGAAGCGGATTTCACGCGCGCACGTATGACTTGACAGATCTGTAATGCCGGAAGACCGACTGCTCGTAAACCTGAGATCTGCCCTGAGTGAGAGGCGCGCCCTGATTATGCTGCCTGCCAGCTCTATTCATACCAGCAAATGATTCCAGCGGAGGCGTAATCAAAAACCCCGGCCGCAAGGCCGGGGCGCCCCCACGTATGCATTATAGAAACCAGCAGGCCGCACTGTCAACAAGACAGCCTCGGGGGTCTCCTTCGGAAATGTGAAGCAAAGAACTCAGGTGCTTCAAGGGCGTACCGAGGACCGATGTCCGGCATCTCCGCTGCCGGACGGGCGTCCGCGGGGTCTCTGACCCCTGACCGTTGTGCACGCCGCGCACTGCCGTCTGCGAACGCCATCCCGGATGGCGAGGCTGTTTGCCTGAATGGACGCCCCGCAAGATCCTGCAGACGTAGTCTGCGCGAGCAGAGATCGCGTAGGGTTCCCTCTTTTCGGGGGAAGTCCATAAAACCTATTGACTCGCCGCATGCCCGTCTGGTAAGATGCCCATAGACAACAACTGAATACCGAACGCGGTCAGGTTTCCCGGAATATTCCGGGACTAAGAGCGAAGACGGTACAAATCCGTCGCGGGCCCGCCGCTGTAATCGGGGACGAAACCGACGTTCTCCACTGCAATGCCGAAAGACTCAGAGGGCATTGTGGGAAGGGTTCGGAAGTAGGATGATCCGAGAGCCAGAAGACCTGCCTGACTGCGATTATATTCTACATCTTCGGAGGCTGAGATGTTGGAAGCAAGTGAAGCAATAGGCGTATTACGGGCTTCCGTCCAATCAATCCGAAATGGGCGAGGAGCCCGTTTCGGCATATATGGTTTCACGCTCATCGAACTGCTTGTGGTTATCGCAATCATCGCCATTCTCGCGGCGATATTGTCTCCTGTGTTTATATCTGCCAAGGAGCAGGCTCGTCAGGCAAAGTGCATCTCTAACCTCAAGCAGATTACTTCCGCATGGCTGATGTACGTCGACGACAACTCAGGCCGTGCCTGTCCTTCCTATTACATATCATCAGACGGATGGCGCAGGGCTTGGGATTTCGATCTCAAGGACGTCAAGTCCGGCGGCAAGATCACCACTATTTGGAAATATGGGCTGCTCGGACCCTACGCCAAGAGCGGAGAGATCAAGAGCTGTCCTTCGTTTCATGGCGGCAAGTGGGACAGACCCTATACAGGCTATGCCTACAACGCAAGCTACATAGGCGGGGACATCACAGTCGATGGCCAGGTTTACGTAGAACAGTGGACCGGCCGTCCTCACACAATAGCAACTTTAGGTCAGATACGGAACCCATCCAGAACTGCCGTTTTTGCAGATGGCGGCTTCGGCAATCCAGTGAGCGCCCACAACTACCTGCGAGCACCAAGTGACGAGTACTTCCAGGCAGGTACCGTCCATTACAGGCACAACGGTGCGGCGGTAGTAGCCTATGCCGATGGGCACGTGTCCTTGGTGTGCGCCAAGTTCACTCACTATACGGACGTCCCGTGGTTGCAGACCGGCAAGTCGGCTTTCGACTGCGCGCTTGATACCGGAGGTCTTTCCCAGGATGATTCTGCTTATGATTTGGACTGATACAACACAAAGTAGGAGAACGCAAGTGAAGCAGAAAATGACGCGAGTATTGCTGCTCGCTATGGTTGCGCTAATTTGCGCGGTCGGGGCTCACGCCATGGACTGGTGGGCTTCGGAAGTGATAGGCTCAAGCCGCCTCGGCAATAGCCCCTATGACGATCCGACGGCTACTCTCGGCAAGCCCACGGTCTGGATGAACAACTCCGGTGCTCCCGGCGATCCGGATCCCTGCGCGGTATCGATGGTCATCCCGGCTTGGAACGTAGGCTGGCCGAGTGGCGAAAAGCTGATTACCACCATTATGGCTAGGACATCCACACTTCCCGCTGGCTATGTCACGGTCAAGTACACTACCAGAATCTATGATGACCCTAGTAACTGGTACGGCAAGGACTTTATCGTATTCGGCAACAGCTTCTTTGCAGCGGCTGGGCATTACGTGTATTCGGACTCGAATATGGAGGATGTTGTTATAGACTCCATTGATGGCGGAGGCGGGTGGTGGGAACCGATGCCGGTCAGTGTCAGCCAGGACAACATTACCTGGTATTCCTACACCAATGGACCCTATGCCGATGACTACGCCCCTACACAAGCCCTCGCCTGGGACTGGGTTGAAAACCACTGGCTTAAGAACAGTGCGGGTGTTGACGTGGAACTTGATTTCACACGGCCGGTGACCCCGGGATACGGCAAAGCTAGCTTCAACGGGAAGACTGCGGCGGCAGGCATTGATATGTACGGCGGATCTGGCGGCGGGACTGCCTTTGATCTTGCCGAGTTACCCCTTCCCATAGATCCAGTTACGGGCCGCAAGTGGATCCAGTACATCAGGATCGATGGCGCGATGGGTGAGGTCGATGCTTTCGCCCGAGTGAGCCACCAGATTGATGAGATGTCCATCGGCGCCGTGAAGAAGCTGCCGGACGGGACTAGGGTGGTTCTCAAGGAATCTGTTGTGTCGGCTGCCACCTACGAGGTCGGGAGGTATTGTTATGTCGAGCACCCGGACAGGTCGGGCGGCATCAGGGTCATTGGTCGGGTTCTTGACCGCGATAAACACTACATTATCTACGGCGACATGGACACCATGGGAGATGAGCGTGTGATCCTCGCCACGGCAATTACAGCCATTGAGGATAACACAGATCCGGTTGAGCCGGTTGGCATGCCAAACAGAAACATCTACGGCCACGGCCTGAACACGGCTGGACTTCTTGTGCAGACTTGGGGAAGGGCGCTCTCTGTTGACCAGGCTGACAAGTCTTTTGTGATTGACGATGGCTCCGGCAAGCCGATCAGGTGCATCGCCCCCAGAAGTACAGAGGCAGCCGAGCCGAACAACGGCGTGGCGGTTCATCCGGATTTCAGTCCGCCAGCACAGGGCCATTTTGTAAGAATTACGGGCATCAGCTCGCTTGAGCGCAATGCTGAGGATGAGGTGGTGCCCGTGATCAGACTTAGGGACATCTCAAGCGTTGTCGAATAGCACAGTCCCTATGAACCAACACTCTAAAAGAGGAAAGGACAAATGAAGAGAACCATTATTCTCGCACTGCTGATGTTCGCCCTGGGCACCTCGATGGCATCGGCAGCCCCGTACGCTTTCAACTCGGCATCGGGCAAGACAGCCTGGATCGAGGTGGATGCCTGGTCAGGCAGCGGAGCAAACGAATCGATTCTGGTCGTGGACTGGAACGTTATGGGCGGCCCGTATGCGACCGAATCACACGCGTTTGGCTTCCGCTGGGACGGCACGGCGTACGTGTCGGATATGCTCAACGCATTTCACAACGCCGGTGTATTCACCCTAAGCTCGGGCTATGGCGGGGCGTTTCTTATGGACATCGTCTACGATGACGGTATTGACCACCACACGCACGCTGATGAAGAGGGAAGCTGGAATCTCGCCAGCACTGACGATCCCTACGCCCAATGGGGCGCAATGAGCTCTGACGGGACCAAGCTAGGTGAATGGGATGCCAATCCGGCCGGCTATAACCAAGAGTTGCTTGCGAATGGTCAGCTCGAAGGCATCAACGCGATTTCGTGGTTCGGCGGGGATCCCAACGCGTATACGTTGGATGTTCCTTTTGCCGCTGCCGTGCCTGAGCCGGGTTCGCTGGCGGGGCTTCTGGGAGGACTTGTTTCGATTAGTGGCCTTGTGTTGCGCAGTCGAAAGTAGAGAGTCCTATTCGCACGCTGGACGGTCTCATCACGAGGCCGTCCAGCCACAAGGCCCCACCGATGTCCGGCATCTCCGCTGCCGGACGGGCGTCCGCGGGGTCTCTGGCCCCTGGCCGTTGCGCAGGCCGGCGCCGTTCCGGATCGGCGGGGCTGCTTGCCTGTATGGACGCCTCGCAATAAGGAGCAAAGCCCCTACAGACATGGCCGCGCGAGCAGAGATCGCGCGACATCGTGCAGAGACTGGTCAAGGTTGAGCGACCTTCCGAGAGATGCGCGCCACGTTCACGCCTTCGGCGACAAAAGCCCAGAGAGGAAAGAAGACGAAGAACCACACTCCTTGCGATGACGCGAACCAGTATAGGACGATCATGGCCACGAGTGTCATTTGGAAAAACACCAGCAAACGCGCTGCAGGCAAGCAACTGAACACTAATACCCATTGCGCCACAGCAGGGAGTACCGCCAGGTAAAGCCAATACAGCTTCGCAGACGGCCCGAGTTCGCTTGGAGAAGCGTACACGTAGTAGAAGAAGCAAACGAATACGGTCCGAAGGAGCAGATAGCAAACCCGGCTCCGACGTGCGCTTCCGTTCTGCAATGCCCGCATCTCGCTGAATATGGCAAAAGTCATTGACCTGCCCCCATTCTTTGGTCCACATGCTGTGTTTCTGTCCTTCGGGTCACTTCATACCTCCTATCAGGTGCTACGAGGGCGGCAGTGGAACGAACGCCCCGAAGCGCCGCTGCGCCGGGCCTTCGCTAACGGCCGGACTCATCGCGTGCCAACGGCAACCACAAGACGCCCAGAAGGGGCTATGCTTCTCTGTGTGCGAAGGCGGGTGACGTGCCTCACACGCCCACGCTTTCAGGCCCGCTTTGGCGAGACGATGACGCCATCGAACACGGCCGCGTTCGACTGAACCCGGCACCCGCGGCCCACCACGCAGCGCTCGATGCAGGTGTCGCGCAGAACCGCCGCGTCCGGCCACAGAATGCTCTGGCGGACAGTGGCGCCCGATTCGACCACGCAGCCATCGGCGAGCACGGAATACTCCTGCACCTGCGCTCCGGCCTCGATGCGGCAGTTGTTGCCGATGACGACCGGATACTCGATCTTCGCGGTCGGGTCTATTTCGGCATTCTCCCCCATCCAGACGTACTTGCGGGATTCTTTGTAAGGGAGATTGAGTGTAATGCGCCCCTCCAGCACGTCGTAGTGTGTCTGGCGGTACGCCGTCAGGTTGCCGATGTCGCGCCAGTAGCTGGACGTGAGGTGTCCGTACAGCCGCATCTTGCGCTCGATCAACAGGGGCAGAAGGTCTTTGCCGAATCCGTACATCACGCCCTTGAGGGTGCTGCCGGAGGTGTTCGGCGCGGCGGACGGGGTTCCCTGCGCGGTGCATTGGTCATGGCGCGATAGGAAAGGCGGCCGCGCCCACGAGCGTTGGCTACAGGAATCGGCTATAGTAGTGGTCAGGCGCAGGCTGGGCCATCCGGACCTTGCTGAGGCACAGACCGGATTGGGACAGCCCGCAGGTCGTTGGCGTGATCGGGAGGTCAACTATGCGCGTCCGGTCTTACTTTGTCGCTGCTCTTCCGCTCTTCCTGTTCGCTGGTGCACGCGTCGGCGTCGCTGCGCCCATCGCGACCGCGACCGACGTCTCCGCGGCGCTGGCTGCGCCGGACGGGGCCGCTGTGTCACTGCAGACGGTCCTCGTGGATAAGGCCGCACGCGGATACATCGTCGTCAGGGCACCGTGGTCGGCAGACGAGCGCGTGGTGGTGGTCGCGGCCGTCAACGTGAAGCGGTGGCAGCCCGTGGCTGTGAAGGGCACCCTCACCACCCTCGTCAATGGCATCAGGGCTGTCCGGGCGGACGAGGTCTTGGTCTACACCGACGCAGAGGGAGCGCCCGTCATTTGTCCGATTCCTCCACCCATGACCAAAGGCGCCATTGCCGCATCCTTTTCTACTGCAGCGGCAGCCATCAAGCTTGATGAGCTCGCGATGCTCGCGGAGGATGAGACGCCGCCAGTGCCCGACCCCACACCGCCGGCTGTGGAACCCCAGTATATCGTTGGCACCATCAGTGAAGCTCTCGCGCTTGGTGAGGGCAGTACGGTCAGGGTCAACGGCAAGCCCATAGCGTCAACAGGCGACGACCCGACGTACGGCGCTTACTTCGTCGCTGGCGAAGACGGCAGTTCTGACACTCTCAAAACCTTCAGCTCCGCTGCAGCCTCGGCCGAAATGCGAGCCGCGGGCCTTACCGGAACCATAGCGATTCAACCGGGAGTCGGTAAAGTCCTCAGTACGGACAGCGGCCCTGGCAACCCGCCAGAGGGCTTCCACGGCCTTGCGGAACTGGCTGTAGCCGTAGATGTGTTCGGAGCAAAGACGAAACCGGACGACATGGAGGTGCAACTGCTCGGAAAGGTGGTGAGCCGTGCCTTCCCGAGCGAGGACGTGTTCTACATCCAGGAGCCAGACCGCGCATGCGGCATCAAGGTGGTCGATGCCATCAATGCAGCCTCAGTTGCCCCGGGCGATCTGGTCAGTGTCACGGGCTTCATATCAACGAACGCGTCAGGCGAGCGTTACATCGAGGCGTCGACCACAGAAATCACCGGCTCGATAGAGCCACCGGTCCCCACAGCGATGATCAACCGCACTCTTGGAGGCGGCGATTTCCACTATAACGCCACCACCGGGGCCGGGCAGAAAGGCATCTCTGGAGTCGCCTACGGGCTGAACAATGTCGGCCTGCTCGTCCGCACGACCGGCAAGGTGACAGCCATCGGGAGTGATTACTTCTACGTTGACGATGGGAGTAACCTCAGCGACGGGGCGGGCCACACCGGCGTCCGTGTGGCCAACGTTCCTGCAACCACAGTGTCGGTGGGCGATTACGTTGGCATCGTCGGCATATCTGGTTTGGAGGGTACCAACCTCGCCTGCCGCCGCGTGCTCCGACCCGCAGACACGGCAGATGTTGAGACCCTCGATCCGCTCGCTCCGGCGAACCTCACCGCCAGTGCGGGCAACACCAGCGCGAGTCTGGTCTGGGACGCGGCGCCGGTGAGTTCGTATGCAGTTTTCCGGGGGGCCAGCCAGAGTGGCTCATTCACGCGAATCGCCACCGCAACGACTACTGCTTACGTAGATTCAGGCTTGACGAACGGCACAACCTATTGGTACAAGGTGGCGAGTATCAGCCTCGGCGAAGGTACGCCGACGGCCGCTGTATCGGCAACGCCGACGGGGGCGGCGCCAATGGCAACAATGAGCAACTTAGCCGTAAATGACGGCACGCTTTCAGTGGATTACACCGCCACCGCAGGCTCTAGCGGCGACGAGCCGTCCATGGTTGCCTTTGGGTTGGATGGAGCACTAATATGGGCGGACACACCAGGCTTGCACAGCCACTTTGTGCTCGACACGACGCAGTTCGCTAACGGCCCGCATCGGCTCTCTATAACCGCCATTTCGGCGTCCGCAGCCGGTGTGCTCACCTCAACCACGGCCGTGCAGGACGTCGCTTTCGACAACTTCGCATCGTCGTTTACCATACCGGAGGTAGCCTACGAGACAGCGGCTATTTCAACCGTTTTCGCAGCCCCAACGAGTTGGACCTTGCGTTTCCTGTCCGGTTCGCAGGAACTTGCGAGCACATCCGGCACGGGCACAGTTGTTTGCTACACTTGGGACAGCTCGCAGGCGTACGGAAACGTGACGGTCGAGTTGAGCTACGATGAGCCGGGTCCACTTGCTGCCCAGAAAGTGCGGAATGGCAGGACGTACGTCACCCACGGGGTGTACCCGCCAACCCCGCTTGCCTGGGCAGCTTATTATCCCGCGGATGCTGTCTCGGGGCAGGAGCTTTGGTACCGGCAGGATTACAACGCGGCCGCATCGAGTCTTCTGGATCATTTTGGCGTGCCGCCAGGCAATGAATGGCGCGGCCGCATTGCCGGCTGCGGCGGTTGGGATACAGTGATCGACCCGGTGCTCGTTGAGCCGGATTTCTGGCCGGGGATACTGTTCTTCTCCGGACATGGGGAGTACGTCGACCGGGATAAGTCCATGCTCTACCAAGGGGCCGTTGCCGGCAGCTTCACTGGGGGGCGGACCTGCGGGCTCACAGCCTTGACGCCGTTCGGCACTCCGAGCGGCCCCATTTATATGCAGGCGGCTGGGCCAGCCCTCGGCAACGGAGGCATCTTCGACCCGCTTACCGGGCGCGTGGCGATGACGATGGTACACAAGCGGCTTGAGTTCGTCTTTTTCAATACGTGCTTCTCAGGCGGGCGTTCAAGCAGTAGCCGTCTTCCCCTCCTTCCGTTGGCTTTCGGCCTGCCGCGGCAGCGAGTAAGCGGCCTGGGCGCGGCCTACCTGGGCATTGTGGACACGGCGGAAAACGACGACGCGACCCTGTTCAACCAGACGTTTTGGAACTACCTCGAGCAGGGCTACACCATTGCCAGGGCCGCGTTCCATGCATCCCTGGCAACAGGAAAAAGGGTGAAGTATCGCATAGGTGGAGATCCGGGGCTGAGGCTATGGTGAGGCCCTCGGTTGCCTTTGTGGCTGGGATTCTGGCCGGCGCCCTTCTGGCTGGAGGTGCAGCATTGCTGCTCAATCGAGAGTCCACCGTGGGTGCCAGGAGCGCACCGTGGCGTCCCGGCCTGGCAGAGCTGCGCGACATGTTCACGGCCGATGTTCGCGCAGGGCGGACCCCGGACGAGGTTGTCATTATCGTCAAGCAGCAGTTCGCAACGGACGCGTATTGGACTCAAAAGCCGGCGGTCGGCTATATCGTCAGCCAAGGGCAGAAGTGGTCACTGCGGGCAGCGGTGACACAACTCTCTGAGCCTGTCGAAAGGCTGGACTTCGAAGGCCGGACTTACCCGCTGCAGCGCCCCAGCCAAGAGGCACGGGTCCGGTTCAGAGCTCCAAGGGCCCCGGCTGGGCCCGCAATCCTGAGGATTAAGGTGGAGGTTATGGTGGGGCCCACGCCGGCTCTGGCTAAGGCGCCTCTACTTGTCCCGCTGCGCCTGTCGGGCCTTCAGGCGACCGTGGCCCCAGATGGCGCCATTCGGCTTGCGCTGTGATCATGGGCTGTGGCTGACAAGCTGTTACCATCCACCATGTGCCGGCATCTCTGCTGCCAGCACGACGCCCGCGGGAGCTGTGCTTCCCATGCTGCTGGCGGGCCATATGCAGCGCGAGGATGCGGAGCAGAGCACCGGCAGACATCGCTCGCGGGAGCAGAGATCCCGCGAGATCGGGGGGCTTGGGCAAACCTGGTGTGCTGCCTTGGCGTTGCTGTCCTGGTGCGGAGCTGTTTGCGTGCTTCGGGGCTTCTTTTCGCCCCGAAGCTCATCCTGATCCCGCGTCATAGCATCTCCTCCGTGGAGTCGATCCGCAATGGGCCGCTGCCGCAATCATACCAGGAGGCGCTGGAGAAGAGCCAATCCTCTGGAGTCTGGCACAGCCCCCGCCGCACCGGGTTGCTGTGCATATAGGCCAGCTTCGCCAGAAGGGCCTCGTCCGTAGTCACAGGCAGGCCGTGCCCGCGCTCCTTCCACACCCGCACCCGGCTCTTGCCCCGCGCAAGGCTGCGAGAAAGCTCCAGCCACTCTGCTGCCTGGGCGTTGCCACGCTCTGCCGCACGGGCCGTCATTGCCGTGATATCGCCCGAGAAGGTGCGCAGGCTCTGCACCAGGAACTTCCGAACGCTGTCTGCCGACGGCCCCCACAGCAGGATGTGGAAGTGCTCAGGCATCACCACGTAGCCCAGAATTCGGACGCCAAAGCGCTCGCGACGGCTGTCCCAGATGGAGAGCAGCAGCGCGGCTGCGCGAGGGCTCCTCAGCACAGGAGTCCACTCGACGATGGTGCTGGTCCAGAACCAGCGCGCGCCGTCCTGCCACAGATTGTGATGGCGCGACATGACGCAATCTTACCAGCCGGCCATATCCAGCGCAAGCACTCGGCTCGGTCTGGCTTCTGGCTTCGGGGCGAAAAGAAGCCCCGAAGCACCGAAAGCACCGAAAACCGAGCCTTCGCTGACGGCCGGACTCACCGCCCGACTCCGGTGGCCACGAGACGCCCACGAGGGGCTATGCTACAGGTTCTTCTCTGTGCTCCGGACTGCCACCACGCATGTTTCCGGGCTTCGGCCCGTCGTTCCAGAGAACTCCGAGCCGAAGCACAGTCCCGTTGTGATGGCGCGTGAGATGCCTCACGCGCCCGCGCTTTCACGCCCGCTTCGGGGAGACGATGACACCGTCGAACACGGCCGCGTTCGACTGAACCCGGCACCCGCGGCCCACCACGCAGCGCTCGATGCAGGTGTCGCGCAGAACCGCCGCCTCCGGCCACAGGATGCTCTGGCGAACAGTGGCGCCCGATTCGACCACGCAGCCATCGGCGAGCACGGAATACTCCTGCACGTGCGCCCCGGCCTCGATGCGGCAGTTGTTGCCGATGACGACCGGATACTCAATCTTCGCGGTCGGGTCTATTTCGACATTCTCCCCCATCCAGACGTACTTGCGCGCCTCTTTGTAAGGGAGATTGAGCGTAATGCGCCCGTCCAGCACGTCGTAGTGCGTCTGGCGGTATTCCGTCAGATTGCCGATATCGCGCCAGTAGCTGGACGTGAGGTGTCCGTACAGCCGCATCTTGCGCTCGATCAACAGGGGCAGAAGGTCTTTGCCGAATCCGTACATCACGCCCTTCGGGATCAGCTCGAGCACAGCGGGTTCGAGGAAGTACACCCCCGTGTTGGCGGCGTTCGAGAACATGCTGCTGCCCCTGGGCTTCTCGACGAAACGGGTGATGCGTCCCCGCTCGTTGACGAGCGCGATGCCGTACTCGGACGGGTCCTCGACGAGAGACAGCGCGATAGTGCACAGCGCCCTCTTCTCTTTGTGATTGCTCAGAATGCGGGTGAGGTCGAAGTCCGAGATGTCGTCGCCGCCGATGACAACAAACGTGTCGTCGAAGAAGTCCTCGGCCCGCTTCACGCTACCCGCGTCGCCCCACAGCCTGTCCTCCTCGGCATAGGTGAGGCGCACACCCAGGCGTGATCCGTCTCCCAGGGCCTTCTTGATCTGCCCTCCAAGATAGTGCAGGTTCACCATAATCTCGTTGAACCCGTGGCGGGCGAGCAGATGCAAGATATGCTCGATGTTCGGCTGGTTCACAATCGGGACCAGCGGCTTCGGGGTATTGCGGGTGAGGGGATCGAGCCGGCTGCCAACTCCAGCCGCCAGAATCATGGCCTTCACAGTGACGGACCTCCTATCGAAAAGAAACCTTGCGGCGCGCGGCCGCTTTACACATTATCGGCTTTTGCTGACGGGCCTCCGCAGGGAACCAGAAGCTTCGCGTCAGGCGTGGGCTTTCTGGAACCGCAACACGCTTTCGGCGACACGCCGGACACTGTCGTCGGGAAGCTCGGGATAGACAGGCAGCGAAAGCACTTCACGGCAGGTCTTCTCGGCCTCGGGCATGTCACCCGGCTTGTAGCCGAACTTCGCGTAGGCGGGCTGAATGTGCAGCGGGCCCGGATAGTACACCGCGGAGTCTATCCCATCGGCGGCAAGGTGCTGCTTGAGGTCGTCGCGGCGTTCCCCGCGGAGCGTGTACTGGTGCCACACATGCTCGTCGCCGGGGAGTTCGCAGGGGAGCGCGAGACCGCATCCTTCCAGCATTTCGTTGTAGATGGCGGCGTGCCTGCGGCGGGCGCCGTTCCATTCGGCGAGCCGCTTCAGCTTGACGCGCAGTATGGCGGCCTGAACCTCGTCGAGGCGGCTGCACCAGCCCGCGCACTGATAGTCGTATGTGCCGCCCGAGCCATGGAAGCGCAGCAACTTCACCTTCTCCGCCACATCGGTGTCGTTTGTGAGCACCATCCCGCCGTCGCCGAACGCGCCCAGATTCTTGGTGGGGAAGAACGAGAGCGTTGCGGCATCGCCGAACGCGCCGAGCGCCTTGCCGCGATGCTTCGCGCCGATGGCCTGCGCGCCGTCGGCGATGAGCTTGAGGCCGTGCGTTTTCGCTATCGCCTCCAGCGCGGTCATGTCCGCCATCTGGCCGTACAGATGCACGGGCAGGATGGCGCGGGTTTTGGGTGTGATGCTGGCCTCCACCTGAGTAGCGTCCAGGTTGAAAGTGCGCGGATCTATGTCAACGTACACCGGGGCCCCGCCGATCTGAACGATGGTTTCGGTCGTGGCGACAAACGTGAACGGCGTCGTGATGACCTCGTCCCCGGGACCGACGCCGCAGGCGGCAAGGGCGAGCATAATCGCGTCGGTTCCGCTGGCGACAGCCACCGCATGCGCGGCCCCGTTCCTGGCGGCCAGTTCTTCTTCGAGAGTGGTGACATTGGGCCCCAGTATGAAGCGGCAGGACTGGAGCACTTCTTCGAGCACGGCGGACAGCTCACCGTGCAGGGACTGTACCTGAGCCTGGAGATCAGCCATATGAATGCGCATGACGGCTTATGCGGACCTTTCTGAATTGCCGACGATCCGCGTTCCGAAGCCGATGCGGCTTCCGGAAGCCAGCACCGCCCGCGCGGATATGGCGACGTTGTCTTCAATGAACACGTCGCTGTCAATGATGCAGCCGCTGAGGTGAACGCTCTTGCCGATCGAGACATTGTCCAGAACAACGCTGTCCTCGAGCACCGAGCCTTCCTGAATGCTGCAGCCCGCGCCCACACTAGTGTAGCCCTTGAGTTCGACATTGGCCTGAATCTGGACGCGATGCCCCACGTGAACTGTGGGCTCGATCATCACGTCGCTGCCGATCATCGCGTCGCCCGACTGATACCAGCCGCCCGGGGCGCGTTCGCCGGCGATATCCGCCGCCACGTCGCCGCTCAGCAGGGCGCGGTGCGCCTCAAGGTACTGCGGCGGACGCCCAATGTCCAGCCAGTAGCCGGTTGCCTCGGTCGCATAGATGCCCTTGTCTCCGGCGGCGAAGGACGGGAAGAGCTGGCGCTCAAACGAGTAGGGTGTTTCGGCCGGGACATCCTGGAAGATGGTCGAATCGAGCACGTACATGCCCGCGTTGATCAACTCGGTTCCTTCCTGCTCCACAATGCCATGGGCAAGCTTGCGCTTCTGCTCTTCGCTCGGCTCGCGGAACTCCCTTACCTTGCCCGCCTCGTCGGTGATAATGACTCCGTACGGGCTCGGCGAGGGCACGCGATAGAGGGTCAGCGTAATCCGTGAACCGCTCTTTCGATGGAAGTCGCTCACTGCGGTCAGGTCGAAATCGGTGAGCACATCACCGTTGAAGATCAGGAGCGTGTCATCCTCGAAGAACTCCTCGGCGTTCTTGACCGCTCCCGCAGTCCCGAGGGGCACCTCTTCGATGGCGTAGCGCATCTTGACCCCGAACGCGGAGCCGTCTCCGAAATGCGCCTGGATCATCTCGGCCATATAGTTCGTGCAGAAGATGATCTCGGTGATGCCGTGCCTGCGCAGCAGCTCGACCTGGTACTCAAGAAACGGCTTGTTGACAACCGGGACGATCGGCTTGGGGCGGAGATAAGTCAGCGGACGAAGACGGGTACCCGGCCCGCCAGCGATAATGACACCCTTCATATTGCGCGCATGCACCTCTGGAGCAAAATGTTTCACGGCTGCGCCCGTACAGGCTGCCGGTCAGGGGTGTTATACCCCGAAACCGCCCAAGTCTGCACCTGCGGCGCCCGCCGGAAAGCCCCGGCAAGTGACGCGCTGCCTTCAGATTCCCTTGTCCGGACCAGCGTCCGCGCCATCGAGCCCAGACGATTCCGTGATATCCATCATTGTCAATCCTTCCTGGAACTCTGTCTTGTACGCTATGATACGCTCGCGAGGAGAAGCAGGCGATGGGCAGGGTCAGAATCGGTTTTGTTGGAGCAGGAGGCATGGGGCAGTGCGCGCATCTGCGCAACTACGTGACCGTGCCGGACTGCGAAGTGGTTGCCCTTGCCGAGATCCGGCCGAAGCTAAGACAGGCGATTGCCGGGCGCTACGGCATTGCGAAGGTGTACGCAAACGCGCGGGAGATGATCGAGGC
This sequence comes from Armatimonadota bacterium, assembly GCA_052033935.1. GTDB lineage: Bacteria > Armatimonadota > UBA5829 > DSUL01 > DSUL01 > JAGVUD01. The sequence continues at coordinate 191,064 of JBPOJE010000011.1, forward strand.
GGAGAAGCTGGACGGAATCGTCGCGTCGCAGCCGTTCAACCGTCACGGCGTGATCGTGCCGGAGATTCTTGGGGCCGGGGTTCCGGTGTTCACCGAGAAGCCGCTTGCTGCGTCGGTGGAGGTGGGCGAACGCATTGTGGACGCGGTGGCGAAGAGCGGCACGTGGCACATGGTCGGCTATCACAAGCGCAGTGACCCCGCCAGCATGTTCGCGAGGGTGGAAATCGAGCGGCTGAAGGCATCGGGCGAGCTTGGCGGGCTGAAGTACGTGCGGATTCTGATGCCCGCCGGCATCGGACATGGACGAGGCAACCTTCCGCGCTTACACGGACTTCGTGAACTACTACATTCACCAGGTGAACCTGCTGCGCTTCTTCCTGGGCGAAAACTACAGGGTCACGTATGCCGAGCCGACCCGTCGGGCGTGATGCTGGCGGCGGTCAGCGAATCGGGCGTCGCGGGTGTTATCGAGATGTCACCGTATCAGACGACGGTGGACTGGCAGGAGTCGGCGCTGATCGCGTTCGAGCGCGGATGGATCCGGGTGGACCTTCCCGCGCCGCTCGCGAGCAACCTGCCGGGCACGGTAACGATGTACCGCGACCCCGGAGACACTCCGCCTGTGGCGATCACCCCTCAGCTTCCGTGGATTCACGCTATGCGCCAGCAGGCGATCAACTTCGTCGCGGCGATACGGGGCCAGGCAAGGCTGCCGTGCGAGGCAGCGGAGGCTCTTGAAGACCTGCGCGCCGCCCGCGAGTACATCCGGCTGCTGAAAGGTAGCTAGCCGCCCTCGAACGCCGCGTCAATCTCGCCCGTGACGTCCAGGTCGGTCTCGTTGCGCTTCGCCAGCCGCAGGGCGTCGCGGGCGTCCGCACCGCCGATCTCCCCGAGCGCCCAGGCGGCGTGCGCGCGCACCATGGCGCTGCGGTCGCGCAGGAGCGCCCGCGCGAGTGCCGGAACGGAGGAGAGGTCTTTGAGATTGCCGAGGGCGATGCAGGCGTTGCGGCGCAGGCGGTTGCGCCCGATCCAGCCCGCAGCCCCGTGCCGCAGGGTTGCGGTGTAATCCGCCTTTGACATATGCAGCAGGGCAATCAGGTCAGGCGCGGCGGGCATGGGGCCGGGCTCGAAGTCCGCGGGGCTGCCCTGCAGCGCGCCGGCGTTCTGCGGGCAGACCTCCTGGCAGATGTCGCAGCCGTAGATCATCCGTCCCATCGAACGGCGCAGGGGCCGCGGGATGATTCCGCTCATCTGCGTGAGGTGCGAGATGCAGCGGTGGATGTCGACCTGGAACGGCGCGGCGATGGCCTCGTTTGGGCAGGCGGCCATGCAGAGACCGCACGAACCGCACCTGTCAGTATCGAGCGGAGGATCAAAAGGCAGCGCGGCGTCGGTGATGATCTCGCCCAGCACGACCCAGCTTCCGTAGTCCGGAACGATGATGCAGGCGTTGCGTCCGAACCACCCCAGCCCACTCGCAAGCGCGGCCGCGCGGTCGAGAAGCGGGTCGGTATCGTGCAGAATGAGCGCGCCGGAGCCGGGGGCGAGTTCCTGCAGGTACCCGGTGATGAGCGTCAGCTTCTCGTGCAGCGCCTCGTGATAGTCCCTGCCCCGCGCAAAGCGCGCGACCTCCCCGGTCAGCCCGCCCGCGCTATGCGGGGACGCCTCAGCCGGGCGCAGATACGGCAGCGCGCAGCAGATGAGTGTCCTTGCGCCTTCCAGCAGGCGCTCAGGATGCGTGAAGCGATCCTCGCACCCTTCTGTCAGCCCGTACTCGCCGAGGAAGCCGACAGCGATCCGCTTTCGCAGATGCTCTTCGGCTTCCGCCAGATGCGCCGCCGGGCCGATGGCGAGGCCCGCGAGTCCGATCTCGCGGGCGTACGCTTTCAGCGAGGCTGCGGCCTCAGGCGCTCCCGTAATGCTTCCGGTTGAACTCATCGAGAAGCTCCAGGGCGAACCTGTAGTTCTCAAGCGACACCGTCGGCGGCACCGAGTGATCTGAGTGGAAGATGTACCCGCCGTCGGTCGCCACAGCCTCGAGTTTGCCCGTAACCTCCTCGCGAATGTCCTCCTTCGTGCCGGAGAGCTTGCGGATGTCCATGTTCCCGAAGAAGACGATATCGCGCCCGTGAATCTGCCGAAGCTCGCGGACATCCTGCTGGCACTTGGCTTCCAGCGGCTGGATGGCCGCGAACCCGGCTTCGATGAACTTCGGAATCAGCGACTTGATCTGCCCGCACGAGTGCAGGATTACGGGCTTGCCCAGACCGTTGAAGAAGTCGCACATCTTCTTGTGCGCAGGGAAAAGAAGCTCTTCGTAGCACTGCGGCGAAAAGAGCGTGCCGTTGCGGTAGCCGACATCTCCGCAGAACCACGCGCCGTCGAAGTCTATGCCTGCGTCGAGCGCCTGCTGCGCCAGCGATATCAGCAGGCCGGTGTAGGTCATAAAGACGTCCTTCACAACCTCCGGCTCGTCCATCATCATAGTGAAGATGTTCACCTGTCCGAATACCGGCCAAGCGGACTCGTACGCCTCCACGCCGCCCCAGTAAACAAAACGCCCCTTTGCGCGCTGGGCTTCGTAGATGTCCTTCATCGCGCCGTTAATGCGGTCGGGCGCGGCGGTGAGGCGCTCCTTGTAGCGGTACCAGTCGGCACCGTTGTTGAGCGTGTACGAGAGCCATTGCGGGGTGTGCCCGGACTCTCCGCGCCAGTCCTTGCGCTCCACGCCGTTGGCGTCCCGCCGGTGATAGTAGGTCTCTGCCTCCTCGATCATCTCCTCCGGAAGCCGCAGCGAGATGTCGCACCAGGGCAGCCCAGCCAGATCGTACCCGAACATGTCGGCCAGATCCATGTTCTCGGGAAGACCCTGCTGCGCCACTCTACCACTGTCTCGGACCAGGGACTCTCGGCACGCCCGATCTTGTCGGGGCGCTCGCCCCTGAGTGTCGCCAGAATCCGCTCTCTGCCCATCATTTGCACAAATCCTCCCCGGGACCATTGTAGCAGGCGAGGCAGGCTTTGCGGAACAGGCAGGAGTCGGGGCAGCGTCAGATGTAGTAATCAGCAACCTGGAGGAGTCCAGCCGGAAGGGAATGCCACACACACCGAGAAAACATCTGCTGCCCGTGGAGGACACGCTGGCGGCGCTCGACGAGACGGTGACGGCGCTCAGCAAGTGCGCGGTTGATTTCAGCACGCGCGTGGACGACGATGACGCTCCCTGCCTGTATCAGTGGCACAAGCTGGAGAAGGCGGCTCGCGCGCTGATGCAGGCGCGCGCGATCGAGAACGAATCGCTCGCGGCGGTGTCAGTGCTGAGCGCGGAGAAGGAGCTGATATCCCGCGCTGTGGCTCTGATGGACTGCATGCGCGTCACGGCCGGTGGAAAGGACCCTCCCGCGCCGAATCTTCGCCAGCCGGGGCGCAAGACGAGCAAGCATCCGTGGGGACAGGCACGGACAGACGAGGGAGACTCAGATGGCTTCTAGCGACAGGCGGCTCGAGGCGACTGTCAGCGGGCGCGTGCAGAACGTGGGCTACCGCTACTTTGTGCAGATGGCGGCCATCGGGCTGCACATCAACGGGCGCGTGGCGAATGCGCCGGGCGGCCGAGTGAGCATTATCGCCGAAGGCCCGACGGACGCGCTGGAGCAGTTTATATCGGCGATGTGGCAGGGCCCTCGCTCCGCGCACGTTGACAGGGTGGAGGAGATCTGGTCGGACGCTACGGGAGAGTTCTCGGAGTTCGCGCTCGGCCCGGATCTGTAGGTCGCGCCGGCGAGCGGAGATAGATGCCGGGCCAACACACGGTTCTACTGCTGATAGCGGGCGGCGCAGTCATACTGGCGCTGCTCGGCGCGGCCGTGTGGGCGATGGCGGTTCTTTCGCGCGCTGTCGCCCGGTTCGGCCGCGCTGTGGACGAAAGCGAACGCAAGCTGGACGAGATCAGGACGCGGATGGACGCGCTTTCCGGCAAAGAGCCTCCGGACAAGGACGACGCCTGACGCCTCCCGTCATTCCGCGGAATGACCGGGGCTGTTCTAGCGTTCCCGCGCTTCGCGGAGAGGCAAGCTCACGGTCACGCGCTTGCCGTCGCGCCAGAGCACGACCTTCATCGTCCCCCCCACTCGCACCTGCACGAACGCGGCGACGACATCGTCGGCATCCTCGACATCCCGGCCATCAATCTGCAAAATCACATCCTCCGGCTCGATGCCCGCCTGCGCGGCGGGGCTTCCCGTCTCCACGCGCACGATTCGGGCGCCCGACGCCGACTGAAGCCTCAGACGCGCGGCATCGCGGCGGGTGACATCCTGAACGTAGAAGCCCGGCCACGGACGCCGCACCTTGCCGTAGGTCTCGATCTCTTTCACCACCCAGCGGATTGTGGAGGCGGGCGTCGCGAAGCCGATTCCCTGCGCCTCCGAGATGATGGCGGTGTTCAGCCCGATCACCTCACCGGCCAAGCTGCACAGCGGGCCGCCGGAGTTGCCGGGGTTGATAGCCGCGTCGGTCTGGATCATGTTCTGCAAAGCGGCACCGGAGGGAGAGCGCAGCATGCGGCCCGTGGCGCTGACCACGCCCACCGTCACCGAGTTCTTGAACCCGAACGGGTTGCCGATGGCGACCACCCACGAGCCGATGGGCGGGGTTTCGTCGTCGGCGATCTTCACCTCGGGCAGATTCTGCCCTTCAATCTTCAGCACAGCGAGATCACTAGAAGGGTCGCTGCCGAGAACCTTCGCCTCGAACGTCTGCCTGTTCGGCAGCGAGACGTTGATCTTTGCCGCCCGGTCAATGACGTGATGATTTGTAAGCACCAGGCCCCGCTTACCGTCTATGATAACGCCCGACCCCTGTCCTGCCGGCACCTCCTGGGCCTGACGCTCGCCGAAGAATCCGAAGGGATCGCCGAATGAATAGACATAGCGTGTTGCTGTAGTGTCAATATTCACGACCGCCGGCCCGGCGCTGCGGATGGCGGCAATCACCGGCCCTGCCGCGCCGGTGGTCTCGGCGTTCTGCGCAGCAGCCAGCGACAGGCTCCCGGGAGAACTGCCGGAGACCGTCCACCGTGCCCTGGCTTCGGACGCCGCGCGTCCGGCTGCACGGGCGCCGATGTAGCCGCCCGCCGCCGCCACGGCAAAAACGAGTATGAGCAGACCGATGATATGAGGTTTCTTCATTGGTTTCCCGCTGTGGTTTTCGAATTAGACCCCGCGCGGCCCCGATTTGTTATAATACGCGACGAGGCACCCGAAGGAGGCTGACATGAAGTTTCGCGCGGGGCGCGGTGGGTTCACGCTCATCGAGCTTCTTGTTACCATTGCCATTATTGCCATTCTCGCCGCAATCCTCTTCCCGGTGTTCGCACAGGCTCGGGAACGCGCGCGAACTGCTTCCTGCGTCAACAACCTGCACCAGATCGGACTGGCGCTCATTCAGTATGCGGACGACTGGAACAACACGGTTCCTTTCGCCTGTGACGCGGAGGACAGGCACGATTGCCCCAAAGCAACGCTGGCGCGCTTCCCATATCTGTGGGACTCGTACACGAAGGGCAACGAAGTGTGGCGGGACCCGTCGGACAAGGGCCTGCGGTGGCGCAGGTCTGACCAGGGCGGCACGGGATGGCCGGTCGTGACGAAGAACCTCTACAGGGTGACAAAGGCCAGCTCGCCCTACGACCACGGGTCGAGCTACACCTACCGCACCGCGCTGGTCATCAAGAACTGGGACTCCCTGTACGGCGGCGGGAGCATTCCGCCGCAGAACATCCGCCCCACGAAGCTGTCCCAGATTCCGAACCCCTCGCGGGCCATAGTAGTGATGGACCCGCTGCAGTATTCCGAGAGCAACCCGCCCGGCCCGGAAGCGTGGAACGCGCAGTGGCACGTGTTGAAATACCCGATGATGGGCTGGAATGTCGTGTGGGCGGACGGACACTCCAAAATGATCAACAAGGAGGAGATGTTCCACCCGAAGGATGACCCCAACGGACGCTGGCTGATGGGAGACTACTTCATCCGTCCGGAGTATCCGAACTGAGCAGTATGAGAACTCTGATTGCAGCAACGGCGGCGCTGGCTGTCGCCGCCATTCTTTCGACCGCCGCCACAAACGAAGACAAGACACCAAAGCCCAGGATGAAGACCCAGGACATTCACATCCGCGACCCGTTCATCCTTCCCGTTCGCAAGGAGAAGCAATACTATATGTATGGGACGACCGCCATGGTGCGCCCGCACGGCGGCTTCGCCACCTACGTCAGCTCGGACCTGAAGGAATGGGAGGGGCCGATTGACGTCTTCGTGCCCTACGAGGGGTTCTGGGGCGACAGGACGTTCTGGGCGGCGGAGGCGCACTACCACCGGGGACGCTACTATCTCTTCGCGACCTTCGGCGCGGAGAAGGTGCTGCGCGCCACGCAGATTCTGGTGTCGGACAGCCCGCGCGGGCCGTTCAAGCCTCTCACCGACCGGCCGATCACCCCGTTCGGCTGGCAGTGCCTGGACGGGACGCTATTTGTTGACGACGAAAAGACGCAGTGGATCGTGTTCTGCCGCGAATGGGAGCAGGTCGGCGACGGCCAGATCTGCGCCATGCCGCTCACGAAAGACCTGAAGTACGCGGCAGGCGACCCGGTGGTGCTCTTCCGTGCCTCCGAGGCACCCTGGATCGCTAAGGTTCCGTGGAAGAAGGAAGAAGAAGGCAGGAACTACATCACCGACGGCCCCTGCCTGCACAGGACCAAGACGGGCAAACTGCTGATGCTCTGGTCGAGTTTCGACAAGAAGAACTACGTTCAGGCGCTCGCCATCTCGGAGTCCGGCAAGATCACCGGCCCCTGGAAGCAAGACCCGAAGCTGGTGTACAGCAAAGACGGCGGGCACGGGATGCTGTTCGAGACCTTCGACGGCAGGCTGATGCTGGCGCTTCACACCCCGAATGGCGGCGGCAAGGAGCGGGCGGTATTCTTCCCCGTTTTGGAGAAGTCCGACCGGATCGAGATAGCGCCCGAACCCTGAAGCGGGCGAACGCCTAGAACTTGATCTCCGGCTTGCTCATCGGCTTGTGACACCCGTTGCACATGTCGGCGGTGTGACAGAGCGCGCATGAATGCTGGTTGTCCTTGGCCTCTTTCGCATGCCCCATCAAATAGGCATCGTTATGGTTCGAGGGCTTAATGCCGCCGGTCGAGTGGCACTTCGTGCAGTCGGGACGAGCATGGCAGTAGGCGCAGTTCGACTTGCCCGACGCCGCCGACTTGCCGTGCACCGCCAGCCATGTTGCGCCGTGCGACGGCGGCTTCTTCGTCTTGTGGCAATCGTCGCAGAACTTGCTGGAGGTGTGGCAGGTCGCGCAACTCTGCCTAGCGGCGCTGCCGTGCGTTGTCAGGAAGTCCTTCGCCTTGTGCGACGCGGGCCTTGCGCTCGTATGGCAGGCCTGGCAGTAGCGCTCCTGGTGACACCTGAGGCATGAGGCCTTGTTCTTCCGCGCATCTTTTCCATGCCCCTGGGCGGCCCATCCGGACGCGTTGTGAGTGGCCGGACGCGAGCCCTTGTGGCAGTCATCGCAGTACTTCTGCGAATGGCACTTCGTGCAGAGCCGCGGCGTTCGTCCCGGCGTAATGTGGGCCTTGCGATAGTTGGACGGATGTGGCATCTGCATGCCGTGGCAGTCTGAACACTGCCTGGCCGTGTGGCAGGTGAGACAGCGCTCCTGCGCGGCCAGCGATACCGGCCCGTGCCGCCGGGTCCAGTCGGTCTTGTGCGACCGCGGGGCGGCTTTCTGATGGCAGGTGTTGCAGAACTGCTGCTTGTGGCAGGTCTGGCACTGCGAAGACACGGCCTTCCCGTGCGCCCGCTCCCAGTCTAATGCTTTGTGATTCTCCGGCTCCTGATTGTTGTGGCAGGACTCGCAGAACTTGAGCGTGTGGCAGGTCTGGCATCGGGCGATGTCTTTGCCAGCGGTCCTGGCATGCGTTTTGCCCCAACCCGGCGGGTGCGGCTGATTGGTCTTGTGGCAGCCGGTGCAGAACTGCTGCTTGTGGCAGGCGCGGCAGGATGCTTCTCCCTTGCTCGCAACGTCCGTACCGTGCTTCTCCCTGTAGCCCGGCGGATGCACCTTCTCTTTGCTGTGGCATCTGGCGCAGGTATTGTTCTTCAGACCGCCGGGATGGCAGAGTTCACAGCCCTTGGGGTTGCGCTTCTGCTCGGCGGCGTGCACGTCTATGAAGGACGGCTCGTGCGGGTTGACGGTCTTGTGGCAGTTCTCGCAGTAGCTGGCCTGATGGCAGCGCAGGCACTCTTCGGGCTTCTTGCCAACCTCCGCCTTGTGCCCTTCCTTCCACTCTTTGCTGAAGGCCGCCGGCTTTCGCCCTTTCAGCACCTCGTGGCAAAGCGAGCAGTCGTTCGGCGCCTGCTTGCCGTCGTGACAGGTGGTGCACATTGCCATCGTGGGGACGTTGATGGCCGCCGCGTCCGGGCCATGCACAACCCCCTTGTGGCAATACGCGCAGGGGATGTTGCGGTCCCAGTGCTTTTGATGGCTAATTTTGATGCCGTGATAAACAACCCATTCGCGTGTTGTCTTGTGGCACGCGCGGCAGTTCGCGTCGGGAACGCTGGCCTGAATGGCGTCGTTCTTCGCGCGAGCGGCGTGCCGGGCAATAATCCGCGCCGAGCCAAGTCTCGTCCGGAAGAAGCGCTGGCTAGCGGGAGCCACGTGGCAACCACCGCACGAGACGTCCTTATGCCCGGAGACCTTCCACATGGCGTAGGCGGCGTCCTTGTCGTGGCAGGCCGCGCAGGTGCGCATCTGAACCGCCGGGGCAACCGCAAGCGCGGCAACCGCGGCGAGGACGGCAAAGAGCAGGACGCAACCGAGCGGCAGGCTCCGGCCCTTCCACGGAAGCAGAATGCGCGCGCCTCTCCATTTCAGCGGGTTCAGGCAGCCGGGCTTCACTTCGACTTACCGCCTTTGCCCGGTTTCTTCCGCGGCCCGGGCGGCGCGGGGGGTTCCTTGACCGATTCGGGGTTTTCAGCCTCCGCGGCGGATTCCTCCGGCGGAGCGGCGGCCTTGTCGCGCGCCGCAGCCCTCGACGAGAGTTCGCCCGCCAGCCGCTCGTACTCCAGACGGTGCTCGTGGCGCATCTCGCCGAGCGTGACCGATCCGTTCAGGAACACGCGGCTCATGGGGAAGCTCCCCGGCTTCAGGTGCACATGGTAGAAGTGCCAGACCACGATCGCCAGAAACGCGAGCAGGGCTTCGTACCCGTGCACGATCTCGCAGATATCCAGACCCCATTTGGGGATGAAACGCAGCGCCACCTCCGGCAACCAGAGCGCGAACCCCGTGATGATCATCACCACCGACCCCCAGCCCATCGCGAGGTACTCGAACTTCTCGATAAGGTTGAAGCGGCCGAACCCTGGCATCTCCATCGCAAAACCGAAGTAGTACTTCAGCATCCCGAACGCACGCGGGATGTCGCGCGGCTTCGGAAGCATGTGCAGGAAGTCCTCGCGCCCACGCCGTGTGAACACCGTCCACGCAACGTGCCATACGCAGACCAGTATCAGCAGAATAGCCATCACGCGGTGGATGTTCCCGCGCAGCGTAACGCCCCCGAACGCGCGCACCAGCCAGTCGGCTCCCGGCGCATCGGGGTAGCGGACTGGAAATCCGGTGAGAACCAGCATCGTGAACGAGAAGATCAGCACGCCGTGCTGCCGGAGCTGACTCGTGGAGAAGCGCCTGATCTTCACCGAGTCGAACGGACTCGCATCACCGTATCCATGAACATTCCAGCCCCGCCGCCCGTGTTGAACGAGGTCGCAGATGATCAGCACGACGAAGCCCAGCATGAGCGCCCCGATGAACAGGGAGTACAGCTTCGCGACCCAGAACTGAACGGCGTCGCGCGTAGGCGAGGGCATCAGGTGAATGGAGCCGCGCGCGACGTTCGCCCCTGCGCCCGGATGGCAATCCGTGCTGCCGCAGGTCGCCGGCAGGTTGGCGGGATGCACGGACGAAGCGGGGTCGGACGACGGCAGCACAAGATGCGCGTTGTGGCAGCTTGCGCAACTGGCGGCTTTCACCTCGCCGAACCGGTTCGCAACCCCGTGATAGCTGTCTTTGTAGGAGGAGATGCGTCCCGCGGCAAGGTTGTAGCGATCTATGAGGGTCTTGTCAGCGTGACATCCGGCGCAGGTCTCGGTGACGCGGGCGCCCGAGGTTTTGGAGCCAGCTGCCGATGCTCGCTGGATGTTGTGCTCGCCGTGGCAGTCCGTGCACGACGGGGCATCGGTGATGCCCTCCGCCAGAGCCTTGCCGTGCGTGCTCTTCTGGTAGTCCTGATATTCCTTGGCATGACAGGCGCCGCAGACAGCCGGGACATTCGTCTTGCTGATCCGGGATGCCGGGTCGCTAGACGGCAGTATGGAATGATCGCCATGGCAGTCCGTGCAGACCGCCGCCACCAGCCCGGGGCGCTTCGGATCTACCTGCCCGTGCACGCTATGGCGGTATTCCACCACCTGCCTGTCGCCGAGCGCCTTCGCCGCCGCGCCTTTCGCGCCGTGGCAGGCCACGCACGTCTGCACGACGTTGGCGCGGTTCACGAGCGATCCGGGGGCGTCAGGCCTGCGGACATCGTGGCTGCCGTGGCACCCGGCGCAGCCGGGCAGCAGATCCGCCAGAGCGTCCGGGCCGCCATGCCCCACAGGTTTTGCCGGGCGCGCGCCTCTAAGCGGCTGCGGGCCATGGCACCGCGCGCAGTTCACCTTCGGGGCGGGATGATCGTGCGGCACAGCCTGCTCGGGCAGGGTGGCATGGCAGTCGCGGCACATAAGCGCGGGGTGCACGGACGCGGAGAGGCTCTGCGTGGTGATCCGCGCCTTGCCCATGGAGGGAGCCGAATGGCACGCCTGGCAGGCGGGGGTGGCGTGCGCGGGCGCCGCCAGCGCGGTAAGCGCCAGGCCGAGCAGAGTATATGTGAAAACCCGAATGCCGTGGATCATGCGTCAGAAAACGTCCGGGGCCTCGTGTGGGACGATCGTACAAGCAGTCCTGAGACACACTACCCCACAGGGTCTTCGGCACCGGACGCGCGAATCCTCTCCCCCTGCCGCTGATATTGAAAAGATAATGCTAAAACAGAGGCCGCCGCGCAACACGGCAAAACCTGTGAGACAGCCCGGCCGCCTTCACGGGATGGCGGAGCGACGGCATTGCGGCGCTTTCTGCCGCTTCCGTCCGCCGCACCCCGGCGATGCGATAGTCCCTCAGGTAGTGCCTCCCGTTGTCAGCCGCTTCAACGGTTCTTTCGCTGCCCGGAGGCGCCCTTGCCGGGCACCCTGGCGGGCTGCACGTCCGGCAGCCCAGTGTTGATTTTGTAGTTCGTAAACGAAAGCTCCGCCCGGCCGCTGCTGGCGGATGCCTTACCCCCCTGCCGGGACAGCGTTTCGGGCGCGCCCTTGAATGTTACCGTGGTTCTGGCGGGAAGCCAGTACTTGTTCTGCAGCCTGCGGAAGGCGAACACCGTGGTCACGGCCCATCCCTCCTCGCTCGTACCCGTGAACCCGAGCGGCAGGGCGAGCGCAGTGTCCACAAACAGGCGCAAGCCAACATCCGCCGCAGGGACGTCCTTTTTGGCTCGAAGGGCGTATTTCGCGCAACTCTTCCCCTGAAAAGACGCCGCACCGAGCGGCTCGAAATCGTAGCTGGCCATCATCTCCTCAACGGGATTCCCGAGGTAGAGGCCTTCTTCTGGAAGCAGCGCGAATCCCTCCTTGGCCGCCACATGCACCCGGTTTGTATGCTTGTAGTAGAGGGTCATGCGCATATTGCTGACGGCGATCTGCTGCAGGGTGGCGTTCAGCGTGACGTCGCAGGTGTAATCTTGCACCTCGGCGAGCCGGGCTTTCATGCGGTTCAGAAGCTGACCGGCGCCGCAGGGCGCGGCGGCAACAAGCGCCAGGGCAAGGATCAGGGGCAGCCGCATCCGGGCCTTCATGTGAGAATGTCCTTTCTGACGAACACGAACGACGCGATGGCAAAACAGGCGGCGCAGTAGATGAGCAGCGTGCCAGCGCCCCGGACGAAGACCTGCGGGGCGAGCGGGATGTCGAACGCCCGCTGACAGAGGCCGGCATACGATGTGAAGAGATAAGGCTTCGCAGCGTGGAAATACGGTATCTCGCCCATGGAACCGAACAGCAGCAGGCAGATCATCGTCGCGCCGACGGGGAAGAGCGAGCTGGTAACGAAGACAGAGAACAGGAACGCAAGCGACGCGACGGACAGCAGGTACACAGCCGCCAATGCGTAGGCGATGAGCAGGCGCTGGATGCCTTCCGCCATGCCGAAGTACTTGATGCCGTCCCCGTAGCTGACCAGCCCACCCTACCCGAAGACAGCCCACCCTAGCAGATAGGCCGAAACCGCGAGGAATACGGGCAGACACACCGCGTAAGTCAGCGCCGCCAGATACTTGGCGGAAGCGGTCAACCGGGCGCGCAAGCAACGTTCTCAGCGTTCCTCCGGCGGCTTCGCCCGATATCTGGTCGCCTGCGACGAGGCTCACAAACAGAGGCAGAAAAGAAACACCGTAGGGGGCAGCACGGCCTGCGCTATGAACGAGGCATTGACGGGAGAGCCGATGACGCTGATGTTCCCGGCGCCGATGAAGCCGGTAAAATCCCCTTCGATGCCGCCATACTTCAGCCCGATAACAGTGGGGACAACGATGGCAACATCCCGAGCGGCCCGATGTACGTCCGCCCGCGGCGCAACAGCTTTCCCAGTTCCATTGCCGCCAGCCTCGGGACGCTCACGCCTTCTCCTCTCTCATCACCTTAAGGTAGAAATCCTCCAGCGACTGTCGCCGCCCCTCGATGGCGCTGACGCTGAAGCCCTGCTCAACCAGCAGGCGGTTCAGGCCCGCAATCGCGCTCTGCCGCGCGCCGAGGGCAAGCTTGGACCCGTCCCACCCACAGCACCGTCACCCCGTCCTGCCGCGAGAGAAGAAAGCGAACTTGTACACAACGCGAGTCCAGGGCCGTTCTTCAGTGACGCGCACGATCCACGGGAGTCTATCTCTCCAGGCAGCATTGTTTATCACCTTGACTAGGCCGTACCATGCCAGAGACAGCCCGCAAATGAGCTCTGTCAGGTATTCGAGGATTTCATCGGAACGAACCATCTGGCTGAAAGCAACGGCAAGCATCAGCCAGAAACTGACCGTGCCTGCAGCCCACAGCCAGTAACCTGTGTCATGACTGCGGTCTGTTGTATGCGCACCTTTGCGCCGCTGGAACCACTGGAGCCAGAAATACAGCTTCGACACGGCGGGAGGAACCGCCAGTGCAGCAATCAGCATTACAATACGCAAGTTCTCGTTGCCACCTTGAAGCAGGCGTGGACCCTGCAGTGCAACCGCTGTAACAACCAGAAATCTCACGGAGTCCGGTTCTCATTTACCCATTGCTCCTGTCTCCGCTTAGCCACTTGCCGCTCAGCCAGTTGCTCAGACGTACCTCAGACTCCTGCATGGCTCGCTCTCTCAGCGAGCAGAAACTCTCAGCAACGGCGGGCGTCGGAGGATCAGTCCACATGCTTTCAAGGTCCGCGAACTGGACACGGAGAGTCTGCAGCACAACTGGATCGGGCGAGCCCTCAACCCACTGGCCGTCGTCACGCTCCCACCAGTCGTGCATCCAGCTCCAGCCGCCCGTGTGCTCTCTATGGCAGTCCTTGCGCTCTACCGTATAGTCCATGTTGAACCCATACCGTTCAAGTTGTTGCTCGGCTTCGGCGATGTGATCTGCCGCCGCCGCAGGGTGACGGGCACTGCCGGCCTTCTGAAGCGCCTTCCTGATCCGTCTATCGAGATTGGCAGCCTCGCCGACTCCACACAGGTGAAAGTGGATTACACCGGCAAGAGCTGCGGCTGCGGCTCCAATGGCAAACAACCTGGAGTGGACCTCCCCCGTTTTCATGGACACCTTAAGCCGCCTCAGTGACGGCCAGTTGTCGTGCCTAGTCTACCGGCGAGACGTATCCCAGACTGGAGTGTAGCCGCTCCCGGTTGTAGAACACCTCGATGTACTCGAATAACTCTTGCTCCTGCCACGGAACTGACACTTCCCGGCAAAGACGACGGTTCTCCCATAATCACTGCTGTCCAAGACCCACGCTTGGTGCCAATCGAGCCTTCTGCGTGCTCAGAACGGAGCTTTTCACGCTCAGACGCGGAGCGACCGCGCCCCCTGATCCTCGGTTACTGCTGTCCAAGACGTCCAGACCTGGGCATCTCGGCGGCACCCGAAAAAGCTATCTTGGACAGGTATGTCCCATAATCGGGAATTCGACAAACCCAATCCATACACCTGTAACCAAACAAGAATACTTTCACAGACCCTGCAGGGGTAGCACCATCATGGCCGTGGACACCGGCGCTTCGGCGCTGTCGTTCCACTGCCACACTCGAATCTGGGGTCCTCCTCTGGACGGCAGGCGGCGTGCGGGCTATGCTTGTCTGGACATGCGTGGACGCAAGACAAGACGGGTTCTTATTGCCATGGCGGGGCTTCTGGCCTCCGCTGGCGCGAGCGTTCTGGCCGTTGACCGGCAGACCCACGCCTTCGTCTCAGAGGTCAGCCAGTGGCCATCCATCCTGATTCTGCGCGAGATCGTGACACCCTTCGGCCAGACCCAGACTCAGCTCCTGATCCTGCTGGCGGTGTGGCTCGGCAGCATACTGGCAAAGAACCGGCGCTGTGGCCAGGCGGCGGCACTCGCGCTGGTCTCGATCCTGATTGCGGGAGCAGGCGCACAGGCGCTGAAGTTCGCCGTGCCACGCGCGCGGCCGTTCATCCCGCCGGAGTGGCAGGGCGTGTTCACGTGCGGCTACTACCACTCGTTTCCAAGCGCCGACACAGCAACGGCCGTTGCCGGGGCGCTGGCGGTGGGACACCTGTTCCCACCGTCGAGATGGTGGCTTGTGCTGGGGGCGGCGATTGTGGGGCTGATGCGCGTGCTGCGGCTGGCGCACTGGCCGTCGGATGTGCTCGGCGGGGCGGCCGTTGGCCTGCTGGGTTACGCCGCGGGACGGTGGATTGCGGCGCGCCGGCGACAGAAGCAAACGGGGCGGACGCTCTAAAGAGCGCTCGACCCGAAAAGTGCGGAGTTTGCTGCCCCTCCCTACGCTTTGCCCTGCTCCAGCGCCAGTGTCCGCGTCAGAAGATCGCAGACTTCCGGCGGGCCGTAGTACTGAATGGGGCCCGGGAAGAGGTACTCATCGTTGACAGCCCACCCATCGCGTCCGGCGGCGAACGCCGCGAACGGCGCGCCGTCGAGATCAACCAGCGACTTCTTGATGACCGCCTTGTCCACACCTTTGCGGTTCTCGACGTTGAGCATCCAGGTTACGGGCACGCCGCCCATCACCCAGTCCTCGACCTCAGCGGCCAGATTGCGCGCGGAGACCGTGTATCCCGTCAGGCCGTTGCTCAGGAGGTGAAACGCCGTGTAGCCGAGGGTGTAGCAGTAGTTGGCGTCGAAGTTCGACGGCTGAACACAGCGCCCTTCGTATCCGAAGAAGTGCCCCAGCGGGCTGAACTTCAGCTTCGACTCCGGCTCGCGCTTCTTCAGTTCCTCCTGGCACTTGGCCACCTCCGCCTTCACTCTGTGGATGAGAATCTGCTCGGTGGCGAGTTGGGAAACGGGGATGTTGCCGTGGCTGTCGCGCTTGAGCAGAACAAGCTGGGCATCCAGCGGAAGCGACGCGTAAACAACCTGGGGATCGCCAGACAGATACCCGGACGCTTTGGCCACGCGCTCAGGGCCCTCGGGGCACGCCTTGATCTCGTCATCGTACTTGCCGAGAATCTCACCCAGCGCGGCAATCAGGACCTCGAAGTCGGCAAGGAACTCGAGAAGCCCCTCCGGAATAAGCAGCACACCGTAGTTCTTGCCTGCCGCAGCCCGCGCGCAGACGACGTCGGCAATCTGCCCGACAACGTCGGTGAGCGTCCATTTCTTGCTCGCCGCTTCTTCGGAGATCAGCGCCATGTTCGGCTGGGTCTCCAGAGCGACCTCGAGGGTCACATGGCTGGCCGAGCGTCCCATGAGGCGGATGAAATGCCAGTATTTCTTCGCAGAAAGAGCGTCGCGGCAGATGCTGCCGATCAGTTCCGAGAACACCTTCGAGGCGCTGTCGAACCCGAACGACACCTCGATGAACTCGTTCTTCATGTCGCCGTCAATCGTCTTAGGGACGCCGATCACGCGGATGTCCAGACCATTCGCCAGAAAGTTCTCGGCAAGAAAGGCGGCGTTCGTGTTCGAATCGTCGCCGCCGATGACGACCAGAGCCTGGACTTCGAGCTTCGTGAGGTTCTTGCGGCAGGCTTCTAGGTCTTCCGGCTTCTCGATCTTGTCCCGTCCGCTGCCGATGAGGTCGAACCCGCCCGTGTTGCGATAGGCATCAATGAGATCGGAGGTCAACTCTATGAACTTGTTCTTGATGATGCCCTTCGGGCCGCCGGTGAAACCGTACAGCATGCTGGCGGGGTTCGCCTTCTTGAGGGCATCGAACAGCCCCGCGATGACGTTGTGCCCGCCCGGTGCCTGTCCTCCGGACAGCACCACCGCCACGTTCATCGGCCCGGCGGACGCACCGGCCGGGCCCGCCGCCACGCGAACGAGCTTGTTGCCCAGCGTCTTCGGGAACTCCTCGCGCACCATCGAGGCGAACTCAGGCGGCGCGGCATCTTCGGTAACCAGCGTGACGCCACCCTGCGTCAGCGCGCCGGGGAGGCGGGGAGCGAACCCCGTGCGGGCTTTGTCTAGCGGTGAAGTTTTCTTGCTCATGGACGTGGTACCTGCCCTCTGAATCTAGTCTAGAAGTCCGGCTCCAGCAGGCCGTATCCCCCGCGCTTGCGGCGGTACACAACGCTTACCTGGGACGACTCGGAATTGACGAACACAAAGAAATCGTGGTGGAGAAGCTCCATCTGCCGGGCGGCTTCCTCGGGTGCCATCGGCTTCACGGCAAAGCGCTTGGTGCGCTCGATGACGGGCTCGTATTCCTCTCCGTCGGCCAGGCCCTCTTCGGGGGTCTGCGCCTCCGTGACGGCCTTGTCCCGAAGCGCTTCCTTCTCTTTCGGCCTGCGCCCGTAGAGCTTGCCCTTGAACTTCTTAACGCGCTGCTCCAGCTTGTCCACGACCATGTCAATGCTGGTGTACATGTTGTCGGACCGCTCTTCTCCACGCAGCAAGATGCCGTCTCCATCGAGCAGCACCTCGATCACGTGGGTGTTCTTCTGCACGCTCTGAACCACGCGCGCCTCTTTGATCTCCGAGAAGTACTTCTTCAGCTTCTGAAGCTTCTTCTCGGCATACTCACGCATGGCCGGAGTCACATCAACGTCTTTGCCCTTGATTGATACCTGCATAGTGCTCAACATCTCTTGCCTGTTTTTCGCTTGTTCGCGATGGCTCAACACGGCAGTGTACCTAAATGCCGAAACGGGTGTCAAACCAAAACGGCCCCTGCCAGGCCTCCTCTACGAACTCGCTCCGGCCTCCCGGAAAGGCCCCGTCCAGCAAATAGCTTGAACAAACTGCGCGTAAAACGTGAAACAGGCGACCGAATAGGTTACTATGTAGTCAGGCCCAGGTGGGACAGCACGGCATCGAGCCGAAGAGGGTCTGCAGCGCCAGTCGCATCCCCGGCGGTGCGAACTCACAGAGGCACCGCGAAAGACAGCCCACAGATTGTTGCTGAGACTACTCGGAGCATCCGCCAACCGGTGAAAGCCGGAGGCGGACATCAGGGAGGAACACGCACATGGTGGACAAAAAAGAGCGTGGCTTTGCGGCAATGGACAAAGACAAGCAACGCGAAATAGCCCGCAAGGGCGGCAAAGCGATCAGCAGGAACCGTGAGCATATGGCTGCTATCGGGCGCAAGGGCGGCATCGCCGTAAGCCGTACGCGCGAGCACATGGCGGAGATCGGCCGCAAAGGCGGCGCGAAATCCAGAGGAGGGCGAAAGAAGACGGACCAGCCGGGCTAAGGATCACCGCCGGGCCGGATTGCCCACTGATTGCAACGGCCGCCTGAGAAGAGTATACTCGGGGCGGTAACCACTTATGCTTCGCTTCAAGCACCTGGCAGCAGCTCTGGTCCTGGCGGCCGTCCTTCACGGCGCCGCCCTCGCGGAAACGATTCGCGTCGTCACCGTTCAGGGCAGCATAGATCCCGCGACCGCTGGCTACATCCTGCGGGGCATCAAGGCCGCTCAGGACAACAATGACGCACTGTTGCTCGTCGAGTTGGACACCCCGGGCGGCATGGTGACCTCCACCCAGGACATCGTAAAGGGGATGCTGGCGTCCCGCGTGCCCATCGCCGTTTACGTTACTCCCGAAGGCGCAATGGCGTCTTCGGCCGGGACCTACATCGCCGTGGCCGCGCAGATCGCCGCGATGGCGCCGGCAACGCACATCGGGTCGGCCACTCCCATTTCGTCCGAAGGCAAAGACCTTGACCGCAAGGTGACGAATGCCCTCACAAGCTACATGGAGACGCTTGCCGAGCGGCGGGGCCGGAACGCTACATGGGCCATCAAGGCAGTGCGTGAGGGCATCAGCGCAACTGAGAAAGAGGCGCTGAAGCTGAATGTCATTGATGTGGTGGCAAAGGACCGCGCGGCGCTCCTTCGCCAGATTGACGGCCGCAAGGTCGAGGTCGCGGGGGGCCGCAAGGTGACGCTGAAGACAGCGGGAGCACCGGTCCAGAAGTTACCCATGCGTCCGCAGGAAATCCTGATGCACTTCCTGGCAAACCCGAACGTCCTCGGAATCCTGGTGCTCGTCGCAATGTACGGCATCATCGGAGAGGTCTCGAACCCTGGCTCCATTCTTCCGGGCGTTGTGGGGGTAATGGCGTTGCTGCTGGTGTTTTACACATCGAACATCCTGCCGATGAACACGACAGCGCTCTTGCTGATTCTGTTCTCGGTTGCACTGTTCATCATAGACACGCAGGTGGCCTCGCACGGGATTCTGACGGCGGGAGGCATCATTGCTCTTGCGCTTGGGCTGTTCCTGCTCGTTGACATAAAGGATCCTCTGTTCAGAATGTCAATCTCTCTTGTTGTGGGGGCGGCGATCGCAACGGGCGGGTTCTTCGCGTTTGCGATCGGCGCCGGACTGAGGGCGCAGAGGCGCAAAGTCGTTACCGGCCATGAAGGCCTTGTGGGATTGTCCACGGAAGCAAGGACAGACATCGCACCCGTGGGGCGGGTGTTTCTGGAAGGGGCATGGTGGACAGCGCAGACGACGTCCGGGCCGATTGCCGCGGGCGAGCGCGTGCGCGTCGTTGAGGTGCGCGGCCTGAGGCTGTTCGTGACACCGGAACGGGAGTCCCCGCCGCGCGCACAGGACTCTATTAGCACCGGCGAATGAAGGGAAAGAGAAAATGGCTGAACTGATCGGCATGATTGGCGGAATGGGCGTCGTAATCGCCCTGTTTCTGCTGTTCGTCATAGTGCCGTCCGCCGTCAAGATCGTGCGGGAGTACGAACGCGGCGTCATCTTCCGGCTCGGGCGTCTTGTCGGAGCGCGGGGACCGGGTCTGTTCTTCATC
Organism: Armatimonadota bacterium; assembly: GCA_052033935.1. GTDB lineage: Bacteria > Armatimonadota > UBA5829 > DSUL01 > DSUL01 > JAGVUD01. Next base: position 210,726 of record JBPOJE010000011.1, read on the forward strand.
ATCCCGATCGTGGAGCAGATGATCAGGGTGGACCTGCGCGTGGTCACGATGGACGTGGCGAGGCAAGAGACGATGACGCGGGACAACGTCCCGGTGACGGTGGACGCAGTGATCTACTTCCAGGTCGTGAACCCAAGCCTCGCGGTGACGAAGGTCGAGAACTTCGTCAAAGCGACGTCGCTGATTGCGCAGACCACGCTGAGAAGCATTGTGGGGCAGGTCGAACTCGACTCGCTGCTGGCGGAGAGGGATATCGTGAACCAGAAGCTGCAGACAGTCATTGACGAGCACACCGAGCCCTGGGGCGTCAAGGTGAACACCGTGGAGGTGCGCGACGTGGTGCTGCCGGAGGGCATGCGCCGCGCGATGGCGAGGCAGGCAGAGACCGAGCGCGAACGCCGCGCCAAGATCATCAACGCCGAGGGCGAGTTCCAGGCCGCCCAGAAGCTGGCGGACGCGGCGCGCATTATCAGCGCGAGCCCGCAGGCGCTTCAACTCCGCTTCCTTCAGACGCTTGTCGAGGTCTCTTCGGAGAACAACACAACGACGATCTTCCCGGTGCCAATTGACCTGTTCGAGCCGTTCCTCCGGAAGCTGAGCACACCGGCCGCGGAACAACCGGCGCCTCCTCAGGCTGAGGGGTAAGCCCCGGCCGCACACCGTTCTTCTAAGCCGTGGTGTCCGCGCTGGCGCGGACACCACGGCGAACCCTGCACGGAATTCCAGCGTCTATACAAGAGTGAACGGACAGGGGCTTGCGGCGGCAGAACCGCGCTCCGAAGCCGTTTGACGCGTGTTTTTGCAGGAGATATACTCGGTTGCGCAAGACACGAAAGCATCTTTGCGGCAATCCGCGATTTCCCGGCGCGCGCCGGACACCCCGGGCGCGAGCCAACAGTTACTGAGAGTCACTACCTTAGCAATATGCCCGAACAGCAGGACATGAATTCAACCGGTGCTTCCAACCAGGAAGAGCAGGTTCGCCTTCTGAGCGGAGAGCTCGAGAAGAAGCGGAAGTACATCAAGATCCTCGAGGAAGCGAACAAGGAGCTCGAGCGGAAGGTCCGCAGTGTCTCCGAAGACGCGGAGCCACCCGCCCCCATAACCGAACTCGAAGAGACGCTCAAACGCCTGAACAGCCGGATCGCAATGATCCTGCAGGCCGAGAAGTGCGTGTTTATGCTGTTCGACAAGGAGGCCGGAGAGCTTGCCGCCACAAAGCCCGCGCTGGGGCTTACGGACGAAGAGGTGCGGCGCTTCCGGGTGCGCGCAACGCAGGGCATCTCCGGGCAGGTCTTCCGCGAGAACCGGCCCGAGATCCTGTTCGACGCCATCAACGACCCGCGCACGATGAAAGAGAACGTCGCGCTGCTGAACGTGCGCAACGGCGTGTGCGTGCCGCTGGTCGTCGAAAAGCGCGACTCAGAAAACCGCGTCATTGACTCGACGACGATCGGTGTCCTGCATGTCTTCAACAAGCGCTATGGCAACGTCTTCATCGAGGAGGACGTCCGGCTTCTCGAAAGGATGGCCAAGAACGCGGCGGCTGTCGTCGCCAGCGCGCAGATGTATCGAGAAGTGGTCGAGGAGAAGGAAGAACTCGAGCACATCATCGAGAGCGTGTACGCCGGCCTGGTTATGGTGGCGGCGCACAACAAGCGGATTATGCAGATCAACGCATCCGCGCGCACGATGCTGGGACTGGCTGACAAGGACATCGCCCGGACGCCCTACACAGAACTCATCGAGAACCAGGACGTGAAGGACATTCTGGCGCAGTCGCTGACCAAAAAGGTCGAAGTAGCGACCGAGATTGAGATCGCGGTGGACCCGGATGAGGAGCCGCGGGTCTTTCAGGCGCAAAGTTCCCCGGTGCGTGCCGAGGACGGCTCCACGCTCGGAGCGGTAGCGATTTTCAACGACATCACCGAGATCCGCAGCGTCGAGCGTATGAAGACCGCGTTCGTTTCCACGGTGTCGCACGAGCTTCGCACCCCGCTCACCTCCATCAAGGGCTTCGTCTCAACGCTGCTTGCTGACGTGGACGGGTATTACGACCAGGCCACGGTACGCGAGTTCCACGAGATTATTGACCAGGAGTGCGACCGGCTTGTGCGCCTGATCTCTGACCTGCTGAACGTCTCGCGCATTGAGGCGGGGCGCGCGCTCGACCTGAACCCCAAGCCGATACAACTCAGCGGGCTGATCGAAAAGGTCGTGAGCGCGCAGCGCTCGTACGCAACCAAGCACCAGATCGTCGTCGAGAACACCAAAGACCTTCCACTGATCGTCGCGGACGAGGACAAGGTGGACCAGATTCTGACGAATCTGACCAGCAACGCCATCAAGTACTCTCCCGATGGCGGAACGGTGACGGTCCGGGGGGCCGCGGAAAATGGCGCAGTCAAGATTTCGGTCTCCGACGAGGGCGTTGGCATTCCGAAGGAGCACATTGCCAAGGTGTTCGACCGCTTCCACAGGGTGGATAACAGGGACACGCGCGAGGTAGGCGGGACCGGAATCGGTCTGTTCCTTGTAAAGCATCTCGTTGAGGCGCATGGGGGTGAGATATGGGTAGAGAGTGAAGTCGGCAAAGGCTCCTGCTTCACCTTCACGCTGCCGAAGACCCCACCGCAGTTCGAGGAGAACGCCGAAGAGGCCCTCAGCAGCGACGACTGACCTTCCGGCTCGATCCGGGCAGATTACACGGTGCGCAGGAGGCCCGCTGGGCCGCCTGCGCATTAGTGCATTTGGGGGCGGTGAAGCCTGCGGACATCGCGGGTTTTCTGGCGTATAAGTATAGTGAGAGGGAGATGCTCTTGGAGACGACTACTGTCCGGGTTCACAGGCTGCCGCACGGCGAGGGGCTGGCGCTGCCGTCCTATGCGACGGACGGCGCGAGCGGACTCGACCTGCCGGCGGCCGTTGAGGAAGACCTGGTGCTGCAGCCGGGCAGCCGGGCGCTGGTGCCGACGGGATTCCGCTTCGAGATTCCGGAGGGCTTCGAGGGGCAGGTTCGGCCGCGAAGCGGCCTGGCGGCGCGCTCGGGAATATCCCTGGTCAATACCCCGGGCACAATAGACGCGGACTATCGCGGCGAGCTGAAAGTGATTATGATCAATCTGGGGAATGAGCCGTTCGTGGTGAGGCGGGGCGAGCGGATTGCGCAGCTCGTGATCGCTCCCGTGGCGCGGGCCATACTGGAAGAAGCGGACGACCTTCAGCCCTCCTCGCGAGGGCACGGCGGATTCGGTCATACGGGAGTATAGATAAGGCACAACAGATGGCTAAGACTGCGGATATCGTATGCGCTTCGTGCGGCGTCCAACTGCAGGACAGGACGGCCTTCTGCCCGGCTTGCGGGGCAGCCGCGCCGGGGATGGGCAGCACCGGCGCGGGCGACGGAGAGATTGCCGCGTTGCTGGCGGCGGCATCGAGGGCTCTGAAGCGCCGGGACTGGACGACAGCACAGGAGAAGTGCACCGAGGCGATAGTGCGCGAGCACGACAACCGCAGCGCGCTGGCTCTGATGGGCGACATCTATATGGATCAGCACAGGTACGAGGACGCCGCGTCGTGGTATCAGCTCGCTTTCGACCAGGACAGTGAGAACGTCAGCGTTGAGCAGAAACTGACCCGCGCCCGGGCGCTGGCCCGTGTGCGTCCGGCCACGGCGGCCGGCGGCGCGAAGGAGCCCGCAATCTGGCGCGCCAGGCTCGTGGCGGCGCAGACGCGCGCCGAGGAGCTTGTGCGCGCGAGCAGCTTTCCGAAATACCTGGCCCTGCTGACCATCATACTGGGATCCATTATGATCATCGCCATCCTGACCGCCGCGCACGTGCGAAAGTCCGACGGCGGCGCCCACGAAGTGCTGCCCACCTACACCCCGCAGCAATCCGGCGCATCCGGGAGCCCCCCGCAGCCGAGCGGCCCTCCTTCGCAGGTAGCTCCTCAAGGAACCCGCGCGGAGCCGAAGAAAGCCGCCGGACCGGGCGCCACAGCGATTCCGGGCGCCATTCCCCAGGAATCCGCCCTGCTCTCGCACCTGCGTGCCAACCCCGTCGTGTCCGAGTCCGGCGCCGAGATTCAGGCGCTCTGGGCAGACCATCGGGACAAGAGCATCACGCTGGTCATCAGCACGAGGCAGTCTTCAGCGCGACGGGACTTGCTGCTGCAGGCGAAGGAATCGGCAAGCGCGGCGTTTGCGCTGGAGTCCCTGGCTGAGCGAGCGGTGGTGCGGGTCAACCAACCGCTTGCGGACTACACAGGCGGGACGAGCCTCAGCGTCGCGTTTATGGGCGACATCACGCGGGAGAAGGCCAACCAGGCGCTTGCCTCCAACACGCCCGATAGCCAGATAGAAGCGCTGTTTACACGGGTTTACTGGAATCCCAGCCTGCGAGTCGCACCCCTGAACGCGGTCCCGTCCCAGGCCGGCAACCCGTAGAACCACCCGTTACAAGCCCCCACACCGGGGTCAGGTAACGTCAATCTTGACCTTTGTGGTCACGGGCTTCTTGATGCCATCCGCATCGCGCACGGTGAGCGTGACGGTGAAAGTGCCCGAGGTCTTGTACATCATCTCCGCGAGTTGACCCACCGCGTCTTCCTGTATCCCGTCCGTGGCGTCGAAGTCCCAGGAGTAAACCAGAGAGGTGATGCCCGCATCGGCCTCGGCCTTCATCACGAGGGTGTCTCCGCTTCCGACCGTCTGTTCGTCCATCGGCTCCACGTAGATGGGGCTTTCGTCGGTGATAACACGGATGCGGCCTATCCAGAACGTGTCGGGGAAGTCCAGCGAGACTCCCAGACGGCTGAGGGCGAACCCTCCCGACTGTTCGTTCAGCCCGAGAGCGGCAAGCGGCACGGCCACGGTAAACCAGCCCTCTTCATCGGCGGCTTTATTGACGATGGGCTGCATGTGCCCCAGCGACCTGCCATCGGCCGATGTCAGCACAACTCGAAGGTTGCGGGCCTTCGGCACCATAATCGGCTCGTCATCGTAGTAGTTGCCGTAAAAATCGTAGGGCAGCGGGCGGTACTCACCGTTGCCTGTAGGCGCTTTGTTGTGGCTGTCGAGCGCAAGACGAGTGAGCGACTTGAAGTTTATCACGAACTCGATATAGTCGTATCTGCCAATGGCGGCTGGATCGGCGATCTCGACGGGATCCTGAAACGAGAGGAAGCCCCCGGCGTACAGACCGCCTGAGCTCACTTCGATGCTGTTTGTCGTCGTGACGCCCTTCCCGGTGTTTTGTGAGGCCTTGCCGCTGCCCCATGCATACAGCTTGATGCCCGCGCTGGAGGCCTGCTCTCCCCCGTAAACGACGATTTCGCGCGCCGATGCCGGCGCGCAAAGCAGAAGGGCCGCCCCTGTGACTGTAGCCGCCACCCGGACGGCCGCTGTTTTCAACATTGTGTCGCTCTCAATCCTGCCTGTTGCCCGGACAGGGCTGCCCCCGCAAGGGCTTTTTCCCACCCGGGCTCACTCCATAAGACTCCGCGCACAGCCGGAGGTGTTCCTCACTTCACACGTTTCCGCACGCGCTCGATGCCGCGCGCCAGACCGGTCGTTTCGTCAATATCAACAACGACGCCATTCAGCACCGCAGGCCCGGAGGCCACCTCGAACCGTTTTGGCAAACCGGTCAAAAAGCGTTCGATGATGTCGGCGGGCCGCATCCCGATGATGGACTCCGAAGGGCCGGTCATCCCGACATCCGTGATATACGCGGTCCCCTTAGGCAGCACGCACTCGTCCGCGGTGGGCACATGCGTGTGGGTGCCAAAAACGCAGGATACCCTGCCATCCACAAACAATGCAAACGCCAGTTTCTCCGAAGTCGCCTCCGCATGGATATCCACGATGATCACATCGGCTGACGATTCGAGGGTCTTGATGACTTCATCCCCGGCCCGGAACGGATCGTCTATGGGCTGCATGAACGTCCGGCCCTGCAGGTTAACGACGCCCACGCGCACTCCGGACGGCAGTTCGTACACGTACGAGCCTCTCCCCGGCGCGCCCGGCGGGAAGTTCGCCGGCCGCACCAGCCGCGTCTCCTCCTCGATGTACGCGTAGGAGTCGCGTTGGTTCCAGACATGGTTCCCCATCGTGAGGACATGCACCCCCGCCGCGAACAGGGGCGCGGCGGTCTCGCGCGTGATGCCCGCCCCTCCCGCCGCGTTCTCGCCATTCGCGATAACGAAATCGGGCTTATGCTCCTCGATGAGAGCTGGCAGCGCCTCGTTCAGCGCCCTGCGGCCGGGACGGCCGACGATGTCACCTGCGACAAGAACGATCATTCATGGACTCCTGCGGCGCCCGCCGCTCTTCCGGCGGACAATGACGTCAATCGGGGGCTATTTTGCGTAATCAACGGCTCTCGTTTCTCGTATCACTGTGACTTTGATCTGGCCGGGATACTCCATCTCCTCGGCGATGCGCCTTGCGGTCTCCCTCGCAAGCATGACAGCCGTATTGTCATCAACTTCCTCAGGTTTGACCATCACGCGAATCTCACGCCCGGCCTGAATCGCGTAAGTTTTTTCGACCCCCGAAAAGGAGTCGCCAATCGTCTCGAGCTTCCGCAGGCGCTTGATGTAGTTCTCGAGAGTCTCCCTGCGGGCTCCTGGCCGCGCCGCCGAAACGGCGTCGGCTGCCTGCACCAGCGCCGCTTCGATCGTCTCGGCGGTGACGTCCTCGTGGTGGGCAGCGACGACATGCTGCACAGCCAGGGACTCGCCCGCCTTCCGGCACAGTTCCTGCCCGATCAGGGCGTGCGGCCCGTCATACTCGGTATCCACCCCCTTGCCGATGTCATGCAGAAGCCCCCCCTTCTTCGCCACAGCCACATCGGCGCCCAACTCCGCCGCCATGAAGCCGGCAAGATGCGCCACCTCTCTGGAATGATCGAGGCAGTTCTGACCGTAGCTCGTCCGGAACCGCAGCCGCCCCAAGTAGCGCATCGTCTCGCTGCTTAGCCCCACAGCGCCGACGTCGAGCACTGCTGACTCGGCCGCCAGCAGCGCCTCCGACTCGACCCGCGCGCGGGCTTTCTCCACGGCTTCCTCGATTCGCCCCGGATGGATGCGGCCGTCTGCGACCAGGGCGGTCAGGGCAAGGCGCGCCGTCTCGCGGCGCACAGCGTCAAAAGCGGAAAGGACAACCGCCTCGGGAGTATCGTCAATGATGAGGTCCACGCCAGTCAGGGTCTCAAACGACCGGATATTGCGCCCCTCGCGGCCGATGATGCGGCCTTTCATCTCGTCGGAGGGAAGCGGCACCACGCAGACAGTGCTTTCGGCTGCCTGATCCACCGCACAGCGGCTGATGGCGAGCGAGACGATGTTGCGCGCCCGCCGATCCGCCTCGTCCTGCGCCCGCTCATGGAGATCGCGAAGCATCCGGGCGATATCCTGCTCGGCGGCGTCCCGGACGCTCTTCATCAACTCCTCGCGGGCCTGTGCGGCCGGAAGGTTGGCGACACGCTCCAACTCACGCTCACGCTCGCGAAGCACCTGCTCGGCCTTCTCGCCACGCGCGGCCATCTGCGCCTCGCGTACCTGCATATCGCGGTCTCTCGCCGCGAGCGAATCCGCGCGGGATTCCAACGCCTGCTCTTTGTGCGCCAGCCGCTCCTCAACCCGGGTCAGCTCGGCGCGTTTCTGCCGACTCTCGGCATCCGCCTCCTGTTTGAGACGGAGTGCTTCGTCTTTAGCTTCAGCGATGAGTTCCTTGCGCAGCGCCTCGACTTCGCGGCTCGCCAGCGCGCGCGCCTTGCCGGCCTCCTTCGCGATGTTCTTCGCGTGGTCGCGCGCCGATCGGGTACCTTTTCTGTACGCGGCCCCGTATCCCGCCACCGAGGCGGCAACTACTATGATCAAGCCCACCGCGGCCCATGCCAGGGGAGGCATCGGATTGTTTCCTTTCTTTGGAAAGGCAACTGAGCACCGCAGCCCGCAGGACAGGTAGGCCGAAGCGCAAAGCCGCCATCAAATGCACAAAACCGCCGTGGAAACTTTAGCCGTCTTAGGCCTCCAGTGCGCTTGAGACTCCGGGTCTCAGGCGCCGTCCCCGGCTTCATCCGTCCCGGCATCCGATTCGGACGCTGCGGAGGCTTCCACCGCCCCCCTGATCTTCGCCTCGATCTCGTCGGCAAGCGCCGGGTTCTCCTGAAGGTAGGTGCGCGCGTTGTCGCGCCCCTGCCCGAGCCTCGTGTCTCCGTAGTTGAACCAGGTGCCAGTCTTGGTCAGAATACCCATCTCCGTCGCGACGTCAATCAGCGAGCCTTCGCGCGAGATGCCCTTATTGAAGAACATGTCGAACTCGGCCTGCTTAAACGGCGCCGCTACTTTGTTCTTTACCACCTTCACCCGCACCCGCGTGCCCACGACCTCGGTGCCCGACTTGATTGCCTCGGCGCGGCGCACTTCCAGCCGGACCGATGCCCAGAACTTCAGCGCCCGGCCGCCCGGCGTGGTTTCGGGGTTGCCGAACATGATGCCGATCTTCTCGCGAATCTGGTTGATGAAGATTGCGGCGGTGTTGGTCTTGGCGCACGACCCACCGATCTTGCGGAGCGCCTGAGACATAAGCCGCGCCTGCAGACCGACGTGCGCGTCGCCCATTTCGCCCTCGATCTCGGCTTTGGGCACAAGCGCCGCCACCGAGTCGAGCACGACAACGTCCACTGCACCGCTTCGCACGAGCGCGTCCACGATCTCCAGCGCCTGCTCGCCCGTGTCCGGCTGAGAAATCAGCAGGTTGTCAATGTCCACCCCCAGCCGCTGAGCATAGAGCGGATCCACCGCGTGCTCCGCGTCCACGAACGCCGCCACCCCGCCGCGCTTCTGCGCCTGGGCAACTATGTGATAAGCAAGCGTCGTCTTTCCCGACGATTCCTGCCCGTAGATCTCGATAATCCTGCCTTTCGGAACCCCTCCGGCGCCAAGCGCCAGATCGAGCGCGAGCGAGCCGGTCGAAATCGCATCCACCTTGAGCTGAGGCCGCTGCCCGAGCTTCATGATGGACCCGCGGCCGAACTGCCGCTCGATCTGCGCAACCGCTAGTTCCAGAGCCTTGTCTTTGTCCATTGCCCCATCTTTCGTGGCCGTTTCATTCCCCGCGCCGCGCCTCACCCGGAGGGCTCGCGTAGGTCCTTCAACGCAAATGATTCCAGTGATTCGTAACGCACCCCGCCGGGCGCGAGTATGCTTCTCATCAGGTGGACGTCCATCACGGTAAACCTGCCAAGAGGCCCGACCTCCTCCGCCAGCAGCTCCGCAAGCCTGCCGGAGTTGTCCGGATTCCTGACCCGGCCGATCGTGACGTGCGCCCTGAACCTGTTCTCGTCCCCGAACCCAAGCGCCGTGAGGTCCTTTTCGACGCCCCGGGACAGACTCCGGAGCTGATCCGCCCCGTCCGAGACGCCCGCCCAGACGACCCGCGCCCTGCGCGCGTTCGGGAACGCTCCCCATCCGCTGATCGCGGCATCGAAGGGCGCGTACTTCTCCACCGCATCCCGGATGACGCCCGTCACACGGCCGAGGAGCCTCACATCCGTCTCTCCCACGAATTTCAGTGTTACGTGGTAGTTTTCCTTCCTGACAATAGAAACATGTGTTCGAAAAGGCTGCAACCGGGCGGCAACCCCGGCGATCTGCTCGCGAATGCTTTCAGGGAGAAGGACGGCGGCGAAGACGCGGGGCCTGTCTTCGGAGGGCACGCTAGAACTCCTCCAGCGCCGTCTTGCGCAGCAGCGCCAGCGCCGACTGCGAGGCGCGCAGCTTTACCGTCTCGCGGGTTCCGGCAAGCAGGTTCCGCTCGGCACGCGCGCCTTTTGCTGTCGAGACGGCGATCCAGACCAGGCCGACAGGCTTATCCGGCGTCCCGCCGCCTGGCCCGGCGATGCCCGTGTCGGCCAAGGCAATATCGGCGCCAGCGCGTTTCCGCGCACCTTCGGCCATCGCGAGCGCCACTTCCTCGCTGACCGCTCCATGCCGCTCGATCAGATCCGCTGGCACCCCCAGCAGGTCCACCTTCGCCTCGTTCGCGTAGGAGACCAGGCCTTCCACGAATGTCTCCGAGCTTCCGGGCACGTCGGTGATGCGCGAGGCGATGAGGCCGCCAGTGCAGGACTCCGCCGTCGCGATCTTCAGTCCCCTGGCGATGCACAGCCGGACAGTGACGGTCTCGAGCGTTTCGTCATCTATCCCGTAGAGCCACTCGCCCGCGCGTTCGCGGATCTGCCGCTCCCTCTCGGAAATGAGCGCCATCGCAGTCTGTTCGTCGGGGGCTTTGGCGGAGACGCGCAGGTGCACCTCACTGGTCTTGGCGTATGGCGCGACGGTGGGGTTGCGGGACGCGAGCAGGTCCCTGACCTTCGGCTCGAGCAGGGATTCGCCGATGCCGACAAAACGCAGCGTGCGTGAGCGAAGCACTTCGGCGGGCGTGTAGCCCCGCGCCGACAGCCACGGCACAATCTCGTCCGTCCACATCGGAATCAGTTCGTTCGGCGGCCCGGGCAGGCAGATGACAGCGCGATCGCCCAGGTCAAAGACGCAGCCCGGCGCGGTGCCGTTCGGGTTCTTGACGTTGACTCCGTGCTCGGGCTTCAGCGCCTGCTTCAGGTTGCCCTCATGAAAGGCGATGCCCCGGCGCTCGAAGAACGCCCGCAGAGTACACTCCGACTCGGGATCGCTGACAAGAGCGACCCCACACGCCTCGGACGCGGCTTCTTTGGTGATGTCATCCTCCGTCGGCCCGAGCCCGCCGATTGCAATCACGACATCCACCCGCCCGAGGGCGGTGCGAAACGCCTCCACGGCGCGGCCCATGTTGTCGCCCACAGTCACGCGGTGCATCACGTCAATTCCCCGCGCCGCCAGGTCGCGCGAAAGAAACACGGCGTTCGTATCGGTTACCTGCCCCAGCAGCAGCTCGGTGCCCACGGAAAGAATCTCAGCGCGCAAGTAGTGTCCTCCAGTGGAAGACAGTATACGGCAAACGCGGCGCGGTGGACACAACCGGCCTCTCCCCGCTGGACTCGGATTTGCAATCCGAGTCCGTAGCCCGGACCCCGGCACCCGCGACGGTTCCACGCCCACAAGGGGCTAGGTTACGGCGGGCACTCCAGGCAACGCTTAGCCGTCCCCTCCGCCCCATTAAAACTCTCTGAAGCTTTCGCTGGACCCGGATTTGTAATCCGAGTCCCAGACCCCGGCGACTGCAGGGTACCGACGCCCACAAGGGGCTATACTTGTATAGTTTGGAGGAGTGCCTGCCGTTGAGGTTGAAAGAGCAGGCACGGGGTGGAGGGGCAGGCTATGCAATCTGCTTTGACAGACTCACGTAGACATCCCCCACCGCACATGCAAGCGTCAATCGGAATCCAGCGCCTTCACTGAACGCCAATCGTGGCAAGCAAACTCGCATGTGCCCACCCCGCACCTGAAGCGAGCGAGGAGATTATACCATGGAGCACAGCTTGTCCATCGGCGCAGACATCAGCAAGGGCTGGATCGACATCTGGAGCGCAAACAAGCACATCCGCATCGACATACGCAGCGCGCGATCTTGAAGTTCCTGAGGAAACTTCCTGTAGGAACCGTGGTCGCGATGGAAGCGACCAACGACTACCATATGCGGCTGGCGGACCTGGCATATGAAAAAGGCCTCAGTGTCTATGTGATCAATCCCCAGGTCACCCGCCACTACAGGGAGGCGCTGGGTCTGCGTGGTTCAACAGACC
>JBPOJE010000107.1:0-13373 GCA_052033935.1 Armatimonadota bacterium
TCAAGAAAGACCTTCACTAGCCCGACCGACGCCTAGTCCAGATCACCCCACAGCAGATGCTCCGGGTCCTCGACCCGCGACAGAACCTGCCGCATCACATGAACTGACGCTATACTCCTCATCGGGTGCTCCTCTCGACTGGTTTGCAGTCACAGACTCTTTCGAGACAAGAGCACCCTCCGCCTTTTTACACACTACAAAACTACGCTACCCTGATGCGCGCTAGACCGTCCCGGGCCGCCGTCTCAGCATCAAATAGGGCGGGGTGGGGGAACCCTCCGGGACGCATTCGGTGTCAACATAAGCGAATATGCGTTTGCCCGCGCTTCGTTGACAGGGAATTCTACGCTATGGTAAACTCCTGAACGAGAGTCAGGCAGGGCGGGACATAGCCGAAATTCAAGGATTTGCAGATGCCGAAGAAGATATTAGCCGTAGATGACGAGAAGCACATAGTCAGACTGGTCCAGGTGAACCTGGAGCGGCAGGGGTATGAGGTCGTCACGGCCAACGACGGCCGCGAAGCGCTCGAGAAGGTGGAGTCCGAGAAGCCGGACCTCGTCGTGCTCGACGTCATGATGCCCTACATGGACGGCTTCGAAGTCCTTCAGAACCTGCGGCGCAATCCGAATACACGCGACATCCCAGTCATTATGCTCACGGCAAAGGCTCAGGATGCCGACGTCTTCAAAGGATGGCAGTCGGGCGTTGACTGCTACCTGACCAAGCCCTTCAACCCAATGGAGCTGATATCTTTCGTCAAGCGCATCTTCAAGTCAATGGAAGACATGGGAGACGGCGGCGGACGCTTCGAGATATCCTGACACCAGCCGCCTGCAGGCAACAGCAATGAACGATTCGGACACAGACTGCGGACTCAACGCTATTGTTCTTGTAGTTGGCGCCATTGCGGCACTCGCCGTTGCGGGTATTGTCGGGCGCGCTGTTTACTCAGCAACGCACTCGGAAGACCCCGTCCGTGATGTGACCGACATCATCGCGGAATGTCAGAGCACCATCGCAGAGATGGACAAAGCCCTGCGCATCGCTCAGCCCATTCGCGCCGCCTAGACATTATAGTCCCGGCCGAGCCCCTCACGCGACCTGCGCACAGCCCCTCAAGAAGGAGCCAAACACTCGGCTTTGGCTTTCCGCCGGTACGTCCGATAAGATATATTATGTTGACTTTCACCACGCAAAAAGCTAACGGCTTCCGCGCCTCATGCGGAAGCCGCTCACATCGCGCAGCCCCACTTCACTGTTCACTCCGCTTCTAGGTCTTCGCAAGGCCGCGACGCCTCCTCAAGGACCGCTTCTGTCATATAAAGCGGCGCTTCGGCTCTCAGCGCCAGCGCTATTGCATCGCTCGGCCGGGAATCAACTGGCAGGGACTTTCCGTTCACCTGAAGCCATATCTTCGCGTAGAAAGTCTCGCCCCACAGGTCATCAATCACCACACGCTCGATTGTGCCGCCAAGACGCTCGACGAGGTTCTTCAGCAGTTCGTGAGTAAGGGGTCTGTCCCCGGTGAGACCCTGCAATGCCATGGAGATTGCCGCGGCCTCGGCCTGCCCTACCCAGATGAGGACGCAGCGCCCTCTGTTGTCGCGAACAAGCACGAATTCACCTCTAGCGCCTGTGGCGGCGTCAGCGTGGACGTACACTCCGGACACTCGGACTTCACGCTCTGCAAGATTCCGCCCTTCCGAAGGGCGACCGTTCAGCTCATCAAATGGGGTCTCGCTGAACGGGTCGCTCTCTTGGTCACGCTCCGGCTTGTCCTGCGATTCCTCTCGTTCGCTCACGAAGTATTCATTCCTCAACGCCATAGCGGCCAGCCACGGCGCACAGTAGAAAGCAGAAGGAGGTGAGGACGAATCTAGTCCACGTCCGCTGCTTTTAGCGTCTTATCAACGATCTGCAAGAACTCCTTATTCGACTTGGTGTGCTGGAGCCGGTCTATCAGCAACTCAGTTGACTCCACCGTCCCAAGCGCAGCCATCAGCCGGTGCAGTTGCCAGATCCGCTTCAGCGTGTCCTCGTCATAGAGCAGCTCGTCGTGCCGGGTTCCGGACCGCTTCACATCAATTGCCGGATAGATCCGGCGCTCGGCCAGGGATCTGTCCAGCGCCAACTCCATGTTACCCGTACCCTTGAATTCTTCGAAGATCATGTCGTCCATGCGGCTACCTGTCTCAACCAAGCACGTGGACAGCACAGTAAGGCTGCCGCCCTCCTCGATGTTTCTGGCTGCCCCGAAGAAGCGCTTCGGGCGGTAGAGAGCAACAGGGTCGAGGCCTCCAGAAAGCGTCCTTCCGCTCGGGTTCACGGTCAGGTTGGACGCCCTGCTGAGACGCGTGAGGCTGTCGAGAAGCACGACAACATCCTTGCCCGACTCCACAAGCCGCTTCGCCTGCTCCAGCACCATATCCGCCACCCGCATGTGATTCTCCGGCGGCTCGTCGAACGTGGAACTGACCACATCTCCATCCACAGATCGGCGAATGTCGGTGACTTCCTCGGGACGCTCATCTATCAGCAGCACTATGAGACGCACTTCTGAGTGGTTGGCGGTGATGGCGTTCGCGATGGTCTTCAGCAGAATCGTCTTGCCGGCCTTGGGCGGAGCAACGATCAGTCCGCGCTGCCCTTTGCCAATCGGCGCGATAAGGTCTATCAGACGCGCGCTGATGCCCTTCGCGTCGGTTTCGAGAACCAGGCGCTCGTTAGGGTAGATCGGAGTAAGGTCGTCGAAGTTGCGGCGCGCCCGCGCCGTCTCCGGATTCAAACCATTGACAAGTTCCACCCTCAAAAGTCCGTAATACTTCTCCGTGTCTTTCGGAGGCCGAACCTGGCCAGTAACCGTGTCGCCGGTCTTAAGCCCGAAGCGCTTGATCTGTGACTGGGAAACGTAGATGTCGTCAGCGGCGGGGATAAAGTTGCGTCCCCGCAGGAACCCCCACCCGTCCGGCAGTATCTCCAGCACGCCCTGCCGCACCTTGAAACCGGATGCCTCGGTCTGGCACTCGATGATTCTGAGGACAAGGTCCTGCTTACGATGCGTCTGCGGATCAATATTGAGATCGCGCGCGATCTGCTGGAGTTCTTCGACGTCTTTTGAATCGAGAGTTGAAAGTTCTAGAGTTTCCAACTGTGGGTTCACCTCTTTTGTGACCTGTGCCTCAGAAAACACTAAGAGATATGAGGCAAGAAGCCCGAGCGCGACAGTCCCTGCTGAGCGCTCATGACACCTTCAGAGAAGTAATGAAACTCGGCGTGACGATCCACCCCACGGCTTGCGCCCCCGGCCACCCCACCTGCGCGCCGTACGCTGGGAGTTACCGGGGGACAGGAGCACACAAACGGCTGAGAATCACTGCACCCGCGGACACCAAGGTCTGGCGGTGGGATATAGGAGTTCAGAGTCCGAGCGCACATAGGGGTTTACGCCCTGCAATTCTCATGCGAAAAACGTTGAATTACGCAAGAATGGGGAGGACGCAAACCTGTCGAGATTATATACCCCCCTCCCATGGTTTGTCTAGGGTCTGTAGTGTATATTTCGCGCGCTGGCCAGCGGGCCGCGATCGGGACGATTACCCACCCCCGTAAACCTCCGGTTTCAGCACCCCTATAAACGGGAGGCTCCGATAGGCTCCGTTGTAATCGAGCCCGTATCCGACGACGTACCGGTCTTCCACGGTAAAGCCGCTATAATCCAGGGTTACCCCCATTTCGCGGCGGCTTGGCTTGTCCAGAAGAGCGCACACCCTGACGCTTGCCGCCTTGCGTGACCTCAGGTTCTCGACAAGATACGACAGCCTGAGCGTCCATCCTGTGTCCACGATATCCTCGACCACCAGCACGTGTTTGCTGACCACACTTTCGTCAAGGTCCTTGATGATACGTACCACGCCCGAAGACTTGCTGTCTGCCCCGTAGCTTGAAATCGCCACGAAGTCGTAGGAGACGGGGATGCTGATCGCCCGTACCAAGTCGGCCAGAAAGACGGCGGCGCCCTTCAGAACGCCCACCATGATCAGCTCTTTACCTTCATAGTCGCGGGATATCTGCGCGCCCAGTTCACGGACACGCCCCCGAATCTGATCCTCCGTTACAAGGATCTGCGCGATGTCGTCGCGTTGATTCATAGTCGCTAAATCATTCCCATTCAATTGTTGCCGGCGGCTTGGAACTGATGTCCAGAACCACCCGATTTACACCTGGCACCTCATTTGTGATGCGGCTCGAAATCCGCTCCAGAACTTCGTATGGAAGGCGCGCCCAGTCCGCGGTCATTGCATCCTCGCTGGTGACTGCACGGACGCAGACCGGATAGGCGTATGTCCGCTGGTCACACATCACGCCCGTGCTGCGTATCGGCAGGAGCACTGCGAAGGCATGGAAGAGCTGACGGTAAAGTCCAGCGCGCTTGACCTCATCCACAACGACCCAGTCCGCACGTCTCAGCATTTCGAGCCGCTCGCGTGTTACCTCTCCAATAATCCGGATTGCAAGCCCCGGGCCGGGGAACGGCTGACGCCAGACAAGCTCGCTCGGCAAGCCGAGTTCCGTTGCCACGCTGCGCACTTCGTCCTTGAACAAGTCGCGCATCGGCTCGATCAGTTCGAAGTTCATGTTCTCGGGCAGCCCGCCCACGTTGTGGTGCGTCTTGATCAGTGCGGCGTTTTTCGTGCCACTTTCGATCACGTCCGAGTAGAGCGTCCCCTGGGCGAGGAAGCTGAACCTCCCGAGCCTGCTCGCCTCTTCCTCGAACACACTCACGAACTCCGCCCCGATCAGTTTGCGCTTCTGCTCGGGGTCAACAACACCCTCGAGCTTTTCGAGGAACCTGTCGGAGGCATCCACATAGACCAGGTTCATTTTGAAGTTCTGCTCGAATGTGGCCCGGACACGCTCGGGCTCTTCGGCGCGCAGAAGTCCATGGTTCACGAAAATGCACGTGATCTGGTCGCCTATGGCCCGATGCACCAGCGCGGCCGTCGTGGCACTGTCCACCCCACCGCTCAGCGCGCACAGGACGCGGCCGTCCCCCACCCTGCCGCGTATCCAATCCGTTGCCTCAGACACGAACGATTCCACGGTCCAAGAGCCTTCACAACCGCACTGCCGGTACAGAAAGTTGCGCAGGATCTCAATGCCCCACGGCGTGTGTGCCACCTCGGGATGGAACTGCACACCGAACTGCCGCTTCTCCAGATTGGCCATGGCGGCCACTGGAGTGCTCGCCGTACTTGCGATTACATCAAATCCGGGAGGCGGCTCCTGCACCAGATCGCCGTGGCTCATCCAACAGATGAGTTCCGGGTTCAGGCCTTCAAACAGAGAACTCAGATCGCTCACGCGAAGCTCGGTCTTGCCATACTCCCGGTTGTCGCCCGGCAGCACCTTTCCGCCAAGCTGACTCGCCATGAGCTGCATCCCGTAGCAGATGCCAAGCACGGGCACGCCCAGTTCGAACAGCTTGGGGTCAGCGTTCGGCGCACCTTCGTCATAGACGCTCGACGGCCCGCCGCTCAGGATGATGCCCCGTGGCTTCCGGGCAGCAATCTCTTCAACCGGAGTCTCCCACGAAACCAGTTCGCTGTAAACATGGCATTCGCGGACACGGCGAGTGATAAGCTGGCTGTACTGCGCTCCGAAGTCAATCAGAACAATGCGTTCGTCCGGGACTGCCACGTGAGCGTTAGTCAACTGCCCTGCCCCACCTTCTGCGCCCTCTGCTGGGCCTTGCCTTCTGTTGGAATCGCCGGCGCCACAACAAGATCCACCGTCTGCATCTCGCGGATGGTGCGCTTCCCACAGTAGCCCATGGCAACCTTGAGAGCGCCGATAAAGTTCATCGTTCCGTCGTCGGATTTCGCGGGACCGTAGAGAATCTGTTCCAGAGGCCCAAGTTCACCAACTCGAATGCGGGTTCCTCGCGGCAGCCCTTGATGGGCAGTGGCCATACCCCAGTGCCATCCCCGGCCCGGAGCCTCGGAGCAGGCCGCAATCGGAGATCCGATCATGACAGCGTCGGCTCCCGCCGCAATCGCCTTCACGACATCACCGCCCGTACGCATGCCGCCATCGGCTATCACTGCTACCCGCGTGCCCGTAAGGCTGTAGAAGTCGTCCCGCGCGGCGGCTGCGTCCGCAACTGCTGTAACCTGCGGAACCCCCACCCCGCACACGCGGCGTGTCGTGCACGCCGCGCCGGGTCCGATGCCGACCAGAATCGCAGCGGCCCCGGCCTCCAGCAGCGCGTACGCCCCTTCGTAGGTCACTACATTGCCAACAACGACAGGCACGCCGCTGTTGCGACAGATATCGGCAATGCCGACTGCCGGACCTTTTTGCGACAGATGGTGCGCGGAAGTCACAGTGGACTGAATGACAAGAATGTCCAGCCCTGCCCCCAGAACCGCCGTCCCAGCCGTTGCGAATGCCGCGGGAGTGACAGACGCAGCTGCAACCGTGCCGTCCGCTTTAATTTCACGCACGCGCTCCGCAGCCAGATCCGGCTTTACAGGCTCACGGTAGAGGCTCTGCAGAAGCGGAACAACCTCTTCCTGAGACGCGCCGATGACGCGGTCAAACTGCGCCTGATAGTCAGCGTGGCGGGTGAAGAGACCTTCAAGGTTGAGGACAGCCAACCCGCCGAGCCTGCCCATAAGCTGGCAGACAGACGGACTAACGGCGCCATCCATCGCGGAGGCAAGGATCGGAATACGGAAATCGAACGGTCCTAGCGAGAATGAGGTGTCTGTGTCATCCGGGTCAGTGGTAGTGGACCCGCAAGCTACCGACACCTCGTCAAAGCCATAGCTGCGCCGGGCCCATTTATGCCCCCCGAGAAGGATGTCCAAATATAGGGTGAACCTCCTAGCGTTTTTGGACATCCTACCGGAATGCGGGAATTCCTGTCAACGACTGTGGGGCGGAGATTCACGGTTTTCGCACGCCGCGCGTTGACACCCCTGGCAGCGCGCGGGTAAAATCCCCTAGCCCGCTCCCGAGCACGGCAGCGGCCAGCCGCGCCCCCATAGTGCAGTGGCCTAGCACACCGCTCTTTCACGGCGGCAGCACGGGTTCGAATCCCGTTGGGGGTAAGCATTAGACCGTAACCATTCGCAGCAATGCCCCGGAAGCAGTCCTTCCGGGGCATTTTCTTGCCACCACATACCTCTCAGCCCGACACGATAGAGAATCTCTTGCATCTTGACTTCATCTGTGTCTGATAGACAGAAATCACTGGTATAATAGCTTTGCGGGAAATCACCGCAGCGCCGTGAAGGCAGCGCGCTCGTCTGGAAGCAGGTATCAGCCCCGGAACCGCCGGGGCGCTTACATAACCTGACCGGGGGGATATCGCAAAGACGGGGCCAGAGAGAAGGGGGTGTCCCCCGGGCAGGTCTTTCTGTTCTGCTTCCTCCTCCGCCACATCCTCTACTCAGTCGAAATTCACGCGCGTGTCTTTGAACCACTTCGCATGGCCGTCGTAGAAGATGCCGCTGATTCCGCCCTTGTGCAGGAAGAAGTACTTGCTTGCGTCCTGACTGTAGCTGTCGTGGATCAACCAGGCGTTGTATCCGTCGCGCAGGCAGTCGCTGTGGAACTCATCCGGCGTCTTGCCAAGCGCGCAGAGCGGATCGTTAGGGGGTGCGGCTGTCCCGGATGCCTTGCGAACGCGTATGCCGAGTAGTTGGTGCAGACTTCCCCTCCAAGTTCCGTATGCACAATCCACCCGACCTGAGCCCATATCTGACCGACCGGGACTCGCGACGGATGGTCGTACACGGTGGCCTTGAACTTCCGCCGGCCTCCTGAAGGGCACATCCAGCCCTTCCGTTCCTTGAGATAGCCCCGAAACGTCCACATGCAGCCCGTCGCCATCGAACCAGTGGAGTCCCAGTTCGAGCCCTGAGAGAAACCCGGCGGTGGCACGTGCTGCGCTTCGCGCGGATAGCGGCCCTTCCAGTCGTCCACGTACATCATCACCGCGATGCCGATCTGCTTCAGATTGCTCAGGCAGGAAGACCTCCGCGCCGCTTCTCTCGCGCGGGCGAAGACAGGAAACACAATCGCCGCCAGAATAGCGATAATCGCAATGACAACAAGCGTAGTTCCTCCATCTAGAACAAAAGCACGCAGAACTGCGCCTCGCGGATGCGGCGCAGGCGCAGGCGTTCGCCCTCGAGTGGAGCGCTTAGCAAGCGAGACCTGCTGAACAAAGCGAAATCTGGGAGCCTGCTCAGGAATTGCGGGTGAGTAGGTAGGACCCGATGTCCTCAAGAACCGCCTTCGCAGGGGTGGAAGGCAGGTGGCTGAGATGCCTGAGCGCCATGTCCAGTTGCTCCTCGGCCAGCTTCAGGCAGCGCTCTGGCACCCCGGCGGACAGCGCCCGCGCTGAGACGTATCTGACGTCGTCCGGCTGAATACCCCTGCTGAAGACTTTCTCCAGGATGCTGTCCGCGACCTCAGACGGTGTCTCGCGGAGCGCGAGAATGTACGGAAGTGTAACCTTGCCGTCCAGCAGATCAGCTCCCACCGGCTTGCCGAGGGAAGCGCGGTCGCCGGTCAGGTCCAGCAGATCGTCCGTGATCTGGAAGACGAGGCCCAGACGCTCGCCGAAAGACCCCAGCGCCTCGATCTCGGGTTCGCTCGCGCCGATGGAGATGCTTCCGGCCTCCAGACACGCCGCAAGAAGCCTCGAGGTCTTACGCTTGATCATCTGCCAGTAGAGCGACTCCAGTTCGCCAAGCGTACCCCGCATCACGAGCTCCAGAATCTCGCCCTCGCTCAGCGCCCCGCCGACATCAGCCATTCGGTTGAAGATGCGGCAATCAGCGTCGTTAGCAAGAACCCTGAATGCCCGCGCCAGCAAGTAGTCACCGACGAGCACCGATACCTTGTTACCATACACAGCGTTTGCGCTTGGAGTGCCCCTGCGGGACTCGGCCCTGTCAACAACGTCATCGTGGATGAGTGTGGCGAGATGAAGAAGCTCCACGGCGGCGCCCAGACGAACAGGACGGGACACATCCGCATCAGAATCGCAGGCCAGCGCGCCGAGAATCACGAGTGCGGGACGCAGTCTCTTTCCGCCGGCCTCCAACGAGCGGGTGCACATGGACTCGATGGCGCGTATGGGTGACGAGACCTCTTCGTGGAGGATCGCCTCTACCTGGGCTAGAGATCCTTCAAGGAACTCAATCCACGGTGGCCCTAGCCGAACGGGACGCCCGACTGCGCTCATTCCTTGTCCCCGACGTATATGCATACCGCGCCTGCAGCCAAGTCTTCAGTTCTCACCTTCGAGAAGCCCGCGCGCTCCATGTGTGTGACGACACCCCTGCGCGAGCAGAATGCGGCGAGCGATGCCGGCAGCCACCGATAGACCAGCTCTTCTCCGCCGAACCATGCCGCCAGACGCGGCAACAGACGCTCGAGGTAGAGCAGAAAGAGCGGCCTGTACGGCCACCAGCCGGGGCGCGCAATCTCCAGCGCCACGACTCTGCCGCCAACAGCCAGAACGCGGTGCATTTCACGAAAGGCCTGCTCCATATCCGTGAGGTTCCGGAGCGCGAACCCGATCGTGACCGCGTTGATGGATTCTGACTGAAAAGGGAGCTTCTCCGCATCACCCCTCACCAGAATCGCATCCAGCGAAGCCCTGCGCAGCTTGTTCTCCGCAACACCCAGCATAGCTGCGCTGAAGTCCAGACCGAGCACCTGCCCTTTGCTCCCTGCCCGCTTTCGCAGGCCCGGAAGGAAGTCGCCCGTTCCACAGGCAATGTCCAAAGCCGTGCCGCCGGGCAGAAGTTCGGTAAGAGCGATAGCGCGCGAACGCCAGCGGCGGTGCATTCCGAAGCTGGTGACGGTGTTCAGAAGGTCGTAGCGCCCGGCAATACGGTCGAAGACCTCCCTGACGAAACCCGCCTTGTCCCCCGGCGCGAAGAACTGCTCCGGCGATACACGGCGCCTCCGACGGACGCTGTCCGAAGGGCGCGCACTACTGGACAGGAGGCTCACAGCTGCCCGACTCGCGCCGCTGTGTCAGCGGGGCGTGAAAGACATCCACGCATTCGCAGCCACCCAGTGCCCCACAGGGTTGAGGAGCAGAAGCAGAACGATGGATGCCACCGCCGTGGTTGCGATGGCCCAGAACGAACCGGGGTGCAGTTGGAGATATTCGTCTTCCGGGGGATCATTGAAGAACATTGTCCGCATGACATTGAAATAATAGTACATGGATACCACGCTGTTTGCCACACCCAGCACTGCCAGGCCCCAGAGGGCTAGCGCCCCGCTCTGTATGGCTGCGGCGAAGATATAGTACTTGCCTGCGAAGCCCAGCGTTGGCGGAATGCCGGCGAGCGAAAGGAAGAAGACCACCATCGAAAGGGCGATTACCGGCGACCGGCGCATCATTCCCTCGTAAGCCGATATCTCGTCTGACGACGCCGCGCGCCCAACTGCAACCACGCACACAAACAGCCCCATATTCGCCAGAAGGTAGGCGAGCAGATAGACGAGGATGCCCGGCACGGCGATTCCGGCCGGATTCGCGAGATCTGTCCCCAGCGCTGCATAGCCGATGAGCAAATATCCCGCCTGCGTGATGGAGGAGTATGCCAGCATCCGCTTGATGTTGCGCTGACGAATAGCCGCCAGGTTGCCGAGAGTCATCGTGACCGCGGACGCTGCGGCCACCAGTCCGATCCAGTTGGGGCCGTAAGGCAGAGCGGTCCAGAGGAATCGAAGCAGCACAGCCAGTCCCCCCGCCTTCGAGACGCCCGACAGGAAGGCACTGACGGGCGCCGGCGCGCCCTCGTACACATCCGGCGCCCAGAAATGAAACGGGGCTGCTGCCAGCTTGAATCCGAATCCCGCGAATACGAAAACCAGCGCTACCCATAGAACCGGCTCCGGACAGCCTCCAACCGCAAGGCACTCGCCGATCTTATCGAGGCTCAGCGTGCCCGTCACTCCGAACAACAGGCTCATGCCGAACAGCATGGCGGCGGAACACGCGCTGCCAAACAGGAAGTACTTGAGCGCCGCCACAACGGTCCTGTCCTCACTTTTCGAGAAGCCCGCCAGCGCATACGAGCAGATCCCGAGGAACTCGATGCCGAGGTAAACGATCAGCAAGTCCGCCGCCAGAGCGATGATGGTGACGGCCCCACACGCAAACAGAAGCAGGAAGTAATACTCCCCCTGATTCCTCGTGTCGCCGCTGAGGTGGTCCATAGACATTGCGACGACAATGAAGGTTCCCAGGCACGCCAGAAACCCGAACGCGGTCCCGGCAGCGTCAATCGTGAGAGCCCCGGAAAGCTGCGTCACCGGAAGCGGGCGGAAACGCGGCAGAAGCCAGACGAGAATCGCAACCTGCCCGTACATCGCCAGCAGGAGCCCAGCGATTGCCATCAAAGCCGGCGTCAGGCTGTGCCAGAGCCAACCGTCTCTGGCGCTCCACAGACCCACGGCAAGCGCAAGAAGGCCGAACACCAGCAGGATGACTTGCGGAAGGAGGAAGCTCAACTGGAAGTCAGACATTGCGCTCGTCCCGTCCTATCGCCCGGCACCAGACGAAGCGATGATGATGCTTCCCAGAAGAGCCAGCGGCGTAATGAGCGGGACGAGGTTCACCACTTCAGCAGATTCACCTCATCCACACTCATGCTGTCGCGACGCCGGTAGAGCGCAATCACAATAGCAACTCCGATGGCGGCCTCGCCCACCGCGATCGCCATGACGAAGATGGCAAAGATCTGCCCGGTGAGCTCGCCCGGGCTGACCGAACGCGAGAACGCGACGAAGTTGATGTTTGCCGCATTCAGCATCAGCTCGATGGACATGAGAATGGCCACCGCGTTTCGCTTGGCCAGAACCCCGAACAGGCCGATCGAGAACAGGACTGCGGAGAGCGTTACACACCACGATGCGGGTATCAAGGGCGCTCCTCCCTAGCGAGGTAGATTGCTCCTATCAGTGCGGCCAGCAGGATCACTGACGCAAGCTCGAAGGCGAACAGATACTTCTGAATGAACGCCAGCCCGATTGTGCCGGCAGTCCCGCCCGGCCTCGGCGGCTGTGGCGGCAGCCAGGCATAGCGGGTGAGCCAGCGAAGCAACACAACGCACACTCCCACGGCAACGGGGAGCGCGGCCGGCCATGCACTGCGAAGGCTCAGCCGCTTTGCGCCGGCGACGTCCTCGGTCAGCAGTATCGCGAAAAGCATAAGGATGGAGATTGCGCCGACATAGACGATGACCTGGCTGAGTCCCACGAAGTCCGCATTCAGCACGATGAAAAGCGACGCGACCGCCAGAGAAGTGACCGCCAGCCACAACCCGGCATGAAACAGATTCTTCGCCAGAACGACAGCGAGCGCTCCCACGACGGTCACTGCCGCAAAGAACAGAAACACCAGTCGAGGCACGGATGGCATCATTGCGCCTCCTCGCTGCCCGCGCGGGGAAGCGTGTTGCGAATCCACATCATCTCAAACACGATGATCGGGGCAAGTATGAAGGGCCATTTGTCCGCTGCTGCCGGGAAATCATCCTCCCTGGCCAGCACCTTGAGGGCATCGGTGGGGGTCTGCAGCAGCCCCTGATAGCCGGTGCGGTTGGGGCCGATGAGCACCCGTATGGCCGCCATGATCCTTCGCAGTCCGAAGATCATCGGGTAAAGGACAACCAGCAGAATAAGCGTGAGGATCACCACCACGACGGCGAATTCCCGCAGGAGCGACAGCCACACGGCAACCGCCACCGGCGGCACACCGTATGCAGATGGGTCTGGCATAAACACCAGGCTCATTATAGGGACTGCAAGTCACGGCCGTCAAGGTGTCGAATTGCCTCCCGAGTAATCGTAGTGAAAACGAGTCGCTGCCTCGGAAAGGAATCGTACCGAGAAGCCGAACTGCTCCGGCAAACACAGGAGTATTCGGTTGGATCAACACGGTAAGGCAGAACTCATCAGAGCACTTCGAAGGGAGTATGCGCGGGCCAGCAAGCGCAAGAAGAGCAGGATCATAGACCAACTCGTGAGCGCTACGGGCTTCAGCCGAAAGCACATGCCATCGCCCGGCTCAATGACAGCGCGGCGCCACCGAAGAGAATCAGACGCCCGAGAACAGGGCGCTACGAAGCCGTCACCTCGGAACTACAGCTCATCTGGGCGACAGCCAACTTCATCTGCGGCAAGCGCCTGCAGCCCTTCAAGAAAGAACTCATCGAAGCGCTCAAGCGCCACGGCGAGATCGTTCTCTCTGACGAACAGGAAGCGCTCCTCACATCTATCAGCGCGGCCACCATCGACAGAGATGACACTCAAGGGGCGCGCCACAACCA
>JBPOJE010000120.1:0-6015 GCA_052033935.1 Armatimonadota bacterium
GGTAGTTTCGGATGAGGGCATCCTTGTTCGAATGCTTCGGCTTGAAGCCCAGCACCTTCTCCGCCTTCTCAATCGAGACGAAGCTGTCCTTCGCGGCGGTCTCGTACACCCAGGCATACAGCGGCGACAGCTTCAGCTTCTCGAGCAGCTTCAGCGTCCAGATGGCCGGCTTCTCGGGCAGCGACCGAATCTTCTTGCCGTAGCCCGCATAGTCGAGGACGGCCTGATAGTCCTCCTTCATGGTGGTGAACTCTTTGGCCCCGATGTTGAACACGTCGTTCACGGCGTCGCGATCGAGCGTGGCGCAGAGGTAGATCGCGTCGCAGAGGTCCTCCACGTCCAGAAGCTGATAGCGGTTGTTGCCGCTGCCGATCATCGGAAAGCCGCACCCGTCCTTCGCCCAGTCGTAGAACAGCGCGAACACCCCCAGCCTCTCCGGGCCGCTGAACGACTTGGGGCGGATGATGGGCACGCACATGCCCTTTGCCCGGAACTCCTGGCAGACTTGCTCGGCCTCGATCTTGGCCTTGCCATACGGCCCCACCCCAATCCTCTCGTCGGTCTCGTAGAGCGGATGGTGGTCGGGCACGCCGTACACGGCTGTCGAGGAAATCATGATCATCCGCTCGACGCCGAGATCGAGCGACGCCTGCAGCACGTTCCGCGTGCCGTCCACATCCGTTGTGTGGATGTCCTCCGGCGAGTAGAGCGGAAGCGCGGCGGCGGTGTGCACCACGATCTCGGCGCCTTCCATCGCCTTCTTGAGGGCATCGAAGTCCCGGATGTCGCCGGTTTCACACCGGACGCGGTCTTTCTCGGGATAGTCGAACGCGGCCATGTCATACGACACGACCTGGTGGCCCCGCGCCAGCAGGTGCCGCACCAGATTGATCCCCAGAAAACCCGCTCCGCCGGTTACGAAATAAGTCTTGCTCTCCATAGTCATCTCCTATGCCGCGCTATCGCCTCGGCGAATATGTCCTCCGTGCGCCTGACGCTCGTGTCAACCAGAAACGACTCGCGCATCCTCTTCTGCGCACCCGATGCGATCCGGGCCGCCTTTACAGGATCGTTCAGGAACTCAAGTATGGCCACGGCCATGGCCGTAGGGTCCTGCGGCGGGACTAGCCGGCCGGTCTGGCCGTCGTCAATGAAGTCAGGCATGCCGCCCGCGTTCGTCGCGATAGCCGGCGTCCCAAGCGCCATCGCTTCGAGGATGGCGTTGCCGCTCGGCTCAGGCAGGCAGCTCGCAAGCACCGACACCGAGGCCGCGGCCGTGAATCTTCGGGCGTCGCGCCGGAAGCCCATCAGCTTCACCCGATCCTGCAGCCCGTGCTGCGCGATTCTCGCCTCGATCACCTTCGGATAGTCCGGCTCGTTCTGCTCGGGCCCTCCGCAGATGGTGAAGTATGCGTCCGGACGGGTCTTGTTCACGATCGCCGCGGCGTCAACAAACGTCTCATGCCCCTTCCACCAAGACAGCTTACCGACCAGGCTGACGAGCGGCGCGTCTGGCGGGATGCCGATGTCCTCTTTCAGCGTGCTTGTACCCGGAGGAGCCTCAAAATCCTCTTCGAGCACCCCGTCCCAGACGGTTTCTATCCTGTCTTCCAGGATACCTTGCGCGATGTAATGCTTGCGTATCGCGTCGGAAACGCACAGCAGATGATCCACCCGGCTTGCGAGCCTGCGCTCAAACGGGTTCAGCGTCAGGAAGGATTGCAGCCTTCCGGTGCATCCAATTCCGGCCTGGTGCGCGGCCAGCATGCCGGTGACATTGCCAGCGGGACCGTTGTGGAGCTGCAGATGGGCTACCCCATCGCCCTTCAGGTATTTCGCAAGCCGGCGAGCGCGAGGGTAAAGCCGCAGCGCGATATAGCGCGTGTAGGCAAGCGTCTGGCGAAGCGGTATGCGCTCTTTGGCTTCGGTCGGGCCGGTGTGCAGGGCGGCGCCCCGCTCCTCAGGGGTGTACGCGCAGCCCTCGACGTCCCCTTCTGTTTTGTCCAGATAGCGGATACCCTCGCGATGGAAATCCCCATGCAGCTCAAGGTGACGCTCTCTTGTTGAGGGCCATCGGAAGAGGATGTCGTGCCGAAACCGCGACGTGTCGTAGCGCTCCAGGAAGCGCTGGAGAATGACCGTTGATCCGGAGTAGATCAGCGCCGTCTCCAGATGCACAACTTTGGGGGCCGCAACGGGAGACTGCCCCTCGGGCCGCGTCTTATCCGGGTTTGTCTGCTCAGTGGAAGCCATCAGGTGTCTTATAGCCGCGTGCGGGCGGGTATCGCCATAATTGTCGGCAGAGCGCGCGCCATTCCTGAGGACCCCGGCTCGACAAGGTCTAAGGCGCACGCGACTACGCCCGAAGGCGGGCCGCCTATGACTCTAGAAGTGCAAGCAGGTGGGATGAAAAAAACCTAGCCACCCTTGACGCTCCCGCCCGCCCGGCGCTATGATTGGGCGGTACCCATAAGCCTTCAGGGACATCTGTTCGACACTGGACAGGCCATGCCGAAGCATACGGAGGGCGTACAAATCGGAACACAAGCCGCCAACACTCGACAAGAACAATGCCTGCTTTGGCCCCTAG
Source organism: Armatimonadota bacterium (assembly GCA_052033935.1). Lineage (GTDB taxonomy): Bacteria > Armatimonadota > UBA5829 > DSUL01 > DSUL01 > JAGVUD01. The sequence goes on from JBPOJE010000120.1 coordinate 2,591, forward strand.
TCGCGCTCGCGCTGGTTGTCTTCATCTCGCGCGTGCCCTTCGTGAGTAACGGCTACGGGGTCGATGCGGACTGCTACCGCGTCGTGCAGGTCGGCAGAAAGCTTCTGGCCACAGGCGTATACGAACCATCCCGTTTTCCTGGCTATCCTATTCAAGAGATCGCCACGGCTTACGTCCTTCAGTTTGGGCCAGCAGCGGCGAACGCCATCAGCGCGTTCCTGTCTGCTGTAGCAGCAGTCTATTTTGCGCTATTCGTCCGCGAGCTCGGCGTAAAGTGGTGGCTGGCCGGCGGCGCGGCCCTCGCCTTCATACCCGCCATCTATGTACAGAGCGTCAGCACATCAGATTTGGCATGGGCGCTTGGTTTTGCTTGCGGGGGGTTATACTATGGAGTCCGCGGGAAACCAATCGCAGCCGGGATCATGATCGGTCTGGCGACCGGATGCCGGCTGACAATGATCACGGCCGTTTTGCCCATCAGTGTTCTTCTGTGGCCCCGCGTGCCTAAGGCCAGCCGCATCAAGTCAATTGTTTTGCTGTCAGTCGTCTCAGGTGTCGTCGCCGCGATTGCCTTCTTGCCGCTGTTCACGCGGTACGGTCTGGACTTCATTTCGTATAACAACCACGGAAGGCCGCCGCTGTCTCTTGCCATCCGCAGAGCAACCACGAACTGCTGGGGGAAGGTAGGCTTTGTCGCTATTATTATCGGCTCTATTGTGGCGTTGTGCAGACTGGCGCGCGGAGTGGCAACATTGGACGAACACCCGAAGCGGTTTCCGAGCGACTTTCTTGCCTTAGGGCTTGGATTGGCGCTCAACATTGCACCATTCATTCAAATTCCCTACGAAACCGGTTATCTTACGCCGGCAATGCCCTATTTTGCGGCGTTGCTGTTTTTGCTTCTGTCATCCAGACAGTGCCTGTTCGTCTGCCTGATGCTGCTAGTGTCGTCGTTTGTCGATTTCGGCAAGACAGGCTTCCGTCCAGGCTTGATCTTCGACGATGCGGCTGTGCGGAAGGCGAATGGTCGTCATATCGACATGGTGATCAAGGAGGCGAAAAGGCTACCTCCTCACTCGTCAATCTTGGCGGGCTGGTGGCAACCGATGATTCTGGCAACGCTGCCCTTGGGGCACCAAGAGCCTGAGTTCATCTTTCGTATCCATGAGGCTGATGTCACGTTGCTGGAGGCACGGGGCCGCAAACTATACTACCTTGCCGATGTTCTGGAATGGAACAAGCGCTATGGCAAAGTCGATATGACCAAGCATGGTGCAGTTGTGCTAAATGTCCCGTCGGCTTATCCTCAGCAGACCCCAAGCACCGCTTCCCCGCAATGAGTGCGTGCGCGCCGTCGCACCGAAGCGTGGCGGACGGCCGTGAGCGCCGCGCGAAGAAGTATGCTCGGTTGGTGCTGGTTCCGTGCCCATGGGCAGGTTAGCGAGACTCAGACACTGACCCCACTTCATGGTCGGCAGGGTGCGCCCGTTTCATGAGAGGGCGAGCCAAAACGACTCAAGGCTCTTCGACAGTGAGCTTCGGACGCGCGAACACTATAACGTGAGAACCCGCCAGCACCCATGGCAGGGTGTGGCCGAGGCGCTGCTCGACCTTGTAAAGGATGCTGTTGACCCAGCGCGTCTTGCGCCACTGCTCAAGGCGCTCCATGCCGGGAGGATGAGCCCGTACGCCCACGGCTTCAGTGATGTGGAAGTGCTGGCGCAGGAGGCGCCGAAGCCAAGGATAGCTTGTCCAGCGATCTGTCACCTGAAGCCGCATGTACCTCTGAGCCCAGGGCAGGCCGGCCTTTGCAAGCGCGAAAGGCACTGCGTACACGTTGGTGTATCCGGGAACACTGGCCACCAGGAGCCCCCCGGGCCTCAATACTCGGCGCAACTCCTCGGCGACTCTCGGCGGGTCGTCAACGTGCTCCAGCACCTCACAGCACAAGACTCTATCGAAGGAGCTGTCCGCGAACGGGAGAGCCTCCGCTCTAGCGTTTGTGAAGTTCGCACGTTCAAGACCTCGCTGTCCAGCAGTCTCAAGAGCGGCGTTTGAGATATCCACGCCTTCGTAAGAGTGCCCCGCATCCACGATCTGTCTGGCGAAGAAGCCCGTGCCACACCCGACCTCAAGAAAGCGCGACGGCTGCGCGGGCAGCCAGGATTCAGTCAGTTGCGCAAGTGCCTTGTACCAGACTTTGCTGAAACGGCCATCAGCAGCCTCGGGTGTACTGTAGAAGCGGTTGTAGAACTCGGTCTTGGCATCCATTTGCACTGCGGATTATAACACAGAGAACATGCACCGCTTCGGGGCGTAGTCCTGGAGAAGGAACAGCAACGTGCTCAAGTTGCGCGCGTGCTATTTCGACAGCTCGTCCAGGAACGCCGTCACTTCGGCAAGCGACCGGCCCTCGATGAGGTTCGCGGCGGCGGGGCGCGTCGCTTCCGGCTCGGGCGAACGGCGGGTCAGGTTCCAGTGGAACTCGTGGATGAGGCGGTCTATGAGCAGGATGCGCTCACGCGCCGTTCGGGCAGCGGGAAAGGCGCTGTGGAAATCCTCGAAGGCCTTGACCGCCGCGCCGCCGAACAACTGCCGGCCGCGATAGGTCTTCTGAAACTCGCGCCACTCGGTGCTCCAGCCGCACGGGCAGGCGATTGTTTCACCTGCCTTTGCCCCGTGCTTCACCTCTGCGCCGCAGGCAGGGCAGTCGAGCACCCCGCGCACGGCCCGCGTGACCTTCAGGATGCTGTCGCAGCGGGCGACGAGCGCATAGCCTGCTTCGTCTATGAGGTCCTCGTCCAGAATGCCCCGCGCCTCGCTGACGTAGAGCCTGCGGATAAGCGACTGGCTGACTTTGTGCGCCCATTTGAAACTGCCGTCCATCACACCGGGGGTATTCGACACAAGGAGGCAGGATTCTTTTGCGCGAAGTAGACAAGAACTGCGCATTGCAGCGTCAGGGAAGGTGTGAGTCAGATTTTGCAGCAAAACCCGGCGGCGGGAATCGACAGGGCAGCGCGAGCAGACGGCGCGGATGATCTGGAGTCCGCGTTCGACCTCTATGGTTCAGCGTTGTACCGCTACGCGCTGGGGGTGACAGGCTCCCGCGAGGACGCCGAGGACGCCGTGCAGGAGGTGTTCGTGCGTCTTGCGCGAGCCGGGCGCATCCCGTGGGAGAAACCCAGGCTGGCGGCCTATCTCTTCCGGTCGGCACGCAACGCGGCCATCACCATCCTGCGGCGGCGCAGGCGGGACAGAACCGTGCCGCTGGAAGACGGCCTGCGGGCGGAGCCGCCGGGCGAAGGCGGCTTCGGCGGACTGCGGGACGCAGTGCGGGGCCTCCCTCTCAAGCAGCGCGAGGTGCTGGCTCTCAAGGTGCTGCAGCAGATGACGTTCGAGGAGATCGGCGCGGCGCTCGGGAT
>JBPOJE010000058.1:0-23869 GCA_052033935.1 Armatimonadota bacterium
GGCAGCGTCCCCGACAGCCTCAGCCCGTGCGGTCCCGTCGTTATGGTGGTCTCCGCCAGCTCCACCGAATTGGCGTCGGCGGTGATCATGCCGGTCGTGAAGCGCTCGATCTCCACGCGCCCGGCCCTGCCCGAGGCCACCGCAACCGAGCCCTGAATCTTTGGGGCATCGAGTGTGCCGTCCGCCTGGAAGCTGATGTCGAGCGCGCCCGACACCCCTTTGAGCGCGGCCACGTTCTGGATGCGGTTCAGGTCTATGTTGTAGCCTTCAACGTCCGCACGGAGCGCGCGGTCCGCCGTCAGTGTGCCTTTTGCGCTGACCTGCATGTCGCCGTCCGCGAGGGTCAGCTCCTCAACTTCGTACCCGGCAGGTCCCGTCGTGACATGCAGGGACGCCGTCCCGACGTCCGCGCCGTAGAGCTTCAGCCCGCTGATGGACGCCTGTGTGTCCGTCCTGATGCCCTGCTCCGTGCCCTCGATGCGCACGGTCGCGTCCAGCGCCCCCTGCACATGCTCGGGAGCCGTGAATGCGGCATTGCGCACGTCTTTGCTGGAGATCCGGCTCATAAGCCTCAGGGTTCTCGCCAGCACGAGCGCGCGAGTGAGGTCAACGCTCGCCACGCCTTCCACGGGAGCCTTCCCCGCTGCTCCTGCCAGGGCGCCCAGGCTGACCACCGCCGACTTGAGGCCCGAAGCGTCGCTGGCCGTGCTGAAGCGGAGTTCATCCACGGAGATGGGTCCACCGGCAAGCTGTACCACGGTTTGACCCACGCTCAGAACGTCGTCGCGCCATTCGATGCGGGCGGATGTCGCTGGCGCCTGCTCACCCGCGATATTCAGGTCCTGCAGTTTGGCTTCCGCGGTGAGGGTGGGCTCCGGGGTTGTTCCCCCGAGATGGCCCTCCATGCCCAGCGACGCCGTGAGCGGCACGGGCTGCCCGAGGAACATCGGCATCAGCTCATCGAGCGGCAGAGATGAGAGCTTGAAGTCGAAATCGAGAGCTCCCTGCCGCCTGAGCGATCCGCTCGCCGTAAGCTGCGTGGGCCCGCGCGTGGCCGTGAGGCTGGAGACGGAGAACTCGCCCTGGTTGTACGAGCCCTTCATCGCCGTCTGCGGAATGACATAGGTGCGGTGGCGGAGGTTTTCGGCGGCCAGATCGAAATCCACCCGCAGTGAGCGCGTTGTGCCAGAAACGCGGGAAAGCTCGCCCGTCACCGCGCCCTCCATCAGACGCAGTGCTGGCACATAGCCCGCCAGGTCTTCCAGGTGGAGCGCCTTGACGGAGGCGCTGAGATCGAACCTACGCGCGGGGGAGAGCGGCTCCATGATATCGCCGCGCAGCGTCGCTTCGCTCACGCCCCGAACAACTGTCAGCCCCTCCGTCGAGATTCTGGACCTGCTGATGTAAAGGTTTCCGGCCAGAACATCTACGCTTTCTGCCCCCCACGCCACCTTCAGGCCGTGGACATGCCCTTCGAATGCCGGGGATACGAGGGGTCCGGTGATTGTTCCCTGGGCGTCGAAGGTTCCTGAAGCCGCGATTGTTGACTTCTGACCAAGAATATCGGCTAAAGTTATACTGGCCCCGGACACATCCAGGTCAAGGCGCGCATCTGGTCCCCGGCAGAGGCCGGCTGTTCCGGAAGCCGTCACGAACCCCCGTGGCGTGGCGGCAAGGAGCGACTCGATATGCGCCTTCGAGCCGGAGATGCGCACGTCGCCCACTGCTGATGTCGCCCGGCGGTCAAACGCCTCTATGTCGCGCCCCTGAAACAGCACGCGCCCGGACGGACGGCCGCCGTCCAGCGACAGGCTGGCATCGCCCCACAGGCGGCCCTTGAGTTTCGGACTGATGGCCGCCAGCGACACTCCGCTAAAACGGAGCTTGCCGCTGCCCTTCGGCTGCTTTCCGATCTGAAGCGTTGCGTGTCCCGCCAGCTTGCCTTTGCCGGCGGCGGCGGAAATGCCCGGCAGCGTCAGGCGCCCGTCTGCGTAGTCGAACTCCGCGCGCACATCGGCCAACTGATAGCCTTTGTAGCTCACGCGAGGAACAGCCGCCCGGCCGGATATGGCCAGGGCATCGAGCGGGCCGTGCGCCCTGAGGCTCAGCGGGCCGCTTCCTGAAGGCGAAATGCCCTGAAGCGAGCCCTTGGGCGCGAGCGCCGTGAGGCTGGCGTAGTTGACCGATGCGGACGAAGCTTCGGCCCAGACGGCGGGCTTCGTCAGATCGGCAACCTTGCCGCTCACGCGCCAGCGGCCGCCCGCCATCGCGGCCGTGCCGTCGAACGAGGCGTAATCGGCACCGGCAATCTTCACCCGCCCGTCAACGGCCTCAAGTGCGGGCAGGGAGCCAAGAAGCCGGACGGCGGCCCCGGACGCGGTCGCGTCCAGCCACATGCCCGGCTTGCGGCCGGGGGCGCGCGTCAAAAGGAACTTGCCTGAAGCCGTGCCCCGGTCCAGGCTCAGCCCGTTGACGCCGATCAGATACCGGTCCACGAACGGCAGCGAGAGGTTCCGGGTAGCCACGTTCAGAGTGAGCCTGCCCGCCCTGTCGAACGCCCCGCGCACCGATGCCGCGCCGGAGACGCTGGTGCCCGCCATTCGCGCAGAGAACAGCCTGCCGTCGAGCGACAGATCAATAATGCCGTCCACTCCATTGCCGGCGATGACCATCGGCTGCTTGATTCGCGAGAGCGGCGCGTGGTCAATGTAGCGGACAGAGCCGTTCCGGACTTCGATGCGCCCGCGGAAGGGTTTGCCCGGGCGGCCCGGCCCCTTGAAAAGCTCGAAAAGATTGATGCGGCCGTCGGCGTAGCGCTCCACGGCCACAATGGCACCGTCAAAGGTGACCGACGAAACGGTGGAAGCGGGCGATGAGAGGTTGCGCGCGAGGCCGGACACGCTGTAGCGCACGGTCACTTTTCGGGCGCTCAGGACCTCACCCATGCCCTCCTTGCCGAGACGCAGCCCCCGCACGGCAAGCCTGCCCGGAACCGAAGCGTCCACGCCATCAACCGAAACAGCCACGCCCAGCGAGGACGATATCTCCTGGGTCAGGGCGCCGACGGCGTCGGTGTGCACCCGGCCGAACTCGCGGCAGACGATGATTCCACCGAACACGATCGCCGCAATGGGAGGGAGCGCAGCGATGAGCCGGGCAAGGACCCTCAGACGGTTTGTGACAGGTTGTCTCAACATTCCATACCGCTGTGCTTGATGGGCCGCGCCTTTCAGTTGTCTGGCGTCGCCGGGTGGCAGAAGGGAGTATATCCGCATGCCCCCTCGCGGTCAAACCCGATTCGCGCCCCGGCGCGGCCGGGCGGCAGTGACCGCCGGCGCCAGAATGAGTCACAATGCTTTGAGCATCATGAAGAACCATCTGGTTGCGGCGGTTTTCGATAATATCGCGGGACTCATGGAGGTTGACCAGGACAGCCCGTTCAAGATCCGGGCCTACCGCACGGCGGCGGACACGTTCCGCTCGCTGACGGACAGCATCGAGGAGCTTACCGAGCGCGGCGAGCTTCGCGCAATCCCCGGTGTCGGAGAGGCTATCGAAGCCAAGACCCGGCAGATTCTCGAGACCGGCACCTGCGACATGTACGAGCGCCTCAAGGCGCGGTTCCCGCTGACGATCATAGACCTGCTTGCGCTTCCCGGCGTGGGTGCGAAGACCGTCCAGACGCTCTACAACGTGCTGAAGATCACAAGTCTGGAGGAACTCCGCGAGGCCGCCGAAAGCGGCCGCCTCCGTGAGATTCCGCGTATGGGCGAGAAGGCCGAGCGTAGAATCCTGGACGGCATCGAGACAAGCCTCGCCCGCCGGGGGATTCCGATTATCCGGGCCATGGCGCTTACCGAGTCGCTGGCGGGGCAGCTCGGAAGGCAGAACGGGGTGCGCAGGGCGCTGATGGCGGGGGACTGCCGCCGCTACCGGGAGATGAGCGACGGTATCTCGGTTGTTCTTGTCAGCAACAACCCCGCGCGCGCTCTGGCTCAGGCCGCTTCGAGCTTCAGCAAGGCGGATGTTCTGGAGGCCTCGGAGAGCCTGCTGCGGGTGCGCTCGGAGTTCGGGGAGATATCGGTGTGGGCCGAGGAGCCGAGCTACGCGGGGAGCGCTCTGGTTCGGGCGACGGGTTCGGCCCAGCACACGGCGGCGCTGGAGCGCATCGCGCAGGAGAAGAAGCTCAGCTTCGCGGGAACCCGGCTGCTGGACGAGCAGGGCGCTCCCGTGGCGGCGCCGGACGAGCATTCGTTCTACGGGCTTCTTGGGCTGCCCTACATCGCGCCAGAAATCCGCGAAGGGCAGGGAGAGATCGAGGCCGCGCTGGCCGGACGTCTGCCGGAGCTTATCACGGTAGAGGACATCGCGGGCGATCTGCACATGCACACAGTCGCCTCGGACGGCGTGGGAACGGCGGCGCAGATGGCAGCGGCGGTGCTGGAGCGCGGGTACGGCTACATCGCGATTACCGACCATTCGCAGTCGCTGACAGTCGCGCGCGGGCTTTCGGCCGAGCGCGTGCGCGAGCAGGCGGCCGTCATCGAGGCAGTGAACGCGAGCCTCGATGGCTTCAGGCTGCTGAAGGGGATCGAGGTTGACATAAAGCAGGACGGGTCGCTGGATTTGCCGTCAGACGTCCTGTGCGAGCTTGACTGGGTGACGGCAAGCGTGCATTCGCGCTTCAACATGCCCGGCCCGGAGATGACGGAGCGGCTGGTGCAGGCCGTGTTGTCTCCGGAAGTGGACGTGCTGGGGCATCCCACGGGCCGCATCGTCGGGGTGCGCGAGCCTTACGACATGGACATGGACAGGGTCATTAACGCCGCTATCGAGGGGCGGACGGCGCTTGAGATCAACTCGTTTCTCGAACGCCTCGATCTGAGCGGCCCGAACGCCCGGTGGGCCAGGGACACCGGCGCGAAGATCGTCATCTCCACCGACAGCCACAACCCCGGGCACTTCGGGCAGATAGCTCACGGCGTCGGCACGGCGCGCCGGGGCTGGCTGACAAAGGACGACGTGCTGAACACGCTGCCTCTCGACGCGTTGCTTGCGTGGACGGGGCGCGAGAGTTGACCCTCCAGGCGCGGCCGCTTCCGGACGGGTTCTGGACAATGAGCACGCTGGGTGTGACGAGAAGCGTGCTGGGGATGGTGCTCGTTTCAGAAGCCGGTGGCGAGCGCACGGCCGGGAGGATCATCGAGACCGAGGCTTATCTGAAGGACGACCCGGCTTCGCATTCGTCGCGAGGGATGACAAAGCGCAACGCGCCGATGTTTGGTCCTCCGGGGCTGGCGTACGTTTACTTCACCTACGGCAACCACTGGTGCCTGAACTTCGTCACGGCGCCGGAGGGGCATGGGGAGGCCGTGTTGATCCGGGCGCTGGAGCCGCTGGAGGGGCTGGACGTGATGGCAAGGCGGCGCGGGCGGCAAGCCCCCCGCGACCTGCTGAGCGGCCCGGGCAAGATCTGCCAGGCGATGGGCATTGACGGGAGCCTGAACAGCCATCCGCTCACCCGGCCCCCGCTGACGCTGCTGTGTGACGGGTGGGAGCCGGGCGAAATCGCCGCCCGCCCGCGCATCGGAATCTCGCAGTCGGTGGACAAGCTCTGGCGCTTCTACCCCGTTCGGTCACGCGAGTGGGTGTCCCGGTGCTAGGCGCGGGCAGCCGTTGACCGCGGTGGGCCAGACTGATAGCATGCCGCCTGAGCACTGTGATGAGGAGCCGCCATCAAACCCGGGAATGAAAATGGTGTCAAGACACTCCAGTCGTGCGCGAAGGTCAACCTCGCGCTGGATGTTCACGGGTTGCGCCCGGATGGCTATCACGACATAGACACCATAATGTGCGAGGTTGATCTGGCAGACCAGATCGAGTTCCGGTGGACGCGGGAAGCGGGCTTCCGACTGACGGTTCTGGAGGGAGACGCGCCGCCGGGCGAAGGCAACCTCATCGTCCGGGCGGCGAAGGCCGCCGCCGGTGTGCGAGCAAGCGGTGGACTCGACATCTGGCTGAGAAAGAGGATACCGGTGGAGGCCGGCCTGGGCGGCGGGTCGTCCAACGCGGCAGCGGCGATTGCGGCAGTCGCGCGGCTGCTCGGCACGGATGAGAACCCGCAAGAGATCGCTGCGCGCATCGGGTCGGATGTGCCTTTCTTTTTGCACGGCGGCGTGGGAAGGGCGCGCGGACGCGGAGAAGAGACGGACTTCACGCTCCCGGCGTTGGATCTGCATATGCTTATCGTGAAGCCGGAGCGCGGAACGTCCACGGCATGGGCGTATCGCGAGATAGACAGGAGAGGCCGCGACGGTGACGGCCGCTCGGCGGAAAGGGTGCTGGATGCCATCAGGAGAAACGACCGAAGCGGCATGATCGCGAGCATGAACAACGATTTCGAGGGGGTGGTCTTCGAGCATTTCCCGGAGGTGCTCGGCTTGAGGGATCGCCTGCTGTCGGTGGGAGCCGAGAAGGCAATGCTGTGCGGGAGCGGCTCGGCGGTGTTCGGGGTCTTCCCGTCCCGCGAACAGGCGCAAGAAGCGGGCGCGGCGTTCGGCGGCGTCTGGCACGCCGCCGCGAGCAGCACGCGAAAGTGTGCACGGGGGCTGTAGAAGTGGGCAAGACCTTGCTGGAGTGCGTGCTTCTGGCCGGAGCGCCGGCGGACGCTGAGACCAAAGCAAGATACAATGTTGAATGGCGCGCCGAAGTGCCGATTGCGGGCGAGCGCATGGTGGACAGGGTCATCGTGGCGCTGCGCGACTCGGGCAGCGTCGGGAAGATCGCGTGCGTTGCAGCGTTCGAGACGGGCGCTGATGTGGACGTGGCACCGGGCGCGACGTTCCTTGAGAACGTGATGTGCGGCCTGGAGGCCGCCGGGGATGGGGAGACGGTGCTTGTCATAAGCTCGGACATCCCCCTGGTGACGGGCGCGGCAATATCGGACTTCGTGGAGTTGGCGCTGAGGCTGGACGCGGACTTCGCTTACCCGATCATTCCGAAGGACGAATGCCTGCTGAAGTACCCGCAACTGAAGCGCACATTCATGCGGGTGCGCGAAGGAACGTTCACCGGCGGCAACGCCGTGCTCATCAAGAGAGATTTCGCGCTCAGGTCGCGCGAGCGCATTCAGGGGCTTTACGAAGCGCGCAAGAAACCGCTGCTGCTTGCCCGGATGATCGGGGCCGGGGTGCTTGTGCGGGCAGTGATCGCGCAGACAATATGGGCCGGGGCGGCAAGCATCGAGCTTGTGGAGGAGAAAGCGGGAAGCGTGATGGGTGGCATGCTGCGGGCAGTTCGCTGCGGCTGGCCGGAGATCGGCGAGGACGCGGACAGACTGGAGGATTTCGAGGCGATGGACCGGATACTCCGGGGCACCGCATAGGGCGTGGGCCGGGCTTCCCGTTCCGTGGGGCCCCTGGTGGGGCGGGAGGCCCGTGCCCCGTGGCAGCGGACGAGTTTGGATGGGTGTGGAGAGTGGCATTTCGCATCTATGACATCCGAAGAGAACGCACGAGTGCTCGACCGGATTAACAGTCCGGCCGATCTCAAAACGCTGAGCGCACAGGAGCGCGTCGATCTCGCCGACGAACTGCGCCAGGTGATTATCGGGGCTATGTCGCGCAACGGGGGACACCTGGCCAGCAACCTCGGCACGGTGGAATTGACCATTGCGCTCCACACGGTTTGGGACGCTCCCAGCGACATCATCGTGTTCGACACTGGCCACCAGGCCTATCCCCACAAGCTGCTGACAGGCCGCCGGGACAGCTTCGGCACCATCCGCCAGGGCGGCGGCCTTTCGGGCTTCCTGCGCCGCGAGGAGAGCGAGTACGACGCGTTCGGGGCGGGGCATGCGGGAACGTCCATTTCGGCGGCGCTCGGTTTCGCGAAGAGCCGCGACCTGCGCGGCACCAGCGAGCGTGTTGCTGCGGTGATCGGTGACTCGGCTCTTACATCGGGGATGGCCATCGAGGCGCTCAACAACGCGGCGCAGCTCAACACGAATATCACGGTGATCGTAAACGACAACTCCATGTCCATCGCGAAGTCCGTGGGAGCGCTTTCGTACCACTTCGCACGGCTGCGGACGCGGCCGTTCGTGCAGGACCTCGAACAGAGGGCGAAGGACGTGTTGGAGCACATCAAGGTGGGAAAGAAGCAGCTTCACCAGGCGGCGGACGGGCTCAGGCTGGGCATGGCGCACTTCGTCTCGCCTAGGGACGGGCCTCTGTTCGAGCAGCTCGGATTCTCGTATCTGGGGCCGATTGACGGGCATGACACCGAGGCGATGATCGAGATATTCCGGGCTGTTCGCGACATGAAGGGCCCGGTGCTGGTGCATGTGGTCACGGTCAAGGGCAAGGGGTGCCAGTTTGCCGAGAATGATGCCCGCTGCTTCCACGGCGTGACGCCGTTCGACCCGGAGTGCGGGGAGTTCGAGAAGAAGCCGGACGGCAATACGAGCTGGACAAGCGTGTTTTCGGAGGTGATCGAGGATCTTGCCGCGAAGGACAGGCGGATCGCTGCCATCACCGCGGCCATGCCCGACGGGACGGGCCTGAAGGGCTTTTCGGAGAAGTTCCCGGAGCGGTTCTTCGACGTTGCGATTGCGGAGCAGCATGCCGTGACGTTTGCGGCAGGGCTGGCGGCGGGCGGCATGCGGCCCGTGGTTGCGATTTATTCCAGCTTCATGCAGCGCGCGTACGACCAGATTCTGCACGACGTCTGCATCCAAAACCTGCCCGTCATTCTCTGCCTGGACCGCGCCGGGCTGGTGGGAGACGACGGCCCCACGCACCACGGCGCGTTCGACCTTTCGTTCTTGAGGATGATTCCGGGAATCGTCGTGATGGCGCCGTCGTCAGCGCAGGAGCTTGCGGATATGCTGCTGACCGCCGTTCAGCACGGCGGTCCGTCGGCGATCCGCTACCCGCGCGGAAGCTGTCCGGCCCCGTGGGAGAAGCGTGCTCCGAAGGCGCTGCCGATAGGACGCGGGGAGACGCTTCGCTCCGGGGAGGACATCGCGATCGTGGCCGTCGGGCCACAGGTGCAGGTTGCCCTGGAAGCCGCCAGGTGCCTCGATGCAGACGGAGTTTCGGCTGAGGTCATCAACGCGCGGTTTGTGAAGCCTCTGGACGAGCAGCGCATCTGCGAGGCGGCGGAGAGGTGCGACCGGATGATTGTGCTCGAAGAGAATGCCCTCATCGGCGGCTTCGGGAGCGCGGTTCTGGAAGCGCTTTCCGACAGGGCGCAGGAATGCCGCGTGGCGCGTATCGGTATTCCAGACCGGTTTGTGGAGCACAACAAGCCGGCGGTGCAGCTTGCCGGGTGCGGCCTGACTGCGGCGGACATCGCCGCGCGGGCGCTTGGTATGTGCGCGGACAAGGCGCTGGTGAGGGCGAAGTAGGGCGGCGATCGGGACGAAGCAGGAGTGAAGCGCCAGCGCCGTGAAAACTCTTCCGCGGCCGGGACGCACAATCCCGGCGTTGCGGATACCTCACCAGCCGTGCCATCAGTTTCCGATGACACGCGGGAATCCCCCGGCGTCCTCACCTGGAGCGTCCATCGCTTGAGGCGCGCGCCGTGGCGCCTTGCGGTTGTGCTTGCGTGCGCCGCTGCCGCGGGCTTTGCGGGGGTGGCGGCGCTGCGGCATCCGGCGGCGGGAATCGCGGCGGCTGCGATTGTGCTACTGGCCGTTTCGGATTACATCTTCCCCGTTCACTTCCGTCTCACCCACAAGTCCGCGCGGCGGTCGTGCCTGTTCAGTGTGAGCGAGATAGAATGGAGCCGGGTGCGCCGGGTGTGGGCGGCCCCGGACGGGCTGAAGCTGTCGCCGCTCGACAGGCGGTCGCGCATTGAGGCATACAGAGGCGTGTTTCTTGAGTTCGACGGAAATGAGAAGGAAGTAACCGAAGCGGTGAGGCGGCTGCGCCTGGAGACGGAGCATGATTAATCTGCATGAGCCTCTCAGCGACGAGCAGGCCGGCGAGATGTGCGAAGCGTTCGCCCGGCGCGTTGTCGCGCTGGGGCTGACAACCCCTGCGATTCTGTTTCTGGAGATGCATCGTCCGCTCTCGCGTCTGGCGGGGCAGGCGCTGGTCGTGGCGTCGCCGGTGCTTGCGCCGGTGTTCGGGCTGAACGGCGTGGGGGCGTTCACGAGGCTGCTTTATCACCCGGGGGGAGCGGACAGGCTGATAGCGAGAATTGAAGAGCTTTGCGACGGGAAGCAGGATTGTTCGGCACCGAAGGACAAGAAGCCAGCATGAACCACGCGAGTTTCCCTGTTGTAGTGATCGAGGCGATCCTCATCAGCCTGATTCTCTACAAGATATTCTCCGCGCGTCGCGGGAAGGATTTGTTTATCCGGCGCATCCCCGGCCTTTCGGCGATTGACGAAGCTATTGGGCGCGCGACCGAGTTGGGGCGGCCCATATTTTTCTCGCCCGGCCTGGGGGGGCTGGACATCGTGAGCCTTCAGGCGCTCTCGGTGCTGTCGCACGTGCTGAGGCTGGCCGCGAAGTTCCGGACACGCGTTGTTGTGGCGCTGGCGGACGCGGTGCTGATGACAGTGGCGCAGGAGGTGGCGCGAGAGGCTTATGCGCGCGAAGGCAGTCCTGAGCTGTACGAGCCGGACGACATCCGCTTTCTCTCGGATCAGCAGTTCGCCTACGCTTCGGCATCCATCGGCCTCATGTCGCGTGAGAAAGCCGCGAGCTGCCTGTATTTCGGGAGCTTCTTCGCGGAGTCGCTGATTCTGGCTGAGACCGGGCACCACATCGGGGCTATACAGGTGGCGGCTACGCCGGACACCACGCAGCTCCCGTTCTTCATCGCAGCGTGCGACTACACGATCATCGGCGACGAGTTCTACGCGGCGAGCGCCTATCTTTCGAGGGAGCCGACGCTGCTCGGGAGCCTTGTGGGGCAGGACTACGCCAAGCTGGTGCTGCTGTCGCTGATTCTGCTGGGGGTTCTGGGGGTGACGCTTGCTCCGTGGTGGGAGCCGGGACTCACTGTGCTGAGGTGGTTTATGATCGGGAAGGCTGGATGAACGAACAGGGCTTCCGTTTCTTCGCGGCGCACACCGAGCCGCAGATCAAGCTCGCGTTTATCGTGGGCTCGCTGCTGCTCGGAGCGGCGCTCATTACGGCGCTGACGTTTCTGCCGCGGCGCGCGCGCAAGCCGCTCATTGCGACCATCACGTTCATCGCCGGGCTGTATTTCAGTCTGGAATATCTGCTTCCGGCGAAAGAGACTGCCGAGCGGGTTCTGGCGGGCGGAAACGGGGTGAACCGGGTCGTTCGGGTGCTCTTCGGCTGGTATCTGCGGCCGCTGGCGGGCTCGGGCCTCGACGCGGACCAGAACTTCCTTTCGCCGAGCGTGCAGCAGCTTACGACGGCGTGGCAGGTGATCGCGGGTTTCACGTTTGCGCTGGGTCTGTGGAACCTGATGCACATTCACGGGAAGAGCATCCTGCGGGGATCGAAGAACTGGTTCTTCAGCGCATTGTTCTTCGTGGGGCTTGTTGCTATGGCGCTGGCGGGCTTCCTGAGCACGTACGGACCCTACAAGGGGACAGCCAAGAGCGCTGCCGTCTTCGAGCTTGCGACGCGGGGGCTGTTCTTCTCGCTGGATGCGGCGATGTTTTCGCTGATCGCGTTCTTCATCATCTCGGCGGCGTACAGGGCGTTCCGGATTCGCAGCATCGAGGCGACGATCATGATGGCGTCGGCGTTTCTGGTGATGCTTGGGCAGGTGCCGATCGGCATCTGGCTGACGAGCTGGATGCCGGAAACGGGTTTCCTCAGCAATCTGCGTCTGGAGCATATCAGTTACTGGATTCTGACGCAGCCGAACGCGGCGGCTCAGCGCGGTATCAACTTCGGGCTTGCGGTCGGGGCGATGGCGATGGCGCTCAGGATATGGCTGTCGCTGGAGCGCGGCAGTTACTTTGAGAGGGAGCTATAGCCGTGCCATTCTTCGAACGGATTCAGAAGCTGGACCGCCGCGTGATGTATGTTCTGCTCGCGCTGGTGATGATGATTCCTATGCTGCGGCCGTTTCAAATGCCGACAGAGGTGACGGCGCAGGTGCAGGGGGTGTACGACGCGGTCGAGGCCATTGAGCCGGATAAGATCGCGATTTTGTCCGGCGACTGGGGCGCGGGAACCATCGCCGAGAGCATGCCGCAGACGGAGGCGCTGATGCGGCACCTGTTCCGTCGAAACATCCGGTTTGCTATCCTGCCGTTCTCGGCGCAGTGCGCCGTGCTTATGGAGCAGACGGCGGAGAGGCTGGCAAAGGAACCCGAGTTCAAGGGGAAAGAATACGGCAAGGACTGGGTGAACTGGGGGTGGAAGGCAGTGCCGATGTTCGCCTTCCTGAAGTCCATGGCCAAGAACGTTCCGGGAACTGTGGCGCAGGATTACCAGGGCAAGCCGATCGAAAGCTTCCCTGCGATGAGCGGGGTGAAGACGATTGACGATATCGGGTTCGTGGCGCACATAACGCCGATAGGCAACCTGAGCATCTGGATCGCGTTCATCCAGTCGGTGTACCGCACGCCGCTGGCGTACGCCCCGACGGCGGTGATGGTGGCGCAGGGCTACGACCCGCTGGACGCAAAGCAGATTGTCGGAATGCTTCCTGGGTTGGTGGGAGGCGCTCAGTACGAGGTTTTGCTGAAGCAGCCGGGCAACGCGCTGAGGTGGAGCAATTCGCTTTCGTTCGCCGACCTGCTGATGGTGGCGCTGATTGCGCTTGCGAACATCGGGTACTTCGCTTCGAAGCGGGAGGGATCGTGCAAGGGATGAGCAGCATTACGGCAATTCTCGGCGATCCCGTTCTGATGGACCGCATCATCATCTGGGCGGGCGCTATCGGCACTCTGGCGGTGTACAGCTTCCTGTACAGGGAGAACGTCGTGTACCGGCTGGTCGAGCACTTCTATCTGGGGCTTGCGGTCGGGTACGGGATGTTTCTGGTGGTGACGCAGATCCTTGTGCCGAAGTGGTGGGTCCCGATGTGGGACAAGGGGATGTGGTGGTGGGCATTCGCGCTGGTCGTGGGGTCCATGTTCTACTTCATCTACTCCAAGAAGCACAACTGGATCAGCCGGCTGGTGTTCGGGATGATTATGGGCCTGACGGCGGGGTCGCTGTTCCAGGACTTCGCGGGGACGAACTTCCCGAAGATAGCCGCGAGCCTGAAGGCGGTGATTCCGCATGCCGCGTACGAGCTGCCCCTGGCAACGCAGAAGGCGCTGGGCTTGGCTACTCCGTATCGTGAGCTGACCTGGGCGGGGGCGATCAACAACCTGATCTTCATCTTCGTGCTGGTCACGGTGATGAGCTACTTCTTCTTCAGCTTCGACTACGCGAAGCACCGGAAGACGAGCAGGGTAGCGCAGATCGGGCGCTGGATGCTGATGTTCGCGTTCGGGGCGATGTTCGGCGCGACGGTTATGGCGCGGATGTCGCTTCTGATCGGGCGGCTGTGGTTCCTGCTTCACGACTGGCTGCACATCGCGCACATGTGACCCGTCGCGGTGGCGGAGATTCCTCACACGGAGTTCGGCTGATGTGTTTCGGTCGTTGGACAACGTTACCCTGAACTTGATTCAGGGCCTACCTCCGGAACCCGTGGGCCGGATCGAGTCCGGCATGACGTGAGGCGGGCGCGTGCCAGAATGCCCTTGCCGGGCGTCCAATGTGCGTGGTATAACCACAATAACGCCGTGAGCGTGTTTTGTGCCGCCGGGACTGCAGCCCGGCGCGCCGGAGATTAATACATGACCCGCAGCCGTTTTGAGAAGATAGCATTCACGGGCCTCGGTGCGCTCCTTGCCAGCGCCACTGTTCTGGGCGTCACGCATGTGGCGGTGGCTCAGGCCCCGGCGGACGTGACCTATAAGGGGATGAACCTCTGCGTCCTGTGCCACAAGGAGAAGCACCCGGTGATATCCGAGGCGTTCCCCAAGACCGCGCACCCGAAGGCGCTTCGCACGCCGGACGAGGAAGGCGCGATTGTCGCAAAGTTCGACGAGGACTCGCCGGTCAGCAAGGACGGCATCGCCTACATCCTGGGCGCGGGCAAGCGCAAGCAGGCCTATATCGGCAAGGACGGCAAGACCCTGCCCGGGCAGTGGGATGTCAAGAACAGCAAGTGGATCCGCCAGGAAGTGGTGGATGCGATGACGCAGTGCGTCCCGTGCCACGTGACCGGCATGGACATGAAGACGAAGGCCTGGCACGAGAAGGGCGTGACCTGCGAGTCGTGCCACGGTGCCGGCAGCGCACACGCGACAACGGGCGACAAGGCGAAGGTCAACAACCCCAAGACGCTCACGCCGGAGCGCAGCGCCATGCTGTGCGGGCAGTGCCATGCGCGCGGAACGACGCAGGACGGAACCATGCCGCGGTCTATGACCTACAAGTTCGGGGATGATCTGAACAAGCATATCAAGCTTGCTGAGGTCAAAGGCCCGGCTGCGAATCAGCAGTACAACGAATGGCTTGGCTCGAAGCATGCCACTTCGGGCGTAACGTGCACGGGCTGCCACGACATCCACGGGCCGGGTTCGGCGAATCAGGGGCAGCTTAAGAGGGCTGAGAAGGAACTCTGCAACGGCTGCCACGCCGCGGATCTCGTGAAGCCCGAGCACCCCAGGCTCACTGACGCAATGAAGTGCGGCCTCTGCCACATGCCGCAGGGTACGCATACGTTCAAGATGCCGGGTCAGTAACCGGCCTGGGTATCACAGGTTCTCTCACAGGGGAACACCTTCAGCAATGCGAGCGGGCCGCCATCCGGGGCGGCCTGGCTGCCCCGTGTTACGCTGAGCGCCTCGCATGCGTCACCGTGAGCACCGCGCGTACGTCACGTTGAGCCCCTCGCGTATGTCACCCTGAACACCTCGCACACATCACCCTGAACTTGATACAGGGCCCACCCGCGCCGCGCGTGGGTGCCGGATCGAGTCCGGCGTGATGTGGCGCGGGGATGGAACGGCGTCAGTACATCAGGAAAGCCGCCCGCTCCCCCAGCCACCGCTCCTCATCCGGCTTCAGGCGGGCGTCGAGATCGCCGGGCGTTGACGATGGGTCGTCCACCCACTCACGAAGGAACGCCCCGCCCGAGAGCAGGTCAATGGCAAGCCGCTCGGTTTCGTACTCGTAAGGGAACACGCGCCAGATCTGGTAGTCCGGATGCAACGTGCGGATGCCCTTCAGAATGAGCGCGGCGATCCGGTAGGGCTTAAACTCCTCGTGGCGGTAGAGGTGCGTGTCGGTGTGAATCTGCAATGCTGAGCAGAGCTTCCCGGCGTGCTTGTGGAACGTCGGCTCGATGGCGCAAGGGCGGATGAGGCACCCCTTCAGCCACTCGGGCGCGAGCTGGCGCATCAGGCAGAGGACCACTTCCATGTCCACGTCCGGCGCTCCCACGAGTTCCAGCGACGCCGTCGTTCCGCGGCCCTCAGAGATCGTCGTGCCCTCGAACAGCACCGTGCCGGGAAAACAGCGCGCCATGTTCAGGCTCGATGCGTTCGGGCTGGGATTCACCCAGGGAAGCTCGGCAAGCGGCCAGCCGTACCCGGGAGGCTGGACCGGGTCATAGCCGGTCATCGGGATCACCCTGAGAGCGGCCTCGAGTCCCTTCTTCTCCACGTACCACCGCGCGATCTCGCCGAGGGTCAGCCCGTGGCGCATCAGAAGCTGCCCCACACCGACCATGCTCTCCCATCCCGGCTCTAGGATGCTGCCCTCCGCCGGGCGTCCGGCGGGGTTCGGCCGATCCAGAATCCAGACGGGCTTCCCGGCATCCGCGCAGGCTTCGAGCATATAGCAAGTCGTCGTTACGAAGGTGTATATGCGCGTGCCGACGTCCTGCAGGTCCACGAGCAGCAGGTCGAAGGTGTCCATCATCTCCGCCGTCGGCCGCCTGGTCTTGCCGTACAGGCTGAAGACCGGGATTCCCAGACGCGGGTCGGTGTAGTCGTCCGACTCGATCATGTTGTCCTGCTTGTCGCCGCGCATGCCGTGCTGTGGGCCGAAGGCAGAGGACACGGCGAGACCGGGCATCGCCGCGAGCGCATCCAGCGTGTGCGCTCCGTCCCACGTCAGCGACGCAGGGTGTCCGAGCAGGGCAAGCCGCCTGCCGCGCAGCGCCTCGAGCGCCGCTTCGTTCTGAAGCAGATTGTCAATACCGCATCTGACAGTCAATGTTCTTCTCCAGTTCCGTCAGCCGCTCAGCGGCTAAAACTCAATATCGGGCACGTGGCGGCCAGCAGTCGAACGTGACGGTCCGCTTCTGCTTGTCGAACAGCACAGCGCCCCACCCGGTGTAGCGGCTGGTTCCGGTCATTTGCTATCCTCTCCCGAAAGCGCGCACGAGCGCAACGAGTGTTCGCCCCGCTGTGTCATTTGTAATGTATCACCGCAACCCGCAGAAAGAGGAACCGGCTGCTCGTGTGCCTAACTCCTGCCGCGATACCCTCCACTGAAAGCAACATCCCGATGATAATACTCGCAGCCTGCCTTGTCACCGCCATCACTGCCCCGGATGCAAAGCTGTCGTACAGCTACATGCTCTGGGACTGGGCCAAGACCACCGCAAACTACGACGCGTTCGCCGAGCGCGTTGACCAGTGCTGGGAGGTGGGCATGGACACCATAGACCTGACCGTTGCCTGGAAGCAGATCGAGCCCGAGCGCGGCAGGTTCGATTTCAGCGAGATTGACCGGCGGGTCGAGTATATCGCGAAAGCCGGGCTCAAGACGCGGCTGAGGCTGAACGTCAGCTATGCGCACGGCTGGCCGGACTGGTTCCCGGCCGCGCTGATGGCCGGCCCTGGCGGCGCTACCCCCACGGACGTCCTTTCGCCATTCTCGCCCGGCGCTGCGGACGCGTGGGCGCGCGCGGCCGCGGCGATCTCGGCGCATTTCCGCGACAGGGTGGACTGCTACATGCCCGGATTCGGGATGCACATGGAAGTCAAATACGGGAATTGGATCTCGTACGAACGCCCGGCGGTCTCGTCGTTCCGATCCTGGCTGAAGACGCGCTACCGGACGGTGGCAGCGCTGAACAAGGCGTGGGAGGCCAGCTTCTCCGGCTTCGAGAGTGTGGAGCCGCCGGCCGTGCCCGTGGACCTCTCGGATGCTCCACAGAGCGTCATTGACTTTATCCAATTCCGCGAGGATCAGCTTGCCTACGTGACGGACCGCTTCATCAAGGGCTTCCGGGAAGGGTACCCGCAGGCAAAAGTCGCCGTGCAGTTGGGCGAGAGCTTCCGCAGGGAGTCGGCGCTGATGTCGAACCTTGCGTACTACCGCTACGCGCGTCTGGCCGACGAAGTGGTGCACTCTTACGACTTCTTTATCCACCCGCCCGACGCGCCGCACAACGCATTCGAGAGCGTGCGGACGTTCGCCGGCATCACTGGAAAGCCCGTGATCGTCGAGTTCGACGGGCCGGTGTTGCAGGCCAGCTTCGGCTACAACGACGATCACCTGGCGGCCCTCGCGCGGGAGTGCATCCGTGCGGGCGCGAGCGGAATCCATGTCAGCAACTACTCCGACAGCGACCCGCGCCCCCTGGGCTTCATCCGCGCGATTGCCGGGATGACGCGCAAAACGCCAGCGAAACAGCCGCCCGCTGGGTCGCTCTTTTACGTCTCGAAGTGGACGTTCTACTGCATGTCAAAGGACGAGACGGCGCACGAGCGCGTCTATGCGCACTACCGGAAGCTTCTCGCCGCGGGTGAGAAGATCCGCATCATCACCGACGAAAACCTCTCCGAGCCGGGTCTCAGCCGCGCCGACAAGCTGTTCGTGAGCTGGAGCCCGATTGTTTCACGTGAAGCATTCGAGCAGTTGAGCGCACTGATGCGGGAGATGCCCACGGAGACAGACGGCCAGCCGGGCCTGCGGATTGTGGACGTGCACTCACACGCCGCCGCCCGTCGCTGACGCAGCGTGAGGGTCAGGGGCAGTTCCCCCTCTTCATGTCTAGCGGCAGCGCTGCAGGGAACAGGGCCCGCCGTGGCGAACTTAAAGGGCGGAGGTTACTTCGAATCAGGGGAAAGACTACGATGGAGTTCAAACAGGTTGTAGAGAAACGCGCGAGCGTCCGGCAGTTCGCGCCCGATCCGGTGAGCACAGATGCGCTGAAGGAGATGGTACGGCTGGCGGGCCTGGCGCCGAGCGTCAACAATGCGCAGCCGTGGAAGTTCATCTGCGTTACGAACAAAGAGCTTCTGAAGAGGATGGGCGAGGCTGTGCGCGACAAGCTGGCGGTTCTTCTTCCGGAGTCCGGTGCTGCGCAGAGCCGCGACAAGGTGGAGTGGTTCTCGACATTCTTCGCCGACGCTCCGGCGGTGATTGCTGTTGTGGCGACGGACTACGCCGCCGTGGTGGATGGCGTGCTGCCCGAGGGTGTGACGCATGCTCAGATCAACGAGATGCGCGGCCATCCGGATGTCCAGAGCCTTGGCGGGGCGGTGGAGCATCTGTTGCTGGCGGCGGTGGCTCTCGGCCTCGGAGCGTGCTGGCTGAGCGGCCCGCTGGTGGCGCGACAGGAGCTGGAGAAGCTGCTCGGCGTTGGGCCGGACTACACACTTGGCGCGATGGTCGCCGTCGGCAAGCCGGCCGGCGCGGCGCAGATGAAGCCGAAGAAGCCCGTCGAAGAGCTCATTGAGTTTCGCGACTGACGGCCGGGGCCGTCCGGCGGGCCGGATCGCCGCTAACGTATGACGCCGGTGCGCGGACGCACGTCCGCGTTCCGGCGCCCGGAGCGCGCGCCCTTGCGGGGTGATACAAGGAGATCCATGAGCAGGAGAGGATTCACGCTGATCGAGTTGCTGGTGGTGATCGCGATCATCGCCATACTTGCAGCGATTCTGTTTCCCGTGTTCGCCCAGGCACGCGACCGCGCCCGGGGCGCGTCGTGCCTGAGCAACATGAAGCAGATCGCCCTTGCGCACCAGATGTATATAGACGACTTCAAAGGCGGGCTGGTGCCTGTGGGTGTCGGGGGCGGGCCTGGTGTGATCTATCCGGTCAATGGCGTGCTCTACTGGCCCGATCTGCTGTCCGGCTACACGGCAAAGGCTGTGAAGCTCCACAAATGCCCCACGGCGAAGTCGTTCGGCATCGGGATGAACCACCCGCAGTTAGGGAAGTGGCGAACAGATCTCGGTGTGCCGATCTGCAAGATCAGCCAGATCGCAAAGCCGGGAGCAACCGTCTGCTTTGCCGACACGGGCATCATAGTCAACTACCAGGAGCGCGACCCGGACAAGTGGGTGGAGGACCCGAAAGCCAATGCGCTCACAATCGTCTTCCGGACGCCGGACAACGTGGGTTACTACGATGCGGCGGGTTCGGCCACGCGCGTGGTGAACCGTCACGGCGGCCGCGCCAACTGCGCCTTTCTGGATGGGCACGCGCAGGCAACGCCGGTGTCAAAGCTCGGCTTTCAGTATCCGGAAGGCCACGAACTGGCGATGTGGGACACGCAGTAGGCGCGGGCACGCCGAAACGACGGTGCGCTATGCGGCCCGCTCGCGCCGCGCTACAGCCAGCAGAAGCGGTATCGAGGCAATCTGCGCCGCGACAGAGAATGCCACAAGGCTCGCGATGGAGATATCGTACAGCCATCCCATCAGCGTGCTTCCGGCGAACCAGAACACCCCGAACCCCGTGTTGAACACACCGTAGGCCGTTCCGCGCCTGTCCGGCGGAGCCATATCCGCAATCGTCGCGCGCATGATGGACTCCTGCGCGCCCATCCCGATGCCCCACAGCGCGACGCCCGCCCAGATCAACCCGGCCCCACCGAGAAACACCAGCGGGGCGAACAGAGCGGAGATGACCGCCGCCCCGGCCATTACCACGAGCCCCGAACGATCGTACAGCCGCCCGAACACCAGCGCCGCAATCGCGTCCACGCCCATCGCTACCGCATACAGCACCGGTATCCAGTCCGCCCGAACGACGGAGGCTTTGTGGAAGTGGTAGGCAATGAGGGGATAGTCGGCGTAGCCGGCCGCAACCAGCGCAACGGCGGCGAGATACAGCCAGAACACTCGCGGCAGAGACCCTGTTGACTGCGTCGCGGGCGTCACTTCCATGTCGCGTGGGTTCGGATAGAGCAGGCGCGCGGCGGCCAGAACGCAGATGGCCATAAGCGCGGGGATGAGCAGCACCGCGAAACTGGACCGGTAGCCTCCTCCGAAGAACAGAACAGCGGAGACGATGAGAGGTCCGAGCACCGCGCCGGTCTGGTCCAGCGCTTCGTGCAGTCCGAATCCCCAGCCGCGTCCCACTTCGCTTGCGGCGTGTGAGAGCATGGCGTCACGCGGCGGCTTGCGGATCGCCTTGCCCACCCTTTCGGTCACAATGAGCGCCGCCGCGATCTCCCAGCGCCCTGCCAGCGCAAGCGCGGGCACCGCCAAGAGGTTGACAACGTAGCCGGTCAGGGCAATCGTCCAGTATTTGCCCGTGCGGTCGCTGATATAACCGGACACGAGCCGCAGCCCGTAGCCCACCAGTTCGCCGAGCCCGGACACGAAGCCCACAGCCGCTGCGCTCGCCCCCAGTGTGCCCAGAAACGGACCTGTGATGCTGCGTGCGCCTTCGTAGGTTACGTCGCCGAGCAGGCTGATTACACCCAGCAGCACAATGAACCGGACGGCCCGGTACCGGGCATCTCCCGCTGCGTTGTCGGTTCTGGTTGTCATGGTTTCGGTCCTCAGGCAAAAGCCCGGCGGCAACTGCGCGCCGGCCTACTTTACAACAAGCACCGGGCAGGGAGCCAGCCTCACCAGGCTCTAGCAGGTGTTGCCCATCAGGCGGCCGTACAGCGCCGAGTGCCCCATGAACCCGACTGCCAGCAGCCCAAAGTCCTGCGCCTGGACGAACTCAACGATCGTCTTCACTTCATGCCCGACGAGGATGTGCGGGCTGATCTCGATACCCGCCGCCCGCCCCAGCCCCCTGCTCCTTGTCACCCGCCTCCCGGAACCTGTGCTCCTCCCAATCCTGCTCGTCAATCACTTCGCCCACGCTTCCCCCGTAGTGCGGAATCTCCTCGACAGAGATCGTGCGAAGCTCGGTGCCGTATCGCTTCGCAAGCTCTATGGCTTCGGCGAGAGCTTCGAACGCTCCCGCCGAGCCGTCCTGCGCATGCAGTATCTTCTCATACATCTCCTCTCGCGGCGGCAACGCCGGCTGGAACCAGCGCTGCGCGATGACTGTCGGCACAACGGCGCTGCCGGACCGCTGTCACCAGCGCCGTATACTGAGACTGACTGCGCCCTGCGCGTGCCTATGATTCTATCACAACAGCGCGAGCGGACGGCGGGTTTTCTGGACGCCCGGGAAGGCCGCACAAGAAGAAGGGGCGGGCGCCGTGAGGCACCCGCCTGAAGGTTCGAAATGGCAAACGGCTCTAGTTGAAGGCGAACTTGTAGCTGGCCGACAGCATCAGGTCGCCGTCGAGCGCACTCATGCCGAGCTCGAACTCTTCGGTAACCGCATAGAGGGCGCCGATGGCGAAATCGTCAATGTAGTCCGCCATGATCTGGAATTGCGGTGTCACGTCCACACTCGCGCCAAACATCAGCTTGTCGGTATCGCCTGCCACATAGCCCACATGCCCCGAGAAACCGATGCTGCTTTCCGGAGCCGAGAGCTGCTTGCTGAGAACGATGTAGGGATCCACGTCGCCCACGCTCCCAGTCAAGTCAATGGCACCGATGGCGATTCCCGGAGACCTGGAAGTCTCCTTGGCGAAGTTCCACTTCGCTTTGACGAAGGTCTCGGAATCCCCGTTGTGGGCCGATTCGAGACCAAGCTCGATTCCCAGGCCAACGCCGGCATTCACCCCGAAGACCTTTTCCGAGCCCTCGTCGAGGTCCACGTAGTCGAAGAAAACCTCGGCCTCCCCGAACTCGATCGCGTTAGCCGCCGGCATCACGATGAGTTCGGTCGGCCCATTGACGGCCGGGCCGGCGACTGCGGCGCCGCAGGTGAGCACAGAGCAGATAAGTCCAACAAACAGTCTTTTCATTCTTTCCTTTGCCTCCTACGGTACACAGTGAGCGCCGTCTGCGTCCCGGCGCGTCAGAACAACTGCATGCATCAAGCCGCACGGGGCTGTTCCCCTTCAGCTTACACAGAACGGATAGAACCCACCAAGGCCGTACAAATAAACAGGCGGGCACCGTGAGGCACCCGCCTGAAGGTTCGATGTCAAACGGCTCTAGTTGAAGGCGAACTTGTAGCTGGCCGACAGCATCAGGTCGCCGTCAAGCGAGCTCACGCCGAGCTTGAACTCGTCGGTAACCGCATAGCGGGCACCGATGGCGAAATCGTCAATGTAGTCCGCCATGATCTGGAGCTGCGGGGTCACGTTCACACTCGCTCCGAGCATCAGCTCGTCGGTATCGCCGGCCACATAGCCCACATGCCCCGAGAAACTGATGTTGCTTTCCGGAACCGAGAGCTTCTTGCTGACGACGATGTAGGGCTCCATGTCGCCCATGCTCCCTGTCAGGTCAATGGCGCCGATGGCGATTCCCGGAGACATCGAAGTCTCCTTGACGAAGTTCCACTTCGCGTTGACGAAGGTCTCGGAGTCCCCGTTGTGGGCCGATGCGAGACCAAGCTCGATCCCCATGCCGACGCCGGCATTCGCCCCGAAGATCTTTCCCGAGCCCTCGTCATAGTCCACGTAGTGGAAGAAGCCCTCGGCCTCCCCGAACTCGAGCGTGTCGGCCGTCGGCATCGTAACCAGTCCGGTCGGCCCATAGATGGACGGGTTCGCCGCCGCGGCGCCGCAGATGAGCGCCGAGCAGATAAGTCCAACAAACAGTCTCTTCATTCTTTCCTTTTGCCTCCATGGCGCACTGTGAGCGCCGTCTGCGATTACGCGCCTGAACATACACCGCAATACAGCAGGCGCCCGCACAGAATACTTCGGCATTATGAGGCATTCTCTTCAGACCTGCTGTACGGCTGCTCCTCAGGCGCCAGCCAGTGGAATCGGGGAATCCTTCTTCCACCTTCCCCGGGTAAAGTCCGGATAGTCCAGCGCCTCACCCTTGTTTGCGACGGACGCAATGGAGAGCGGAACAATCGCGCTCCACGTCGCCGCGTCGTAAACATCTATCGGCGGGCGGGTCCGCCCGCGCACACTCTTCAGAAACTGGTGCACCGTGATATAGTCGCATCCGCCGTGGCCGCCGTTCTTTTTGGCCTCCGCCGCCAGATCGCGCCACAAAGGGTGCTCGTACTTCTCCTGGTACGCCGTCGAGAACACCTCCCACTGCCCTTCCGGCGTCGAACCTTCCACGTATATCGAGTCGCGGTTGCCCTCGTAACAGCCCTTCGTGCCCTGCACCCGGAAGATCAGGTCGTACGGCCTCGGCGAACAGATGTCGAAGTAGAGCGTGATCGTGTGCCCGTTGGCCGTCTCTATGATCGTCGTGTTCGTGTCGCCAAGCGCATACTGCCGCCGCGCCAGCGGGTGCTCCGCCCCGAACCTGCGGCGCGCGTACTCGCGCAGGCACCTGGGCTTACTGCTGACGCTGCGCAGCCGCACGAACCGGTCGCCCCTGTTGATGTTCATCCACCACGCTGTGGGTCCGATGGGATGTGTCGGGTACAGGTTGCCGTTCAGCTTCGCCTTCATCCTGCCGCGCCAGGTGAGCTTGCCGTCATCCGTAAAAGACAATGCGGCCTCTCTATGTCAAACTTTCGCTGCAACCCCTGCCATGCAGCGCCTTCATCCGCATATGGTAACCCTCGTCATAGAGTGTCCTTCGCTTGAGAAGGACATAGAGTATTTCCAGGAGTTGCTCGCC
>JBPOJE010000087.1:0-11127 GCA_052033935.1 Armatimonadota bacterium
CGGTCTGGCCGTTGACGGCAACGGGCGCGAACTTGTGCACTACCCCTGCGTCTGGATGCTTCGGCTCGCTGTTCAGGAAGTAGCGATGACGGACATCACCAGCAGGAAAGGGCAGCAACGGGGGCCGAGAGGACCGCATGATGTGCACCACCAAGATGCTAGCCTCAACCCACGTTTTGACCGGGACACTCGGGCTGTCGGGCAGCACGACTTCCTCGGGCTTCGTCCCGACAAGCAGTTCTGCGACGTTCGCCAGAAGCTCCGGCAGGGTGTGCTCGCCGGACGCAGAACCGGATGCCTTATCGGGCTTGGGGGTTTCGCCCGTGACAGCCGGCTGCTTGGTGATGCCTTCCTGAGGTGCAAGCACCCCCCGCCAGGGCGTGCGCAAGCCGGGCGTTCTGCGCAAACGCCTCAATGCCCGCGCCGGTCATCGAAACAGGTCCAATCGCCTCCAGAAACCGCACGGCAGCTTCGACGTCAGCAAGCGCAACTTTACAGACCAGTTTCGCCGCAAGCTCGCCTTCAATCCGGTTGTCGTAGAGGCACCACTGCTGGCCGTTTGTGAGAACAACCCAGCGGCGATTGTTCGTGAATGCGTAAACCAGGCCCTGCTTCACGTGTACATCGTTGAGTTCGATATTCCAGGCCTTCGCATCGAGAAACCACGTGTGCTCAGAGTTGGCAGAATCGTGTAGTCCGGCTTCTGGTTGTTGGTGTCTATGCCTTGCGGCAGGATTTCGATTGTCTTGTACCCAGCGGCGTGGATCAAAGGGCGAATAATCCAGTCGCATGTGGCGGCCTCGTTCATGCCTGGAGAGGAACTCGCCAGATTCAGTGCCTCGGAGACCGCATCGCGCAAAGCTGTTTTCGTATCCGTCATTCGTGTTCGGACCCTTCGACAGTGATAGACATCACTACTCCGCGCGGGAGCAGGGTTCCTTCCCACGCGCGGCGACCTCGTCCATCAGCGCCCAGAACTCGGAGCACATGCGCTGGCGCGTAAAAAGCTCGCGGGCGCGAGCCTGACCGGCCGCGCCGAAACTCCGGCGAAGCTCCTCCGAAGAAGCCAGGGTCTTGAGGCGGTCCGCCAGAACTGCGGCGTCGTCAACCGGGACTACAAACCCCGTCTCACCCTCGACGATCATCTCCTTCGCCCCACCCCAGTTCGTCGCGGCCATAGGCTTCCCGGCAGCCATCGCTTCGAGCACGATGGTCGGGAAGCTGTCGGGAAGCGTGGAGGGCAGCACGCAGATATCGAGCGCCGCAAGAACATCCGGCCCGTCGGTGCGGTAGCCCGAAAGGCACACGCGCTCCGAGAGGCCCAGTTCGCCGACCTTGCGCCGGAGGTCTTCAACGAGATACTCCTGCTCCACGAACGCATCACCCACAAGCAGGTACTTCACGCCCGGAGCATCGCCCGCGATCCGCGCGGCCGCATCCAGAAGATAGCCCTGCCCCTTCCCGCGCGAGACGCGCCCCAGCGTTCCGATGACGACGTCCTCCGGCGCGAAGCCGAACTCCGCGCGCACCCGCTCGCGCCCGGACGCCGACGCAAACCGCTCCACGTCTATCCCGTTGTGAAGAACGCGGATGTTGCGCGCGGCGGGGTTGTCGGCGAGCATATGCTCCCGCACCGCGCCCGACACGGTGATGACGACATCCGAAAGCGCGGGCGCCATTCGCGCCGTGAGTTTCCTCACGAAACCCGGCGACACCACCATCTCGTGCGAATGCCACACGTGCGGACGGCACGTGAGCTTCGCTGCTATCGCTCCTGGAATGACAGCGGTCGTGTTGGAGTGAACAACGTCTATCTTGTCCCGCAGAATCTGGCGCACGATGGACGCAGTACTCCAGGCGAAGTAAGCGCAGTAGAGCCCAAATCTGTGCGGGGTGAAGTAGCGCCTGCGCAGAACTGCCAGCTTGAGTTCGCGGTACGGGACGGAGATTTCGGCGAGCTTCGCGGCAAGGCGTCCCTGATACGGCACGTCGTTCGGGAGGATCACGGACGGGCTCCAGCACGAGGGGTCATGGCCTTCGAGCAACCCGAGCAGGATCATGTCCGCGCCGTACATCTCGTTGGAGGAGTGAACGAAGAGCGCTCTGCGCGGTGCGGCGGACAACGCTACGACTCCGACCCGGAAGTCGGCGGCGCTTCACCTTCGCCGCGCATTCGGATGACCTTCGCCGGAACGCCGACTACGATGGCAAACGGCGGCACATCCTTCGTGACGACGGCTCCCGTCGCGATGATCGCGCCCTCGCCCACCGTGACGCCGTCCAGAATGCAGCAATTCGCCCCCAGCCACACGTCGTCGCCGATGATGATTCCCTTGCGTGTGGTTCCCTGCGATTTCATGGGGACGTCGGTGCGCTCGAAGTTGTGCTGCTCGGCGAGGATACTCACGCGGGGGCCCATCATCACGTTTTGGCCTATGCGAATGCCGCCCGCCGCGCCCATATACGCGAACGCTCCGATGTTGGAGCCGTCGCCGATTTCGAACCCGACGCCGATTTCGCCGCCATAGTAGCCGGACGGCCGGATCATGGCATAGCGCGCCATGGTGACGTTGTTGCCAATGCGGACGCCTTCCGCGGAAAGCCCCTGAATCTCGGCGTAGTCCTCAGCGACGAAGCTGCGCCCCACCCTCACGAGACGCGGGTTGCGGATGGTCACATGCTTTCCGATGAACAGCATCCCCCGCACGCCGCCCAGCCATGGCCGCCGCCAGAGCCCGCGCAGGAACGCAAGGCCCGTCGTCCAAAGCATCGCGAAGATGGCCGCTGTAGGCATGCGATCGTCAATGCGGAAATCGGGGTTCTTCTTGATTGCGCGCGCGAGCTTGAGCACGAGGTTTCGCATCAGGCGTCACTCCTTCGCGGCGGACGCAGGGCGAGTTGAATAGCCTTCGCAGCGCACCGGCCCATATACTCGCCTTCGAACCGCCACTTGCTGTCCCTGCTCTTTGCAGCCCTGAGCCGGTACAGCACGGCCCGCAGCCCGAGCCCTCCGGCAAAAGCAAGCATCATCGCCGAGGTTGAGAGCCGAGCGTGTCCGCGCCCATGCCAGCTTGCTGTGCTGTCCAGCCACATGGTGCTCGTCTTGCCTGCGACTCCCTTGGAACTTGCTCCCCAGTAGTGATTCACCGTAACACCGGGCAGATAGTGCAGCAGATAGCCACACTTCAGCGCGCGCTCGCACCACTCCATGTCCTCGGCAAACATAAACCAGCTTTCGTCCAGAAAGCCAACGTCGCGCCACACATCCTTCCGGGCGCACAGACAGGCACCCGAGAGCCACTCCACGCTCACTGGCTCGCGATGCACGCCGGCCACCAGATTCATGCCCCGGAACAGGCGGGTTCTGGGAAACAGCCTCGTCAGAAAGAAGTACTGGCAGAACACGCGCCACACGGTTGGCTGGTACCCGCAGGAGGTCACCTGCAGCGTTCCCCCCGGCTGCGGCAGGTCCGGGCAGACCGCTCCCACATCGGGGTTCTCGCGCAGGTAGTGGACTATCTTCTCTAGAGCGCCGTCAACGACGACGGTGTCGGGATTGAGCAGAATCTGCACATCGCCCGAAGCCTCCGCCAGGGCGACGTTGTTCGCCTTGGCGAAGCCCAGGTTCTCGGCGCTTCGCGTCAGACGCACCCCCGGGAACTCCTTCGCTGCCATGTCCGCCGAGCCGTCGGACGAGGCGTTGTCAACGACAAACACTTCCATTTCGAGCGACGGAGTCTGTTCGTACACCGAGCGCAGGCAGTCGCGGAGCAGGTCGCGGGTGTTGTAGTTGACGATGATGACGCTGAAGTCCACGGCGGTTCAGGCGTTGCCTTCCCACACATCGCGCTCGTATATCTCCAGCAGGCGCGCATCGGCGGCCTGCTGGCTGTGATTATTCACCACGAACTTCCGCCCGGCGCGGCCGATAGCGAGAGCCTTTTCGGGGTTCGAGAGCAGGTCTATCACGGCGGCAGCAAAGCTCTCGGCACCATCCGCTATGACGACGTTCCGGCCATCGGTAAGCCCCATCCCCTCAGCCCCGACCTGCGTAGTCACAACCGGACGTCCGTACGCCATCGCCTCGATGATCTTGCCCTTGATGCCGCTGCCGACCCGCAGCGGCGCAATGGAGATCCGCGCCCCCTGCAGGTACGGCGCGACCTCGGGAACAGGACCGGTGACCGATATGGCCTTGCGCGTGCCCAGTTCCAGAATCTCCGGCGGAGGAGCGCTTCCGACGATGTTCAGAGTCACGTCCTGATTGGCCTCCCGGATGAGCGGCAAGATATCATTCGCGAACCAGAGCATGGCGTCCACGTTCGGATGGTGTGAATAGGCACCTACGTAAACGAGGCTGGGATCGGGGATCTCGGATTCGGGCGGCCGGCAGGCGTCTGTGTCTATCCCCGTGGGCAGGGTGACAGCGCGCCTAGCCCCGGCAGATAACACTTCCTCCGAGTCGCGATCGGTGACCGTGAGAACGCAGTCCACGCTACGAAGCACCGTCTTCTCGGCGCGTTCGGTGGCCACCCACTTGCGGCGCAGCGCCGTGCGGGATTCCGGCGGGGCGTTCTCGAAATCGCGCTTGCGCCGGATGTACTCGACGTCGTGCTCCAACATCACCCGCCTGCACGACTGCCCCTGAAGGTCGCCGAGAGCGGCGAACCAGAAATCGTAATGAATCAGATCGGCGCTCACGGACGCGGCGCGGTTCTTCACAGCGCGGCTGAAGGCTCCCGGGCAGCCGTAGAACGCATCCATCGGCCAGCCACGCAGCCGAGACAGCAGAGTATATCCCGCGCGGTAGAGCACCCGGTGAGCGAGAGTGCGCCTGTGCGGGGCTTCGATTGCGACGACCTCACCGTAACGCTTGAGATCGCCCGCGAGCGCCCGCTCCTCGGCGCTTCGCACCACCGTCACGAGATGAATCTCGTGCTTGCGCGAGAGCACCTCCAGATGCCGCAGCAGCCGGATCTTCGCTCCGCCATCCACCGGAAGCGGGAACAGCGGAGCGGCAAATACCATCCTCAATCACGGACCTCCCACGCCTGCGCGCCGCTCGGCTCGAACCGGAACGGAGCGATCTGGCCCCCGGCTTTCACGAGCGCCTCAGCGACCCTGTGTTTGTGCGGAAACTCGCAGAAGAACAGCAGATACCCACCTCCGCCCGCGCCCAGCACCTTGCCGCCGATAGCGCCGTTGTCGCGCCCGATGGTGTAAAGCTCGTCAATCTGAGAGTTCGATATCTGGGAGTCCAAGTGCTTCTTCTCCTCCCACGCAACGTGCAGAAGCTCGCCGAACTCGCGCAGGCGGCCGCGCAGAAGCAGGTTCTTCATTTCGGTGGCAATCACCTTGGAATGGTCGAGGCTGCGCATCACGTCCTCGGCATTAGCCTGCACCGCGCCGATCTGGCGGTCGAGGATCCTGGCGGACGGGCGCGTCTTACCCGTATAGCAGAGAAGCAGCGAGTATTCGAGTTCGTTGAGCGTCTCCGGAGCAATGCGGAGCGGATTGACGATAACCGCGCCCGCTGTGAACTCGATGAAGTTGAACCCACCGAACGCGGCGGCGTACTGATCCTGCATGCCGCCCTTCATCCCGATGTCCTGCCGCTCGATTTTGTACGCAAGCTGAGCGATCTCGTAAGTCGAGAGGGGCTCACGGTGCAGGGACGACAGCGCGGAAAGCAGTGCGACGACCATGGTGGACGACGAGCCGAGGCCCGAGCCGGGAGGGGCGTCGGAATGCAGGAACAGGTCCATTCCCTCGCCGTTTCCGAAATGCGCGATGGCGCCCTTGACGATGTCCAGCTCGCCGTCATAGACGAACTCGCGGTCGGCGTTGTAGCGGGCGATAATGTCGTAATCGAGGCTGGTCACACTTATCTCACGGCCTTCCGTTCGAGCGACGGAGGTGTAGGCGAACTTGTCAATGGTGGTGGAAAGCACCACCCCGCCCCTGTCCTCGAGATAAGGGGAGACATCCGTCCCTCCTCCAGCAAAACTGATGCGCAGCGGCGCTTTACTTCGAATCATCATGTGTCTCCCGCACAAGCCCGGCATAATCACAAAGGCCGGGCGTTTTTGAAGCATACCCCCGTGGTGTTATGCAACACCCGGCGGCAATACCGCCAGAGAGCAGCCTAATGCTCTATACGCAAGAAGGCTCCCGTTTTTCCTCCCGGCGGCGAATAGTACGATTCGTCGGGCAGGTAGCCGAAGCGGCCTCCGAGATAGCGGTTGAACACAAGGCGGAAGCTGTTGACGGGGGAAATGGAAGGCCCGGGAAGCTCTCCCACGGTGGGCGGCAGGTAGTAGGCATTGAGTATTGAACTGACGACCCGCTGCTGTGCGGGGTGATCCGGAGGAAGCCTCCGGAAGCCGTGATCGCCCTGCAGTATGATGACCGGCGGCTCTTCTTCGTCCTTCAGAATTCTGTCCACCGCTTCCAGAATGCGCTTGTTGGTGTACACGATCTGACCCGTGTAGCGGCGGATGGCTTTCGCGGTGGACCTGATCTCGCGCCCGAACGGCTCCTGCGGCGGCAGGTTGCCCCCGCTGTCAAATACATACGGAGGATGGGGAACCATAATGTGCGCGAACACGAACACAGGCCCGTCTAGGTCCTTCGGCTTGCCCAGGTTGTCCAGATTGAAGAGCACGTCGCGCCGGTGGTTGGCCACGCCCTTGAGAAACGGAGCGAACAGGGACTTGTCGAAGAGCACGCGCTCGAACTCGCTCAGGTTGAAGCAACGGCGGCGGTAAACCCTGTCTGCGTGCGGATGCCGGTCAGTGACGCGATAGTCAGACGGAAAGACAGCCAAGGAATACCCCGCCTGTTTCAGCATCCTGACAACGCGGCTCTCATGGATCATCTCCCCATGAATCTGCGGGCTCATCTCTTTTATCTCCGCGGCCGCCTTGAGCGCCTGCAGGTAGTCCAGATTGAGCGAAGAACTCAGAGAAAGATAGGTACTTGTATAGTTGCTGACACTCTTTTCCGCCACGTAGAATCCGCGTTGATCGAGTTCGCTGACAAACGCGGAATTATCGAAGCCGAGATCGTTCTTAAGAACATCGGCGCGGGTGTATTCATCAAGGATGATGTAGTAGATGTTCGGCGCGCGTTCGCCAGCCGGCGGTTGCAGAGGCGGGCCGGCGGCGAGCTTTCTAGCCACATAGGAGCGCCAGCGCGACGCGTCCCCACGGTCGGCCCCCAACTGAAAGAGCGCCACATGCAGGAGCGCGGTGCCCACAAGCACCACGGACGCAGTGTTGGCAAATACAGTGGCTGAAACCAGGCTGCGGCGCGTCCGGATGATCAGAACAACGAGGATGCCCAGAATCAGGCACCAGATCGGTTCGAGGACGAGCGCGCGCCCAACCAGATAGCCGCCGATCATCGCACCGCGCACAGGCTCGATGACATACCCGAACGAAAACGTGGCGACAACAAGCAGCGAGACGATGAGCGCCGCCTTCAGACGGTCCTTCACGGCAAGGCGGGCAGCAAGCCACAGCAGACAGCCTGCGGGCAGAAGCACCGCGAGCGTGCGTACTAGGTCTCCTGCTGTCGCCTCTTCCACGTTCTGGGAATACAGGAACAGGACAGGATAGGCAGCCAGCAGGAGCGGATGAAACGCGCGAGGCTGGCGATCGTGTTGCGTCACCTGCTGCATGTCCCCGACATCCGACATGCTGCCCGGACTATACCGTGCAAGTAAGCCTCGCGTTCTGCATTGTGACAGGCTGTGACTGCCAGGGCTTGTGCTCTGTGCGCCATTTACTCCTCCAGCAGCGTCAGGCGCAGGGTCCTCAAACCCTTGCCATAGTCAGCGATATAGGACTCGTCGGGCAGACGGCCATAGCGGCCTCCCAGATAACGGTCAAATACCAGCCGAAAGCTGTTCACGGGAGAGATAACCGAATCGGGAGACTCACCGCCAGAGGACGGCAGGTAGTAGGCGCTAAGAATAGAGTTGCTCACGCGCAGCCGGCCAGAATGATCCCTGGGAAGATAGCGGTAGCCGTGGTCACCCTGCAGGAGGATCACCGGCGGTTCGTCCTCGGCCTCCAAGATTCTGTCCAAAGCCTCCAGAACCCGCTTGTTCGTATATACAACCTGGTCCGTGTAGCGGTGCATGGCCCTCTCGTTGTATTCGATCTCGCGCCCGAAGAAGCCCTGCTGAGGCATGTTGCCCTCACGGTCGAAGACATACGGCGGATGAGGGGCCATGATGTGCGCGAAAACAAAAACGGGGCCGTTCATGTCCCCGGGCTTACCCAAGTTATCGAGGTTGAAGAGCACATCGCGCCGGTGAACGATCGGGAGAGCCAGAAACGGTGAGAACACTGACTTCCCGAGAAGCACGCGCTCAAACTCATTCAGATGTAGCCCCGGCCGCCGGCAAACCCGGTCAGCGTACGGGCTGCTCTCGGTGAAACGGTGACCGGATGGAAACATGACCATGGAATACCCGGCGTTCTTGAGCATCCTGACCACCAGGCTCTCTCGAACCATCTCCAGCAGAATCGGCATGTTGAGGCTCTCGATTCGGGATTTCTGTTTGAGAGCCTGCAGATAGTCGAGGTTGAATGTGGATGCCAGACAAGCCGGAGTGCTGTTGTAGTTGCTCAGACTCCTTTCCGCCACGAAGAAGCCGCGGCGCTCGAGTGCGCTGACGAACTCGGAGTTGTCAAAACCAAGATCTCCCTTCAGAACGTCCGCCCGTGCGTATTCGTCCAGGATGATGTAGTAGATGTTCGGCGCCCGGCTGCCCCGCTCTGGCGCAAGTAGCGGAGCGGCTTCGAGCCCCTTCTCGATATACTCTCCCCACAGTTTCGCATCTCCGCGGCTTCCACCAAACTCGGAGACTGCCGCCTGCACCAGTGAGAGCCCGACGAGCACAAGTGCGGCGCTGTTGGCGAAAGCCGTGGCAGAAGCCAGGCTGCACCCTGTCCGGACGACCAGAAACAGCAGAGCACCGAACAAGAGGAACCACAGCGGCCCGATCACGAGCACACGGCCTATCAGCAAGCCACCAATAGTGGCGCCGTGCACACTTTCGAGGAAGTATCCGAAAGAGAAGGCCGCAGTGACCGTCAGAGAGACCACGAGCGCCGCCTTCAAACGGTCCCTGACGGCCAGGCGGGCAAGCAGCCACACAAGGCAGGCAGAAGAGATCAAGACCGCAAGCGCGCGCCCAAGGTCCGCCAAAGCCGCCTCATCCGTATTGCAGGCAAACAGATAGAGGACAGGATAGGCGGCCAGCAGGAGCGGATGGAACGCGCGAGGCTGGCGCTCGGACTCCTCCACTACTTTCGTTCCAGCAGATAAAGCTCGCGCGTGGACTGGCGGATGGTCTCTTTGCGCCGAATGGCGAAGAGACCCTGGAATGCCCGCTCGAAGCCCTCGGACGTGTAGTCCGGGAAGATGTCCTCCCGCGTCGTGAGAAGCTTCTGAACCTTGTGGTCGCCCTTTGGAACAAACTCGATGATCAGCCAGCGCCCCAGGCCCGCGAAGAACTCCGCCAGCATCCCCAGAGGCACGTTGTTCGAGATTGCCAGGTGATGGATGAGCGCGAGCGCCATGACCGCGTCCACCGGCCCCCGCTGGGCAAGGGACATGCGCTCGTCGTTGTTCCACCCGAGCGCCGGCGAAGGGTTGGTGAGGTCGAGCACGAGCGGCAGGATGTTCTCTTCTTTGTCTCTGCGCATCTGAAGATAGTTCATCTCGACGCAGGCCGGGTCCACATCGAACGAAACCGTGCTGATGCCGCGCGAACTGGCAATGCGGCTGTGCAGCCCGGTGTTGCCGCCCAGATCCCAGAGGTCTTTCGGCTTCGCCTCGTCCAGATACTGCTCCACAAGCTGCTTTTTGTGATCGAGCCCCGCCTGGGTGTAGCTGTCGTCGCTGTAATAGTCGGCCCACTCGGTGCCAGCCGCGCGCCACGTCCGGCTCCGAACGCCCGATTCCAGACTGTCGAGCAGCCCGAGAAGGGACGCCTTGCTGATCTTGCGCTCGAAGGACTTCTTCGAGACCGCCGTATCGGCATACTGCCGCTGTGTTTTCGCGTGCAGATGGATGTGCAGAAGAAGCGGGAACGAGAAACGTGTCTTGTAAGGCAGGAGTTTTGCCGCCAGATCCAGCGGAATGCCATCAATAAACGGCCGCAGCAGGCGGCGCAGGCGGATGTCGGTTCCGCTCATCAGCGCCATCGGCGCAAGGAAATGCTGGCAAAACTGGCGGTAAGGGGTCCAGGGAAGCCCCTCGACGTACCTCTCGAACGAGAGCGTGTCAATAAAGACCGGCCTGCCGGCCGCCAACTGGATATTGTAGGCGCTGCAATCCTTGAGGGTCATTCCGTGCTTGAGCGCGCGCTTCTGAATCTCGAGCGTAAGAAGCGCGGCGTCCTTGAAGGCACTGAAGCACCACTCGTACGGGTACGAGATGAACGGCAACTGCTCGGGACGCAGCACCCTGTAGGCCTGCTCCGGGTGCTGACTTTGCACCTCCGAGGTTTCCTGATGTCTGACGAGAAGCCCATCGTCCACTAGGCTCTGGTAGAGCCCAGAGCCCATGAGAAGATCGTAATCCTCGCGGTAGCAGGTGTTTACCTGGCGATAGACAGTCCCGGAGTGCGAAAAGACGAAGCCGCTGGGATCGCGAAACGATCCGCTGACCCGGCTAGCTTCCATCCGCGGGTCCAGGCGGGGTCTTCTTCTGGAACAGCCCTGCTATGCGCTCGCGGAGCTGCGACCAGGAGGTCTTGAGGACGAAGAAACCGGCAAGCACAGTAGCGGCCACCGCCTGAAGCACGTAGCTTCCCGTGCCTGGATCAATATATGCGTGCGCCGGGCGAACGGTTAGCAAGGCGGCCAGCGGCGCCATAGCGAGTACCCTCTTCGCCGCGGACACAGTGCGGACAGTCATTAAAAACTCCCTAACGGCTCATTAACGGACGGCTACAATTATAACACAACCGTGGCGCCGAAAGGAAGACCCCGAATTGCCTCCCGAGTAATTGTACTGAAAACGAGTCGCTGCCTCGGAAAGGAATCGTACCGAGAAGCCGAACTGCTCCGGCAAACACAGGAGTATTCGGTTGGATCAACACGGTAAGGC
>JBPOJE010000075.1:0-13133 GCA_052033935.1 Armatimonadota bacterium
GGTGGCTGCAGCGGTCGCTGCGCGGCTGGAAGCCAAGCAGTTTGACCGGGCCGATCAGTTTGTGGCCTACTGCGGTCTCGACCTTTCCATTCGTGATTCCGGCGCGTCTATGCCGTGCAAGCGCACCAAGCATGGCGACGCGGAACTGCGGCGCCTGCTCTACCTAGCAGCGCAGGGATCTCTGAGATCCAAGGACACCACGTTCAGAGCCCAATACGACCGCGAGCGTAACAAAGGACTCTCCGGCACAGCAGCGCTGGTCGTGCTGGCCCGCAGAATCGCCAGGCTCTGCTGGAGTCTGCACCGCCACGGAGACCGCTATGATCCCAACCGAGTCTACTCACATCCCACGTCAACTGTTGACGACGAATCATAGAATCTGGAGTCATAGATGGAGCAAGGCAGCATGAGCCGCATTGGATTCGAACCAATGACCCTCTCCTTAAAAGGGAGATGCTCTACCCCTGAGCTAGCGGCCCACAGCGCCTATTATATGAAATCCCGGCCCTCGCCGCCAGCGCCTAGACGTCAACCATTATGGTCTGGTCGCGGCGCTCACCGACGCTGATTGCCCAGACCGGCACATCCACGAGTGTCGAAAGCCTGTCAATGTACGCCCGGGCCGTGGCGGGCAGGTCGGACAGCTTACGCGCCTCCGAAACCTGCTGATCCCATCCGGGGAACTCCTCGAACACGGGCTTGGCCTTCTCAAGAACGGCCGTATCCTGCGGGAACTCGGTGATGCGCTCGCCATTGATGTCATAGGCCGTGGCCACGCGGACGGTCGGCATCCCGGTCAGGACGTCGAGTTTGATGAGCGCCAGACGCGAGCAGGAGTTGATCTTGCAGGTGAAGCGGACGGCGACAGCGTCGAACCAGCCGCAACGCCGGGGGCGGCCGGTGGTCGTCCCGAACTCGGCACCCTTCTGGCGGATCGTCTCGCCCTCTTCGCCCTCCAACTCGGTCATGAAGACCCCGCTGCCAACGCGCGTCGTATAGACCTTGGCGATGCCGATGACGTCGTCAATCGCCCTCGGGCCGATGCCGGTGCCGATGGCCGCGCCGCCGGAGATCGGGTGCGACGAAGTGACGTAGGGGTAGGTGCCGTGGTCTATGTCGAGCAGCGACCCGTGCGCGCCCTCGAAGACGATGCGGCTGCCCTTAGCCTCTTCCGCTGCGATAAGATGGCTCGTGTCACAGGCGAACGGAGCGATCTGGCGGCCGAACTCGCCGCACTCGCGGCAGATGGCGTCCGCGTCCAGAGCCTGCCCGCCGAAGACCTTCGTGATGAGGCTGTTCTTGTAGCCGAGGACTTCGCGCACGCGCACCACGAAGCGGTCTTCGTCAACCAGATCGCAGACGCGCAGCCCCCAGCGGCCGTACTTGTCCTGGTAGCAGGGACCGATGCCACGCCCCGTGGTGCCGATCTTCTGCGACCCGCGATGCTGCTCCTCGAGCTGATCGAGCAGCTTGTGCCAGGGCATAATGATGTGAGCCGCGTTCGAGATTCGTAGCTTCGACGAGCTGATGCCCCGGCCCAGCAGACCAGTGAGCTCGCCGCACAGCACGGCCGGGTCAATGACGACACCGTCTGAAATGACGGCGGTCACATTCTCGTGCAGAATGCCCACCGGCACCGTGTGGAACTTGTAAACTTCATCCCCCACGACCACCGTGTGTCCGGCGTTGTTCCCACCGTTGTAGCGGACGACAACGTCCGCGTTCCCGGAGAGAAAATCAACGATCTTCCCTTTTGCCTCGTCGCCCCACTGGAGACCAACAACAACCGTAGCAGGCATTTGACTCTTGTAAAACCCTTTCGCACCTGTCGCGCGGGAAGCCCCGGCGCGCCCAGACATTGTAAACGATAACCTGTATAATGCAAGCGAAATATTCTTAGGGTAAGGATAAATACGGCTTATGCAATCAGCATGGACACTCGACCAGCTCAGAACCCTCATCGAGGTCGTGCGCACAGGCAGCTTCACAAAGGCCGCCGAGGCTCTTTCGCTCAGCCAACCTGCCGTCAGCGTGCAGATGCGCTCGCTCGAACGCTCGCTGGGGGTGCCACTGCTCGAACGCAGGCCCCGGCATGTGGTGCCGACCGACGCCGGCCGCATTGTGCACAGGTACGCTCTGCGCATGGCGCGCCTCGAGGCAGAGAGCCGCGCTGAGATCGCCGACCTGAGGAAGCTCGCCGGGGGCACGCTGCGCGTGGGTGCGGGGGCGACTCCGAGCATCTTCACCCTGGCCCCGGTGTTTGCGGAGTACTACCGCCGCTGGCCTGCCGTGGAGCTTCGGGTGCAGATTGGGCGGACGGCGGACCTGGCACGCGCCGTGTTGAGCGACACGCTCGACCTAGCGATTGTCTCGTCGGACGTGACCGAGCGCGCACTTGTGCGGCGGCCGCTGTACACTGAGACCTGCGTCGCCATCGCGGGCCGCTCGCACCCGCTGGCGGAGCACCCGGAGATGGACGCCGCGCTTTTGACGGGGCACCCCCTTGTGCTGCTCCCGGCGGACAGTGGATTCCGGCGCTTTCTGGAAAGCGCGCTTGCCTCCCGAAGCGTCCGTCTCAATACAGCGATGGAACTTGCAAGCCTGGAAGCCAT
The DNA here is from genome assembly GCA_052033935.1 of Armatimonadota bacterium. GTDB lineage: Bacteria > Armatimonadota > UBA5829 > DSUL01 > DSUL01 > JAGVUD01. Next base: position 2,613 of record JBPOJE010000075.1, read on the forward strand.
CAAAGAGGTGGTGCGCACCGGCCCGCTGATGTCGGTGATCCCCGAGACCGCCGCATCGGGAGAATCGGAGGAGACGGGCTTGCGCGTGATCCGGCTGACCGGCGCCGAACTGACACGCCAGACCGCGGCGATCAAGCGCCCGGACCGCTACATCTCGGCGGCGATGGGGGCATTCTACCAGCTTCTGACCGAGCGCTGGCCAGAGGCGGACCCGCGAGCGGAGTCTGCGGGCACGAGAGCGACGGCAGCACAAAATGTATAACTCTATCGGCTAACCTTGCACTATAATAGCCCGTCTGGCGGGTGCGATTTGCTGTTGACAGCACCCTGCCCCATCTGTATACTAATTTCATGGATTTCAAGGATGAGAGCTTCCAGACAAATAAGAATGCCGGGGAGGACACATCGGAAGTGGCTACGCTGATAATTGAAGGCGGCCGCCAGCTTCGTGGCGAGGTCACGGCAAGCGGCAGCAAGAATGGCGCTTTGGCGCTCATGGCGGCGACCCTGCTCGTTGAGGGCGAGGTCGTCATACACAACATACCGCACATCGGTGACGTGCTCACAATGGTGGAGATGCTCCACTGCCTGGGGGCGAAGCCGGAACTGAGCCCCAACGGGGATCTCAAGGTAGATGCCTCCAATCTCATCACCAGCGAGGCTCCGCCGCACCTTGTCTCGAAGATGCGCGCATCGTTCCAGGTGCTGGCGCCGCTTCTGGTCCGCACGGGCCTGGCGCGCGTGGGGATACCCGGAGGCTGCAACATCGGCCAGAGGCCGATTGATCTGCACCAGAAGGGTATCACGGCACTCGGCGCAATGATGCGGAATGACGGCGGCGTTGTGGAAGCCAGCGGGTCTGAGTTGCACGGCGCTAGGGTTTACCTTGATTTTCCCAGCGCGGGCGCAACCGCGCAGATCATGATGGCGGCATCTCGCATTCTCGGCACAACCACCATTGAGAATGCCGCCAGCGAACCCGAGATTGCGGACGTTGCCCGGCTGCTGGTCAAGTGCGGCGCACGGATCACCGGCGCGGGCACGGACACGATCCACATCAACGGCGTCAGCCGCCTCCACGGCACCGAGCACACGAACATCCCCGACAGGATCGAGACGGGCACACTGGCGCTTGCAGCCCTGAACACGGATGGAGATGTTTTCATCCGGGGCGCGGTTGGCGGCCACTGCAACGCGGTTCTGCTCAAGATGCAGGAGATTGGCGCCTCCGTACGCGAGGACTTGGACGGGATACGCGTCCGTTCGCTTCGCCGCCCGCTTCGGGCCCAGGACGTGGTGACCATGCCCTATCCCGGGTTCCCCACCGACCTCCAGCAGCCCATCGGCGCAGTGCTTGCCACCGCACAGGGCTCTTCGGTCATCACCGAGAAGGTGTACGAAGGCCGATTTCGCTACCTGGGTGAGCTCGAAAGGATGGGCGCCCACACGCGCGTTGAGGGGCAGTCCGCCTTCATCCGCGGGGTTCCGGGCCTGCAGGCCGCCAGGGTCACCGCCCACGACTTGCGAGCAGGCGCGGCAATGGCAATCGCCGCGCTCGGCGCGGAGGGCACAACGGTCATTACGGACGTAGAGCATATCCGCCGCGGATACGAGAACTTTGAGCAGAAACTGAACTCGCTCGGTGCGAAAGTGCGCGCGGGTGACACCCCCATCGAGGAGATCCCCCCTTGTTTGGAATGACCGCCGACATCGGCGTGGACCTCGGAACGGCAAACATCATCGTTTACCGCAAGGGCAAGGGCATTATGCTGCGCGAGCCCTCGGTGGTCGCCATGTCGGTGACGAAGAAGAAGATTCTCGCGGTGGGCGAGGAAGCCCGCCTGATGATCGGCCGGACCCCCGGAACGATCGTCGCCATCCGCCCCCTCTCCGAAGGGGTGATTGCAGACTACACCACAACCGAGAAGATGCTCGGGTACATCCTCGACAAGGTGTGCGGGCGCAGGCGGCTTTTCAAGCCGCGGGTGCTGGTCTCCGTGCCGTCGGGCGTCACGAATGTTGAGCGGCGCGCGGTGATCCAGGCGACTCGCGCAGCGGGCGCGGGCGAGGCGTACACAATCGAAGAGCCGATGGCCGCGGCCATCGGGGCCGGACTGCCTATCAGCACGCCAGGCGGGAACATGGTGCTCGACATCGGGGGCGGGACGACGGGCGCGGCCGTCATTTCGCTAGATGGCATTGTGGTAAGCAACTCACTGCGCATCGGCGGGAACAAGATTGACGAGGTCATTACCCGTCACATCAAGAACACCTACAACCTTATGATCGGCGACCGAACCGCCGAGGAGATCAAGATCAAGATCGGCTCGGCCTACCCGATGGAGTCAGAGATTCGGATGGAAGTGCGGGGCCGAGACCTGGTCGCCGGGCTTCCGAAAACCGTGGAGGTCACCAGCGAGGAGATTCGCGCGGCCATGGCGGAGCCGATCAATCTGATCGTCGAGCGCGTGAAAGCCACTCTCGAGCAGACGCCTCCCGAACTCTCATCGGACATCATCGAGCGCGGCATTATGCTGACGGGCGGGGGCGCTCTGGTGCGAGAACTGGACAGGCTGCTCTCGATCGAGACAAACATCCCGGTTCATGTTGCGGACGACCCGCTTTCGTGCGTTGCGCTGGGCACAGGGCGGGCGCTTGAGGAGATGTCAGCCATCCGCGATAGCCAGGTGATGATGGGCGCGAACTGACGGCTGCCTCCCGGGCATACGAGTATAACTTTTGCGCCCAATAATGGACTTTCCTGCACGCGGCGCTAGAAGCGGATGCCGAGCTTCATCTGCGCTTCATAGGTGGGATCATTCTCGATTGAGGCATCGCGCGTGTCCGTGCGGGAGCCAGTGAGCCAGATGTTGAAGTCGCTGCCCATGTCCCTGCGCAACCCCAGCGAAATGCGCCGCGACGAAGCCCCGTAGCCTTCCGTCTCGCTGTACTCGTAGCCGCTGGTCAACTGCGTGGCGCGCGCCAGCGCAAGCTGAATGCCGGCCTGGGTCTGGAACCAGCGCCGGGCCGACAGATGCTCATCCTTGTAGGCATAGGCGCCGGTAAACCCCAGAATGCCGACGCTCACCTTCAGCCCCAGCGATTTCGATCGGTAGTACCCGATGTTGCCCTTCGAGTCCTCCGGGTTCTCCGCAAGAGCAGCGACGATGCCCAGGCTCTTCCAGGGACTCAGCGTCAGATCAAGTCGCGCCGTGTCCACAGACTTGCCCGTGCCGTCCCGCGTTTTGTACCCTCCGTCCAGCTTGAGGTAGGGCCGCGGAGTGGCGGTGGCGGCGATCTCACGCGCGACCAGCGTGCTGCTGCCGCTGTCGGTGAAGGCGTAGCCACCGGTAAGCTTCAGAAAGTCGAACGGCTGCGATTCGAGGCGCAGATCACGCGTGCGCAGGCCCAGCACTTCGGTCTGGCGGTCGGTAAGGCCCGCCGACACCTTCAGGTGCGAGGTGGGCGACGCGGCGATGCGGATACCCCCGGAGTTGTCGGCCCCGCTCTGGTCGCTGCCACGCCCGGAGAATGTCGCCACGACATCCACCGCTTTGTGGGGCTTCGCCGTAATCCCCACGTCGAAGCCGCTCGCGTCGCCCTTCGCCGAGGTCTCGGCAAGCTGGTAGGCGGCATTGAAGGCGACGTTGTTGACGAGACTGGACGTCACCTTGAGCACCTTCGTGGACGAGTTGTCGCGGGCGCCACCGCTGGCGGAGGTCTGGTCAGTCCACACAAGCTGCACCTTGCTCTTCGTCCCGATCGCGCTGTCAATCTGAAAAGCATCGGTCACGGCGCTGCTCTCAACGCCGTTTGCGCCCGAACCGACAGACTTTCGCGTGAAAAGAAATTGCCCCTGGGGCGCGAACGCGTACTTGAAGCTGTGATTGAGCGAGGTGGTGGCGCCACCAGGCGCACCCTCGCGGCTCACGCGCTGGTAGCCGGACGAGAACGACAAGCGGCCGGCCTTCGGCCCGTAAGACAGCCCGTAGGTCTGAACGTCCTGCCCCGCCGCGATTCCGTAGTCCTTGCTCCCGTTGAAAGCCCGTCCGGCGCGCACGTACGAGCCGGTGAGCTTCACATCTCCCAGGCTGCTGGCGGCTCCGAACCGCGCGGCCGACCTGTCGCCGAAACCGCCCTCGCTGCCGCCGCCCTCCGGGGTCATTCCGGTGAACAGCGCCGTCGTGAAGGAGGTGGTCGGCGACACCTGCGTCTTGCCCTGCAACCCAAGCACGCCTCCCGCGTTTTCGGACTGCCCGGCACCCTGCTTGTACAGGCCGGTCAACTGCAGGCTGGAGCGGCCTGACGCATAGAGATCGAGTGCGACAGGAACGCTCACGCCCGCTGCGTTTCTGATGGATCTCCCGGAATCCACCGGATACTCGACCTTCGCAAGCCCTGTGGTTTTGAGAACCGACGTGAAGGTGATGGTGCCTTTGGCATAATCCAAGGCGTAGTCAACGCCTCTCAGCGCCGCCCGTCCGTTCACCGACACTATTTCGCGGGAAGCGGGAATGCCCGCCCACGAAAGTCTGTACGGCCCGCGCGAGTTGTTGCCACTGATGATGTCGCGGCAGTACCCGGGCTGCAGGTCCGAGGAGGCTGAAGCGCTGACAGTGGTGACCGGCGACAGGATGTGCAGACCTGCCACCTGGGCGACAGCCGGACGCGAGCACGCGGCGGCAATGGCAGCCGCTGCGAAAACGAGCATCCGCCGTCTGTTTTCGCACGCGTTCAACATATCGGTGTCACCATGATATGAGACGCCTGACGGAACGAAAGGTTTCCGTTTGAGCACGGGACGCGGCCTTGCTCGCCCGCCGCTGAAGCAGGGATTCGCCCATGCTCCACGTAAGTGCACTGCGGGAGGCTGCGAAGGGCAGTTTCCGCGCGCGGCCCCGCGGAAAGACAGCAATTGACAGAACCGCTCCGAACCATCCTCCCCAATCTCATCGTGTTCCTGACCACCTTTCAGCAGGGCATCCACCGGCTTCGGCTGCACTGTTCTGGCGCTTCCGTTCGTGGTGCTTCTGCTCGGGATGGATGCCGCCGTGAAGGGATGGTACTGCAGGCGACGATCCTTTCGGCATACATCGTCATCACTTCGCGCAGACACATCGTGTGGCGCGAATACGGGCACATCGCGGCGTATGCGCTCGCCGGGCTGCCGCTCGAGATGATCCTGTATCGCGTGCTGCCCGAGGCGTGGCTGAAGGGCGTGCTGGGGGTCTTTATGGTCGGCGTCGCGATTCAGGGTCTCCACGGGCGCGGCGCATCCGGCCGGCGGCAATAGAGCGCGGAACCGCCGCGGCGCGGCTGATGGACGGCTGCCTGGTTCTGGGCGGGCTGCTGCACGGAGCCTTCGGGGCGGGCGGCCCGTGTGTGGTGATCTACGCGGCCCGGGCGATTCCGGACAAGTCGCTCTTCCGCGTCACGCTCTCCGTCGTGTGGCTGACGCTGAACGCGCTGATGATAGCGCGATGTGGCCACCGGGGCAATCACCCCGGATGTACAGCTTCAGGCGGCCATCTGCGCCCCGTTCACCCTTGCCGGGGTTGCCTGCGGCGACCATCTGCATCACCGGGTAAACGAGTTCGCATTCCGGACGCTTGTCTTTACGGTGCTGCTGCTCTCCGGACTGGCTGTGCTGTACGCCGCCGCGGGCGGCGCTCAGGGCTGAACACCGCTCGGGCCCATTGACACTGACGTCATTTCTGCCAATCTCAGCAGAGACACCACAGTAGGGAGGCGACACACCAATCTCGGAAGAACCGGGCTGAAGGTCAGCCGGCTGTGCCTCGGCACGATGAACTTCGGGCCGCAGACGGCGGAAGACGACAGCCATGCGATCATGGACCGCGCTCTGGAGCACGGCATCAACTTCTTTGACACGGCGGACGTGTACGGCTGGAAGATGGGCGAGGGCTGGACGGAGCAGATCATCGGGCGCTGGTTCGCTCAGGGAGGCGACCGCCGCGAGAAGGTGGTGCTCGCGACGAAGCTCTACAACAAGATGGGCGAGTGGCCCAATGAGAGCGGCCTGTCCGCGCTGCACATCCGAAGGGCGTGCGAGGACAGCCTGCGGCGCCTTCAGACCGACCACATAGACCTCTACCAGATGCATCACATCCACCGCGAAACGCCGTGGGAAGAGATCTGGCAGGCGATGGAGCAGCTCGTGCGTGAGGGCAAGGTGATCTACGTCGGCAGCAGCAACTTCGCGGGGTGGCATATTGCGAAGGCGCAGGGAGCGGCGAGAGACCGCCGCTTCATGGGGCTGGTATCGGAGCAGAGCCTCTACAACCTGAACGACCGCATGGTGGAACTCGAAGTGCTTCCGGCGTGCCAGGACTTCGGGCTGGGCGTCATCGCGTGGAGCCCCCTCGGCGGCGGCCTGCTGGGCGGCATCCTGCAGAAGAGCGAGGAAGGCCGGCGGGCGTCTGAGAACGTGCAGAACGAGCTCGAGAAGGTTCGGCCGAAGATAGAGGCTTACGAAGCGTTCTGCTTGGAGATGGGCGAGCGCCCGGCGGACGTCGCGCTGGCGTGGGTGCTGAGCAACAGCGCGCTCACCGGGCCGATTGTCGGCCCCCGCACTCAGCAGCAGCTTGACGAGTCACTGCGGGCGCTTGAGATCGAGCTTTCGGGTGAAGCGCTGAAGAAGCTGGACGAGATATTCCCGGGGCCGGGCGGCGCCGCGCCGGAAGCTTACGCCTGGTAGATGCTGCGAGGGACCAAATGTCCCCGAACGGCAACTGGCAGAGCATCTGCCAGTCGAGCGGAAGTCCGAAACACAGAGAGCGAAAGAGGTGCGGCACAGGCTCGCGCTCCTTTCGGCTGCACATCGGCAGGGGCCGTGGTCTTTGAACCTAAGGTCCTGCTGACCACTCCCCTGCCGCTGTGCAGTTAGTCTGAACGGGCGCTTGGCGGGTGCCCAGTAACTACTGAGGACTCAGATCCGCCGCGTTCCGGGGCAGCAACTGTGGCCAGAGTGTCTCGCCGCTGAAGTAGAGGCTCGATACGCCGACTACGGTCAAGTACTGGCCAGACGTGGGTGCGCAGCCAAAGGAGGTGTCGACCCGGAACTGGCGTGAGCCGTCGTCCAGCACTGCGAACCCGGGCACCGTGGCAACGACCCGGCCGAAGGTCCGAATGAGCAAACCAACGTTGTTGGTGCCCTTGCCGCCTGTCGGGCCGGTCTGGTTGAACACGGATTCTAGACCCCCACCACCCACTGCCGTACCACGCATCGTGTATGGCCTGGGTGGGGTGGTCGAACCTGTCACCACCACCACTGGTCCCACTATCTGCCGTTCCTGGTTTGCGGTTGTACCGAGGCGGCCGATCACGTTTACAATGCTGCCTCGAGCCACCCCCTGTAGTGCAGACAGGGGAGCGGCAACCCTTATGCCCGATGTTCGGTCCGGGTCCTGGATGTAAAGGAAGCCATCGTACTCGCCGGCAGCCGATGAGGCGACTCGACCCGCGATAGACACGAGGGTCCCATCGTCAAGCATCTTGGCGTCAGCCAGGCGCTGAATGACGACCGGTACGGGCGTTTCCCCGGCCCAGAACCCCAGCAAGCCGATCAGGCTGCTGTCGCTGACTGCACCTGCCACGCCTTGGCCGACGCTGTAGCTCAGCAGGTTCTGCGTGGCGGCGACCTTCACAGCCCCCGCGGAGTTGAACGAGGACCATGTGATCGCGAGGCCCTCCGCCCGGATCGCCGAACGCGGCGTGCAAACACCAGCCACACACAAGAGCGCACAAAACGCAACCTTGAATGAACTCATTGGTCGAGCCTTTCCGCTACGTGCATACCAGGCCGATTACCAGCCACACCGTCTAGCATCCCTCGCCCGTAACCTGCAAGTTACCCGCAACGGACTGTCCAGACGTTCCAGTTGTGCTAACCGCGTCACTGCCCCCGGTAGACAATACGCAGCCGGAGAGCGCGAGTTGTCCCGCAGTGGCCTGAACACAATAGGAGACGTTTGAACAAATGTTCAGTCCACTTATCGCCACGCGGGGCGTTCCATTGTGTACATATATGCCCTTGGCAATGGACTTGATAGTGCCGCCGTCAATGGAAAGTCTGCACCCACCGTTAGCTTCTATACCGATGTTGCACATGTCCACATTCGCACCGGTTATCGTTCCCCATGTGCCACCGGCCACTCCTTCCAGGCCAGCTACACAGTAGATGCCCCTGTTAGCACCAAGGATGAAACAATTGCTTACGGTTATCACGTCCAAAGATCCGAGCTGTATTCCGATTCCTCTGGACAGGAATGCGGGGGTGTTTCCAAACACCTGAACGTCCGAAACCCAGCACGCATCGCCGGCACGATACATTTTGATGCCAATGTTGCGAACGTCGTACATTAAGCATCGTTCGATGCGTGTCCTGTCGATAGCAGCCCCTGAGGCGAGAATCCCTGTAGAAGGGTGATCGAACTTGACATTGCTCACGAGGGTTCCTGCACCATCAAGTAGGACCATCGCCGGACGGTCGTCAGCGACCTCCCCCTCCGAATGCAGGGTCAGCCCGACAATGGCCCCGCCTGCGCCGAGTCTTATCAGCGGGTTCGCCGTGCTCTCATGCACCAGGACGGGTTGGTCGTGGGTCGCAGCGACGTTCAGCCCCCCTTCGTTGCCGTACAGGGTCTTTTGTCTAACAGTAACCTGGCTGCCAAGGAGGTATCTGCCAGGGGGAACCTTAACGGTCGAACCACGAGGCGCGGCCGCGAGTGCGGCGCGAAATGCCGGGGCATCGTCGGTGACGCCGTCTCCAACGGCTCCGTAGTCCCGCACGTTGTACACGCCGGTGTTGGTAGCGGGCGTTGCCGCCGTCGTCTGCACTGAGCCGTCCGGAAATGAGATTCCCTCCGTCGCGTTGATAATGCCGTGCGCAACCAGTTTCGCGTTGGTGTGCACATCGCCGGAAAAGACAGCGCCCTGTCCCGTGAAGATTCTGCCGCCGACGGCCAAGACGCCTTGGGATGGTTCAGCGAATTGCATCCACAACTCGTTGGGAAGCTGGTTTATCAAACGCACGTTATAAGGCTCTGTTGCAGCGCTTCCATACTGAAAATCAATGAATGGAGTAGAGGAGGTGAGTTCAATACTTTCACTCGCAATCTGGCCGTCGACCCTTGCTGCTCCCGCCACGTGCAGCTTCGCCTGCGGCGTCGTTGTGCCAATGCCGACGGTCCCATAGATTGTCGTTTTTCCATCGCGGTCCAGTCGCAAGGCCTGCGATGGAGCCGTAGTGCTGTCGGTGAGTTCGGGCATTCCGCTGAAGCAAAGACTACCCCCTGCGTTGGTAATAGCCCACGGGTTATTGCCCCAGTTGTCAAAGAGGCCAATAGTTGGGTGTGCATTGGCGCCGCGTTTCACGAGCAGGTTCTTGCCGTAGTTATATGCGCCCCATGCGTCGCCGCCGTGCCGGATCTCAAGACCCGCGCCCGGCGATGCCGTGCCGATGCCGATATTGCCGTTGACCGATGTCATCGCGTTTCCAGAGGCCTTCGTCAGTGATGCGGGATCGTATGCCAACTGCGCACTCCCTATTGCCCCATCGGGCACGGTCTCAGCTGTCTTTGCACGCAGCGCGTAGCCCACGCTGACGATCTGGACCCGGCTCGCAAGAACAGAACCGTTGATCTCTGTCTGCAGCCACGTGTTTCCGGTAAATGCCGCGTCTGGAAGTGGTACCACGGCCCCTATTACCACGTTGAACAAGCCGCCCTGGGTCTGAACAGGCCGTGTCCCGGATGCTGGCTCAGCCCAAAGCAGATTGCCGCCGGTAGCGGCATCATGGAGTGAAAACCGGACATTGACGGTTCCATCAGGAACCGGCTGGCCGGCTGAGTCTGTGAGCCTCCCCTGGTAGTTCATCAGAGCGGGGACCGCGGCAAGCACAGAGGCTGGAAGCACGAGAGTTGCGAGCAGTGCGAACAACAAGGCAGACTTCACGATTCAGTAACTCCTCTCTTGGTCAAGCAGCGTTCAACCAGTGGCGGTTCCGCCATATTGCAGTATCGTCGCAAAACACCGAAGACACGGGGAACACAGAGCCCGCCTGCCCATAGTGCGCGTTTCAGTGGCGGCCTCTGCTGCTCCGTAAGCCGCCCGCTACTGCGATAAGTGATTGTAGCACTCCGCCTGTCAGGTGTCAAGCAGTTTGGCAACAAGGGTACTTCCTTCTGAAGTGTGTAACAAGAGCCGAATCCAATTTACACACTTCACAAAGAAGTACCGTTTGCGCAGGTGGGTCCTGAATCAAGTTCACTACCGTCCCACAACTTGGAAAACCGGCCCGTTTTGGCCTGTTTCCACGCTCAGCAATGGCTGTTCTGGAGAATACCCTTCCCGCATTTTGCTGCCCAGGCCCAGACCGGGCAGAAGAAGCTGCGCGGGCGCGGCTCGCGCCCTGGCCCTGCCAGGTGCTGTCCCACAGCGAGCAAGAACGCTTGAGAGAGCCACGTTGCTCCACACAACCCCACGCAACAGCGTGAACAG
>JBPOJE010000106.1:0-5400 GCA_052033935.1 Armatimonadota bacterium
GGCGTCCACCCCCTCGGCGATCATCTGCTCGACGAGATCAATCTGCCGCGTGACGTCCTGTTCGTCCTTGATCCCGTTTGCGATGAGGTCGTACTCCGCGGCGTGCTGCTTCTGATGCTCCTTCGCCCCATCCTCCATCGTTTTGAAGAACTCGTTGGCGAGCGACTTCATGACGAGCGCGATGCGCGGCCTGCTTTCGGCGCGCTCCGCCTGCTTTGCGCACCCTGCGGCAAGAAGCAGGGCGACACTGGTAAGTACAGCAAGGACGATGGAGATTCGAATAGTCACGAAGCCTGTGGTCTCATCTTGCGTCCGGAACGGTTGTCTCATTGTGCTTTTCTCCGAGTTCATCTATTGGTTGGGGCGCGGCCGGCTCTCCGGCAGCGTTCACGAAAGCCGCCGCGGCGGGACCGGCCGCCTGTTCCACAGGCCGCTCAGGCTCCAGCACTGCAGGCGATTTCCTTTTGCCGCCCATCGGCGCGAGCGCGGCAGCAGGCACCTGCGGCAGGACGTCAATTCTGTTACGGATGCGGGCGATCAGGTCCTTCTCACGACGCCGGAAATCCTTCATCACGAGCGGGCCGTCGCCGGCGACTTCGATGACCGCCGCTTCGAACGACTGGCAGGCGTTCAGCACTCCGCGCTGGACCGCCCGGTCGGTGAGAGTGAGCATTCCGCCTTCGGACGGCAGAGCGTCGCTGTAGGACGCAACGATATCGGGCAGGCGGGTGACAACCCTGCGCGCTGGCGTATCGCCGCGCTCCGGAAGCTCGCCGCGCCGGGTCGCCTGCGCCATCGCAAGCTGCACGTTCCTGGCGCCATACACATAGCTCTTCCGCGGCTCCTCCGAGCCGTCCACGTAAGTTTCCACAACCGCAACCGGCAGCCTCCAGAACTTGTCCGCAAGGTAGTACGAGCGGTAGGCTTCCTGAATCTGCGCGACCCTGAATGCGCGGGAGTGCTCTCCGGCGTTCTGGAACACGGCGATGAGGCGCTTGTCTTCGATTATCGCGTTCACGGCATCGGCGCCCTTGAGGAATTTTGCGGTCGCGGGGTCGCGCACAACCAGCTTGCCATCCTCGACGCACACTCCACGCTTCACGAAGTAGTAGTCGAACTCGTTGCGGCGAGCGGGGTTCATTTTGGTTTTGCGCTCTTCGCTCTCCTGCATTCGCTCCAGAACGCGCACGAGCGAGCGGCCCTCGGATGTCGGGCCGGTCGTGAACTGGATGAAGCCGACCGAAACATACCCCGTGTCCCAGGTATTGACGGCCTCGAACCCGCCTTCACGGCCGGAGACCTTGAGAAGCACGTTTCTGGCCACGGGGCTGGTGACACCTGCCTCGCGGAACAGCGAGAAAACGTCCGCTTGATCCTTCGCACGCCGTCCGCCGTAACGGACACCGTCCGGGTGCAGCAGATATCTGGACGCCTCGACCGGCCCGGCAGGATAGTAGAACACGTGCCTGTCAAGCGGCAGGACGATCTTGTAGCCGTAGAACTTCTCGAATGCACCGTGCGGAGGCGCACACACAAGCCTGCGCACCGCCGGGGTCAGGAAGAGCAGAGACACAGAGGGGCGCCTGCCGCCTTCCAGTGTCCAGCGCTGCAGAGCAGGCTCGAAGCGGTGGAACCATTTGCGGAGCGCAGTGGCCTTGCCATGCTGCTTAGCGCGATCGAGGCGCGCGAGCGCCTTCACGAAATCGGCGCGCCACCGGACATACTCCGGCGTAGGCCGCGCGTAGTTGCCGGGCCTGGGACGTGGGGTCCCGAACCAGCCGTCACCCGAATCCGGGTGTCTGGCCAGATCCTCGCCCAACAGCAGGCCGCCCGGCGCGGACGCCACGGGGCCGGCCGGGGCTTCTTTGTCTGCCCCTTCCCGTCCGGCACGCTGATGCAAGAGCAGCGATCCGCAGACGACGGCAACCGCCCCCACCGCCGCGATTATCAGTACTCGCAGCGACCAGCGGAGAGGCGTGCAGGCGCACTTTACTTCCGCTGCTTCTTTATCTGCCATTCCCGTCCAAAGCCGGGGCGGCTGAGACACAAAGCCTCACGGGCTGGTGCGGCTCAGTTGGGAGGCACCGTCACGCTGCAACGGGATGACAAACACCTCCCCACCGCGTGTCGTTTTGACCGAACCTCCGGCGCGTGTCACGTTCTGCCGCGCGAGTTTCTCGCACGCCGGAATCAGCGTATTCCAGGTGTACCGTACCTCCGCAAACCGCTCGTTGGCGATCTCAGGAATCGTTCCGCGGAACTCGGAGGGAATCGCGTTGAATCCCAGTGCAGTGCAGAGTATGCCCGCGGCATTGGAAGGGTTGCAGTCCGAGTCCTGCCCGCAGCGCGTGGAGATCTCCATCGTCTTTTCTAGGTCGCCGCCGCCATACAGCAGACCCATTACGATGTAAGCCCCGTTGAGGCTGGCGTCTATATTGAACCCGGGGAATGTGTCCGAGCATCTACCGCTGGGGCGCGAGGCCCACTTCTCTTCAATCTTCCTCCACGTTGCCCGCCAGTCGTCCGGGTTCTCGCCGTGCCAGCGAATGACGTCGCGGATGGTGCGTGCATAGACGCTGTAAGAGGGAATCTGCGTGAGGCCGAACTCGACGACCTTTCGCATGTCCGGCTCGAAAAACGCCTCGGTGTACATCGCCGCCACGAAGAGGCCGCCGTAAAACCCGTCGCCAGAGTTCATTATGCGCCCGAACACATGGCAGATGTCCGCCGACGACCGGGGCAGTCCGGGGTTGATAAGCCCGAACAGGTCGGCCTCGATCTGGAAGTCTATGTCGGCCCAGTGCGGATTGTGCCGGGGCCCGCCGGAGTCCGGCGGCATGATGCCCGCAAGAAGATTGTCGCGCGCCTGCTTGTTCGCATGCCACAGCGGGAATTTCGTGGCCGCGAAGGCGCGCCCCGCCTGCTCCCAGGTGATGTCCAGCCCGTGCTCCTCGATGGCCTCTAGGAAGCTCATCTCGACATAAACATCGTCCTGACCGAGGGCATTGCGGATGCTCTCGGATGTCCACTTCGGGATGTCCTCTTCGTAGATTCGCCCGCAGGCCTTGAACTCAGTGGCCGCGCCGTACGCCACCCCGATCATCTGGCCAGCCCATCCGCCCTTCAGCTTGTCGAGGTAGGTATCGAGAGGAAGCTCGCGGAACTGCGCGCCAATGGCCGCAGTCTCGGCCGCAAGCGCTATCAACACTACAAGAAATGCTCTTTTCATTGGTCACCTTCCTGGCCTGACAATGCATTCGATTCTGGCGGCTAATTTCCTCCTTCTTGACGGACACACGTTCATCGCGGACTTCGGGGATAACGGGCAGAAACAGGCAAACCTCCATGTCGTCGAGGCGCAGGCCGTTCTACTGACTTCTGCCGAGTGCGGGAAGTGGCTTCTGAACCAGAAGCAGAAGGACTTGCCTGACGACAGAAGCTTCAGGAAAGAAAGACCGCGGCAGGCAATAAACGAACAAGGCCCCGGAGCTGCCCGCGGGCGAAACCACAGGAAGGATTCCGGGGCCTTTGCAGCGGCTAGCCGCTTATGAGACTAACGCGGCCAACGCCGAACGAGCGGAGCAGCGGCGAATAGCCCGGACGCAAGCGCCACCAGAGCTGACGGCTCTGGCACCATGGGTCCGGTCGTTCCGCCCCAGATCATTACACAATCCGGGTCGTCGTATCCGGCCGCTACACCAGCGGTGATGTAGGTGTCCTGGCCGTACTGCGAAACGGCCCAGAGCCCGCCAACACTGCTGCCAGGAGACAGGTTCTGACCGCCCGGCTGCTGGATCCACACGGGTCCATCAACCATGCCGCCTTCGGCTTTCGAATACGGCGGCGTGCCTGCCCACCCGGCCGACGCAGCGGATGAATCCACTGCCACAAGAAGAGGCTCCAAGCCCCAGTCTATAGCCACACCATACACGCCTCCGAACGGAACGCTTTCCGTCCATCCGATGTTCGTCATCGTGTACGAGTACAGATATCCGCCAGGTACGGCGGGCAGACCATTTGCGGCCAGAAGGGATGCTGTGTACTCTTGGTCATAGACGGTCTGCTGCACCTTGATCTGCAGAGCGCCTGCATTCTCGACCAACCACTCTGAACTGGGATTGAAGATCGTGCCGGTACCGCCATTGAGCCTGTACCAGTACGCAACATCCTCGCTGATAACCGGCTGCGCAAGCGCTGTCCCGGCGCAGGCGCAGACAAAGCCCAGCACGACGAATGCCGTGACTGCCTTACGAAGCAACATCATGTCAGGTTCTCCTTTCAATGACCATCCTTGGTCACGTGACGTCGTGATCGTTTCAGATTCCACTCGCTAGTCGGTTATAGAGAGCCCTGCGCACCCAGTCCCGCGGATGCGCAGGGCTCTACATCAGTGCCTCCTTACGCTGGCTACTGCACGGGCTGCAGAGCGGTCAGAAGCAGATTCCCTTGCAACTGGCTTCCGTCCACATAGAGCGAACTGATGCCGGTCGCCTTAACAAATGATCCAAGGGCTGGAACGGCAATGCTGCCTGCCGTGACCCTGACACCTTGTGGGTCCGCTCCCAACCTCGCAGAGCCATCGTCCAGGTAGAAGTAGCCGGAGCCGATTTCTGTCACACGGCCGACGATGGTCACATACAAGCCGACGGTGTTCAGATGATACCCCTGGTCAAGACCGATCTGGCCAGCTCCCGTCTCGGGGTTGTAGTACCAGTCGGTGCCAGTAAGGTCACGATGACGTATCACGAGCGACTTCAGAGGCCGGAAGCCCGTGATCGACAGGCTTGCCACGTCCACGTAGCGCTCACCGTTCGCGTCAGTAGCCATCGTCCCGATGACATCCACCGTGCTGCCCGGAGTCACTCGGTTACCCGGCCGAACCACACGGATACCGACCGCCCGGCTCGCCTCCTCAATGTAGAAGGTATCGCCGAAGACTGCGGTCACAGTCTTGCCCTGCAGGCTGACACACTGGCTGTCCTTCTGTGCCTTCGCAGTGGCGATGGTCACTGACTCGTCCGGTGTCAGAACCGCCGGGTCAGAGGTAACAGGCGGACAAGGCGCTGCCGTTGTCGAGACGATGACGTCATACCTGCCCGGCTGCCGGGTCTTGTAGGTCGAACTCGTCGCACCGGGGATGTTCACCCCGTTCCTACGCCACTGATAGGTCAGCGGGGCGGGTCCCACGGCCTCGACACTAAGCGTGACCATCGGGCAGATCAGGCACTTGCAAGGCGGAATTACCTGAGTGTATGGGTGGACGATAATACGCGGACAACCCTCAAAGGTCTGCGTGTCATCGTCCGTATCCGTGTACTGCTCGCCGTCATACGTGCCAGTCGCACTCGCAGTGTTCGTGAACGTCCCCGCGTCAATGTCTGCCTGCGTCAGCGTGTAGAC
>JBPOJE010000044.1:0-13323 GCA_052033935.1 Armatimonadota bacterium
CCGGAGATCTCACCACTGCCGCCGGGCAGTTCGAGTTGCAGGACCACCGGCAGCTTCACGAGATGGTGCAGTCGTTCCTGAAGGGCGAGGCCATCCCCAGTTTCTGCACGGCCTGCTACCGCTCGGGGCGCACCGGCGACCGCTTCATGGAGCTCGCGAAGAGCGGCAAGATCCACAACATCTGCCAGCCAAACGCGCTTGCCAGCCTCAAGGAATACCTGATGGACTACGCCGACGAGGAGACCCGGACGCTCGGTGACCAGGCCATCCAGCGCGGGCTGGCCGAGCTTCCCGAGAACCTGCGCAAGGTGACGGAGAAGATGATCGCGATGCTTGAAGCGGGTGAGCGGGACGTCTATATTTGACCGGGCTGTTCCCGGGCTGCTTGCCAAAGCGGACGAAAGCGGGGACCTCAGCTTCGAGGAGGTCAGGCTGTTGCTGGCGCTCACCGAACCCGGAGGCGTCAGCGCGTTGTTAGAGACCGCCGATCGCGTGCGGGCCAGGGTCGTCGGCGATGATGTGCACCTGCGCGGGCTGGTCGAGTTCTCCAACCATTGCCGCAAGAACTGCGCCTACTGCGGACTGCGCCGTGATAACAACCACGTCGAGCGCTATCGCCTGTCGGCGGACGAGATCGTGGACATTGCTCTCGAACTCGACCGCAGAGGCCTGCGGACGGTGGTCCTGCAATCGGGCGAAGACTTGAGCTACTCCGCGGAGGCTCTGGCGGACATCATCCGGCGCATCAAGCAGAGCACCTCGCTTGCCGTGACACTCAGCGTGGGCGAGCGTCCGCGCGAGCATTACGAGTTGTGGAAGCAGGCCGGCGCTGATCGCTTCCTGCTTCGCCACGAGACAGTGAACCGCGAACTGTTCGACGCGATGGAGTGCGGGACGTCGTTCGAGAACCGGATGCGCTGTATTCAGGATCTGCGCGAACTGAACTACCAGATCGGAATCGGGTTTATGGTCGGGTTGCCCGGACAGACGCTGGACGACCTCGCGGGCGACCTGATGTTCGTGAAGGAGATGCAGCCGGACATGCTCGGCATCGGGCCGTTCATCCCCGCGAGCGAGACGCCTCTGGCTGGCAAGCCGGGCGGGTCGCTCGATCAGACGCTCAAATGCGTCGCGCTCGGCCGCATTCTTACCCGCGATACGCTCATTCCCGCGACGACGGCCCTCGCGACGATTGACGAGTTCGGCTACGAACAGGGGTTGCGGGCGGGCGCCAATGTCATCATGCCGAACTGGACGCCGCCCGGTCTCCGGGAGCAGTATGCGATCTACCCCAACAAGCGCTGTTTCCGCGAGGACCCCGGCATCTGGCTGCGCACTCTAAAGGAACGGATCGCCGCGATGGGGCGCGTTGTCTCGTCCGGGCGCGGACACTCGCCCAAAAAGGCGGCACTGCCGGCCGATTAGAGGGTTTCCGGGCTCGCGCGGCGTATATACACGAATAGTCAACGCGCGGCGCGCGTTGACTGTCTTATTGAGGTACACTCGGGTAAGGCGTCCGCGCGCCTGCGTGCGCGCTCGCTCTTAACCAAGAGGCAGAAGACATGGCTGAATGCAATCTCACAATCGGTGTTTTTGGGCGGCGGCGGGCCGGCAAGAGTTGCGTGGTCCGGTGTCTGGGCGGCAATGCCGCGCCTCCGGCCGATCCTGGCACCATGGAAGAGGTGTGCGTGGACCTGCCGGGCATCGGCAGAGTCTGTGTCGTGCTGCCTGCGGGCCTCGATGACGAACGGGCGCTGGGAGTGGACGCTGACCGGGCCAGTGAGATCGTCGAACGGGTGGACATTGCGCTCGTTGTGATTGACGCCTCCCTCGGCTGGTCGGATTACGAGCGGTTTCTGCTGTCAAGGGTTCGCTTTGCCGGGGAACCCGTCATCGTAGTGGTGAACAGACCGGCCGGCAAGATTGTTTCGCCGCTGCTGAAGAAGCTGGAGAGCTTCGGAATGCCCGTCGTGGAGGCCGATCTCTCGGGTGAGGCCGATGTGGGGCGCATCATCGCCGCCGTACGTGAAGAGGTTCAGCGCCGCGATGGCGATCCGAATCTTCTTGAGGGGCTGCTGGGCAAGGGCGAATCTGTCTGGGTGGTGGTTCCTGCCGGCAGGCCCAGCTACGTCGGGCCGGTGGGGCCGCCCGAGGAACGCCTAGTACGCGATGCCGTCCGCGCTGGGATATCGGTCTGCGTTCTGGAAGAGGCGGAGTTTCTGGAGCGCTGGGCTTCGGGGCAGGGCAGGCCGCGGCTTGTCGTGTCCGACGCGGCGGTGTTCGGCGCGGTCGAGCAGGCGGTGAACGGCGCCGTGCCGGTGACAACACTTTCGCTGCTGATTGCGCGGCAGCGTGGCGAACTGGTTGCGTTCGTGCGCGGGGCGCAGGCCATCAGCCGCCTGTCTCCGGGCGGCCGGGTGCTGATCGCCGAGTCGTGCGATCTCCACGTGCAGCCAGACGATGCCGGGAGATCGGAGATCCCAAATCTTCTCCGCAGGTGGGTTGGGGGTGATCTCGAGTTCGCCACGTCGTCGGGCGCGAACCGGCTCGATGGCATATCGGGGTACGATCTGGTGGTGTGCTGTGGGGCGTGCATGCAGGATCGTGAGCAGGCGCAGGAGAGCCTCGGAATCGCGGCCAGCCAGAACGTGCCCATCACGAACTATGGCATCGCGCTTGCGTATATGCACGGCGTTCTTGGCGCGATGGTGCGCCCATTTGTCGAGGCCGGGGAGATGGCGGAGCCGGAGGAGGACCTGTCCCGGGCCATCCCGCTCGCCCTTCACGACGAGTACTCCAGCCCGCCGGGCATGTAGGCCCGGGGCTCAACTCTGGGATAGCAAGCTGGGAAGCCGATATGCCGCACCTTTCCGCACTTATTCACACCACCCTTATCGTCTGCGCGGTAGCCGTTTTGGCTTCCGCATGTTGTGGAGCGCGCCTGGCGCGTGTCCACCTCCAATACGGAGTCGGTTCTGAGCCGGGGTCATACCGCACCCCTCTGGGGGGCTGCACCGGATCTGGCGAAAAAGCGGCGCGGCGGCGAGGCCCGGCCAGCCGCTCAAGAACGGAGAGCCATCCAGCAGGGCAGACCCGGAAGAACGCGAAGGCAGGGTGTTCATATGCACCCGCGCGCTGATGCTCGAAGGTCTCGATAAGTCCAACAGCATGAGCAGAAAGCGTGGAATCTGGATTCACGGCACGTCCGCCGAGGACAGAATCGGCAGGCCTGCCTCCATCGGATGCGTGCGGATGCGCAATCTGGATGTTATATCGCTCTTTGACAGTGTGCCCGAAGGCACCCTGGTTTACGTAACGGACAAAGGATAGACTGCAATGGCGCGTAAAACTGAAAACCTGGTTCCGCTTCCTGAGTATCCCAGGCCGCTGCTTACCCGCGATGAGTGGGTGAATCTGAACGGCCGCTGGCGATTCGACTACGATCCGGACGGCAGCGGAGAAGAGTCCGGGTGGCACGAGACCGGAGACCTGAAGCGCTCCATTATCGTGCCGTATGTGCACCAGGCACCGCTGTCGGGAATCGGCGATCCGGCGCAGGTGGACTACGTCTGGTATGCCCGCGAGTTCTCCGTGTTGCCCTCGTGGCTGCGCGACAGGCTTGTGCTCAACTTCGGAGCGGTGGACTACGAGGCAACCGTGTGGGTGAACGGGCAGAAGGTCGGCGAGCACAGGGGTGGGTTCACGCCGTTTTCGTGCGACATCACGGCGGCCTGCCGCTCGGGCGAGGGAAACCTGCTCGTCGTGCGCGCGTTCGACCCCATCACCCCCGAGCATCCGAGCGGCAAGCAGTCCGAGCGTGAGTCTTACGCGTGTATGTACACGCGCTCCACTGGCATCTGGCAGACGGTATGGCTCGAGCCGCTTGGCGAAGCCTTCGTTGAAGTGCCCCAGATCATCACGAGCCTCAAGGATACTCATGTGAAGCTGCGCGTGCCTGTGACCGGATCCGCCGAGAACGTTTACGTGCGGGTCAACGTCCAGTCGGGCGGCAATATGCTCGCGACCCCCGAGGTGCAGCCGCGGGACGGTTTCGCCGAGTTCGATATCCGCATCCCGGACCCCGTGCCGTGGAACATGGAGACGGCGCACTTGTACGACATGCGTATCGTGACCCGGCGCGGCCAGGTGATCACCGATCGCGCGTCCAGCTACTTCGGGATGCGCGAGGTCGAGGTCTCGGGCGACCGGGTGCTCTTGAACGGTGAGCCGCTTGTCTTCCGGGGAATCCTCGATCAGGGACTGTGGCCGGACGGCATCTATACCGCGCCATCGGACCTTGAGATGCGCAACGAGATATCGCGCGCCTTGCAGTACGGCTTCAACTCGGCGCGCCTGCATCAGAAGGTGTTCGACCCGCGCCAGCTCTACTGGGCGGATCGCATGGGGTATCCCGTGTGGGCGGAGTTCCCGGACTGGGGTTGCGACCTCGCCAACCCCGCCGCGCGCGAAAACCTGATGCGCGAATGGCTGGAGGCGGTCTCGCGCGACCTCAGCCACCCGTCCATCATCATCTGGACGCCTCTGAACGAGCGGACGGGTGAATCGTATCATTCCGACCCCGTGCAGCACGATTTCGTTCGCGAACTGATCCGGCGGACGAAGGAGCTCGACAGCACGCGCCCGGTGTGCAGCGCCAGCGGCTATGAGCATGTGACCGAGACGGATATCGCGGACACGCACGACTACCGCCACGATCCGGAAGCGCTGCGAAAGACGTACACTCCGCCGTTCGGCGAATCGGGCCCGGTCACGGGTCACAACCATCCCACGTTCGCCCAGGGTGAGCGCTATACCGGTCAGCCTGTCATCGTGAGTGAGATGGGTGGCATGTGGTGGGACCCTGAGAAAGCGGCGGACAAGGAGGCCTGGGGCTACGGAGACCGCCCGGAATCAGTAGGGGATTTTATAAGAATTTACAAGGATGTTATACAGGTGTGTCTGGAATGCCCTGCGCTCTCCGGTTTCGTCTATACCCAGCTCACGGATGTCGAACAGGAAGTGAATGGCCTCTACACCTACGACCGCAAGCCCAAGTTCGACCATGACGTGATCGCCGCCATAACGCGCATGCAGGTCGAGCCGAAGACCGGCGGCTGAGCCGGGGAACCATCCGGGACAGTCTCACGTAACTTCAGTCTGTCTGACGCACTGGCCCGCCGCGTGTTAGAAAGCGGCGGGCCAGTGCGCCCACTTCTCGCGCCCCGGCGCGGCGATCACAATCAGGGATACGAGCGCAAAGAAGATCGGGTTTACAAGGAAACCCGCGTGCTGTCCGAACCGCGCCGCCGCGCCGCCGCCGATGACCGGGCCCGCGGCGGCGCCGAAAGCGCCCGCCGCGATGATCCAGGGGAACACCTGCCCAAGTCGCGTTCCGTAAACGTGTCCGGCGTAGCTCAGGATCGTCGGCCAGATACAGGCGAACGCCAGACCGATGAGGGCCGTCGCTGCCATCCCCATCGCGGGAGTTTTCAGCATCCAGAAGAGCAGCATGATCAGGGTTCCTGCCACGGCTGACACCCGCAGCAGCCAAACATCCCCGGCCATTTTACTGAAGTAGCCCGCCGTGAGCCGCCCGGCCATCGCCCCGGTCCAGAATAGGCCGTTCGTTGCTGCCGCCATCGCGTCTGGAGCGTTCAGCACCTGCTGGAAGTAGGACGGCAGCCAGTAACACACCGAGACCTCGGCAGCGACGTACGCGAACATCGCTGCGATGAGCAACAGCGCGAAGCCGTCGAGTACGGCCCTCCGTTCGCTCTTCTCGGGCGGCTCATATCCGGCGTGAACCGTCCCGCTGGCGATCATCCACAGCCCGCTGAGCGCCGAAATGCCCGCGCCGGCCCAGAAGGCCGCGCGCCAGCTTCCGCCCGCGGCAATCAGCGCTGCCATGGCCATCGGAATGCCGATGGATCCGGCCGCGAAAGAGACCTGGCTGTAGTTCATTGCTGCCGTGCGCTTGCGGCCTTCCCAAAGGCCGCCGATGAGGGCGGGCGCGGTGGGCTCGATCAGCCCGGAGCCCATCCCCAGAAGAGCGGCCGCAACCAGAAGGCCGGAGTAGTCGCGGCAAACGCCCGCAACCACGCACCCCGCCACCAGAAAGGCGCACCCGGCCGCCGCTATCGTGCCCTTCGGCACGAACCGCGATGCGTAGCTGCCCGCGAAGACCATCACCAGAAAAGGCGCGAACAGAACGCCGCTGAGCTGGCCCGCCTGCCCGGTCGTCAGCCCCATCTCGGGTTTGATCTTCACGAGCGCTGGCGGCAGCAGCGCAAGGGCGATCGAAAAGGCGAGGATAACAAAACTGACCGCCCAGAAAGCAGTCCTCGGCGGTGGAACCTGCCGGGGACTGCTCGCGGGCCTGACGGCACGAAGCGTCAAGGAACCTTGATCGCCGAGACCGTGCCGTCGAATGTTGTCACGTAGGCGTTCTTGCCGTCGCTCGCGACGGATGACATCACGAAGAGCTGCGGCGATGCCTGATACTGCCACAGGATCTTGCCGTCGGCGGCGTTGACCGCCGAGACCTTGCCGCGCGCGCTCGATACGAACACGACGCCGTCCTTCTCAACCGGGGCCGTTGGGATCGCGTTCAGTTCGGCGGGCGCGCTCCAGATGGTTTCCCCCTGGCTGTTGATCTTGACCAGCTCGCCGGCGGTCTTGCGCAGGTAGAGCGACTTGCCATCCGCCGACGGCCCGGCCGCCGCCACGCCGCTCAGCGCATTGATCCGATCTCCGGTCGCCGCGTCCAGAATAATCATCCGGTAGCTCCGGTCGGCCGCGAAGACCTTGTTGTCCACAACCACGGGCATCGCATCGCCGGGGCTGTAGTAGCGCTTAGCGGCCTTCTCGACGCGCGGACCTTCGCCGAGCACCTTCCAGACCAGGCTTCCGTCCGAAAGATTCACGCAACGCACATGCTGATCCCAGCAGCCGTAATAGACCTTGCCGTTCGAGACGAACGGTTTCGACTCGATTGAGTACTGGCCATCATCGTTCGTCCAGAGCTTCGCGCCGGTCGCCTCGTCAAGCGCGTACAGCTTGCCGTCGTTGCAGCCGAAAACAACCTTTCCGTCAGCCAGCACGGGCGATGAGTACACCGCGTCGCCCGCCGTGAACTCCCACAGCTTCTTGCCGGCTTTCGAGAATGCTAGAACCTTGCCCAGTCCGTTGGCGGCAATCACCTTGTCGTCGGCCACCAGTGGCTCGGTCAGAATCTCTGCGCCCGTCTGAACGTTCCACAACTCGTTGCCGCGCGAAGTCTCCAGGGCACGTAGGTAGCCTGCGTTGTCCGCGATATAAACCCTGCCCTCGGTAACAGCCGGTGCCGCTTTGCTCGAAGCGGCGATGTACTTCCGCCAGCCGGTCCGCGATCCCGGGGCGTCCAGATAGAACTGGCAGCTCCTTGTGAACTCCTGCCCCTCGGCCGTGAATGTTACTCTCAGGTAGTGCGAACCCGGAAGCAGCCCCGCAAGCTGCACCTGCCCCTCCGCGTCGTACCCGCCGCTGTCGGCGATCACGGTCAGATCACCGTTGATCTCGCCGTTAACCGTGAAGCTCGCCTTCTGGATGGGCGGCAGTTTCCTTCCCGAGGGAGCGGGCAGAAGCGAAGCCTTGATGGACATCTGCGCCTTCGTAATTGTCTGCCTGTGGCGCGGCGACAGAATCCTCACGCTTGGATACTGCGACGATTCCTGCAGGAGCTTCTCAAACACCTTCTGCGACGGGTTGGGGTCCGCATGCCGCTGATAGGCGACGCGCAGGGTGTTGTGCTTCACGCTTATGAATGTGATTCCGGCGTTGCCCCCGAAAGTGGTCCCGCCCTGAATCTGGTCAATGCCGGCGACGTCGTCGTGGCGGCTTCCGTGCGAATGTCCCGTCATCATAAGAACCACATTGCTGGCCCGGAGCGTGTCGAGCAGCCTGTCACGGTCGTAGAGGCTGGCGAACTCACTGCCGCCGACGGGATGATGGAAGAAGACGAAAACCGGCGTGTTCGGCCCAACCTTCTTCAGGTCCTCCGCGAGCCACACGATCTGCTCCTCTCCGAACGACGGCCGCGGGTCCTGTGCCGTGGCCGACATCAGAGCCACGAAGTGGCAGCCGTTGCGGTCGAACGAGTAGTACGGACCTGTCCCCAGATTGCGCAGGTCCCTGATGCCCGCATGCCAGGTGTTGTCGTGGTTGCCGAGCACATTGTAAACGGGCAGGCCCGAGTCCTTGAAGTAGGACATATACTCCGCAAACCACCCGTTTCCGCCTCCGAACTCCGTCAGGTCGCCGGTTGCGAGTACAAATGACGGTTGCGGACATGTAGTCCCGAAGGCAGAAAGCTCCACAACGTCCGGGCCCGGCAGCCTTGTGAGGGTCTCACGGCTTTGGGGCATGGGTGCGTGCAGGTCGGACACCTGAACGAAAGTAAAATCGGGAACCGCGATAGCGCCTGTCTGGATGGCCGCGAAGGCGGCGATCAGCACGGCTCTGATAGTTCTAGAAGAAAAACCCAATGCAAGTCCTCCAGCTCGGCCCGCCGGGGCGTTTGCCCGTGCGACAGCCGGCAGTTGATGCCCACCCACGCTTGCGCAAGCCGGCCGGGGCAGGCTCGCGGCAGTTTCCTCAAGTATACTGCACTACAAACCCCGCCGGACACAAGCCGTCCATGGATTATGACGCCCTGCGCACCTCCGTGGGCACGCATGGGGGTGTCAGGCAGGCCTGTCTCTACTCTTCGCCATCGCGCGCGTTTGTCCTTGCCCGGGCCGCCCCTGTCCCACCCACCCGGTTTGACGGGAGTTCTCCCGCTGGTTACAATGACTCCGCTCTCACCATTCACAAGGAGTCGGTTATGAATCAGGCCCTGCCGGACCTCTGGGCTTTGCAGCAGTTGGACACACGGATCTTCGAACTCGAACGTTCGCTCGCCAGGCTCGATACGGGTGCCGAGGCCCTTCGGCGCCGGGACGAGGCAAAGGAAGCGGCCGAGCATGCGCAGGCGCGGCTTCAGAAGATAGAGACGGACCTGACCGACGTTGACTTGAACATCCAGTCCACCGAGGCGAAGCGCAAAGACTACGAGTCGCGCCTCTACTCCGGAAAAGTCACGAATCCCAAAGAGCTGGAGGCCATGGGTCAGGAGGTCGAGATGCTGAAGCGCAACAGCGACCGCCTGGAGACCCGCCAGCTCGAGCTTATGGAGGACCAGACGTCCGCTCGTGAAGCCCTCGCCAGCGCCGGGCAGGTGTTGGCGGAAGCGGAGCAGGAACTCAAGGAAGCGCTGGAGTGCTCAGCCGCCCGGCGTGGCGATCTGGAGAAGCAGCTTGCCGGTGCGCGCAAGGAGCGCGAATCGCAGGCTGAGAAGGTCAGCGGCATGGATTTCGCGCTTTTCAGGAAGTACGAAGGGCTGCGCGCGAAGCTGGCCAACGTCGCGGTCGCGCCTGTTGCCGGGGCAAACTGCGGCGCCTGCAACATCCAGGTTCCGGGCCACCTCATCCGCGATGCCAGAGCGAAGGACGACATCGTTATCTGCGAATCCTGTGGCAGGATTCTGTACCCGGAAGGCTAGAGGCACCGGAGCCGCGGCACCTAACGGGCAGGGCTCTCGCGGGGGCTGTGATTTTTGTCTCGTCTCGCGCGTGCGGCAAAACTTTGGGAGCGGTTGTATGGTCATAGTCAGTGACGGAGGAAGGCCTTCGGGCTTCATTCATCGAGACCATGGCAAATGCAACTTTGTTGAATCTGGCGGGTACGAGGTTGGCGGGAGATCCTGACCACGCGCTGGTCGCGCGTTTCCAGGCAGGGGACGATGTCGCCTTCGACACACTCGTCGGGCGTCACGAGGAGTTCATCTACAATGTCTGCATGGGCATCGTCTCCAATCCCGAGGACGCCGAGGATGCCATGCAGGAGACATTCCTCGCCGCCTACCGCGCGCTGAAGAAGTTCCGGGGCGACTCCAAGGTCTCCACCTGGCTCTATCGCATCGCCGTGCGTGAGTGTCTCGACATCTCCCGCAGGCGCAAACCTACTTCCAGTCTTGAGGAGATCATCGTCGAGCCGTCCGTGGGCGATGGCGCGGACGACCGGGTGACCGAGTCTCTGGTCCGATCGTCGCTCGCCCTACTCCCGGAGCACTATCGCACATCGCTGATCCTCCGATACTATGGCGGTCTTTCGTACGAGGAGATCGCAAGCGCAATGAACAGCACGTCCGGCAGGGTCAAAATGATGCTGCATAGGGCGCGCAAGGCATTCCAGGGTGTGTGGCCCGGAGATTCGGCCGATGCGGCACGCGCATCCGGCGGCGGAAGCAATGAAGACGTGTGACAGCTTCAAAACAAGCTTTTCCGCCTACATAGACCAGCAGTTGTTCCCAGACGACAGGGCGGAGGTGGAGGAGCACATCCGGACTTGCCCTGCGTGCTTTCGCGAACTGAGCGAGCTTCAGCGGACGCACGAAGCGTTGCTGCTGCTCGGCAGACCTCTGAAACCCCGGCCAGCGCTCGCGGCTGTTCGCGCCCGGATCCGCCAGGACGAACAGCGCCGCCGCAGGGCGCGCTGGCTCTGGCTTCCCGCGCCAATCGCGGGCGCCGCTCTTGCGGGGTTGCTGGCTTTCAGCTTTGTGCGGCCGGTCTCGTTCCAGCCTGCGGGTGAAATAGCGGATGCCGGCCGCGAGTCCGCCGACCCCGCCGTTGTTGCCCCGGAGAATCCTTCGGTGCCCGCCGCCGTTCAGCCCGATTCCGCTGCGGCAGCGCTCCCGAAGGCCGCCGCGGACATCGCGCGTCCCGCGCCGGCGAAGCGTCCTGCCGTGCGGATTGCGCAGAGTCCTGTGCGGCCGCATGCTCGCGCGGTGAAATCCATTGCCCCAGCGCCCGTGCTCGAATCGCCTGCGGATCTGCTGCCGGATGCCGCCGCGGCCGGCGTTGAGCAGAGCGTGATGGTCGTCGCATCGCGGCCTGCGGTAAACTACTGCGCGGTTGCCCACGATCCCGTGTCGGGGGCTCAAGTTTCCGAAGTATCCGTCCGGCGCACGTACGCGGCGGATGGTTCCGTCCGGGCGCACATTGTCCTGCATTTCCCGCCGCCCGATGACGTGGAGAATAATGATACTGAGAACAGCATTCCGAATAACCGGCCTGGCTCTCGTCCTGCTGCCGATCCTGGCAACCGCGTCTAGCGCGGCGGACGGCAAGAGGATTACGATTGAGCTGAACAGCGTGCCTGTCCGCACGGCGCTGCAGATGCTGTGGGCGCAGGGCGGCCCCGCGGATACGACGTTCAAGATTGATGACTCGGTTCCCGAGGACATTACGGTCACGCTCTCCGCGCGCAATGTGCCGTTCGACACGGTGCTCGATTCGCTGTGCAACGGCACGGGGCTCGCATACCGGGTAGCACGCGGCACGTACTTCTTCCAGAAGACCGAGGGTCGTGCGGATAAGATCGTCATCACGCGGTTCGGTGACAACCTGAACTGGGATCTCGTGAACGCCGATCCGCTGGAAGCTGCCCGGCAGCTTCTGAGTGTGTTCGAGAAGCGCTCGGACCAGGATGTGGCGGCTGATCCGACCGTGGAGCTGACGGAAGCCGCAAGGCGGTACGCTCAGGATCTGCTTCAGATTTCGCAGATATCTCCCTCCGAACAGGCTGCGCGTCTCAAAGACCTGAAGAAGGAAGTCCAGAAGTACCTCAAACCGCCGAAAGACCCCGTCGGGGCTCGCAGGACGCTCACCATCAAGGAGTCGAATACTTCGTTCTCCGAGGCGATGGACAAAGTGGGTGAGGCGGCTGGCTTCCTCTGGTTCCGCCGCGCGGATGGCCGGATCGCTCTCCGGCGAACCACGAGCGCCGACGCAGTGAAGCGCATCTTTTTGAAGGAAGGCATCTTCGACGCCCTTTCCAGATAGTCTGCCGGGCGGCCCGGCAGGCCGCGCCGCCGGACTCTTCTGAACGCCGGGCATCCGCCCGCGCAGTTTTGCGAAAAAGTTGTTACTTTTCCCCTTCTCGCGTGTCTCAACTCATGATGGGGCGCTTTGCGGAGCGCTCGTCAGAGCCATTTTTTCCGCATTATCACCGGGGGCGGCACACAAATATGACCTGTGAGATGATGGACGAACTGATTTCCTGCTATGTAGACGGTGCGCTGGATGCCGACTACCTGCTCGTTGAGCAGCACATCGAATCGTGCCAGGCGTGCCGTGAGGCGCTTGGTGAGCTTCGCGCGCTGTCCGGCGCGTGCGCTCTGGCCGAATCGGAGCCGCCTGCCGGCCTGCGGCAGGGCATCCTGGCGGCTGTTGCCGCGAGCGCCGTCTGCCAGAGCTTCGCCAGCCTGCTTCCGCTGGCGGCCGATGCCTCACTCACCCCGGATGGGCAGACGGCCGTCAACGCTCATGTGCAGACCTGTCCCGCTTGCGCAGAAGAGCTGGAGCAGTACGAGAAGGTTATTGCGGCCGTCCCGCTTGCCGAAGCGGCCGCGCCCGGGGGGCTTCGCGACCGCATCGCCCGCGGCACTTACGGACGCGTGACTCTGTGGTCTCGCGCGGCGGGCGTGTTCGGACATCTTGGAATTCCCGTTCGCACACTGTCCGCGGCGGGTGCCTGTGCTATCGCGGCGCTGGCGTGGTCGGCGTCACACAGAGCGCCGGTTGATGTTGCAGTTCCAGCCGCAACTGTGCGCGTTCAGGCCGCGGTGCCGTCAGACCACATTGCGCGCGAGGCGTCCCGCGTTGGCGAACGCGAACAGGCGCTGAGCGCGGCGGTGGCCGATGCCTCCGCCGTCCGGCCGCCCGTACGGGTGTCGCCGCGGCCACTGCAAAACTGGGCGCCCGAGGCCGAAACGCAGGCTCCGCCTGCCCCGGCACAGGTGGCGCGCCTGCCCCTGCCTGCCGTGGAGAAAACCAAAGCGCCGCCGACGCCCTCCGACTCCGACCTGCTTCCGGCGATCATCGAAACCCCGGTGGTGGAGGCGCCGGCGAAAGATGTCAGTGTTCCTGCCCCCGCTGCCGGAACCATTCGTCTGGCGCAGGTAGATCCGCCCAGGGTTTTCGAGGGTGAGGAGGTTGATCTGTCGCAGCGGGTGCGTGAGATTGCCAGAGAGCGTGAAGAGCGCGCCGCGGCCGTCCGGTTCGCGGAAGTTGCACCCGGCAACAAAGTTACTATCAAGTTCTGGCAGGCAAGATTCTGATAATCATGGTCTGTGCCTTCAGGTTTCGGAGGCAAGATCGCTCAATAGTGTAATGTCCAGAAGACTGTTCGGGACAATCTTACTTCTGATGCTGATCCTCTGTCCGCCTATCGCGGGGGCAGGGGGTT
>JBPOJE010000098.1:0-29476 GCA_052033935.1 Armatimonadota bacterium
GGCATGCAAGGCAACTTGCTGGTGGGTGGCGCACGGTTTCTGGACGGGTCTGGCGGCGCGACCATTTGGTTCGGAACCCCGGAAAGCGCCTTCAACCTGGCCAGCTTGCTCTCCAGCGACTACACCAGATCGGAAGCTCGCGCCGTTGACATTGACGAGTTCGGGACGATCCGGGTCGTTGGCTACGCCTACAACGAGAACTACTACCTCCCGAACGGGACGTACTACCCGCGCAATGAGGCGATGATGTGGGTTCTGGTGCCCGAGCCGTCGTCGCTCGCTGCGCTTGCTGCAGGTCTCGCCGGGCTGGCAGGCGTGCGGCCACGGAGGCGGAGATGATGGCCTTTTAAGAACGCCGCTGCCGTCGTGGTTCGGCCCGTTCGTTCCAGAGAACCCCGAATCCGAATCGCTCGCGGGGGCCGTGTGTGGGCCGAAGGACGGGAAAGCCACTCGCCATTCCCGCCGCATACAGCTTTGGCCATGCGACGCCCACAAGGGGCTAGGCTACGTGGTGGCGGGGGCAGGCGCCGGGACGAAGGGTGGTGTGTCCCTCGCTCTATCCCGCCGCCGGGCCGCTCTCAGTGGCCGCCGAAGCAGGTACGGCAGAGCGGCGCGCGGTCACTTGCTCGTCCGACTCGAGTTTGCCGTCTCTGAAGCGCAGGATCCTCTTCGCATGCTCCGCGATCTCCTGCTCGTGCGTCACCATCACAATCGTCTTGCCCGCATCGTTCAGGCGCTGCAGCACGGCCATAATCTCCATGCTGTTCTTCGTGTCCAGATTGCCCGTCGGCTCGTCGCCGAAGATGATGGGCGGATCGTTGATGAGCGCGCGGGCGATGGCCACCCTCTGCTGCTCACCGCCTGAGAGTTCCATCGGGGTATGCTTCACGCGGTGGGCAAGCCCTACGGTTTCGAGCGCCTGCCGCGCGGCGCTTCGCGGAGGGCGTGGGCCCCGGCAGTACATCAGCGGCAGCATCACGTTGTGAATGGCGTTCATCCGCCCCAGCAGGTTGAAGCTCTGGAACACGAAGCCGATCTTGCGGTTGCGGATGTCCGCCAGGCGCGCATCGCTCATCTGTCCCACGTCCGAGCCGTCCAGCAGGTACTTCCCGCTCGTGGGCCGGTCCAGGCAGCCGATCATGTTCATTAGCGTGCTCTTGCCCGAGCCGGACGGCCCCATGATCGCCACGAACTCGCCCGGCCACACCTTCAGCGACACGCCGGTGAGGGCAGGCACCTCCACCCGCCCCTGCCGGTAGATCTTCGTCAGCTCGTGCAGATCCAGAAGCGGCTTCGGCTCCTGCTTCGCCCGGTCCGCGCGGCTGTTCACGAACAGACGCATTGGTTCTCCTAGCGCCGCCCGTAAAGCGGCCCGTAAGCCGCGCAGGCCCGGTAATCGGCACCCTGCAGGTCCAGCGTCCCGAACCTTGCCCACGCGCTCGGACGGAACACCTGCTCCTCGGGGACGTTGTGCATGTCCACTGGAATCCTCAAAATCGAGGCCAGCGCAATCAGATCGGCCCCCACATGCCCGTAGCAGACGGCCCCGTGGTTCGCGCCCCAGTTGTTCATCACCGAATACGCGTCCCGGAACGGCCCCGAACCCGTTGTCCGCGGCGCAAACCAAGTCGTCGGCCAGGTCGGGTCGGTGCGGTTCATCAGCACCTTGCCCACCTCGGTGGGAAGGTCCACCGTTTGGCCCTCCGCAAGCTGCAGCACCGGCCCCAGCCCCTTCACGATGTTCAGCCGGGCCATGGTGCAGGGCATTCCGCCCTTTGTCAGAAACTCCGACGAGAACCCGCCGCCGCGGAAGTAACCCAGGCTGGCGGCGCACCAGCGCGTCTGGGCCAGGCAGGCGGAAACCTCGTCCGGCGTCACATCAGCAAAGCGCTTCACTGCCGGCCGGCCGCTTTCGGTCTGCTCGCCGCTCCAGTCCAGCGCGCTCGCGCCCGAGTTGATCAGGTGCAGCACCCCGCCCGCTGCCGCGCCGGTCATCTCGTGGCCGGTCACGCGCTTCACCGCCTCCGGGCTCCAGTACGTGCGCACGTCCGAGAACATCTGCGCGGTGCCCGTCAGCAGGTGCCCGAACAGCATGGTCGCGCCGTTCAGGCTGTCGTTTTCTGTGGCGACGATGTAGGGCTGCCGGATGCCGTCCCAGTCGAACGACGAGCAGAGGACCGCCTCCATGAAGTCGCCGTTCGGGAAATGGTCCGTCCACTGGCGCTGCCCCTGGAAGCCGCCCGCGATGGCGTTATGCCCCTCGGCCTCCTCGGGGAACCCCATCTCTGCCAGCTTCGGGTTCCCATTCAGCAGGTCCCGCGCGATAATCGCCATCTTCACACAGAACTCCCAGTCCGCGTCCTTCTGCTCGCGCGTCTTCTGCTTATCCAGCTTGTTCGGGTCGAGACCCTCTTTGCAGTTTGCCTTCGCCCACGCCAGCGCGCGCTGGAACTCCTCCGGGTCGTAGATGCCCTCGTTTATCCTGCGGATGTACTCGCTCAGGTCCACCGATTCCACGCGTATCCCCAGGCTGGATTCGAAGAAATCGGTGTTGACGATGGAGCCCGCGATGCCCATCGAGACTCCGCCCATGGCAAGATACGATGCCCCGCGCATGGTCGCCGCCGCCAGCCCGGCCCGCGCGAAGCGCAGCATCTTCTCCTGCACGTCGGCGGGGATGGACGTGTCGCCCATGTCCTGCACGTCGCGCCCGTAGATTCCGAACGCCGGAAGCCCCTTCTGGGAGTGTCCCGCAAGCGCCGCGGCGAGATACACCGCCCCGGGCCGCTCGGTGCCGTTGAAGCCCCAGATCGCCTTCGGGATGAGCGGGTCCATGTCCATCGTCTCGGCGCCGTAGCACCAGCAGGGAGTCACGGTGAGCGACAGCCCCACGCCCGCCCGCGCGAACTTCTCCGCGCATTTTGCGGCCTCGGACACCCCTCCGATGCAGGTGTCGGCGATGACGCACTCGACCGGAAGCCCGCAGGCGTGAGTGATGTTTTTCGAGAGGAACTCCGCCGCTGTGCGCGCCATTCCCATCACCTGACCTTCCAGCGACTCCCTGACGCCTCGCTGGCGCCCGTCAATCACCGGCCGGATGCCGATTTTCGGAAGCGATGCTCTCAGCCGGTTCACCGGCGCATTGTGCTTGAAAGTGTTGTCTGACATTGGTTTTCACCTCTTGCTGATCGCGGTACTTATATGATTCTCCGGCGTGGCGCCCTCTTCCTGCCGGTTCCCGGTCGCCCCGCCGTTCACACGTTGTCGAAGTCGCGATGCCACGCCACCCTGTACATCGCGCTTGTTACCCACGGAACCTTCCTCCAGATGAACATCCCCGACGCCTTGTACACCCATCGGTGCCGCCGGATGGTGGTCATCACCCTGCGCCAGTCCGCCCCCTGCCGCAAAGCGGGGTCGCCGCACTCGCCCGGGGTGGCCGCCGCCTGAAACGAATCGCGCACAAAGCAGGTGACGCTGAGCGGCCTGAATCCGTTGCGGGCGAGCAGCGCGGCCAGCGTATCCGGGCAGAAGTAGTAGTGATGCTGGGGACAGAAGTAGCGCTGGAGCGACATCTTGGGGCGCAGGGTGTTCGGGACTTCGAGAAGCAGCACGCCTCCCGGCTTCAGCAGTCCGCGCACGCTCTCAAGAAATGGCCCGGGCTCGGCGATGTGCTCCAGCAAGTGAAACGCGGTGATAACGTCGAAGCGCTCCGATTCGGGGTCGAGGGAGTCTATGGTTCCCGTGACAACCCGCACCCACGGGGGCATCTCCTCCGCGGGTGACGGGTTGATGTCCAAACCCGTGCAGACGAGTCCCTGCCTCGCCGCCGCCGCCACGAACGAGCAGTCGCCGCACCCGATGTCCAGCAGGGAGTCTCCCGGCTTGACGTAGTGGCTGATGCCCCGCAGATACCTTCTTGCCCTGCCGAGAGACACGCGCCTGGAGTAGGTGGGCCGATGCACACGCGTAAGCGACCCTCCGCGCGCCTTCAGCAACTCTTCGTCCGTGGGCATGGGGTCGCTGCGGACCAGCCCGCACTGCGTGCAGATCACGACGTTCATATCGAGATCGAATCTGCGATAGCTGGTTACGGGCTGGTCCGCCCCGGAATGACAGACCGGGCAGTCGCTCACTCAGGCAGGTTTCCCTTCTGGCGTGGCATGTCCGATCATATCTTCCAGCGCCACTCGCGGATTTCGGGCATATCCTGCCCGTACTTCGCGATGTACTCCTTGTGGTCAATGAGCTTGTCGCGGACCTGCTGCCTCACGTACGCCGCCGCGTAGCCGAGCTTCGGCACGCGCTCGATCACGTCACTCACCAGGTGGAAGCGGTCCAGGTCGTTCAGCACAACCATGTCGAACGGCGTCGTTGTCGTGCCTTCTTCTTTGTAGCCGCGCACGTGCAGGTTCTCGTGATTTGTTCGGCGATAGGTCAGCCTGTGAATCAGCCACGGATACCCGTGATACGCGAAGATGATCGGCTTGTCCGTCGTGAACAGCGTGTCGAACTCGCGGGTGGTGAGTCCGTTCGGGTGCTCTTCGCGCGGCTGCAGGGTCATCAGGTCCACGATGTTGATCACGCGGATCTTCAGGCTGGGGATGGTCTCGCGCAGAATGCTGACCGCCGCAAGCGTCTCCAGGGTCGGAATGTCACCCGCGCACGCCATCACAACGTCCGGCTCGCCGCCCCTGTCGTTGCTCGCCCACTCCCAGATGCCTATGCCCGCCGAGCAGTGTTTCACCGCCTGGTCCATGTCCAGCCACTGCGGCCCGGGCTGCTTGCCCGCCACAATCACGTTCACGAGGTCCTTGCTGCGCAGACACCGATCCGTCACGCACAACAGCGTGTTTGCGTCCGGCGGCAGATACACCCGGATCACGTCCGCCTTCTTGTTCGCGACGTGGTCAATGAAGCCGGGGTCCTGGTGTGAGAATCCGTTGTGGTCCTGCCGCCACACGTGCGAGGTCAACAGATAGTTGAGCGACGCAATCGGCCGCCGCCAGGATATCTCGCGCGTCGTCTTGAGCCACTTCGCGTGCTGGTTGAACATCGAGTCCACGATGTGGATGAACGCCTCGTAGCAGGAGAAGAACCCATGCCGCCCCGTCAGCAGATAGCCCTCGAGCCATCCCTGGCAGGTGTGCTCGCTCAGAATCTCCATCACCCTGCCCTCGGGCGAAAGAAGGTCGTCGTCCGGCAGAACCTCGGCGATCCAGGTCTTGTCGGTCACCTCCATCACCGCGCCCAGCCGGTTCGAGGCTGTCTCGTCCGGCCCCACGACGCGGAAGGTCTGCATGTTCTCCTTCATCACGTCGCGCAGGAACGCGCCCATCACGCGCGTCGCCTCGGCGTCCATGGTGCCCGGCGACTCGACCGGAACGGCATAGTTGACGAAGTCCGGCATCACAAGGTCTTTCAGTAGGACGCCGCCGTTGGCGTGCGGGTTCGCTCCCATCCGCCGGGTCCCCTCGGGGGCAATCTCGGCAATCTCCGGAACAAGCGCCCCGGACTCGTCGAAAAGCTCCTCCGGGCGGTAGCTCTTCAGCCACTTCTCGAGGATTTGCAGGTGCTTGGGGTTCCCGGCCATATTACCCATCGGCACCTGATGCGAGCGCCACGAGCCTTCGGTCTTCTTGCCGTCCACCTCCTTCGGGCCTGTCCAGCCCTTGGGCGTGCGCAG
Source organism: Armatimonadota bacterium (assembly GCA_052033935.1). Taxonomy (GTDB): domain Bacteria; phylum Armatimonadota; class UBA5829; order DSUL01; family DSUL01; genus JAGVUD01. The sequence continues at coordinate 5,687 of JBPOJE010000098.1, forward strand.
CACGATCATCGGCCAGTCGGGCCGGCCTGTGATCCCCTTTGTGCGGGCGTTCTTCTGAATGGCCTGAATCTCGGACAAGCACAAGTCGAGAGTTGTGGCCATGAGCTGATGCATTGCCTTCGGGTCGTCGCCTTCCACGAAGTGCGGGTTGTAGCCAAACCCTTCGAACAGGCAGCGCAGCTCTTCGTTCGGGATTCGGGCCAGAATGGTCGGGTTGGCGATCTTGTAGCCGTTCAGATGCAGAATCGGCAGCACGGCACCGTCGCGGACGGGGTTCACAAACTTGTTGGAGTGCCAGGCCGTGGCAAGCGGCCCCGTCTCGGCCTCACCGTCCCCCACCACACACGCCGCGATGATGTCCGGGTTGTCGAGCACCGCTCCGTAGGCGTGCGACAGCGAATACCCGAGCTCTCCGCCCTCGTGAATGGAGCCCGGCGTCTCCGGCGCGACGTGACTCGGAATGCCACTGGGAAAGGAGAACTGCTTGAACAGTTTCTGCATCCCTTCCGTGTCCTGCGAGATGTTCGGGTACACCTCGGTGTAGGTGCCTTCCAGATAGACGTTGGCGACCATTGCCGGACCGCCGTGTCCAGGACCGCAGATGTAGATCATGTCCAGGTCGTGCGCCTTGATGATCCGGTTCAGGTGGACGTAGATGAAGTTCAGGCCCGGCGTTGTGCCCCAGTGCCCGAGCAGTCTCGGCTTGACGTCCTCGATGGTGAGCGGACGCCTCAGCAGCGGGTTGTCGAGAAGATAGATCTGCCCCACCGACAGATAGTTCGCCGCGCGCCACCAGGCATCCATCTTGCGCAGTTCATCCGTGGAGAGCGGACCCTTAGCCCTGACTTGTTCTTTCGCCATTGCATCCTCCTTTGGCGGTAGTTGTGACCTGATCCAGTGTAACCGATATCGGCGTGTGGAGGAAGACCCCGTGGGGATTTGTGCGCGGTTGTGTCCGCCGCGTCCGGACTCACACCATGCGTGTCAGGCGGCGTCTCAGCGCAAGCGAAACCACCGCGCCGCCCAGCGCTACGAGCGACGTGGGCTCCGGTATAAGCGGGGTGTACGACAGATCGTCCATGTTGTAGTACCCGCCGCCCAGGGGGTTGGGGCCGGCGGCCGCGGTGATCTGTACCTTCACGACGCCCCTGAAGTCCACGGCTAGGTTCGCCATCTTCTCACCGTTTGCCATCGCTGCCAGATACGGGGCCGGGTCGTCCTCGGTCCTGAACCCCACAAAGCCGACAAACGGCGCCGCCTGCTGCAGAAAAGCCGTGTCCTTCGCGAAGAAGGCGCCGTGGAAGTCCACCACGCCAGCCTCGAACCGGATGATGATCCGCGTGACGCCCCACTCGTTGACCATCGCGTTCGCGGGACTCTTGATCGTCGCGCCGTCCGCTGCGGACTTGACCGTTGCATGCCCGTCCTGGCCCATAAAGCCCCCCGTGCCCATATCCCAGATGATGCCACCGTAGTGGGTGGGAACGGGCGTGAGCGGGGGCAGGTCGTCGAAACCGACAACCACCAGCGACGCATCCGTACACGCCCCCGCCTGTGCAAGCAGGACGAGGCAGACTAGAAGCAGGGTTGTGAGGCGGGTGAACATAGCTCTACCCGGGTACGATGCAATTTCCGTGCCAGAGCGCGTTTCCGGGCCGGATACTTCGCCAGCAAATGCGGAATCGCCCGCCGCCCGGTCTCTATTCCGTTGACCTCTCCTAAGCCTCGACAAAGCGCCAGAAGTTGGCGCTCAGCAGGTCCTCGGCGTCCCGCCTGATCTCCTGTTCCGAGACCCTCCAGCCCGTCGCCGCAAGGCCGGCGTACTTGTCCGCCAGAACCTTGGCGATGATGGCCCGCGAATGCTTCCATTTGTAGATGAGCTGGTCGAGCACCCGCGCGTCCGAGTGCTGCGGAATGAAGCTCACTCCCAGCATCTCCAGACGCATCCGTGTGATCTCCTCGATCAGCGACGGGTTGTTGAGAAACCACCAGCAGCCGAACACCATCAGGTTGCGGAACTTGCGCGCGGTGACGCACAACTCGTGCTGGTTCTCGCGTGCGAGCATCGTCACCAGGAACTTCGCTTCCGGGAACCGGGCGCACAGGTTCTCAACGGGTTCGATGCTGCAGCGCCCCACCGAGTCCGCCGCCAGACGCAGTTCCGGGTTCACCTGCCTTTTCGGGCCGATCATCATCGCGAAAGGCCGCCCTGTCTCGATTGCGGCGGGAATCACGGCGTCCTCTATCAGCCTGCCGCGCACGTCCCCGCACGGCCAGGCGAACGTGGGAGGCAGCGAAACGGCCATATACTTCGCGTCCAGCCTCGTCAGCCACTCGTTCAGAAACCGCCGCGTCTCGGCCAGCGTGCGGCCGGAGAAGTCGGGGCGCACATCGTAGCCCCAGTCCTTCAATTGCGCCGTAGCCGTCTCCCACGAGTTCAGCAGGACGTCCAGCCGCAGCGCCGAATGGAACCGCGGGTACCGCGCGGCGCCGTCCAGCCAGCACTGCCGCTCGCCGACATCGAACGGGTCGTTCGTCATCACCACGCTGTCCACGTTTGCGAGGTCCAGCACCCTGTCCACATACTCCGCCGCATCGAGCTTCGCAAAGAACGCTCGGTGCTCGTTCAGATCGCGGCATTCGGTGTCGATCCCGAGTTCCGCGAGCGTCGTGAGAACGCCGCGGCAGGATTCGCTAACCGGAGAGTGCTCGATGAAGAGCGTCCGCCAGACCAGATCGGCCTGCTCCCGCTTCGTCAGCGCCCAGAATGCGCCGTAGGGCATATCGAGCCAGCGCAGGGTCTCCGCGATCAGATAGTGATATGTGAGCAACTCGTCCACACCCCACAGGCACTCCGGCCCGAACGACGACGGGAAGAGGTGGGTGTGGATGTCGGTGACGCGGGTCTGGGCGACAACGCGACGCACAATCGGCTGGATATCAGCAGTGGTTTCTGGCATGTCCCGTGGGCCTCAGCGCACCCGCCCGGCGCCCCCGGCGGCCGACATGACGTCAACGTCCGGCTCGATGCCGGCCTTCGCCTTGAACTGCTCGGTCACGACGCGCTCGAACTGCTCCAGCGCCTCCTCGCGGACGATGCTCACCGTGCAGCCGCCGAATCCCGCGCCCGAAAGCCTGCTGCCCAGACATCCGTCCACCGGCACCACCGCCTCCTGTAGCCAGTTGAGTTCGTCGCAACTGATCTCGTAGAGATCGCGGGACGAGGCGTGCGACTCGTTGAGCAGATCGCCGAACGCGGCGCTGTCACCATGTTTCAGCGCACGCACCGCCTGCAGTACCCTGTCGTTTTCACGAACAATGTGCCGGGCGCGCTTGCGCACAACCTCCGGGAGCTTGCTTTCATGCGCCGCAAGGTCTTCGGCCGAGACGTCGCGCAGCGCCTTGATTCCCGGAATGTGCTGCTTCAGAATCCGCACCGCTTCCTCGCACTGCGCGCGGCGGATGTTGTACTCCGAGCCCGCCAGCGTGCGCGGCTTCTTGCTGTCGCAAACGACAATCCGCGTTCCGGCAGGGTAGCTCACGTGCTGGTAATCGAGCGATCTGCAGTCCAGGAACATCGCCTTCCCTTCCTGCCCCAGCACCGAGATGAACTGGTCCATGATGCCCGAGTTGACCCCGACGAACTGGTTCTCGGCGCGCCGGCAGAGCAGGGCGGTCTCCTTGCCCGGAAGGCTCTGGCCCGTGACCTCGTACACAGCGAACGCGGTCGCCACCTCGAGCGCGGCCGAACTGGACAGGCCGCTGCCCAGAGGCACCGAGCCATCCACGACCATCAGCAGGGCGGGCGTCTGGATTCCCGCCTTCGCGAGCTGATCAACGACACCCCGGATGTAGTTCGACCACGGGGCGTCTTCGGTGTGCTCCGGCTTGCTCACGCTGAACGTGCTCGTCTCACCGAAGTTGCGGCTGTACGCCGTGGCGATGTCCCCCGGTGTTGCCGAGGCGGCGATGAGGATGTTGCGATTGATGGCTGTCGGCATCACGAAGCCGTCGTTGTAGTCCGTGTGCCCGCCCATCACTTCCACGCGTCCGGGCGCCTGCACGACGCAGGCTGGCTCGCATCCGAACCTGTCTCTGAAATCGTTCACCACCGCATCAATGCGGGTCTCTTCTGTCTGCAAACTCAGTACCCTTTCGTGCCCCTCAAGTGCGCGGGCCTTCCTCTTGCGGATTCGCCCCCGGGGCGTCTGTTCCCTTGTCTGTGTGGAGTATCTCGAAAAAGTGCGGATTTCCCTTCCCCTGCCGAAGCGCGAATCTGTATAATTGCCTGGCCGTCTTTTCGGGGCGGCGAAGCTGCCTCGGCAGCGCTACTCGACAGCCGGACGGCGTGAGCTACTATAGGCGCCCCGGCGAGGAAGATGAATTATGGCTGATAAGATTCGGATTGCACTGATCGGTTGCGGGGGAATCGCCCGCGGACATGTGCAGCGCCTGCTTGAGATTCCGGAGGCGGAGATCGTCTCTCTTGTGGACACGGACCCGAACTGCCTCGCGAGCTACAAGGAGAGCTTCCCTGAGCTGAAGGACGTTCCTGTCTTCAGCGACTACAGGGACGCCCTCGGTGCGGACAACCTCGACGCGGTGCACATCAACACGCCGCACACGCTGCACTTTCCGCAGATTATGGACTCGCTCGACAGGGGCCTGCACGTGCTGACCGAGAAGCCGCTCGTCTGCTCGGTGAAGGAGGCCAAAGAGGTCATTGCCGCTGCCGAGAAGGCGGGAAAGGTGCTCCTCATCAGCTACCAGCGGCACTACGCGCCGGACTACGTGCACATCAAGAACGAGATCGAGAAGGGCACCATCGGCCAGGTAACTGCCATCGCGGCGCTGCAGGGGCAGGACTGGCTGCGCGGGACGAAGGGCAGGTGGCGGCAGGACCCGGCGCTGTCCGGCGGCGGGCAGCTCAACGACTCAGGATCGCATCTGCTGGACATCATGCTCTGGACAACCGGCCTCGCGATAGACAAGGTCAACGCCTACATTGACAACCGCGGAGCGGACGTGGACATCAACTCGGCTGTATCAATCCAGTTCACCAGCGGGGCTATCGGCACCATCACCGTCATCGGCGACCAGCCCGGGTGGTGGGAGGATTACACGGTCTGGGGCACTGAGGGCGCCATCTTCCTGCGCAACGGCAAGATGACGTTCTGGGTGCGCGGCAAGGACCCGTACGAGCCGACGGACTTGCCCGCCGGGTCGAATCCCGACCAGAACTTCATTGATGTCGTTCTCGGGCGGGATACGAACAAGACGCCCGCCATCTGCGGGCTGCGCGGCATCGAACTCTGCGAGGCGGCGTGGGAGTCGGCCGAGCTGGGGCGGCCCGTGAGCGTGTCAGAGCTAGGGTAGTAGTCACTGTTCGCGGGCAAGCCCGGCTTGCCCGCGAACTCCTGCCGTTGTTTCGCGGTATCGTCTGCTGGACTCGGATTTGCAATCCGAGTCCAGGCACTCCGGCGCTCTGCGATTGCCCACCCGGTGGTTGCGCGGAAGCGGTCAGCCGTTTGGGGCGGGATTACAATTCCCGCGAACCAGGGCCTCAGATTACAAATCCGCGGCCAGCGGCTTCCGTTTGGGCGTCCTGGCGGTCGTCCAGAGGCCCCCGGCTTGCCCGCCATCGTGCGTTTCTCAACTGGCGCGGCGGGCCTGCTTGCGCTACAATGCATCCGATTTCGAGGAGGATCTACTCACCGTGGCAATGACTATGACCCAAAACGATGTTAAGGACCTCGCGCTCGCCGATCGCGGCAAGCTGCGGGTGGAATACGCCGCGCACGAAATGCCGGTGCTCGCGCTCATCCGCGAGCGGTTCGAGAAAGAGAAGCCGCTGAAGGGCATTCGCCTGGCGGCCTGCCTGCATGTGACGAGCGAAACAGCCAACCTGGCCATCACCCTCAAGGCCGGCGGCGCGGATGTGTATCTGTGCGCATCGAACCCGCTCTCGACGCAGGACGACTCGGCGGCGCATCTTGTCGTGCACCATGATATCCCGGTTTTCGCCATCAAGGGTGAGGACAACGACACCTACTACAAGCATATCAACGCAGTGCTCGACGCGAAGCCGCATATTACCATGGACGACGGCGCGGATACGGTGGGCGTGATCCATCAGGAGCGCAAGAACCTGGTCGAAAACATCATTGGCGGCACCGAGGAGACGACAACGGGCGTCATCCGCCTGCGTAGCATGGAGCGTGAGGGCGTGCTGCTCTACCCCATAGTCGCTGTCAACGACGCGGACACGAAGCATCTGTTCGACAACCGCTATGGCACCGGACAGAGCACGATTGACGGCATGATCCGTGCCACGAACCGGCTGGTGGCCGGCAAGGTGTTCGTCGTCGCGGGTTACGGCTGGTGCGGCCGCGGGCTGGCGATGCGCGCGCGGGGCATGGGCGCGGATGTCGTCGTTACCGAGGTGGATGCCACCAAGGCCATCGAGGCCGTTCTGGACGGGTTCCGTGTTATGCCGATGGCCGAGGCGGTCAAGATCGGCGACTTCTTCTGCACGCTCACCGGCGATATCCACGTGATCCGGCCGGAGCATTTCGTCGCGATGAAGGACGGCGCAATCGTCGCGAACTCCGGGCATTTCGACGTGGAGCTGGACCTTCCCGGACTTGCGGAGGTCTGCACGGCGCGGCGGCAGGTGCGCGAGTTTGTGGAGGAGTTCACCGTTCCGGGCGGCAACCGGATTTACGTGCTCGGAGAGGGCAGGCTTGTGAACCTCGCGTCGGCAGAAGGGCACCCGTCCGCGGTTATGGACATGAGCTTCGCCAACCAGGCGCTCGCGAGCGAGTGGATGGTCGCGAACGGCAAGTCGCTCGAGCGCAAGGTGTACAGCCCGCAGGAGCATCTCGACAAAGAGGTCGCTCGTCTCAAGCTGCACGCAATGGGCGTCCGGATTGATGTGCTGACCCCTGAGCAGGAAGAGTACCTGAACTCCTGGCAGCTCGGCACCTGATCGGACGGTCCGTCACGGGAAGCGCACGGGGAAGATGAGAGACCCTGTCCGGGTGCTCGGCGCGCCGGTGGATCCGGTGACACGCGCCGAGGCCGTGCAGCGGATCGGCGAGTTCATCGAAAGCGGTGGGCCGCACCTGATCGTCACCGCGGACGCCTCCGCCCTCATCATCGCGCGGCGCGACCCCGAGTTCGGCGAGATCCTCCAGCAGGCTTCGCTCGTCACCGCCGACGGCGCGGGGGTGGTCCGGGCGCTCAAGTCCGCCGGGCGTCCCGTGCCGGAGCGATGCAGCGGCTGCGATCTGATTGTGGATATCGCGCGGGAGGCCGCGGGCCGGGGCTGGTCGCTCTTCTTTCTGGGCGCGGCGCCGGGGGTGGCCGAAGCTGCCGTGGAGAACCTGAAGCGCCAGTTTCCGGGCCTGAACGTGGCGGGAGTCCACGATGGCTACTTCACGGACGACGACGAGGTGGTCAGCCAGATTCGGCAGGCGAGCCCGGACGTGCTGCTGGTCGCGATGGGGATGCCGAAGCAGGAGAAGTGGTTCTGGCGGCATCGAGGCCTGCTCGGCGCGAAGGTTGCGATAGGCGTTGGAGGGTCGTTCGATGTTCTGAGCGGCGTGGTGCGGCGCGCGCCCGAGTTCTATCAGAAGCACGGGCTGGAGTGGCTGTACCGATTTGCCTGCGCGCCGCGCAAGTCGTCCCGCAAAATGCTGATGCTGCCGGTGTTCGCCGGCCTGCTGATCGCCGAGGCCATCCGGCGCGGACGGACGCATTCAGATTAGGAGAGATATGACAGCAGACACCAAACGTGTACTTATCGTCGGAAGCGTCGGTCTCGACGCCGTCAGCACCCCGCACGGGAGCGTGGACCGTGTGCTCGGCGGCGCGGCCAGCTACTCGTCCGTCGCCGCGAGCTTCTTCGCTCCGGTCTCAATGGTCGGGGTGGTCGGCAGGGACTTCCCGCAAGAGAACGTCACGCTCTTCGAGTCGCGCGGAATAGACATCTCAGCGCTGGACGTGCGCGACGGGCAGACCTTTTTCTGGGCCGGGGAATACGGCGAAGACCCGAACCAGGCCATCACGCATGCAACGGACCTGAACGTTTTCGCCGATTTCCGGCCTGTGCTGCCCGCGTCGCATCGCAAGCTCCCGTACGTTTTCCTTGCGAACATAGATCCGGAGCTTCAGCTCGAAGTGCTGGACCAGATGGAGAGTCCGAAGTTCGTTGCGGCGGACACAATGAATTTCTGGATCACAGGCAAGAAGGATGAGCTGATTCAGGTGCTGAAGCGTGTGACGCTGGCGCTGATGAACGACGCTGAGGCGAGGATGCTCACGGGGCGCAAGCTGCTGATTGACGCCGCGGAGGACGTCCTGGCGCTCGGGCCGCGCTATGTGGTGGTCAAGAAGGGCGAGCACGGGGCGCTTCTGTTCAGCAAGGACAGCCTGTTCGCCGCGCCTTCGTTCCCGATCCGGAAGCTCGTTGATCCGACCGGCGCGGGGGATTCGTTCGCGGGGGCTCTCGTGGGGTGTCTGGCGAGCGCGGACGATGTGAGTGAGCCGAACATCCGCAGGGCTATCATATACGGGACAACGGTGGCATCGTTCGACGTGGAGGACTTCAGCCTGCGCCGCCTGGCGGCGCTGTCGCAGGAGCAGATCGAGGAGCGCTTCCGCGTGCTGAGGAGCATTACCGCGTTCTAGACCGGGGTTCCGTAGGGCTGTACCGCCGTAGGGCAACAGGGCCGTAAGGGATCAGGTTTCAAGGTGTTCCGACAAAAGAATCCGCAGAACCGGCCGAAGAAGACTCCCGCGCAGATCGTCCTGGGGCTGATCAGGACACTGCTGACTTCCTTGTTTGTTGTCGGGTGTGCCTACTACGCCCTCAACGCCTTCTGGCAATGGCAGTTTGCACGGGAGCTCGACGACATTCGCAGGCGCGGCGAGCCCGTAACGCCCGCCGACCTTCGTCGTCCGCTCATCCCTAACAGCCAGAACACCGCCCCGATGATTCTGGCAGCGCTTCGGAAGGTTGATCTTCAGGGCGGACCGCTGGCGTCCTCGGCGACTTCGCCTCTGGTGGCAAGCTGAAGCCCGCGACGGAGGGCAGAGCGGATGCCATCCTGGCATCACAAAGATGGCGAATTCCGCAGCTCCGCTACGCCCTGCGGCGACCAGCCTGCAGATACCCGGTGGACTGGGAGGAGGCAGGTGTAGATGCGAAGCTTACACATCTGAAACCGCTGCGGCTGATGAGCAGCGTGTTGCGGGCCGAGGCCATGCGAGACGCGAAGCGGGGCCGGTCGGACGATGACCTGGAGCTCCTCTCACTTCATTTCCATCTGACCGAGACCCTTGCGCACGAACCAGGTCTGATCTCTCAGTTGTGTCGGTACGCGATGCTGCGCACTGGATTCGAGAGCATCAACGCAGTCCTGGCGACAGCTCAGCCGCTGGATGCGGAGTTGGCGGGCCTGAAGGCAACGCTGAAACAGATCAGCCTGTCAGACTCGATGCGGATAGCCCTGCTCGGAGAGAGGGTTGTGGGGATCATCTGCTGCGAGCAGTTTCCGCCATGGCTGACAGACGAGAACACCGAGGACGAAAGTCGTGTGGTGCTGCCAACAGAAGGTGCGATCTTTGCCCTTGCGTTCCTGCAGCTCAACAGGCTCAACTTCCTGAGGCACGCGGAATGGGTTCTGTCCCTGAGCTGCGTCCCATACCGCGACATCGCTCGCAGCGACTTGCGCAAGCTGGACGATGCTGGCTCAGGATCGACTAACCTATTCGCCATGCTCCTGAGTCCGAGTAGTGGGGCGATGGTCGCCCGCGACACTACCATCGCAGCCGTGAATCAGGCCATCATCGCCATAGACATCGAGCTGTACCGCCGTCAGCACGGCGGCTTTCCAAAGGCGCTCGAAGACCTACGTGTGGCAGATCCGGCCATTCGCCTCGAAGGCCCCTTCAGCGGCGAGCCGATGCGCTATCCGATGACGTCCGGTGGCTACCGGATGTGGAGCATCGGCCAGGACCTTCGCGACGACGGCGGCAAGCCGGGCAAGCAGCGCGATGACGGGGACATCGTGTGGGAGGTCAATCTGGATTCTCCGGGTCAAGCTCGGAATGACGTGGGAGCGGGAGGATTCATTCGCAATGATCAGCGGGTTCTCGCCCCTCAAGGAACCGGGAAGGCGTTAGAACCAGCAGCCCTCTGATGCGGCGTCCAAAGAAGCGGCCGAAGTGCTGATGGTCGCCGGTGAGGAGATGCGTGCATCGCGTGCCGAGGGCTGCTGCCAGGATGGGAAGGTCCTTCTCCGCTAGCTCCGTTCCCATCGCCAGACCCACGTCAGCTTCTTCGACAACCTCAAGTTGCTGACACAGGCGCTCTAATCTGGCTACGGCGGCTGGCCTGAGCGCTTCCAGGTTGCGGCGTGCTTCTTCAAGCGCGTATGTGGAGGTTACCAGCGCCGCGCCGGGCACTTCCCAGAGCGCCGCAAGCCGCGCTCCAGCCCGCCACGCCGCCGATAACAGCACATTCGCGTCCAGAAAGACACGGTCTTGGCCCTGCATCACACGGGTTTCTGGTGCGGAATCGCGGCAGGGTCGATCCCCATCTGCCTGACCTCTTCTTCCGCGGCGGCGTAGTCCTCCGCGTCAACGGCATTCGTGAGCAGAAACTCGGCGACTCGGGACGGCGTATAGGTCTCGACTGCCAGGGCCACAGCCGGCCTGATCAGGACTCCGTCGCCGGTCTCTTCCGCAATCACAAGCGAGCCTTCGCTTATACCGAAGCGCTTCCTGAGGCGAGCCGGAATCACGACCGTGCCCCGTTTTCCGACCTTTGTTGTCGTGGTTGTTCGTGAAGCCTTCATCGTGGTGTGCCAGACTGTCAGAGAATCAGACGGTCTGATTATACCACGTCGCCGCTGGTTTCTGGTGTTTTGGGAATCCGAGTGAAGCGGAATTGGCGAAACCTGGCAGCCGCAGCGTGAGCGGCCACGTCCGGACTGGCTTCCGGATCAGGCCCGGAATGACGTGGTGGCGGCGGGGGGCGAGGGGGCCGCAAGCGCGGCCCTCTCGCGCGTACAGGGCGTGAAGCGGCTCACGCCCAATCTGCGTTCTTCAGGACCCCTTCACGGTCACACTCACCGGCTCCGACTCGTCGCCGTTGGCGTTCACCGACCGGACGGTGATCGTGTACGTCGTGTCCTTGCCGCCCAGAAGCGTCTGCAACTTCACCGGTTGCGACTTGAATGAGCCGTCCGCGGCCGTTTCCACCGTCTGCTCCGACAGCGTCCCGCCGACCGGCACCGCGCCCAGCAGCACGGTCGTATATTCCACCGTCAAGCGCACGCGAGACTTGGCGGCGGCCGTGCCCGTAACAGTCATCGGCGACGCGGGCGCCGTTCCCGCCTTCGGAGAGACGATCACCGGCTTGTCCGGAGCCTTGTCGCCACCGATGCGGTCTTCGTTGCTGATGGTGTAGCTCTGCCCGGCTTTGGTCTTCAGCGTCGCCACGATGGTTTCGCCGGTCAGGTCGTCGGTCTTCTTGATCGTGTAGCGCCCCACATAGGTGCCCGCTGGTGACTCGGGCATGGCGACAGACGCCACCTTCTTGCCGATGGCGAAGCTGGCCGTTCCGCCGGGCTCGCCCTTCATCGTGACCGTGATCACGTCGCCCGGATCAAGCTCCGGCGACCCCGAGACGTCGAGCGATGTGATGACGGACTTCACGTCGGTAACGTTGAAGCTCCAAGTCTGGCTGGCGGTGTTGCCCGCCGTGTCCGCGACCGTCAGCTCCACCTTGTGCGCCCCGGCCTTCAGGGCAGCCGCCGGCCGATAGCTGATGAAGTTCGGAGTTACGACAGCCTCCTGCGATCTGTCCACGCCGTCGAGGACAAACTTGACCGCCGATGTGTCAATGCCGCTGCCCGACTCATCGTCGAAGACGGCGCTGACGCCCGGGCTGGCGGCGGCGATGCGTGCGCCCGCTGCCGGGAGTATGTCCTTGATCTTCGGTGCGAGGGAGTCAATCGAAATCATCTGCGCCGCCTGGATAAGCTGCTGTGCCTTGCCCACTTTGAGCTGCCCTATCACAGCCACTCCCGACATCGCCAGCTTGCTGTCAGCGGGCACTGTCCAGGTTCCTTCGTACACGCCGGAGCCGATCTGGCGCATATTCACGCTGGTCACGACTCCCGGAATCTGGAAGCTCGCGATTCCGTCCGCCGAGCCCTTGAGCACCGCGCGCAGCGTGGTTCCGGCCTTGAGCCAGCCGTCCGCGTCGTGGACAAACGAGGTGATCGTCACTCCGTCAGCGACGGGCGGCGGCGTGCCTTCTGCGGCATCTGCCGTTGTGCTGATGTCAACGGTCCTCGTCGTCACGTCCCACACGACTCCAGCGCCGAGCGCCTCGCCCACGAACCGTAGCGGTACCATGGTGCTGCCCGACATCACCATCGCGGGCACATCGAGCCCGACCTGATTGCCGTTCACCGTCGCGGAGCGCGCGCCTATCTTGAGTTGAACGTTAGTTGTGCCCCTCTGTGCGCCCACCATACGCATGGCGGGATTCCACTCCACAAACGCTCCCATCTTCTCGAGCACGCCGCGCAGCGGAACAAGCACGCGTCCGTCAATGCTGACGGGACCTGTCCCGCTAAACACTACGGGGTCTCCGTTCACACGCACACTGATGCCCTGTCCCCACGAGGGGATCGCAGCCGTAAGGAGAACGGCCGCCACTAAAATGCTGCCACGAATCTTCATTACCGTTGCATCTTCCTTTTCCGCCACCCCGTCTCTTACTATACCTCAAACCCCGCCGTCACGATGCGGGCGTCCGTCTGGTTCTAGGGGCCGCGCCTTCTCGGCTATACTCGTATTGCCGGAATATGCTGAAGCAGCGCTCGTACTCTAAACTCGTGGAACGGTACCATCAGGCCGCCGAAAGCGTCGGCGCACGCATGGCTCCCATCGGCGAGTTCATAACGCCGTCGGGGATCTACGAGATCCACCAGATGCGCCTCGTGTGCGGCGGCGGGCGCCAGAGCGTGTGCGTCTCAACAGGAATGCACGGCAACGAGCCCGGCGGGCCGGAAGCGCTCATCGAGGGCCTCGCCGAACTGAGTCGGCGGCGCGATGAGCTGAATGCCGATTTTCTCATCTACCCCTGCGACAACCCGACGGGGTACGAGCTTGATCTGCGCGAGAACTGGGCCGGGCTCGACCTGAACCGCGAGTTCGCTAAAGAGGGGCAGGCGGACGAGATCGCGATTGTCGAGCGGTCGCTGGCGGGCCGGAGTTTCGATCTCACGTACGATCTGCACGAAGACTACGAGATGCGCGGCATGTACCTGTACGAGCGCTCGCGCGGCGAAGGACCTCCTGCCGCCGAATCCATGATCACCGCGCTCTGGGCGGCGGGCTATCCCGTGCACGAAGGGGATATCATAGACGGGTGCCCGGCTTCGGGTGGCATCATTCTGCCGTCCGGGCGGCCTCCAGAGGCAGACGGGCGGTTTGCCGCCGGCCTGCCCAAAGCGCTTTTCATGTGGAGGGAAGGCTCGCGGCATCTTATCACGACCGAGAGCCCCGGCCTGCTCCCGCTCGGCAAGCGCGTCGAGATGCAGATGGTCTGCTTCAACGTGATGCTTGACCTGCTGGCGCGGGGTTGCTTCCTCCCGAAGGAAGCCGATTCGGATTAGGATTCACAAAAGGACACGAGGTAACTGATCATGAGCTCAACACCCCACGGAGGACGCCTCCTCAATCTCATCGCTTCGCCGGACGAGGCCTCCGCGCTTGCCGCCGAGGCCGCGGGCCTGCCGTCCGTGACGTTGTCCCAGCGGGACCTCTCGGACGTGGAGATGCTCGGCATAGGCGCGTTCAGCCCGCTCGATGGCTTTATGACGCGGGCGGACTATGAGGAGTGCATGCTGCGCATGCACCTGATGTGCGGCCTGCCGTGGGGAATCCCCATCACGCTCGCTGTTTCGAAAGACCTCGCGGCCAAACTGCCGGAAGGAGCGCGCCTCGCGCTGAAGGCCCTGGGCGGCGCGGTTGTGGCCGTGATGACCGTCAACGAGGTCTTTCCCTACGACCCGCGCCGCGAGGCTCGTGAGGTGTTCCGCACCGAGGAAGAGGCGCACCCGGGCGTAACCGTCCTGTATGCGCAGGAAGATATGCTTGCGGGCGGCCCCATCACGCTTCTTGCCCCGCCGCGTCACGACGACTTCCAGCAGTACCGCCTCACCCCCGCCGAGACCCGCAAAGTATTCGACGAGCGCGGGTGGAGCACCATCGTTGGATTCCAGACCCGCAACCCCGTGCACCGTGCGCACGAGTACATCCAGAAGTGCGCGCTGGAGATCGTGGACGGCCTGCTGCTGCATCCGCTGGTCGGCGAAACAAAGTCGGACGATATTCCCGCCGAAGTGCGCATGCGCTGCTACGAAGTGCTGCTCCAGAACTATTACCCGAAAGACCGCACGCTTCTGTCCGTGATGCCCGCCGCCATGCGCTACGGAGGCCCGCGCGAGGCGATTCTGCACGCGATGGTGCGCAAGAACTACGGCTGCACGCACTTCATAGTGGGCCGCGACCACGCGGGGGTGGGCACGTACTACGGCACGTATGACGCCCAGCGCATCTTCAGCGAGTTCACGCCGGAGGAGCTTGGCATAACGCCGCTGTTCTTCGAGCACTCGTTCTGGTGCAACAGGTGCGAGGGGATGGCATCGGCGAAGACCTGCCCGCACGGGCCGGAGGACAGGGTGTCGCTGTCGGGCACGAAGGTGCGCGAGATGCTGAAGGCCGGTAAGCGCCCGCCGCAGGAGTTTTCGCGTCCGGAAGTCGCCGACGTGCTGATTGAGGCCTCGCGCGAGAAGTAGCCGCCAGCACCTGCCGCTATGTCCGGATCAACCCGGAAGCCAACGTGAACAACCTGGAAACCCTGAGGGTGGGCGGAGCGTCTGAGCTTCAGTCCGAACTGCCCGGCGCTCTGCTCGAGCCCTACGGGATTCGCTGGATCGAGATTACCCGGCCCTAGGCCGACGCCGGGTTCATATCTGTGGAAGGAGAGACCATGGTCCCTATCCGTCTGACACGCTTGAGGCTTGCGCCGCTCGCTGCTTTCGCGGCGCTCGCCGTTCTGGCGCGCCTGCCCGCGGCCGCCGAATACCAGAAGGCGGCCTATCCACAGACCGCGCCCCTTGTGCGTTCGATCTCCGTCGCGTGCGCCCCGGGCGCCAAACTGGGAGCCGAACTCAGCGTCAACGTGTCAGTGGATGCCGTCTCGGCGCTCCCGGCCGGAACGCGGGTGTACCTGTGCCTCAACAGAGGCAGCGTGACCTGGGAAGCGCTCGACTTCGACCCTCACCCGGCCGCAGCGTCGTGGAAACCGGGCGTGACGAAGATCCGGGCGCTCAAGATGCTCGTTCCCGTGGATATCCCTCCGGGAGACTACCAGCTAGTGGCGGGGGTGCATCAGCAGCCCGCGCAGGGCATGTGCCCCGTCAGAATCACCGGCGAGGCGCCCTCGCGGCCGGGCAAGATCATCACGCGCGGCAAAATGGTGGACAAGTACGGCGTACCGCACGAATGGCGCGTCAACCGCGCCCACGCGCTCATCTGGGACGGGCGCCCGTGGATGCCGGCTGGCGGAATGTTCGTTTACGGCCGCGACTGGAATGTCGTGAAGGCGCAGATAGACCTGCTCAAGAAGTATGGCGTCCGCAGCCTCTATCTGCACCTCGGAGTCAATCAGCCGTACGTCTGGAAGACGTACTCTGACGACGACTACAAGTTCTTTCAGCAAACGATAGACTATCTCGACGAGCAAGGGTTTACCTACGGACTCGAGTTCCAGGCGCTGGAGGCGAAGGGGCCGGGCTACTACTACCCCGCGCCCGGCCCGCGCAAGGACGTCACCGGAAGCGGCACGGTGACCGTGGAGCAGGACAAGACGTTCGGGGGATACTTTGCCGTGTTCGAGCGCGACACTTGGGAGGTTGTGCAGACTGGCAGGGCGCGCGTCTCGGACAACAAGAAAGTCGAGGCGGACGTCAAGGTGTCGAAAGATGGCAGCTATCAGGTTGTCTTCGTGCTCGAGCGCGAGGCGCCGGGGATGTACTCGATGTACTACTGGGACGACAAGTACCCGCAGTACCTCGATGTCGTCCGCAAGCACTACAGCAAAGTGAATCTCGGGCCGGGCTTCCGATTCCTCGCGGACCCGCTCTGGAACGAGATGAACATGAACCGTGACTTCTACCCGTCCGCGCCCGAATACCACCGGCAGTTCCAGGAATGGCTTCAGACGCGCTATGGAACGCTAGCGAAGCTGAACGAGGCATGGGACCCGGTTTCGCCCGTCGCCAGCTTCGAGCAGGCGGCGCGGCTCATCCCCCTGGACCGCAAGGACATCCCTCCGTCCGGACATCTGCACCAGTTCCTAATGGACCCGCGGGACCAGTCCGTGCTCGCGCTCGACCTGACGACCTCTCAGTATAACTACGACACGATGGAGTTCCTGGGCCGCTCGCTGCTGCACTACACCTGCGACATCGCCGACGAGTTCAAGAAGCTCTACGACGTCCCCGTCATCTACAAGGGCTTCTCCGACATGGACTTCTGGCACATCAACGACCTGGGGACGCCCGGCGGGCACGACGGTCTGGGGATGGAGTCGTACGGCACGGGCGAGCCGATGCTGATGTTCATGGCGGCGCACCTGTACGGCGAACTCGAGCAGGCGACAAAGACCACCTGGCTCGTCGTGACCGAGACGGGCGAGGGCAACCATCAGGACAACAGCCCGTCGCGCAACAAAGCCCCGGGCTACACGAGCCGCCTTGGCACGATGTACGCCAACTACAACGCGCTCATCATGGGCGGGGCCAAGGGTGTGTTCCAGTACAACATGGTGCCGGGCGAAGGCGCTAACGACCCCTGGACCGACGCTCTGACCGCCGACGTGCGCCAGCTAGAGTGGCTGGGGACGTACGGCCAGATTCTGGGTAGCGCGCTCGTTCTGGCGGATTACAGGCCGGCGATGTACTTCCGCTTCCCCGGAATGTACAACCCCAACTCCATGTCGCTCTCCTCCGATCCGATGGGCGATTACTACGGCTTCGGCGGATGGTGGTGGCGCGAGCCCGTGGAGCGCTCCGAAAACGACATCTGGATTGTCCCGAGCTTCTCACTGCGCCCGGACACGCCGATGTTCATCGTGAGCCTTGAAAACTGCCCGGCCAGCGAGCGCCACCGCGACGAACTGGTGAAGGCGGTAAAGGACGGCGTCCGGATAACGATGATCGGCTTCCGCAAGGACCTGGGCCAGATTCCCGAAATAGACAAATACTACACCGGCGTCTTCAGAGAGGATGCCGACGGGCGGAAGTTCCAGGTGCTGAAGCCCACCCCCACCAGCCGCGTGCTCAATCGCTGCGCCAGCACGGGCGAGCCGTGGAACCTTGTGGACGGGAATCTGCAGATCAACTCGAAGCAGGTGTTCGGGCTGCACGGGTACCGGCCTGACAACCTGGAGACCGGCGGTGAAGCCAACCCCGACCCGTACACAGGGGTATTTGAGGAGCTTCTGGGCGTGCGCGTGCTCGATCTTGGCCCGCACCTCTACGGGTTCACCTTTTTTGACGGGGATGTTCCCGTGACCGTCGCCGGGCTAGCCGGAGGCCAGAAGCGCACGGTCTCGTTCAACATTCCGGCGGGGAGCCGCGTTTCGGCTTCTTACCCGGGCGGAGAGTCGGCGGGCGAGATGCGATCGGGCAAGCTGGTAGTTGACCTGCAGCCTGTTGACAGCAAGCTCATCCGCGTGGACCAGTGGCCGGGCCGCGACCAGAACCCGTGGGTGCGCAATGGCGTGCTGGTGGATTCCACCGCCGCCCGCGACTCTGTCGTCATCCGCGGTTTGCCCGCCGCGAATTCCGTGCCGGCCGAAGCCGCGCGGGAGGTGATTGCCCGCGCCGGCGCGGCGGCGCTGGCGCTTGAAGAAGACGAACGCAGCGATCTGTCGAAGATCGTCGCTTCCGCCCGGGCATCGGCCAATGCTGGACGCTACGCCGAGGCCATCGCAACCGCGACTAAAAAGGTGGACGCGTTCTTCAGCGCCCGGTCTCCGTACATCTGGATCGAAGCCGAGGACCGCATCGCGTCGAACTTCAACTACAGCCGCCTGGGAGGGCTTCCCAACCTGAGCGGGCAGGCGTTTCTGGGGCTTGAGACGGCCGTGGAGCCGCCCGCCGATACGGGCTGGTACGCGACGTTCAAGTTCACGGCACCCGCGGAGGCCACCTACCAGATCTGGATGCGCGAGAACTACCTTGCGTACAGCTCGGCGTGTTCGTGGCGCGTGGACGACGGCCCGTGGCAGAAGGGCTCCAGCCAGTTCGTGCCCCGCGACACGAGCGTCGTTTCGCTCTATAACGCCGTCGAAGACACCCGGCAGGTATTCGCCTGGTATCACTACGGCGCGACACGCATCTCGAAGGGTAC
The DNA here is from genome assembly GCA_052033935.1 of Armatimonadota bacterium. Classification (GTDB taxonomy): domain Bacteria; phylum Armatimonadota; class UBA5829; order DSUL01; family DSUL01; genus JAGVUD01. Next base: position 24,191 of record JBPOJE010000098.1, read on the forward strand.
GCACACGCTCACCATCCGCGTGGACAGCCCGCGCGGCAAGGGTCTGGCCGTCACGATGTCGGACGACAGGCAGTACGCTAAGCTCGTGGACTGCCTGCTGTTGACCGCCCGCGGTTTCGAGCCCGATGGCTTCCAGAAGCCTCGCTCACTCAGCAACCGCATCGAGCCTGTGGCGGTCAACCTGCTTTCCGATCCGAGCTTCGAGTTCCGGCCTGACTCCGATGCGAAGTCGCCGAAGGGCTGGAAGCCGTCGGAGGAGGGCGACGGGCTTATCTGGCAGGATGCCGGATGGGGCGCCTACAACGTGATGCCCGGGTTGGACATAAACCTCGGGCAGCGCTACGCATACGCCGGACAGCGCAACCTCACCATCAAAGCGGGCGAGAAAGAGCGCTGGTGGGTGTCGGACCCGGTCCCGGTGAAGCCGGGCTTCGTCCACAATCTTCAGGCGGCGGTGCGCGCGGTGGACCTAGGAGCCAATGCGGTCGTGGAGGTTATCTTCCAGGACTCGATGGGCGCTGAGATCGCCACGCTGATGTCCGAGCCTGTCTCGGGTGACGCCGACTGGACGAACATCAATCTCAGCGGCACGGCGCCGGTGGGGTCGGCCTTCGCGGCGATCCGCTGCAGGGTTACGGCCGGCGAAAAGGGCCTGGCGTACTTCGACGACGTGTATTTCTGGCAGTCCGGGCTCGAGAAGATGGAGCCTTAGCGGCCGCCCGGGGCTACAGAACCAGCAACAGGCTGATGGCCATCACGGCCATGCCCGCGACCAGTCCGTAGAGCACTTCGTGCGCCTCGCCGTATTCGCGCGCGGCAGGCAGAAGTTCGTCAATGGAGATGAATACCATAATCCCCGCGACGATGCCGAACAGCACGCCCATGACGGCCTCGCTCAGGAAATTCCGGAGCAGCACGAAGCCGATGAGGGCGCCCGCGGGTTCGGCCAGCCCTGACAGCACCGACAGCCCGAATGCCCGTTTGCGGCTTCCCGTGGCGTAGTAGATCGGTACGCTCACGCTCACACCCTCCGGGATGTTGTGCAGCGCGATGGCGACGGCGATCGCGAGGCCAACCTTCGGGTCGTGAAGCGTCGCCACGAACGTCGCCAGCCCTTCCGGGAAGTTGTGGATGCCAATCGCCAGCGCGGTGAACAGGCCAAGGCGGTGCAGATTGGCCGTTTCGGCTTTGCGGTTTGGCTTCAGGCCTTCCAATTCCCGCACCGTGCGCGCCTCGTGCGGGTTCTCCACCGATGGGATCAGAGCGTCAATGATGGCGATGAGCGCAATGCCCGCGAAGAAGGCCCCCACGGCCGCCCACGACCCGGCCCTCTCGCCGAGCGCCCCCTGCAGGGCCGTCTGAGCTTTGCCCAGAATCTCCCTGAACGAGACGTAGAGCATCACACCGCCCGAAAACGCGAGCGCAACCGCCAGCATCCGGTAGTTCGTCCGCCGCGCGAAGAAGGCAATCCCGCTGCCGATGCCCGTCGCAAGGCCCGCGAACAGGGTGAACGCAAACGCGAGCAGTAACGTCCCCGGTTCCGTGCTCACCCGCCTGTTTCCTCCAGCAACTTCCAGCAGTAAAGCTGCATCCTCGAAAGGTGGTACATCCCCTTCCAGCAGTTGCCCTTGCAGCCGTTCGCTACCGAGCCGTCGCGATGCAGGTAGCCGAACCACTCTCCGAACTCAGGATCGGGGAAATGGCTGTGCGAATAATCGTGGATCTTCGTGTGCCACGCCTCCCACTTCGCGTCACCGGTCAGATGATGCGCGAGCAGTGTCGCGTAAATCGCCTCCGTGTGCGGCCACCAGAGCTTCATGTCCCACTGATACTCGATGCGCGGGCGGTTGAAGAGGTCCACGTAATAAAGCAGCCCACCATGCTTCTCATCCCATCCGCGCTTCAGCGACCACTCGAGAAGCGGAATCGCCTTCAGCGAAAGCTCCGTGTCACCGCGCAGCCGCCCTTCTTCCATAATGAACCACGCGCTCTCTATCGCGTGCCCGGGAAGAATCGTCCGGCCGTCGGGCGTGTCAATGATGGACCCGTCCGGCGCGACCATCTCCAGCACGGCCCGGTGCTCGGGCTTCGCGAACAGGTTGAAGACCATGTCCAGCGACCTGTCCGCGGTCTCGTGGTACACGTGCCGTTCGTCCACCTGCCGCATCACCTGAGTCAGGTTCAGCAGGATCATGGGCATGGTGTGTCCCACCGACGGCAGCGTGTGGGGGTCCACCTTAGGCTCCAGCAGCCCCGGCGTGGTGTGATAGCGCATCAGAAGGTCGAATACCTCGCGGGCCTTTGCCAGCATCTCCCCGTCGCCGGAGGCCATCGCGTATTCGGCGAGTCCCATCGCCGCGAAGACCTCGGAGATCACGTATCTGCGTTTTCTGAGCGGCCGCCCGTCGCGGGTCATCAGAAAGAACATCCGCCCGTCGTCATCGAAGCAGTGCGCTAGCAGGAAGTCCACCGCCAGCCGCGCCATGTCGAGCCACTCTGCCTTCTTCTCAACGCAGTTGTACAGCTTCGAGAAGACCCAGGCTGTCCGGCACTGCAGCCACACTGGTTTGTCTGTGCCGAAGAGCGACCCGTCCCGGTCTAGAAACGTCAGGAAGCCCCCGTGCTCACGGTCGGGCGCGTGCTTCGACCAGAAGGGGATCGTATCGTTCAGCAGGCCGTCGCGATAGACGGCGGCGAGTTTGCGGCGTTTGGCGTCATCCATTGTGGTAATCGCAATAATGCCGCACCGGGGCTGCCGCTGGCAAGGGGCATGGGTCAGAAAGGCGAATCTGAGTTCAGGCGGGGTGCGCTGACGGCCCTTCCGGAAGGTATCGCGCCTCCTCGCGGCGAACGACACCGCACGCCATGCGAGGTGACACACCATAACCAGACCCACCACTGGAACCAGGGCAGGTTGAATTTGCCTGCGCCAATCCTGACCGCCACAGTGGCCGCCGCGCTCGCTATCTATGCCACCGCATACGAGCCGTTCGCCATCTGCCTGCGCCGCCTGCGCCTTACCTGCCCGCGCCTGCCCGCCGAATTCGACGGGTTCACGATCCTGCAGCTCAGCGACCTGCACATGTCCAAAATGGGCCGCCGCGAGCGCCGTGTGACCCGGATGATCCGTGATCTGTCGCCGGACATCCTCGCCATCACGGGCGACCTCGCCTTCGACGACGTCTCCGGGCGGCAGCTTGCGGCGATGGCGCTCGGAGCGCGCCCGCGCGAGGGGGCCTTCGCGATCTCCGGCAACGCCGACGTGCGGCACCCGGAGTCCTATGCGGGCGTGCGGCGCGTGATGCGTGAGGCGGGGATCCGCTTTCTCGAAAACGAGCATGTCATCCTGCGGCGCGGGGGCGCGAGCATCGTTATCGCCGGAGTGGACGACCCGCACAGCGGACGCGACAACCTGGGCCGTGCGGTGGAGGGCGCGCCGGACGACCGGTTCATGCTGCTGCTGTCGCACACGCCGGCAATCATCGTTGCCGCCATCGAGGTGGGGGCGGATGTCGTTTTGAGCGGACACACGCACGGCGGGCAACTCGCGCTGCCGTTCATCGGCCCGCTCTACACCCGCTCCGGGCACGGCAGGGGACTGGCGGCGGGGCTGCTGGGAAGTGAGAGCCTGCGGAAGGTGATCGGCGTGGACCCGGAGCGCACACAGGTGTACGTCAGCCGTGGCATCGGCTCCAGCTTCCTGCCTCTGCGTTTCCTTGCTCCGCCCGAGATTGCGCTTCTCGAGTTGCGCCGGGGCTGAACTATTCGGCCTGGGTCTCCGAATATCCCGGAAGAGGGTGCCATCGCCACAGCCCGTCGGGCGGCCGGAGAGTGTTCTTGAGCAGAATCGTCAGCTTCATTCCGCAGTATGTCTGCGGACTTGCGTGCGCCGTGTATCTTTTTACGCTCGGAATCGTCTCCGGGCGCAACCGCGGCCTCATTGCGCGCATTTGCCGCCATTTCGGGTTCTTCCGCCAGCGCGAGCTTGCCCCTCCGCCCGACAGCCGCGCCCTGGAACTCCCGCAGGCCGCCATTGGCGACATCGGCCCCGAGGACGAGCCCATCCGTATCCTGGAGCCCATCGGGCGCGGGGGGAATGTCGCGCTCGAGGAGATTGTCGCCATTGCGCGCCTGCTGAGGGTGCACGCGCCGAAGACGGTGTTCGAGATCGGCACGTTCGATGGGCGCACCACGCTCAACATGGCGGCCAACCTACCCGAAGACGTGCAGGTCCTCACGCTCGACCTTCCGCGAGATCAGGCTGCGTCGGCCGCCTTTGATATTAGCGACGCCGACGCCGCATTCGTCGAAAAGGACGTCTCCGGCGCGCGGTTCCTCAATACGCCCTACGCCCCCCGAATCCGGCAGCTCTATGGCGACTCGGCGACGTTCGACTTCTCGCCGTGGGAAGGGGCGGTGGATTTCGTGTTCGTGGACGGCGCGCACACGTATGAATATGTGATCAGCGATACCGAGCGCGCATTGAGACTCCTAAGGGGCGGCAGGGGAGTCATCGTCTGGCACGACTACGACGCGCGTACCGGGCAGGATGTGCCGGCCGCGCTGCACGAGCTTCGCGAGCGGCGGCCGGAGTTCGCGGACATCAAGCACATTTTCGGCACGAGCCTGGTCTTCAAAGTGTTCTGACGCGCGCCTGTGGTGTCACAATCGTGCGGGCCGGAGGGGCGCCCAGACAGCCTCCGTTGCACACAAATGACGCAGACGGAGTTCCCCGGACGAGGCCTGGTGCAAGAATAATCCTTGCGGAGCCTTCATAAGTTCCAGAAATCTTCATACATCAGGGGAACTTCGGCGCAACCGTACGCGTCTTAAGGAATAGCACACAGCGCAGAGCGAATATACCTTTTGGGGGTTCTTCCCTTTCTACAGAGTGCGTCATCACCCAATAGCACGCAGAACTTCCGAAAGGCCCCGGCTGGGGCTAATCTCCGGCCGGGGACTTTTTTGTACGGGGTTCCGGCCTCAACGGCAGGCTGTCAGGTCTTGCGGGGCGCAATCAGTTCGATGAAGCATACCTGTCCAAGATAGCTATTGCGGGTGCCGCCGAGATGCCCAGGTCTGAACGTCTTGGACAGCAGTAACCGAGGATCAGGGGCGTGGTCGCCCCGCGTCTGAGCGTGGAAAGCTCCGTTCTGAGTGCGCAGAAGGCTCGATTGGCACCAAGCGTGGGTCTTGGACAGCATCCACGGATACACGGGGCGGAAGAGGGGGGTCGTTTCGGGATCGCACCCCAAGTGCCCTATCTCACGCTCAAGAACCCGTCCA